>NZ_AOID01000055.1 GCF_000337195.1 Natrinema versiforme JCM 10478 | reverse complement strand
TCGACGCGCAGGGGACCGCTGACTACCGAGAAATCACCCGGCAATCCGTTACTGCGGGAACGACCCGCGATCACGACGATCGAACGCGGTCGCGCCACTGCATTCCGATCAGTCCGCGGCGTGGCGCGGGATGTGGCCGCAGTCGATGCACTGCCACGATTTGCCGCCGAACGTGAGATCGCCATCGCAATCGGGACAGCGGGACGGTTGTACGACTGGCTGCTGGGGCTCGGTCATCGTTCGCTCTTCGGCGGAGGCCATGTTAAATCTTCTCCCCCAATACCGCCGCTAACGGTCCGCGAACCGGGGTCGAGAGCCGGGAAATCCGTTCGTGGCCGACGGTGTGACTCGAGTGTTCCCGTCGAACAGCCGTTATGTATTGGGAAACGATCGATGCCGATCGACGATCACGGCGGCCGAACGATCGGCCGTAGATTACCGCCGGTACCGACGCCACTGTCCGGTTGTATCCGAATCCGCATTCAATCGGATAGACGCTCCTGTGCGAACGCGTTCGTCGCTTAGTTCGCCAGCCGTGAACGCGGAACCTCTCTTGGGGGCGATTCGCTCGTCGTCGTTTGGCCCCGTTCTATCGCTCAGTTTCGCTCGAAGCGACCCCACTCTTCCCCTGTGTCCACGGAAAGTGACCCGTGTTTCCCACCCCAGGCGGCGAACGGGTCGGTCATTCGGCGTCGCGAGCCGGCTATTTACAGCCATATCTTTGTAACTGCTTACTTTCATCATTATTTTGCCATTGAGTCACGCTCCGAAGAGACCGGTCCCGTCCACCTATTGGTTCGTATCGGGAACCGCTCTCATCATTCCCTCGAGTAAAACATGACCCTACCGTTCGGTGTCATCTGACACGTCGTCTCGCTCGGCAGTCTATTCGCCACTCCCGAACAGTCTTACCGCCGCGTACAGGCCGAGCGACGGACTGATAATACGATTCGGAGCGACAGGGGGATCGTCGCGATTAATGATATAACACTGATGTCTTTCGGAGGGAGCGTCGAGGAATCGCCCCGTTCCCGATACCGACGGCCGGTCGTTGAGCGACACTCAACCACAACACTTGTACGATAGGCCTCAGTGACATCCGGTATGGCAGACGACTCGAGTGGCGGGCGACGAACGAAAGTCGAGCGAGTGATGGACCAGTACGGGCTCGAGGAGTGGGGAGAGCGCCTGGAGGCCGAGTGGATCGGCGATGGGACGGAGCGAACGAGTCTGCGCGACCTCGCGACCGAGTTCAATCAGGCCGTGCTCCGTGCGGCCGTGCGCGAAGCGGGCGCGTCCGTGCTCGATACCGATATCGACTCCCTCTACCGAACACTGACCGACGACGACGTGTCTCGATCCGACGCGGTTCGCAAACGCCGCGAACTCGAGCGATCGGGGGTCGACATCGACGACGTTCGATCGGACTTCGTCACCCACCAGACGATTTACACGTATCTCACGAACGTTCGCGACGCCTCGCTTCCCGAGGAGGACAGCGAGGATCGCATCGAACGGAAGAAAGAAACCGTCCAGCGACTCGCGGGCCGCACGCAGGTCATCACCGAGTCCACGCTCGACGAGTTACGCAATGCCGGAGAGCTCACGGACAAGGACTACGAGGTGTTCGTCGATGTCCGCGCCATCTGCGGCCAGTGCGGGGCCGACTACCCCATCGCCGACCTGCTCGATCAGGGTGGCTGTGACTGCGACGAGACGGAGCCCGCCTGATCGGCGGTCCGAAAACAGCCGTAACCAAATAGCATTTATATTCAGCGGCGAGAAACGACCCGTATGTCATCTCCGGAGTCAGTGTCATCGGCGATTACCGTCGCGGCGGAGAATATCGGCGGGATCGACAGTACCGAGGTCACACTCGAACCCGGCGTCAACGTCCTGACCGGCCGGAACGCGACGAACCGGACATCGTTCCTCCAGACGATCATGGCGGCGCTTGGCAGCCGGCGCTCCTCGCTGAAAGGCGACGCGGACGCCGGCAGCGTCGAACTGTCTTTCGACGACGAACAGTACACGCGCTATCTCGAGCGGCGCAACGGCGAGGTCGTCTTCGACGGCGACCCCTACCTCGACGATCCGGAACTCGCGGACCTCTTTGCGTTCCTGCTCGAGTCCAACGAGGCGCGCCGAGCCGTCAGAGCCGGCGACGACCTCCGCGAACTCATCATGCGACCGATCGATACGGACGAGATCGAGGCCGAAATCAACAGGCTCGAGACCGAAAAGCGCGACTTGGATCAGCGTCTCGAGGAGCTCTCGCGACTCGACGCTGAACTCCCCGACCTCGAGGAGGACCGGGTCGCACTCGAAGACGAGATCGAGACCACGACCGAACGGATCGACGAACTCGAGGCGGAACTCGACGAGTTCGATCTCGACGTCGAAGCGAGTCGCGAACGGAAAGAGGAGATCGAGTCGGCCTTCGCCGATCTCCAGGAGGCACGAACCGAACTCGAGTCCATCGAGTACGATCTCGAGACCGAACGGGAGAGCTACGCGGAACTCGAGCGGGAACGCGACGAACTCGAGACGGACCTCGAGGAGGTCGACGACACCCAAGAGTCGCCGGAGCGACTCGAGGGGCGAGTCCAGGAGCTTCGCTCCCGAAAGCGATCCCTCGATACGACCGTCAGCGAACTCCAGAGCGTGATCCGATTCAACGAGGAGCGACTCGAGGACGACGGCTTCGAGTTCGATCTCGAGGAGTCGGCCGAACAAAGCGACGACGGCGACGGTGACGGCGACATCACCGAGCAACTCCTCGGCGACTCGAGCGACGTCATCTGTTGGACGTGCGGCTCGCAGGTCGACCGCGAACGGATCGAATCGACGCTCGATCGACTGCGCTCGCTCCGCCAGGAGAAACTCGACGAGCGAAGCGATCTGCAGGAACAGATCGACGACCTCTCCACCCGACGCAAGGAACTCCGCCAGCAAACGCAAAAACGCAGCCGGATCGAGACGCGACTCGAGGCGATCGCGGACGAACTCGAGCGCCGCGAACAGCGCATCGAGGAACTCGAGGCCGACCTCGAGGACCAGCAAAAACGCGTCGACGAACTCGAATCGGATGCTGAGACGTTCGAGGACGCCGAATACGGAGACGTCATCGAGGCCCACCGCGACCTGAACCGGCTCGAACTCGACCTCGAGGACCTCGAGGAGGAACGCGACGAGGTCCAAGACCGGATCGACGAGATCGAGGCGAAGATCGAGGAACGCAGCGAGGTCGAGGACCGCCGCGAGACCATCGAGGACGAACTGACCGATCTCCGGACTCGCGTCGATCGGATCGAAGCCAACGCCGTCGACGCGTTCAACGACCACATGGAGTCGATCCTCTCGATCCTCGAGTACCGGAACATCGACCGCATCTGGATCGAACGGCGCGAGAAGACGGTCCGAGAGGGCCGGCGGAAGGTCTCGCGAACCGCGTTCGACCTCCACATCGTCCGGACGACCGAGGACGGCCGGACCTACGAGGACACCGTCGACCACCTCTCGGAGAGCGAACGCGAGGTCACCGGACTGGTCTTCGCGCTCGCGGGCTATCTCGTCCACGACGTCTACGAGGTCGTCCCGTTCATGCTTTTGGACTCCCTCGAGGCGATCGACTCGAACCGGATCGCGGACCTCGTCGAGTACTTCGAGGAGTACGTCGACTGCCTCGTCGTTGCCCTGCTGCGCGAAGACGCCGAGGCGCTGTCCGAATCGTACGCGTACGTCGAAGAGATCTAACCGCGAGCGCCGTCGGATCTTCGATTCGACCGCGGTTGTGCGCTTTCGGCTTGCGTTCCGTTCCCGATCGGCCGCCTATACGTCCCACTGCCCGGTTATTGGCTAAGCATGAACGAAATCAGAGAGTACCGTAGATGTAACTACTTTCATAGAGGTATACTCGAGTATATAGATCCGATTTCGGCGTCTATCTCGGATCGCTCCTACCCGATCAGATAGACATCAGAAGGGCGTTTGCGACAGATGAAGTGGAGCTGACTGCCGGTTGGTAGGGGGTTCGAAGCTCTGGTCAAAAGTCCGGAAATCGCCTGAATCCGGCGTTCAATGGGTATATCCCGACATCTCAATCTGCCCGGACTGTGATTCCAGTTACGGCATATATCATATAACAAAATTACTATCGGATTCGAGAGTACGCCGTGAGTATTCGATCCGATCCGGACGGATCGTCAGAAGTGATACGCGTCGCTCGAGCAGCGGTAGCGATACCGAAACGGCGGCCTATTCCGGCAAGCAGCGCGCGACGCGGCCGACCCTTGCCGAGACGAGCGGTGGGCCGGCGTTGCATTTGCAGTTGAAAGCTACAATATCGCCCTCGTCCTGTTTGTCGTGTGAACTGTTACTCGATGACATCGAGATGCTCGAGGAAACCGTGGCTGACGCGATTGTCGAACCGGAACCGGCACAGAGACGACCGCAGGCCCGCTCGAGTCGGGAGTCACGTGGTCGAACATGAGTAGCGCACTGTCGACGGCGATTCCGGAAACGCTTCGATCGGGAGCGATCGTGCAGAGTTACTCGGCGGCGGACGGGGGCGATAGCCGAGGGAAGCGGCTGGCCACCATGGCCGCCGGCGGACTCCTCCTCGCTGCCGGGCTCAGGCGACGGTCGCTCAGCGGGACGGTACTGGCCGGCGGCGGCGGCTGGCTGGTCGCTCGTGGAGTCAGTGGGTCTGATCGCCCGGTCCGGACGCTCGCCTCGGCGATTCGCGACCGCGACGGTGTCGGGGCTGGCGTCCCCGAGGGGATGCCGACCGTGGAGCGATCGATAACGGTCGGCGCACCCGCCGATGAACTCTCGGAGTACTGGCACGACCCCGAGCAGTTGACACGGATTATGGGTCCCTTCGCCGAGATAACCGGAGCCGGCGAGGACCGACTTCACTGGGAACTGGAAACGCCCCGCGGACCGAACCTGACGTGGGAGACGGAGATCACGGCCGACGAACCCGGCGAGTCCCTGCGCTGGGAATCGCTCGAGGGGACGACGATCCCCCACGAGGGCGAAGTGCGCTTCCGGTCGGCGGCGGGTGACCGGGGCACGGTCGTCACGCTCCGATTGCAGTTCGATCCGCCGGCCGGGAGTCTGGGTGCCGCCGCGTTTCAGCGGCTCGGTATCGTCCCCGAAACGGTCGCGAAGAAGGCGCTCCGCCGATTCAAGAGCCTCGTCGAGACGGGCGAGATCCCGTCGCTCGAGCACAATCCGTCCGCGCGCGGGAGCGGTGATCTGCTATGACCGGTGAGAGCGCGTGAGGGCACTCTGCTGGCACGACGTCAACGACCTGCGGGTCCGGTCGGTTCCGGATCCGGAGATCGTCAACCCGCGCGACGTCGTCCTCCGAGTGACCATGACCACGCCGTGTGGTTCGGATCTGCACTTCATCGACGGCTACCTCCCGACGATGCGCGAGGGGGACGTGATCGGCCACGAGTTCATGGGGGAGGTCGTCGAAACCGGCCGCAAGGTCGAGGACGTCTCGGCGGGCGATCGGGTGGTCGTCCCCTCCTTTATCGGCTGCGGAAGCTGTGGCTACTGTCGGGACGACCTGTGGTCGCTCTGTGACAACACGAACCCGAACGCGGAACTGCAGGAACCGATCCTCGGCGATACGACGGCCGGCATCTACGGCTATACGCACGCCTTCGGCGGCTACGCCGGTTCCCACGCGGAGTACGTCCGGGTTCCCCACGCCGACGAGAACTGCTTTCACGTCCCCGACGAACTCGAGGCCGAGCAGGCGCTGTTCGCGTCCGACGCGTGGGCGACCGGCTACATGGGCGCGGACTTCTGTGACATTCGAGACGGCGATACCGTCGCCGTCTGGGGCTGTGGCGGAGTCGGCCTCATGGCACAGCACAGCGCCGCCCTCATGGGTGCCGAGCGCGTCATCGGTATCGATCGGTTCCCCGAGCGCCTGCGAGCGGCCAGAAACGAGGCGGGGTCCGAGACGATCGACTACACCGCGGTCGACAGCGTCGTCGACACGCTCAAAGAGATGACGGGCGGCCGCGGCCCCGACGCCTGCATCGACGCCGTCGGGATGGAAGCCCACGGAACCGGGATCGAATACGCCTACGATCGCGCGAAGCAGTCCCTGCGCCTCCACACCGACCGCGGGACCGCGCTCCGGCAGGCGATCCGCGCCTGTAAGAAGGGCGGCACCCTCTCGATCCTCGGCGTCTACGGCCTCCTCGACAAGTTCCCGATGGGCGTGGTGATGAACAAGGGTCTCACCGTCCGCACCGCCCAACAGTACGGGCAACGGTACGTTCCGGAACTGCTCGAGTACGCCGCGGAGGGAGACCTGGACCCGTCGTATCTGGCGACCCACGAGCGGTCGCTCGAGGAGGGGCCGGCGGCCTACGATATGTTCAAGCACAAGGAGGACGGCTGTATTCGACCGGTCCTGACGCCCTGAACCGGCGCTGGAAAGCCGGGCGTCGCGGGGCGAGTTGGTGGCGGAGCGGGACTCAGTCGCTCGGCGACGTTTCGGGACGGTAGCCGCGACTGATGACCTTCCAGTGGCCCGCGGCGAACCGGTAGTACGTGACGACGGCGGGGACGAGCGTCTCCAAGACCAGCGCCGCGTAGAGCGCCCCGATTCCGAGCGGGGGGATTAGCTCGAGGACCGGAATCGGGACCGAGACGGCACCGAAGGCGGCGACGGGGAGCGCGAACACGTACAGCCCGAGTAGCTGGCCGTAGAACGGCCACCGAGTGTCACCGCTCGCGCGGAGCGGGCCGGTCGCGCCGCCGCTGACGCCGCGGAAGATGACGCTCACGCAGGCGACGACGATGAAAGTGGTCACGAGCGGCAGGATCGACGGATCGTCGACGAAGAGCCGACCCACCTGCTCGGCAAAGACGAGCACGAGGGTCGCGCTGAAGAGGTAGACGGCGACGCCGAACCAGAGCACCTCGTGGCCGTAAATATCGGCGTTGCCCTCGTCGCCGGTGCCGAGTTCCTGTCCGACCAGACTACTCGAGGCGAGCGAGAAGCCCCAGCCGGGCGTGTCCATCAGGTCCCGAACCCGGCGGGCGATGACGTAGGCCGCGACCACGTTCGGCCCGAACAGCGCGACGATGGCGAGCATCGGGAACTGTGCGGCCCGCCGGGCGACGTTCGTAAACAGCAGCGGCGCGCCGATATCGATCACGTCGCGGACGTCCGCGAGAGTCGTGTACGGCCGCGAGAGGCTGATCGTCACGGGGAACTCGCCGATCAGCGGGAGTCGTCCGAGGGTAAAGCCGGTGATGAACGCCGCCAGCACGAGGACGTTCGCCAGCACCGTCCCGATCGCCGCGCCCACGACGCCCATCTCGAGGACGAACAACAGGACGGCGTTGACGGCGACGTTGACGATGGCACCGCCCGCTCGGAGGGTCATGGGCGTCCACGCGTCGTCTGCCCCGACGAGGGTTCGGCTCCCGATCAGATTCAGGCCCGCAAAGGGGACCCCGAGGGCGACGACCCGGAGGTAGTCCGCGCCGTAGGACAGCGATGCAGCGTCGTCGCCGACGAGCGAGATCAGCCGTTCCGGAACGGTCCAGTAGAGGGCCGCGAGCGGGACCGTAATCGCGACGACGACGAGCGCGCTCGTCGTCACCGCAAGCGATAGCTCTTCGGTTGCCTGCGCGCTGTAGCGTTGGGAGACCAGACTGATCGTCGCGCCGGCGATCCCACCGCCGACCCCGAAGGTGAGCGCCCAGAAGGGGGTCGCGAAGCCGACGCCAGCGATCGCTGCCGGGCCGAGGGCGATCCCGACCATCGCCACGTCCGCCGCGGACTTCGACATCCGGGCGACTCCCGTGACGATCCGCGGCCACGCCAGATCGGTCGTCCGCTCGACGCGGCGGCCATCGACGATCCCGGCCCGCGCGAGCAGATAGCCGATCGACAGCAGGAGCCAACGGAACGGATTCGGCACTCGAGAAGCCACGCTCGAGTCTTCACGCCTCAGCGCTAAAACGCTTTATACCTCAGCGATACGTCATGGTCGATAACCCGCTATCGACGGCGTTAGCGGCAGTATGCGAGTGACTCGGTCACGTATTATTCCACGTCAATGTGTCCCGGGGCGGGCCAGCAACGGCGTGTCCCACTCGAGTCGTCGTGTCACCCGTCGCGGTCGACGCGCGGGTGCAGGCAGTACTGGCTTGTCCCGGAACGGCCCACCCACGGACATGAGTACACGGCTTTCCGAGTCCGCCGTCGGAAAAACGGTCGAGAGCGCGAACGGCGAGGTGATCGGGACCGTCGCGGCGGTCGAAGGGGACACCGCCGTCGTCGAACCGAACCCGGGCGTGATGGATTCGATCAGGGCAGCCCTCGGCTGGGAACGGGCACACGAGGATACGGTGATGATCCACGAGGACGCGATCGAAACCGTCGGCGACGACGTGATTCGACTCGAGTCGGACCCCGAAGCACCGGACACGCAAGCCGGGACCGACGAGCCGGCTCACAGTCCCGAGGCGGACGAGCCGGTCCTCGAGACCGAGGGCGGAGCCGCCGATTCCGACGGACTCGAGCGAGATAGCGCCGCCGATCGAGATCGGGTCCGCGACGAGGGGATTGCCGAGGTCGAACGTGCGGGGCCAGCGGGTGAAGCGGACCGAACTGAACCGACGGAGCAGACGGCGGAGCCGAACGGCGCTGACGGGCCAGTGAGAGCCGACGGGACGCATCCTGCGGCGGACACTACGGAGGATGAGGCAGGCACCCATGCCGATGAGTCAGGGGTCGATGCCGACCCGCTTCGAACCGACGAGCGAGCGTCGCTCGAGGCCTCGAGCGCGGCCGACGAGGCGGTCGACACCGACTCGCGAGACGGACTCGAGGAGACCGCCGTGATCGACGAAACCGCGTCCACGGACGCGCCGGACGCGGCGGGGGCGACCGACACTGCGGGGCCGACCGCGGTTGAGGGGACCGATCGGACCGACGAGTCGGTCGACGACGCCGACCTCGAGGACTCGTCCCGGAGCGACGAGACACCGGCGACACCGACGGCAGACGATTCGACAGCGGAAACTCCCGATCAGGGGGCACAGGGGGTGTCCGACGAGGAGGTCTCGGCGGTCGATATGGCCGACGTACGCGGTGTGACCGACGGGGAACCGTCGACGGAAAACGAGCCGGACGACGAAGCCGCGAGCGACGACGAACGATCGGACTCGGAACCGAACCTCTCCGGGGCGGTCACCGGCGGCGTCGACAGCGGGTCGCTCGAGGACGTTAGCGATGGCTTGGACGAGGCTGACGAACGGAGTCCGACCGCGGATACCGATCTGGCGGCCGAACTGGACACCGGGGTCGACATCGAGTCAGTCAGCGATGCCAGCGGCGCTGAAACGGACACCGACGAGCCGGAAGCGGGTGCCGACACGAGCGACGTGGCCGACCGACTGGACCGCGGCCCTGACCTCGAGTCGGTCGTCGACAGCGACGACGCCGACGAACGCGAGCGTGGTACGGACTCGAGTGGGACCGCGGAGATGGACCTGGCCGCCAAGCTAGCGACCGGTCCCGATCTCGAATCGGTCGCAGACGCGGGTCGCGACCCCAGCGTTGGCATCGAACCCGACGCGATCGAAGGGGAGCCGACCGATCCCGAACGGGGCGTCGACGCGGTCGACCGCCGGATCGTGACCGACGAAACCGGCGGCATCGACCGTCGGCCCGCCGAGACGGCCGGTGAGCGAGATCGAACGGCCCTCGAGAGCATCGAGCCGGGGTCCGAAGCCGCGGCGGCCGAAGCGATGTCGACCGACGACGATCGGAATCGAGCATCCGGGCCGCTTTCGGCCGCCGTCGCCGTCCAGCGAGCGGCGCTCAAACCGGGGAGGAACGCTCTCGAGCGCGGGCTCGAGTTCCAACGGGAGATCGCCCGCCGGACCCTCTCCGGACAGGTCGCGCTGCAGCGCCAGCAACTGTCGCTTCTCGAGACGGCCGCCAGCACGCCTATCGAAGTCGCCGCCGCGATGGCGACAGTCGGTAAGCGCGCGGTCGGCGGCCGACTCGAACGCGTCGTCGGGCTCGATGCAACCGACCGCGAACGCCTCGCGGACGCAGGCATTACCTCGCTCGAGGACCTCGCCCGAGCGGACTCCGAGACAGTCGCCGAGGCCGCCGGCGTCACCGAGACCCGTGCGGAGCGCTGGATCGAGCAAGCCGACGCCTGAGCGGTCCCGAGGGTTGCCGGTCATCGCCGTCGATCTCCCGGCCTCGAGGCCGAGTTCGATCGTGGCTGAACCCGCGACTCGAGCGGTCGATGTCGTTCGGCTTTATTGTACTCGAGGGCGTTGGTCGCGAAAGACGCAGGTATCCGATAATGACGACTGACGATCGATACAAGCTGTTCGGCGTATACATCTCCGAGCCGGTCTTCGACGCGCTCGAGTCGCACCTCTACGAGGAAGCCGGCGTCGTCGACTACGACAACTACTTCGACGGCACCGACGCGGTCCCGGCGGGCGATCCCGGTGCCGACGCGACCGACCGGCTCGTCTCGGACGTCGTCGCCGACTTCGCCGATCTCTACGACGAGGCGGATTTCGAGGCTGCTCGAGCGGTCGCGTCCGATTCGTTCGTCCTCGCCCACCTCGCCGCCGAGCCACAGACGGTGACCCGCGCCCGCGAACGCTTTCAGGCGGCCGCCACGATTCAGGAGACGGACAGCCGAACGGTCCACACCGCTATTTTGTCGGCGTATCTCGCCCGGGAGAACGGAACCGGACTCGACCAGTAGCAACTCGGCGGCTCGGTGGTGAGACGGCGGCCCAGATTTCGGTTGTCTCGGGAACCGGCGACCCGTCAGGCCTCCTGCAGTTCGATAATACTCACCCAGTGGTCGGCGTATTCGGCCTCATGATCGCTCGCCGCCTCGTTCGCGTCGGCCCAGTCCGCGTGCTCGCGCTCGAGGTCGCACCCGTCGCACTGTAGCTGGTAGGGCATGTGTGTTCGTAGCACTCAAGGGGGCTTAAGTTTCGTCGCTGCTTGCTCGGGCAGAGAACAAATTGGATAGTGCCCCATTCAGATCGTAAATGGTTTTATAAATGGAATTTAAGTATTCATAAGATCCACCGAGAAAAGCACCACGAGCGTCACGAGTACAGCGGTAGCAGTGACCGAAAGCAACACTATTCCGGAGACACTCTCGACTAAACGGACACGAACTCATCGCGATCGACAAGTGGCTCCCAAGCACGGAGCCAACACCCTCTGACCTCGATCTCACTGACGGTCACGAGTATCGAACCCGCTACTAGCGCTGTCGGAACTGTAGCCAGGACCGAAATCATCGCGACGAGTTCTAGGACCAATGCAAGACGCCAGCACTACCGACCCCACTCGAGGCGGAAGGGGACCCGATCGAGGATCAGCAATCCCGGCGTGCAGTAACCGAGGAGATGGATGTCCGGTTCGCCAAGGTGGGCTCAACCTACGAGGTCGTCAGTGAGAGCCGGAACACATACGAACTCGACATCAAGGCAGAGACCTGTAGCTGCCCAGATTTCGAACAATGCCAGCCAAAGAGTGGCTGGAAGCATCTTCGACGTGTTGATCTCGAGATTACATTCTCTATAAAAACGTTATAGACCTATAACTTCTTTCTACCTCCCAGTCAAGCCTACTCGTATGCGAATAACTGAAGTTGAGACATTTATTGTCGATGCGGACTGGCGCAACTGGTTTTTGTCCAAGTGAAAATGGATGAGGGAATTACAGGTGTCGGTGAAGCACTGAGTGGAGAAGGCTTGACTGCTGCCCTCGAAGCAACCGCAGATGCACACAAACACTACCTCATCGGCGAAAATCCACTAAACCGGAAACAGATCAGTCGGAAACTTCGCCGCAATCCGTTTGCATGGCGAGCCGGAAAACTGATCAACGCAGTCGCGGCTGCGTTCGATATCCCCTCTGGGACATCGCCGGTAAGTACCATGACGAACCCGTTTGGAAGCTTCTCGGCGGCAAAGTCGTGATGAAATTCCTGTTTACGCCAACGGTTGGCATATCGGTGAACGGACCCGGAAAACTACGCTCACCACGCGAAGAAAGCCGTCGAAGAGCAAGAATATCCCGCCCTCAAATGTGATCCGTTCGCCCACTACGAGTACTCTCCATTGGAGGCGTTCGAACGACTTCCGGATTCACCCCACTTCTTGTGTAATCTCACGAATTGTGCTTCCACGTCGGCCGATTACAAGTCCTGGTTTCTCGGCCTCGATTAGCACCTCCCCAGTCATCGGATGGAACTCGAGGTTTTGGACGTTCCCTCATCGGGAACTACGTTATAGATCACCGCCTCAGCTTTTGACGGACTGGATTGGCTCCCCGTAACCGGTCAAATCGTTACTCGTTTGCGGAGAGCATTGGCAAGACTCCCAAGAAGACTATCATCTTTTGCGAATTCTTGCGGGTTCTCGGTGTAAATAACGAGGTCTGGAACCTCATACTGGATGTCCGTGACATCTAGATGAGACGGGGACTTCTTTTCTAACGCTGTCGTACAAGTCGGAGTTAGTTGTATCACTCATGTGATTGCAATCTCGTCGTCTCGGCCTCGGTAATTATAGGCCCATCATCAAGAGACCGATTAGACAAAAATATACAAAATATATTTATAGATTGAATTGATAAAGGGGGTATTAAATAGGTATTATTGTATTTGTGACGAAGAATAAATAGCTTTGCAACGGGGCACTACCGTGACATAGCCAAAACTGTCAGAACACAATCTGTTCGCCGGTTCGACGAAAGGACTAGGTCCTCTCCCCTTTGACTCGACTTGGATCGCCGTACAATGTTGCTATCTAGAATATAAGTATGAGTGGAAGCGGCGAAACGAATTTCCCAGAGGGTCGCCCACTCCAGTACTGACCGTAACGTAGGCGAGCTTATCTTCCGTGTT
>NZ_AOID01000054.1 GCF_000337195.1 Natrinema versiforme JCM 10478 | reverse complement strand
CACCACCGATTACGGTTTGACGACGGTTCGATTCCGTTGATCGGCATTACGGCGGCCATAGCGGCGAGGTGCCTCCCGTACCCATCCCGAACACGGAAGATAAGCTCGCCTGCGTTACGGTCAGTACTGGAGTGGGCGACCCTCTGGGAACCCCGTTTCGCCGCCACCACTCATACTTCACCCCAGAGAGCAACTGCTCCGGCAGTACTCTCTGGGGTTTCTACATTTTAACAAGCAGTAGATAATACCACAGCGTACGCTATTTCGGAATCAGGCGCTTCAGGACACTGGTCCTGTCCCACTACTGATGTCACCAAATATTTTTGGAGCGGGGCTTAACCGGTAGTCTCTGGGAGTGAATCCATGGACAAGGGGGTAGCAAATCCCGATCTCGACACTATTTACGAACACCTTTCCGAATCCCGTCGTCGATACGTCCTGTACTACTTCCTAGAAAGCGGACACGCAAACGTTGAGGAGATAGCTCTCCAGATATCTGCGTGGGAGCAGGATGTATCGATCGGGTCAGTCTCTGTCGACGAGAAAGAGGCAGTCACGTTATCGCTAATACACAAGCATCTGCCGCGGCTCGCCGATCACGAGATCATTACGTACGATCAACGAAGCGGCGACATCGTTATCGGGGATAATTTCGATTCGGTTCGACCGACTGTTACACGTGCAAGAGAGAGCGAGCAGATAGACCCGGTGGTTAGGCATCCAACCGAGTCCGTTCTCCACAGTGACCCTTTGACGGAACCGACGGACAACGAGTGAAGGGTACATCGTGTTTCGAGGTTGTTGACGTTCGGGAGCGGACGTGAGAATCGCAATTGTGTCGCCGGTACGAGCCCTATTTAGATCGCACGTGATGGCTGCGTCCGCTAGCAGAGTAAGCGCTTCATGTCGGATTCCTGATAGTCGTAACTCAGAGCCACTGAACTATCTCAAGGAATCCGAGCCATTCAGTAGCTAACGCTTCTGGTCGGGTGAAAATGTCGCCCGGAACACTAACGTCCAGCCTCATCCCGTGGCGGCATGCCGCGTCGGCTGGCTAACCCTCGTGCCGGGCGGGAAACTCGTGGGAGTTCCCGAAAGACGACTGTCGCGTGCCCGGGTTCGCCGTACTGTCATCGCACCCGGATGGGTTTGCTCGGACGGGGACTAAAGGCACGCAGTCGCCCTACGTCCTGGTCCTGTTTAACTCTTCCATGCTCGAGTCGCCATAGTGGCAGCGCCGACCGAAACGATCGCCGCTCAGTCGGGGGTCGGTGCTTCGGCAACGGTTCCTTCGTTCTCTGCGAGCCACTGGTCGTAGGTTGCGCGTTCGACGACGACGACTTCAGCGTTCATCCGGGAGTGGCCGGCACCGCAGAACTCGGCACAGACGGCATCGTACCGGCCGGGTTCGGAGACGATCGTTCGAGCGCGGGTGTAATCGCCGGGAAACGCGTCTTGTTTGACACCCAAGTCAGGCACGAACAGCGAGTGGATCACGTCGTCGGCGGTAAGCCAGAACGTCACGTCCTCGTCGGCGGGTATCACGATCTCGTTTTCGGTCGTCACGTTCGCCTCGGGATAGGTCGCCTGCCACTCCCATTGGTAGCCGCGAACGTGGACGGCCTCGTCGTCGGTTTCGGGGAGTTCGTCGAACGATTCGATTCCCTGTTGGCTCCCGTTCGTATCGACATCATTCGCCTGCGATGGCGAGACGTACGGATTGACGAGGACGCTATATCCGGAGAGGCCCACGAACAGCAAGATGATGGCCGTCGCGGCGGTCCACGTGATCTCGAGGGCGGGATCTTCGGTGGTCGGCTGGGGGGTGTCGTTGTCGTGGAACTTGACGGCAGCGTAGACCAGAATCATGAGGACGAACAGCGTTAGCGGCAGCGCGACGTAGAGCAGTTGGTACTCGAGGCCGTCGATGAGTTCGCGATTTTCCGACTGTGCGACGGCCGTCCCGGTCAGTGTGAGCAGACCCGAGAGGGCTGCGAGGACGAGGGCGACGGTCCTGTGTCGGCGGCTACCCATTGGCGGGAGTTTCACGACCGGCGTGATATACGGCCTGCACGCTTCGCTGAACTGTCACGATCTCGTGACGGTTTAGGAGCCAAATAGTGAGCGCAGACATATCATAGGCGGCGACACTCACGGAATCGTCGGTCCATATTTATTGGGGTCGGTGGTGAGTCCATCGCTATGCACGGCCACGAGCGGTGCGGTCGGACCACCGGTGGTGACGGACGACGATGAACCGTGCGCTCGCCGAGGTGTCGCTGTTCGGGGCCGTCGTCGTCGGTTGTCTGCTGGTCGTCCTCGTCGCGCAGCGACTGCGGGCCGAGCCGTCGCCGGACGGTGGCTACGCGGGGGGCCGCGAGCCGCGGTTCGAACTCGGCGACGCGAAGGCGGCCGCCGTTCGCTGGACCACGACGACGAACCATCGCGAGATCGGTTTACTTTACATCGCCTTCGGCACCGTCGCGGCGATCTGGGGCGGGATCGACGCGATGATGATTCGAACCCACCTGTTGACTCCCGAGGCGAACCTCTGGACCGAGCAGACGTACAACGAACTGTTTACGATGCACGGTCTGACGATGCTGATCTTCTTCGTCACGCCGGTGTTCTTCGGGATCGGGAACTACTTCCTGCCGCTGTTGATCGGGGCCGACGACATGGCGTTTCCGCGGCTCAACGCGATCGGGTTCTGGCTGTTGCCGCCGTCGCTCCTGCTCGCTCGGTTGGGGATCGTCGCCGAAGTGACGGGAGCGGTGCTCGCGGTCGTGGTCCCGAACGACTGGATCTCGGTTCTGCTGGCGTTTCAGGAACCCGCGATCGGCTGGACGATGTATCCGCCGTTATCCCTCGCGCCGAATCCGCAGACGAATTTCCTCTTACTTGGGCTCCACTTGAGTGGCATCGCTACCACGATCGGCGCGCTCAATTTCATCACGACGATCGTCTACGAGCGCGACGAGTCGATCGGCTGGGCGAACCTCGACATCTTCTCGTGGAACATGCTCATCACGAGCGCGATCGTGATCTTCGCGTTCCCGCTGCTCGGCACTGCCTTGCTCATGTTGCTGTTCGACCGGAACTTCGGGACGACCTTCTTCGCGGTCGAGGGCGGCGGCCCCATTCTCTGGCAGCACCTGCTGTGGTTCTGGGGCCATCCGGAGGTCTATATCATCTTCCTGCCGGCAACCGGACTGATGAGCCTCATTTTGCCGAAGTTCGTCGGCCGCAAGCTGTTCGGATTCAAGTTCATCGTCTATTCGACGATCGCCATCGGCGTCCTCTCGTTCAGCGTCTGGGCGCATCACATGTTCGTGACCGGCGTCGATCCCCGCGTCCGTGCGAGTTTCATGGCCACGTCGATCGCCATCGCCGTCCCCAGCGCGATCAAGGTATTCAACTGGATCACGACCATGTGGAACGGCGACGTTCGGTTGGCCGCGCCGACGATCCTCTGTGTCGGCTCGATCGGCCTGTTCATCGTCGGCGGCGTCACCGGTATCTTCCTCGCGGTCATCCCGGTCGACGTCATGTACCACGGGACCTACTACGTCGTCGGTCACTTCCATCTCATTCTGATGGGGATCATCCCCCTGATGATGTTCGCTGCGAGCTACTACTGGTATCCGCTACTCACCGGCCGCATGTACGACCGCCGGCTCGCGATCTTCCAGTCGGTCCTGTTGGTCGCCGGCTCCGCGCTCACGTTCATGACGCTGATGGCGCTCGGCTTCCTCGAGCTGCCCCGACGGTACGCGACCTACCCCGCCGGCTTCTCGGGCCTGCAGATCGTCGCGACCGTCGGCGCGTTCATCATCGGGATTAGCGTCCTCATGTGGCTGTACAACATGCTCTGGTCGTACTTCCAGGGGACGCCGATCGAGACCGCCGACCCGTGGGAGCTGAAAGCGACCGAACAGTTCACGCCCGAGTGGCAGTGGTTCGAGGATCGCCTCGAGCGAGAGCACGGGGTGCCGCCGAGTAAACCCGAGACGGTCCGCCCGTCGTACGTGCCCGCACAGGGCGATCGCCCGCTGTCGATCTACGGTCGGATCAAGCCGGTCGCACGGACCGTCGCGAACGACGCCGGCGTGGGTGCGGCCGGCGGTTTCATCGGCACGCTGCTCATGTCGGGCGCGCTTCTCGCGGCGGTCGTACTGGGTGTCTTCGACCTCGAGTCGATCGCGACCCTCGCGACGCTCGTCGGGTTGCCGTCGAACCTGGCGCTCGGCTACGGCCTGTTCCTGATCGCCGGCACGGCGGTCTGGCCCCTGCTGTTCCTCTCGCTGGGCGAGTACCTGCCGGGCGAGCTCACCCTCGTCACCGGGCTGTGGTACGCGACGGTTATCGCCTCCGGCTTTGCGATCGGGTTTTACACCGGCCAGACCGGGATCGAGCTGGTCACGTACCTACTCTTCGTCACGCTCGCACACTGGATCTACGGGCTGGGGCTGGCCGGGACGATCGCGTCTCTGGGCGGCCGCCAGCGCCGTCCGGCTACGGGGGAGGACGGAAACGAATGAGTCCCGGTGATGACTCCGTTCCCGACGCGACCGAGCCGCCCGCCACCGACGAGACGGGACCGCTCGAGCCGACCACGGGATCGGAGTCCCTGCTGTTGACGTATGCCGCGCCGTTTCTCGGCGTCCTGTTGATCGCCGCGGGACTCCCACTCGGGATCGTCGGCGGCTACGTCGTGATTCAGGACGGCGTCGGCCTCTGTGGGGACCCCAGTATCACGGCGACGCCGGTCGACGAGTACGACGGCGTCCCGGCAACCGTCGAGACAGTCTCGGCTTCAGAACTCTCGGCGGCCGAGCGACGAGCCCTCGAGGAAGCGATCGACAGCCCGCTCAGGGAGGGAACAGTTGAGGGAGATCTCGCGAACCGGGCGGCGCTGCTCGAGGGAGCGGTCGTCGAGTACGAAGGCGAGGGCTACTACGTCCAGATCACGTCTCTGAACTCCTGTCTCGACGTCGAACCGCTGTTGTTCCCGATCGGGGCGATCGCGATCCTCGTGGGAGTCGCCGGCGTCCTGACGCCGCCGATCTACCGGAAGATGGCCGGGTTCGAGGAGCGGATGCGACGCGATTAGATGGAGTAACCCCTCGCTGAACGAACGAACCACGGAAAACGGCAGAAGGCAGCGGTGATGGCGACGAGACGCGGCGATATCGGTCGCTCTATTCGTCCGTACTCGTCGACTCGTTCGCGGCGTCCGAGTCGGCCGACTCGTCCGTCTCGCCCGACTGGGCGGTCCGGTTCGGCACGTCGTTCGTCATCGGGTCCGGTTCGGGCGCGATCACTTCGCCGTCACCCGGCTGTTCGGCGGCGTAGGAGAACTGGCCCTTGCCGTCCGGCGCTTCGCCCTCCGTCCACGGGCGGCCGGGATCCGGCTGTTGCTCGCGTCGAGTCGACATGAACGTGTAGTTGAAGTCCTGATTCTCCTGTTCCTGCGGGAAGCTCGCGGGGACCGGCACCGGGTCGTCGAGCGTCTCGAGGGCCGCGAGCCACTGGTTCTGGTGCATGGTGTCCCGGGCGATCAGGTACGAGAGCATGTCCTTCATGCCGGGATCGTCGGTGTACTCCCAGAGCCGCGTCGCGAGGGTGCGACCGGTCGACTCCGCCATCACGTTCGCGTAGAGGTCGCCGGCGAGGTTCCCCGATGCGACGATGTAGTTGCCGGTAAACGGCGCGCCGTTGCTGTCGACCGGCATCGCCGACTGGCCGGCCGAGAGGAACTGCCGCGGGTTCTGGCCCGTCATCGCCGCCGCGGTGGCCGCCGTCTCTTGGGCGTCCTCGCTCATCTGTTTGGGCGAGCCCCTGAGATTCTTCGTGACGGCCGACGCGAGCATTTCGATGTGGCCGAGTTCCTCGGCGGCGGTCTCCATCAACAGATTTCGATACTCCTTGTACTCCTCGGGCAGGGCCCACGCCTGGAACATGTACTGCATGGCGACGCGCATTTCGCCTTCCTGGCCGCCGATGGCTTGCTGGAGGAGTTTCGCGAAGTGGGGGTCCGGTTCCTCGACGGTAACCTCGTACTGCAGTTCCGGTTCTTGAAAGAACATCCACTGGTCCCTGCCTACACCCAGTAAGATAAACCACTGTTGCGGACAATAGAGAACATTCTACCGACTGGTAATAGTTCGATAGTAATCATTCGGAAACGGCGGAAGACGCGCTAATAAGTCCGATATCGACATTCGCAAGATCCTTAATCGGTCGTTGTGTCATCATGGCAAACTATTATAACGGCACCGCTCGTCGGGGAGCAGCGCATGAGTGAGGATACATGGACGGCGTCCCGACGCGCCTTCGTCACGTACGGTGCGGTCTCGACCGGAACGCTGTTCGGTGCCAGCGGGGCGACGGCTACCGCGGGCTCGGAACCGACCGACAGCGAGCCGGTCGAACAGGGGTTGATGCGTCCCTATCAGTTCGCCCCGGGCAGCCGGGTGACGGTCGTCGAATCGGACCTCGAGTGGCAACCGGCGCGATTCGACGACGCCTATCAGACCAACGTGGTCGCCTACGACCACGCGCCGTCGTATCGTGCCTTCCTCTTTACCGATCCCGACGCGACCCTCGAGTCGGACCGGTCGTTCGAGTTCGGGAGCGTGCAGGGATCGCCCGGGACCGACGATCGACAGTTCGTTACCGTCGGCCTCGAGTAACGCGCCGGACTCGAGCGGTGAGTCTCATCGGGGTGGCTGCGGCCCGCGTCCCGGCTCAGCACCGGGGTTTTTCCCCGCTGGCTATGGTACGAATCGGTCCCCGAGGTGACACTAGTGGGCAACGACGACAAACAACGAGCGGCGGCGACGTGTGAACACTGCGGGGAGTTCGGTATCGTTCAGGTCTGGCCGGACGGTAGTCTCCAGCCGCTCGGCCAATCGAACTTCTGTGACTGCGAGTCGCCCGAATTACAGGTTCTCGCGACCGATCTCGATCACGACGAAATTCCGTGAGCCCGCTCGGAGCGGTGAGTGCGAGTAGCCGCACAACTCCTTCTCACAGCGACGCGCCGACGTAGAGGACGACGACGAGGAAGAGCCAGACGGCGTCGACGAAGTGCCAGTACAGCGAGACGGTCGCAACCGACGTGTCCCGCTTCGGGCCGTAATGCCCCCGCAACGCTCGCCAGCAGAGCACCGCGATCCCGCCGACGCCGAGCGCGACGTGGAGCCCGTGGAGGCCGGTCAGCCCGTAGAAGGCGGTCCCGAAGACGCCGCTCGAGAGGCTGAAGCCCTCCGCGACGACGAACTCGTAGTACTCGTAGGCCTGCCCGGCGAGGAAGACGAGGCCGAGCGCGAGCGTCGTCCCGAGGAGTCCGAGAAACCGGCGTCGGTTGTCGTCCTCGAGTGCCTGGTGGGCGTAGTGGAAGGTGACGCTGCTGGCGACCAAGAGCGCGGTGTTGACGACCACGAGCGAGCCCAACAGTGGCGGGAGTTCCGCGGGCGGCCACGTCCCGATGCGGACGAAGAAGTAGTAGACGAACAGCGCGCCGAACGTCGAGACATCGGTGCCGAGAAAGAGCAGCGTCGTCGAGACGTACGACGCGCGCGAACTTGGATTCCTCTGTGCGTCGCGTGCCGGTGCCAGAAACGCCTGCTCGACCCAGCCCGCGACGCCGGCCAGCAGGACGATCGTGCCGACGACGGCGAGGGCGACGCCGAGCAGCGGCGGGGCGAGACCGGTTTCGGTCCCGAAGATGG
>NZ_AOID01000053.1 GCF_000337195.1 Natrinema versiforme JCM 10478 | reverse complement strand
GGTGGTCGCCGTACTCCTCGGATGCCTGTCCCTCGGGAACGCCGTGACCCGAGCCGTCGGCTCGAGGGCCGCGCTCGCCGGGGGGATCGGTGCGTCGACCGGAGCCCATACCGCCGCTTCCACGCCGACCCCGAAAAAGGATCACCGCGTACGGGCAGTTAGGCCGCCGTTACATCCCACGGTGACGGCTCAGTAGAAGTAGTCGTCCTCGGAGAGTTGGACGTAGCGGCCGTCGCGGTAGGTGAACTTCTTGTGCTTGTACGTCGCGAGGATCTTCGCGGCGTCGATCCCGGCGGTGTACTTCTTGCTGACGAGGGCGTCGTCGGTTCCGTTGCCCTGCATGTTGTTGATGGTGTCAAACGCCCAGTCCCAGTCGTCGGGTCCGTACTCGGCGACGATGTCGCCGAAGGCGACGTTCCGCAGGACCTCGTCGCCGATCGCGTCCTTCCAGATCTCGTTGTAGTGCTCGAGCGAGTCGGTCGCGGCGAGTCGGCCGGCGATCTTGCCGGTGCGGACAGCGACGTGGTAGCCGCCCTCGTGGAAGGCAGAGGTGGTGCCCATCGCGCCGCCGGCGACGGCGATGTTCGCGCCGACGGGGGACTCGATCGGTCGGGTCGAGGAGATCGGGTAGGTTTCGGTCCCCTTGGACTTCCCGCGGTCCTCGACGCGTGGGATGTCCTCCTCGATGTCGTACTCGTCGCCGTATTCCTGTTCTAACAGCCGGCTGATGTACTCCGCGCCCGAGGGGAGTCGCTCGTCGTCGGGCCGCAGGAGCTTGTACGAACTTGGGTCGTCGACATCTGCGAGGGTCATTCCGATCGGCATCGTCAGCCCGACGCGGGCGACCGTGCCGTCGTTCGGGAAGACCCACGGATAGGCGGTCTCGCCGGGCATGTACCCCCACCAGAACTTGAGGGTGTCCTCGAACTCCGCGAACAGTTCCTCGGGGAACTCCCGATACTCTTGGTAGGCGATGTGGTTTGCCTCCGGCGGCGAGAGGTAGTCGGAGGCGCTCCGGCCGGGTGCGGTAAACTGGTCGAGCGCGTCGAGGGTGATCCGGCGCTGGGGACCATCCGCGAGGACGACGTACTGGGCCTCGAGTTCCTCGCCGGTCGAGAGCGTCAGTGTGTGGGTCGGCCCCTTCGAACTCGTGGCTCGCAGGTCGGTCTCGAGGTCTTTGACCCCGACGCCGACGCGCAGGTCCGCGCCCGCGTCGGTGGCGCGTTCGTGAAGCCAGTCATCCATCCGCGTGCGGTGGAAGGTGTAGCCGAACTTCGGGTAGCTAGCCTCCATGCCGGTCGAGCGCAACTCGACGCGACTGTTCGGGCCGACGAATTCCGTCGCCTCGAGTTCGCGGTGGATGACGTCGTCGGGAATTTCCCGGTAATCGAACCCCATGATGTCGATCCAGTAGTCCAGCATCCCGGCGGCGTCGGTCGAGTCCGGCCCCGGTCCCTCGCGGTCCTCGCGAGGGACCCCCTGCTCGAAGAGGACCGTCTCTGCGCCGTGGGCGGCGGCCCGTTCGGCCGCGGATGCACCAGCGGGACCCCCGCCGACGATCGCGACGTCTACGCGTTCCATACGCCGTTTGGACTCAGTGTGTCGTTATAAAATCTACGAGGTGGACTTTCAGCGTGCCCTTCATTCTTTGCCGCAATCAGCCGAGGGCCATACGGTGACGCACGGCATCCCGCAGCGACCCGACGATGAGTCACGGCGCACGGGTATGCGAGCGACCGGGTGCCGCGAGACGAACGTTTTTCATCGCACTGGACGAGTCACCGAACATGAGCGACGCCGACACGCCGGACGTACTCGTCCTCCGGAAGGGAACCCACGGCACCCCGATCGAACAGTACGCCGACGCGATCCGCGAGCGACTGCCCGACCACACCGTGGAACTCGCGCGAACCCCGGCCGAAGAGAGCGAGGCGATTCGGGACGCCCGCTTCGTCACGGGGATGACGCTCGAGGACGACCTCCTCGCGGCCGCCGAGACCCTCGAGGTCTTCGCGTGTGCGTACGCGGGGACCGGCCACCTGCCCCTCGCAGAACTCGAGGAGCGGGGCGTCGCGGTGACGAACGCCTCGGGCGTCCACGGGCCGAACATCGGCGAGCACGTACTCGGTGCGATCCTCAGTTTCACCCGGCGGTTCCACGTCGGCGCGCGCCGCCAGCGTCGCCGCGAGTGGCGACATTACAAGGCCCACGAGTTACAGGGGTCGACGGTCACTGTCGTCGGACTCGGTGCGATCGGCCAGTCCGTCTGCGACCGGCTCGAGCCCTTCGGCGTCGACACGATCGGCGTGCGGTACTCCCCCGAGAAGGGCGGGCCGACGGACGAGGTCGTCGGCTTCGAGGGCGACGCGTTCGACGACGCGCTCGCGCGGACGGACTACCTCGTCCTCGCGTGTCCGCTCACGGAGACGACCCGCGGACTGATCGACCGCGAGGCCTTCGTGACGATGGACCCCGAGTCGGTGCTGGTCAACATCGCCCGCGGGCCGGTCGTCGAGACCGACGCGCTGGTCGAGGCGCTGCGCTCGAACTGGATCCGCGGCGCGTCACTGGACGTGACCGACCCCGAACCGCTGCCAGAGGAGCATCCGCTGTGGACCTTCGAGAACGTCCAGATCACGCCCCACAACGCGGGTCACACGCCGCGGTACTACGACCGACTGGCCGATATCGTCGCCGAAAACCGTCGCCGGGTCGACGAGTCCGAGACGGATACCGACCTCGAGAATCAGGTGCTGCCCTGACCGGATTATCGTAGCCACTGAAAGTCATTGCACACCCGATCGCACGACAGCGTCGCGATCGGTGTGTAAATCGTTTCAGTGGCTACGATAGCCGTCGGCCGCTGGCACTGCCACCGTCGATCGCCGCCGGAGCCGTCCGACTCACTTTTTTCACCCCCTGCGACGAACCACGGGTATGGACCGATATGCAGCCGACGGGGTCGCTCGAGCGGGACGGAGTGCACGCGCCGGGACGACCGGTACGGGAGGGGTTCGATGCCGCTAACGTTCGACGGGACGGTGCTCGTCCCCGTGGCCGATCCGGACGACGGCGAGCGGACCGCCGCGGCGCTCGCGCCGTATCTCTCCCCCTCGAGTACGGTGCTCGTTGTCAACGTGATCGAAAAGGCGGGCGGCGCGCCCGACAAGGCCTCGGTCGAACAGCGCGAGGAGTACGCCACGGAGATCTTCGAGCGCGCTCGTGGGTCGCTCGAGGGGACGGCGGGAACGGTCGAGACGGCGATCCTCTTCGGCACTGATGTCGTCGAGACGATCTTCGAGGCGGCGACCGAGCGCGACGTCGATGCCGTGGTCTTCGAGCCCCGGGAGGGGAACCGGTTCGTGGAACTACTCACCGGCGACGTGGCCCGGCGGTTGGTAAAAGAGGCGTCGGTTCCCGTAGTCGCACTGCCCCGAGACGAGTCCTAATCGACGGCTTGCGGACGAAACTGTCCTTATCGCAGATCGACGAGCGCGACACAGCCCGTCTGGTCGACCGTGACCCGGTAGCGGGCGTACTCGAACGTAACGGAGCCGATAGATCGGGCGGTCTCTCCGGTCGTGTGAAACAGCGAGTCCAACGCGGTCGGGTCGATCGAGTCGTACAGCGGGCCGAACTCGTCGGCGAGTTCGATGGCGTCGAACGACGATTCCGCGGCGATGGCGGCGATGACCGCCTCGCTGAGGGGTTCGCCGGGTTCGGCCTGATACGCGTTGGCTCCGTCCTGCGGTCGCGGCTCGGCGGCTGATGGCTCAGTTTCCATACCATCCGTACCGGCCCGATGCGGGAAGCGACCACGATTGGATGGTCAACCTATGAAGTGGGGGCGCGTTCTCTCACCGTGTTCCGGAGCAGATTGGCCTGCCCTCGTCGAAGGCGCGCGGACAGCGCCTGATCGGAAATCTCGAGTTTCGCGGCGATCGCCGAGAGCGTCGTCTCCCGCGGTACGTCGAAGTAGCCCTCCTCGAGGGCGATTAGCAGCGCCTCTCGTTGGCGCTCGGTGAGCCCGTATCGATCACCGGTGGCGACCGATTCATCGAAGATCCGCTTGATCCGAAACGAGATTTCCTTCTCGCGGCAGACGTCGCGGTACGCAAACAGCGCCTCCCGCGTCGGCACGCGAGCGCGAATCCGGGTCGCGCCCGTGACGGTGATCTCGAGGTAGCCGATATCGTACTCCGCCGCGGTCGGATAGGTCAGGTGGTCCTCGCCCCGTGCCGACAGCGTGACGCTGTAGAGGCGACGGTCCTCCGGCTCCTCAAGGAGGGTGAACTCGCCGACGGTGTCGTCGGCGGCCAGCGCCGCGGGGACGGCCTCGAGATCCTCGCCGTAGACCCACGAAATGAACTTGGTTTGCCCCGTCTCGGATTGATAGATCTCTTCGATCTCAATCCGCGAGACGGACTCGACGGTCCGTCGGAGGATCGGCGTCTGGATCTCGAATTCGACGATAAGGGCCATAGATCGCTGTCTCGTGTACTGCCTGCGTTCGTCGCGTCATCTCGTCTGCGGGTTCCGAGTGATACGAATACGGACCCCGCGTCTCTTGGTCTGACGATTATGGTCGATAGCGTCGGTAAACAGAGTTATCTACGCCTTGCAAATGAAACGCGATCCACCGTCGGGCAAAAACTGAGAGCCGGTCCTCCTCGTCTCTAGATGTAGCCGTTCTCGAGCAGCAGTTCGCCGTTGAGCACGCTCGCGCCGGCAGCACCGCGGATCGTGTTGTGGGCCAGACAGTTGTACTGCAGGCCGAAGGGTGATTCCTGCAGGCCGCCCGCGGCGATGGCCATGCCGCCGCCGAGCGTGCGGTCCATGCGGGGCTGGGGTCGGTCTGGCTCCTCGAAGACGTGAATGAGCGGGTCGGGCGAGGAGCGCAGATCGAGCGACGGGTACTCCCGCATGGCCTCGGCGGCCGCGTCAGCGGTGAGTTCCTCTTCGGTCTCGACCCAGACGTTCTCGAGGTGGCCGTCGATCGTCGGGATGCGGTTACACGAGGCCGCGACGTCCATACTGTTGTGCGATAGCTCGGCACCGTCGAAGTCGCCGAGCAGTTTACGGGACTCGGTCTCGAGTTTGTCCGCTTCCCCACCGATGTAGGGGATGGCGTTGTCGATGATCTCCATCGAACTGACGCCGTCGTAGCCCGCGCCGGAGACGGCCTGCAGGGTCGAGACGTGGACCTTCTCGAGGCCGAAATCGGTCAGGGCCGCGAGCGTCGGGACGAAGGTGATCGTCGAGCAGTTGGGGTTCTTGACCATCGCGCCGTCCCAGCCGCGCCGATCACGCTGGACCTCGAGTAAGTCGAGGTGTTCGGCGTTGACCTCCGGGATCACGAGGGGGATGTCGTCGTCCATGCGGCCGTTTGAGGAGTTCGACGAGACGACGTAGCCGGCCTCACAGAAGCCGGGTTCGACCGCTGCGCCGACGCTCGAGGGCAGCGAGGAGAAGATCAGGTCGACGTCGTTGGGGACTTCGTCGGGATCGGTCGCCGTGACGGTCATCTCGGCGATCTCCTGCGGGATGGGGCTGTCGACGCGCCATTTGGCGGCCTGTCGATACGTCTTGCCCGCACTGGACTCGCTCGCGGTCAGCGCCGCGATTTCGAACTCCGGATGGGGTTCGAGGAGTTGAATCAGTCGCTGTCCGACTGCGCCGGTCGCACCGAGTACGCCTACTCGTACTGCCATTTTCCGCCACTCCGAGTCGTGTCCGCAAAACCGTTTGGGTTTACGGTAGCGAGTGTCAATCGTCGGAGTTGCCAATCCCGGTCGACACCATGTAGGTGACCGAACAGGTCGCCCGTAGCACCGCGTTATGCGCGGATAGAAGCTATTAAGAAACGGGAGTGCCAGCTATCGAGCGATGCACTACCGACAGGATCGACTCGCGGCTTCCGGACGGCGGTGGTCCCGATGACGAGTTCGACCACGAGTACCAGTGATCGGGGACTGCTCGAGACGCGATTTAGCATGGGCGCGGCGGCCCTCGCAGCGATCGCGGCGCTGGCCGGGCTCTTCTTCGGATGGACGGGCTACAACGACGGCATGCTTCCGGTCCTCGGCACGCAACTGAACATCCTGACGGGCATGATCGGCCTCCTGTTCGGCGTCGGAATCGCCGTCGTTGCGGTCGTCGCCGCGGTCTACATGCGGCCCGGACTCGACGAGTAACGCAGGTACAGGACCGTTCTCTGCGCGATCGATCTTCGTGATGGTAGCATTCAGACACTCAGTGATTACACCGGCCAGCGCGACGCGAGGGCCGCCACTCGGGACTGGAACTGAGATCGAAATCCGATCTATAACTGCAACGGGGACCTGACCCAACCCGGGCGCAGTCGCTCGAGCGCGCTCGCGGCGAGTACTCGAGGTGAAAAGACCGACTTACGCGGGAACTTCAGCGCCTTTCTTTCGAGTCACGTAGCCCGCGATGCGGTTGCGGACGCCCTTGGACTCGACGTTCGTGAGTTTCGTGACGCTCTCTTTGTTCTGCTCGAAATCGGTCGTGAACGCCTCCGGATACCGCTCCAGGAGGAGGGTCCCGGTCTTCTTGACGTAGGCCGGTTTGATTGCCATGTGAGATGGTTCCGTCCAGAGGCTCTTAATCCCTTTCTCTTCGCCTCCGAACCCCGTCGCCGTTGGTCCCGGTTCCGATCGCCCGCCGATGGCAGCGATTGGACCGAACGCTTGCGACCGGACTGCGGTGTCGGCCGCCGGACTCGAGCGGTCTCGTTCGCTCTCCCCCGTGTCTCCGTTCGCCTATATTTTAAATACGAACGGGCGGGCAAACCGCCGTGATGGTACTCCATTTCAGGGAGGCGACGGATGTCTACCGGAAGACGCTGCCGTACGTTCTCCTGCAGTTTGGTATCGGAGTCGCGTTCGCATTGGTCGGCGTGCTCTATCTGGGGCTCATCGGATGGCTCGGGTTCAGGTTCGCCGCGGGCGGGGGCGGAGCCAGTTTGCTCATCGTCGCCGGCGTGATGCTGTTCGGCCTCGTCACCTTCGGGGCTGTCTGGCGACTCGTCCAGCGGTACGCCCTGTACATGGTCAAAACCGGCCACGTCGCCGTCATCGCACACGTCGTCGAGGAGGGCGAAGCGCCGGACGACCAGATCAGCTACGGGATGAATCAGGTCCAAGAGTACTTCGTCTCCGCGTCCGGGCTGTTCGTGATCAACGACGCCATCGACGCGGTACTCAAACAGTTCAACCGCGCCGTGGCGCGATTTCAGGAATTAATTCCGCTGCCGATTCCCCAGCAGTTACAGACGCTGCTCGAGGTCCTCCAACGGTCGGTCGTACTGGCGGTTCGATATCTCGACGAGGCGATCATCGCGTACATGTTCGTCGCCGAGAGCGAGAACCGGTGGCAGTCGGCCCGCGATGGCATCGTCCTCTACGGGAAACACTGGAAGGCAGTGCTCGGCTCGACGCTGCTCGTGGTCGGCGGAATGTACATCCTGTCGTTCGTCCTCTTGACCCTGCTCGCGCCGTTTGCGGTCGTGCTCGATGTCCTCCCGACCGCGCTCGAGGCCGTCTCGTGGCTGGTGGTCGCCGGGCTGATCGCCATCGTCCACACGGGCATCGTCAAGCCGTGGGTGAAGACGGTCGTGATCACGACTTTCCTTATTGAACAGCGTGGTGATGCCCCCGACGCGGAGACCCAAGACTGGATCTCGGAGCGGTCGGATCGGTTCGCCGACGTGGTCGAGAAGGCCGAGAACGACGAGCCGATCGACGAGAACCGCTCGGAAACAGGACCCATATCGGGCGTGACCGGCGAAGCCGGAAACGATCCGACCTGACGTCACTCACCACGAGGAGTGCTCTCGCACGCGCTCGAGCGCCTCGCGCTCGCGGGGGCCGCCGGCGCGGTCGACGACCGAGGCGCAGTGCGCGAGGCGATCCCGAAGGTCGTCCTCATCGTACTCGGCGACGCCGAGTCGCGACGCGGCGACGGTCGCCTCGACGACCGCCCCGAACCCGCGGTCGATCGTCGGGACTGTCTCGCGTTCGACGGCCGACTCGAGGGGTCGAAGCGCCCACGCCTCCCACTCGGTCCCTCCGCTGGTCCCGGCGTCGACTCGCTCGACCGCGACGCGCGCCCATGCGTTCGCGGACTCGAGAATCGGTTCCTCCCGTTCGACGATCGAGAGGGCGGCGTCGGCGAAGGCGACCGGATCGTCGACGAACTGGACGTAGCCCTCGCCCTGCCGACGGAAGTTCCGGCGGGTCCGAGTATTTCCCCACGTCCGCGCGGTGACGGGATTGCCGGTGTGCAGCCCGAGCGCGGCGGCGTTCCACAGCCCGTTCGGCCCCAGCGTCGTCACGACGGACTCCGTGACGCCGGACAGTTCGACGGGCCATGCTGCTGTATCTGCTCCCGCGTCTCGATCGTCGCTCATAGCTCGATCGCCCCGTGCTCGAGCCCGATGAACAACCCAGCGGCGGTGATATCCGCCGTCGTGCCCGGGTTGACCCCGCGGTCGACGAGATCTGCGGCGAAGGGCTCGACGGCCTCGGGGTCCGTCTCGAGGGCGTCGTCCGCGACGAGTTCCGCGGCCCGATCGGTCACCTCGCGGGCGGTGGCCTCGTCGTGGCGCGTCGCCACGAGCGTGTCCGGTCGCTCGGCGAGCAAGGAGAGAAAGACCGCTGCGGTTCGATCCGAGATCGGCCCGTCGGCCGCGGCGAGTCTTTCAGCGGCCGCGAACGAGCGGTCGAAGCCGCGGACCCACTCGCGAGCGACGCCGTCGCCGGGAACGCTTCGCTCCATGATATCGAACAGCGTCAGCCCGCGCTCCTCGAGTGCCGGGATCGCGTCCGCGCCGCGGCGGACGTCGAGGGTCGCCATGTCCTCGGGCGGGTCGTCGACCCCCACGTCGACGTGGTCGAACGCGCGGTAGAACGACGCCGCGTCGCCGACGGTCGTCTCTTGGACGACGGCCTCGGCGACGGGCTGTGAGAGTTCCTCGCGGGCGGCGCGGACGAGTGGGACGAGCAATAGGAGCGCTCCGAACTGCGTGTTCCCGCCCTCCTGTGTGGCCATCCCCTCGACGGCCCGCTCGAAGGCCGGTCCGACCGCCGCGCCGTCGGCCGCCAACGCGAGTCCGTCGCGGGCCCCCACCGCGCCGGCGAGGAAGTGCTCGAACCGCAGGTCCGCGAGATCGCGGTGGCGGTCGACGTTCCCCGGTTTGGGGGTGCCCGAAACCTCGAGCAGCAACGCCAGTTCCGCGTTCCCTGCCGGTGATCGCATACGGGCAGTTGCTGCCGGGAGGGCTTAGGGATAGGGATTGAGCCTGGAGACGGGTGCCGCGATGAGCAGCGAACGGCAAGCAGCAAGCGCGGTCGCGTCCCCTCCGTTTAAGTGTCGAACGGCCGACTGCTCGCGTATGGGCTACGATACGGCCGCGAAGACCGATCCGGAGTCAGTCATCGACGAGGAGTGGGGCGGAATGTGGTTCCTCAAGGAGGATCTCGATACCGCGGAACTCGGCATTTCGGTCCTCGAACTCGAGCCCGACGGCAAGGGCATGGAACACGACGAGGCCGACTCCGGACAGGAGGAAGTCTACTACGTCGTCGAGGGCCCGGTCGAAGTCGCCCTCGCGGACGCCGACGAGACGGTCGAACTCGAGACGGACGACGTCATTCGGCTGGATTCCGAGGAAACGCGCCAGATCCACAACCGCGGCGACGAGCGCGCGAAACTCGTCCTGGTCGGCGCGCCGCTGTAGTTTCGTCGGGGGTCGGGGCGAGACGCCGCTCGAGTACACCAGCTGTTTTTGGGACCCGGTCGAACCCATCGTGTCAGCACCGCCACGGCCAGTGGCTAGCGGCTCGCCTCGAGCCCCAGTTGCCGTTCGACTGCGTCGCGAACGCGCTCGAGGACGACCGGATTGTCGCTGGGCCGGCCGACACTGACGGCGTCGGCTCCGTACGCGACGTACTCGCGGACGGTTTCCTCGTCCCGGACGCCGTTGTTAGCGATGACGAACAGGTCTGTCGCGTCGGCCACGTCGGCGATCACCGATTCGGTGTCCATCGCGTCGACGTGGACGAACGCGGCTCCCGCGGCCTCGAGCCCGCGGGCCAGTTCCGGGAGGTCGACCCGGGGAACCTCCGCGCGAACTTTCACGCCGACGGTCGCGCCGGTCTCGGCCGCGCGGTCGACGTAGCCGGTGAGGCGCTCGCCGTCGCGCAGGAGCGTCTCGCCGCAGCCGACGGCACAGAGCTCCGCTTGCCGGCAGTGGGCATTGATCTCGAGGTAGGCGTCCCGGTCCCGGCAAACGCGGGCGGCTTCGGCGATCGGTTCGGGGGTCGCGCTCCGGACGTTGAACGCCGGCTGGATCGGCGTCTCCGCGAGTGCCTCGAGTTCGCGGTCGATGAAGGCGAGGGGCTCTTCGGGGAGGAATTCGGTGCGCTCGCGCTCGACGAGTTCCCGCGCGGCCGCTCTCGACTCCGCATCGAGTGCGATGCCGCCGAGGAACGCGGCACCGGCGTACTCCGCGCCGGCTTGCGCCCAGTCGGCGTCGGCCTCACCGCTCAAGCTCGCGAGCGCGAGCGGCGGCGCGAACGACACGGTCGAGGCCATTTCAGGGCAGGTTCTCGATCGCGTGGTTGATCGCGCGAATCAGCCGCTTGGCGTCCTCTCTGGAGTCGATCGTGATATCCGTCTTGACGGTCGGGCGGTCGAACTCGGTGTTGTCGTTCTCGTCGATCACGAACGCGTCCGCGAACGGGTAGGCGGCAGCCAACCCCGCCGTATTCGGCTCCGCGTTGACAGCCGCCATCAGATCGGCGGCTGGCCCGGAGAACGCGTCGTCACCGAGGAACGGCGAGACGGCGACGACGGTCGTCTGCGCGAGCGCGTCGGCCACGCCCGGCAGCGCCAGCATCGGCCCGATGCTGGTGACCGGGTTCGAGGGACCGATAATGACGTCGTCCTCGAGTGCCTCGAGGACGCCCGGCGCGGGCTCGGCCTGCGAGGAGCCGCGGAACTCGACGGTGTCGACCGCCGGCTCGCCGCGGTGAGCGACCCAGTACTCCTGGAAGTGCATGAGCCCCTCGTCGGTGTGGATCAGACTCGCGACGGCGTCGTCGCTCATCGGGAGGAGATCGATGGTGAGCCCGAAGGCGCTCGCGAGCCGCTCGGTCGCCTCGCTCAGCGTGTGGCCCTCGTCGAGGAGGCTCGTCCGCGTGATGTGGACCGCCCGGTCGCGGTCGCCGATCGTCATGAACTCGGCGACGCCGGAGAAGCGTCGCCAGTTCGCGAGATCGCGGCTCGCGGTCTGTTTCTCCTCGGGGAGATACTGTGGCCCGTCGGGGAGCCCCGCGGCCGACGCGATGTCCGAAAGCGCCGAGTTGGTTCGGTGCGTGTCACCGTCGATGCCCCACCACGTCTCGCGGTCGAGGATCCCACCGCCCTGAAACAGCAGCGTATCGACGTCCGGCGAGACGAAGAGCCCGCCGAGCTCGATGTCGTCGCCCGTGTTGGCGACGACCGTGGTCTCCTCCGGCGAGAACGCGGCGGCAGCGCCGTCTAACAGCTTCGGCGTTCCAGTGCCCCCGGAGAGGAAGGTAACCATACCTACACCTCTCGAGCGTGGCTACTTAATCGCTTTCGGCCGCCTCGCGTGGTTCGGAGGCCGCGGCGATCGCGACGCCCGCTAGTCGCCGATCCAGTCCGCGAAACTCCCCTCGAGCAGCGTCTCTGACTGCCGAGCGACGTACCGCTGTTGCATCTCCTCGATCCCGTCGGGGAGTGTCGCCCCGTCCTCGAGCGCCGCCTCGACCTGCTCGCGCTTCCAGCGGGCCGGCGTCACTCGCTGGCGGACGCGCCGGCGGAGCGGGTAGAGGTACTTCGCGGCGTCTTCCTCGCTTAACCCGCGGTTGGTCAGCCCGTCCTCGGCGTGGGCCAGCAGATCCTCGTAGAGAGCGAGGCTGTCGGTCGTCTCCTTGCCGTCGTTGGTGATCCAGGTAAGGTCGGCCGCGAGCCCGTCGACCATCGCGGCGTAGAAGTTCTCCCGTGCGAGTTCCCAGTCGAGTTCGACCACCGGGTGCTCGAGGCGGGTCAGGCTCTCCATCAGGCCGGCGAAGGCGGCGAGGAACGAAATCGAATCGCGGACCGTTGGCTGGGCGGGGATCGGCCGGAACTCGATGCGGGCGTTGGCAGCAGAGCGGGTGGGGCCGCCGAAGACGGGGCGGACCCACCGCCAGTAGGTGCCGTGTTTCCGGCTGAAGTGGGGGAACTGGTCGTCGAAGCGCTCGCCGCCGTCGACCGGCATCGGGACGATGGTGTCGTCCGCGGCGATCCGATCGATCGCCTCGTCGACGGCCTCTAAGTCGCGGGGGAAGCGGACCTTGCCTTCGCCCGTGGTCGGGTCGTTGAGCACGGTTTCGAAGACGCTGATACGGTGTTCCATCCAGCCGTCCCGGAGGACGTCCTCGGCGGTCGCGTCGTCGTCGTAGAGGTCGGCGGGGAAAAACGGGGAGTTGACCCCGAGCGCGAGGAGGGGGCCGGCGATCCGCAGCGCGTAGTTGAAGTACTCGGGGAGGTCGGGAGCGTGGGCCACCTGATAGTGGGGCTGGATCGACGTGATCAGGCTCTCGGGCATGACGGTATCGGCTTGGACGGAGACGTGGGGGGCCTCGATACGCATCCCCGCGGACTCGGCCTGATCGGTGTTCGCCATCGCGTGGTAGCGAGCGGAGCCGCTCATGTTCGTCGCGACGCGGATCGCGCGTTCGGTGCCGTCGTCGTCCGTCGTCGTCCGCTCGACGCTGTCGGTGAGGTAGGTTTCCGCGTCCTCGCCTTCCGGCGGAATCGTCCAGAGCGCGTCGCTGACCAGTCGCATCCGCTCGGACTGGGTCACGTCGAGGGCCGTCTGCAGGCGCGCTTTGACCTCCGACTCTTGGGCCGCCAACCCCGGCGCGTTCAGCGGCTGCGGACTGGTCGTCATCTCCGCGTTGTGCAGTCCGAGTTCCTTCTCGAACCCGATCAACTCGAGCAGTCGGCGCGGGACCCGCCGCAGGGTACAGTCGTCGGCTTTGACCGCGTAAAACTCGTACTCGAGGCCGACAATCGCCTGCGGGTTGTCGAAGACACCTTCCTCGACGGCGTCTTTGATGACCTCGGCGTCCGCCTCGGCCCGCTCGCGGAAATCGTCGGCGTCGACCGCCAGTACGTCCGCGACCCGTGCGGCGAGTTCCTCCTCTGGCATACCTCCGAGTGTGCGCGCGATTGTCTTGAAAGCACGTCCCTCGGACTCGAGCGAACGCCGTCGCGATCGAGCGAAATTGACGCTGATGCGGTGGCGCTCGACTCGGACCAAACCCGCTAGCGTCGTTTCTCGCTCGTCACGTCGACGTCGCCGGTGCCGGAGACGGTGACGTGGTACCCTTCGTACCTGAACGTGAGTTCGCCGTCGAATCCGTGTTCGAAGAGCGAGTCGAGCGCGTCCGGTTCGACCGAGTGATACAGCGGCGCGAGGTCGGTGCTGTCGACGCCTTTCTCCGCGCTGACTTTCCGGAGGACAGTCATACTCGGGGGTGAATTGGTCAGGCGTTCCATACGAAGGGGTATTTATTCACGGCCCAAATAGTCTGGTAATAGTACGGTTCCACAACCCAGGTCAAAAACTTATTTTCCGGCTTCCTGACGGGTAACTCGACGGGGCGGTGCTCACGGTGTACTCCGTTCCGGCCCGAATCCGTTGAATGGGCGGCTGTACTCCTGTTTGAGCACCTCCGATCGGTTCACGTCGATGCCGCTACTCTCGAGGGACTCGATGATCGCTGCGATTTCGCTCGTCGACTCGCCGATAATTTCGACGTGGAGGTTCTCCTTACCGGCCAGGATCTCTCGAACGGTGATGACGCCGTGTTTCTCGAGCGTTTCCGCCGCCATCTGTTCCCGGTCCGCGAGTGGGACCGTACAAAAGAGGAGGAAGTGATGATGAATCCCCGCCGCCTCGTAGTCGAGGACCGTCTCATAGCTCTCGATAACGCCGCGCTCCTCGAGTTTGGAGATCCGGTCGCTTACCGTCGTCGACGAAACACCGACCTGCTGCCCGATCTCCTCGTTTGTGATCTCGTATACGTTCGTCTGTAACAGAGAGAGGATTTCCTGATCGGTTTCGTCTAACTGCTCCATGGTGTGGCACTCGTTATCTTTTTCGGATAGGTCTTTTCCCAAACAGCATTGGACGACCGATACCATCGGCTCTCGCCACGTTCGTCGGCGCATCCATCACCGATCGGTCTCAGAACCGTTTTACTCCCCGCGGCGATACACACTGCCGATGAAATTCGCCACGTTCGCCGACCGCGCCGGGACGATCGATGCCGAACCCGCCGACCTCGAGATCGTGGCTCACGTTCGAGAGCTGCTCGCCGATGCCGGCGACGAGATCGAGATCGTCGCACGGTTCGCGCAGGGTCGAGTGTTTCCGGCGTGGGACTCGACGACGCTCGATATCGGGCCGAGCGCGTGTTACGAGGCGATCGCCCGCGCCGCGGGGACGAACGTGAGCAGCAACGACGTCGAAGAGCGCCTCGCCGAGGTCGGGGAGATCGGTGACGTGGCCGCGAGGTACGACTTCGGTGGCCAGCAGGGCCTCGGTGCGTTCACTGGCGGGGGGACCGACGACAGCGGTGCTGGCGGCGGTACTGGCGGAAACGGGACCGGCGGCGACCTCACCGTCCGCGAGGTCGCGGAGACGCTCGCGGACCTCGCCGCCGCCGAAGGGTCGGGCAGCCACGACCGCAAGGTCGACCTGCTCTTCGGTCTGTTCAATCGCTGCTCGAGCGAGGAGGCGCGCTATCTCGCTCGACTCGTCCTCTCGGAGATGCGAATCGGCGTCGGCGAGGGGACCGTTCGGGACGCCATCGCGGCGGCTTTCGACGTGCCCAAGGAGCGAGTCGAGCGTGCGCTCCAGGTCTCGAACGACTACGGACGGGTCGCCCGGATCGCCCGCGACGAGGGAGTCGACGGACTGGACGCGATGGAACTCGATGTCGGCCGCCCCGTCCAAGCGATGCTCGCGCAGGCGGGGACGGTGACCGACGCGCTCGAGGAGTGGGAGACCGCCGGCGTCGAGTGGAAGTACGACGGGGCTCGCGTCCAGTTGCACTACGATCCCGGCGACGGCGAGACCCGCGTCTTCTCGCGGAACATGGAGGACGTCACCGATGCGCTCCCCGAAGTGGTCGAGTTCGCCGACGAGCGCCTCGAATCCCCGGTGATCCTCGACGGTGAGGTCGTCGCGATCGACGAGGACGGCTCGCCGCTCCCGTTTCAGGAGGTGCTCAAGCGATTCCGGCGCAAGCACGACGTCGCGAAGGCCCGCGAGGACGTCTCGGTGCGGCCAGTCTTTTTCGACTGTCTGCACGCCGGCGGGGAGGACCTGCTCGAAGAACCGTTGACGACGCGCCACGACCGGCTCCGGTCGGTGCTGGTTGATGCTGTCGATGAGACCGGTTCCGACGCGGCCGCCATCGACGACGAAGACATCGAGGGCCTCTCCCTGCTCTGGCGCACCGACGATCCGGACGAAATCGAGTCGATCGACGCCGACGCGCTCGAGGCCGGCCACGAGGGGATCATGCTCAAGAACCCCGAGTCGACGTACTCGCCGGGCCGGCGGGGCAAACACTGGCGCAAGCGCAAACCGGACGTGGAGACGCTCGACTGCGTCGTGACCGGTGCGGAGTGGGGCGAAGGGCGACGCGCGACCTTCCTCGGGACGTTCGAACTCTCCGTGCGCGCGGGAGAGGACTTGGAGACGGTCGGCAAGGTCGCGACCGGGATCACCGACGAGAAACTCGAGGAACTGACCGACCTGCTCGAGCCACACATCGAAGCCGAGGAGGGACAGGAAGTCGACCTCGAGCCCGCGGTCGTCTTCGAGGTCGGCTACGAGGAGATCCAGTCCTCGCCGACCTACTCGTCGGGCTACGCGCTTCGGTTCCCGCGGTTTCAGGCCGTGCGACCGGACAAAGAGCCGGCCAACGCGGACTCGATCGAGCGCCTCGAGCGCCTGCAGGGCCAGTGATGACGGCGATGGCCGCTCGAGCGGTCGGCGGTGAGCGGTGACTGACCGGCGAGCGGTCACCGAACGAAAACGGCCTTCGTCGGTTCAGCATCAACATAATTAAGCGCGTTTGGACAGGCGTCGAGTACGCTATGGCTAGTACTGATGAGACGCGAACGGTAATCGTCACGGGCTCGACGAGAGGGCTCGGAAAACGTATCGCGGAGCGATTCGTGGCACTCGGCGACAACGTCGTCATCTGTTCGCGATCGCTCGAGGACTGTGAACAGGTCGTCGACGAATTCGACGACGCGGACGGCACTGCTCACCCCGTCGAAGTCGACGTGAGCGAGAAGTCGTCGGTCGAACGCTTGATCGATGCGACCGTCGAGCGGTTCGGTCGGGTCGACGTGCTGGTAAACAACGCGGGGATCAACATCCGCGGTCCCGCGGAGGAGATGGCAGCCGAGGACTGGCAGCAGGTCATCGACGTGAACCTGACCGGCTCTTTCTTCTGTGCGCAGGCGGCTGGGTCCCGAATGATCGAACAGGGAGACGGCGGCGAGATCGTCAACATCTCGAGCATGATGGGGAGCATGGGGCAGCAGGATCGCACGCCGTACAACACCTCAAAGGGAGGGGTCAACAACCTCACCCGGTGTCTCGCAGTCGAGTGGGCGGAACACGACATCCACGTGAACGCGCTCGCGCCGGGGTACATCATGACGGAGATGGTCGAACAAGCCCAAGACGAGACGGACTTCGACGAGGCGGATATCCGGGATCGGACGCCGCTCGATCGGTTCGGGACGCCGGAGGAGATCGCGAACTGCGTCGAGTTTCTCGCGTCGGGGGACAACTTCGTCACGGGCGAAGTGCTCACCGCCGACGGCGGCTGGACGGCGTTCGGCTGGGGGAGCAAGGATCGCTGATCAGCGCTCGAGGGGAGAGGGGGTTACACGAGCGACCGCGGAATCGACCTGCGTCCCGCTCCGGCTGTTACTGGCCGTCCATAGCGTGGCCGCGGCGGGCCGTGACGGGCCGCGCGGCGCGACTGACCATATGTAAGCACCCTTAAGAGCCACGGGAAACAGGATTCCCGTATGCAACCGCGCGACCTGTCCGATCACGTCGCATACGAGGCGGGTCGAGGCATCGAGGAGGTCGCCCGCGAACTCGACCGGGATCCCTCCGAATTCGTCAAACTCGCCTCGAACGAGAACCCGCACGGCCCCTCGCCGGCCGCCGCCGTGGCCATCCGCGAGACGGCCTCGAGCGTGAGTTCCTACCCCAAAGCCGCCCACGCCGACCTCACGAGCGCCGTCGCCGACCGCTGGAACGTCGCCGACGAGCAAGTCTGGCTGGCAAACGGCGGCGACGGGGCGATCGACTACCTCCACCGGGCGGTCCTCGAGCCCGGCGACAGCATCCTCGTTCCCGCGCCCGGCTTCGCCTACTACGGGATGAGTTCCCGGTACCACCACGGCGACGTTCGGGAGTACGACCTCTCGAAGGCCGACGACTTCACACAGGACGCCGAGACGGTCCTCGAGCACTACGACGGCGATCGGGCGATCTTTCTCACCAGCCCGCACAACCCGACCGGCTCGACGATTCCGCTCGAGGAAGTCGCGAAACTCGCCGACGCGACCGACGACGAGACGCTGGTCGTCGTCGACGAGGCCTACGGCGAGTTCGCGGACCGGGACAGCGCCGTTGCCCTGCTCGAGGGCCGGGACGGCTTCGAGGCCCGCGACGATGTCGCGGTCCTACGAACGTTCTCGAAAGCCTACGGGCTGGCCGGGGTCCGACTCGGCTACGCGGTCGTCCCCGGGGAGTGGGCCGACGCCTACGCCCGCGTGAACACGCCCTTCGCGGCGAGCGAACTCGCCTGCCGGGCCGGCATCGCCGCCGTCGACGACGACGAACACGTCGAGCGCACCGTCGAGACCGCCCGCGACTCGCGCGCGTACATGCGCGAACACATCGACGCCCACGTCTGGGAGAGCGAGGGCAACTTCGCCCTCGTCGATGTCGGCGATGCCTCAGCCGTCGCCGAGGAGATGCAACAGCGGGGCGTCATCGTCCGCGACTGCTCGAGTTTCGGCCTTCCCGGCTGTATCCGCATCACCTGCGGCACCGAGGACGAGACCGAGCGCGCCGTCGAGACGGTCAACGACGTGCTCGCGGCCCTCGACCTCGAGACGGGGCCGTCGGACGAGGCCGACGATCCGGACGCGGAGGTCGTCGACTCATGAGACTCGCGGTCACCGGCACGCCCGGCACCGGAAAGACGACCGCGACGGACCTGCTCGAGTCCCAACTGGCCGACGCCACCGGCGACGGAGACGAGCCGACCCCCGACCTCGAGGTGATCCACCTCAATCGACTCCTCGAGGAGGAAGAACTCTACACCGAGGTCGATGCCGACCGGGAGAGCAAAATCGCCGACCTCGACGCGTTAGGTGAGCGCGTTGCGGGCCGCGACGACGTCGTGATCGAATCGCACCTCTCCCATCACATCGAGGTCGATCGGGTCGCCGTGTTGCGGTGTGAGCCCGCGACGCTCGAGGAGCGGCTGCTCGAGCGCGGCGAAACCGAAGCGAAAGCGCGAGAAAACGCCGAGAGCGAAGCGCTCGACGTGATCCTCTCGGAGGCCGTCGAGGAACACGGCCTCGAGTCGGTCTACGAGATCGACACGACCGAGCGCGATCCGGCCGCCGTCGCGGACGCACTCGAAGCGGTCGCGGCGGGCGAGCGCGAGCCGAGCGCCGGCGAGGTCGACTTCGTGGGGTATCTCACATGACGCTGGATAAGTTCCGGCCGTACGTCTCGCGGTTCCTCGATCCCTTCGTCAAGGGCTTCGATCGCGTCGGGATGACGCCCAACGGCGTGAGCGTGGTCGCGTTCGGAATGGCGATTCTGGCGGCGGTCGCGTTCGCGCTGGGCGGGCTCGAGGACCCGGTCTGGTACGCCGTGGCGGCCGCGCTCGTGTTCCTGAACGGCTGGCTGGACATCGTCGACGGCGCGCTCGCGCGCGAACAGGAGGTCGCCTCGTCCGGCGGCGACCTGCTCGATCACGTCCTCGATCGGTACGCGGACATCGTCGTCATCGCCGGGTTAGCGGCGGGACTCGAGAACTACCTGCTCGGCTTCGCCGCCGTGACCGGCGTCGTGATGACCTCGTATCTGGGCACGCAGGCCCAAGCCGTCGGGCTCGACCGGGTCTACGGCGGCCTCGTCGGTCGTGCGGACCGGCTGGCGATCATCGGCGTCGCCGGCTTCCTCGCGTACCCGCTGGCGGGGACGACGCTGGCCGGATTCTCTCTCGTCGGCTGGCTGCTCGTCTTCCTCGCGGTCGTCGGCCACCTGACCGCGCTCCAGCGGTTCTATTACTCGTGGGCCGCCCTCGAGTAATCCCTGTTTTGACCCCGCGCTCCGGACGTTCTGCCCGACTGCAACCGCGCCGCATGCTTTATCCCTTACCGGGATATAGGGTCTGTCATGGTTCAGTGCGAGATGTGTGGGGCCGAGACGTCGTCCCCGAAAACCATCAAAGTCGAGGGCGCGAAGCTAGATGTGTGTTCGGACTGCACGGACTTCGGCACTGAAGTCAAAGACACCTCGAGTTCGAGCTCGTCGACGAAGTACTCGACCGGGTCGAGTTCGTCCTCCTCGAGCGGGGGCGGCCAGTCGTCCGGCTCGAGCGCGAGTTCCTCGAGTTCGGGCGGCTCGAGCCAGCGCCGCTCGGACATGTTCGACGACATGGACGAGCTCGCGACCGATTACGACGACCGCGTGCGCAACGCCCGCGAGAACAAGGGACTGAGCCAGTCCGATCTCGCGAACGAACTCAACGAGAAGGCGAGCCTGATCCGCAAGATCGAACGCGGCGATACGCTGCCAAGCGACAAGGTTCAGTCCGAACTCGAGGACTTCCTCGAGATTTCGCTGAGCGCACAGGGCGGCTCCGCGGACGACACGGAGTGGTCCGGCGGCTCCTCGACGGGGAGTTACACGCTGGGCGATGTCGTCAAGCGAAAGGACTGACCGACCGTCGTCGCCGCGATCGCGTCGGTGACTCGCAAGCTATTTCTTCCGTGCGGGTGCGGTTGCCGATATGTTCGTCCTGGTTAATCTGAAGACGTATCCGTGTGACCCGATCGAAGTCGCGGAAGCCGTCCGTGACGTCAACGAACGTACTGACGCCCGACTTGCCGTCGCGCCGCAGGCGGCCCATCTCGAGCAGGTCGCCGAGACGGGCGCGGAGACGTGGGCCCAGCACGTCGATGCGATCGACCACGGGAGCAACACCGGCCACGCGCTCGCCGAGACCGTCGCCGATGCGGGCGCGGTCGGCACGCTGATCAACCACTCCGAGCGACGGCTGAAGCTGGCCGACATCGACGGCGCGGTCCGAGCGGCCGAGCGCGCGGACCTCGAGACGGTCGTCTGTGCGAACAACCCGGCCCAGATCGGCGCGGCCGCGGCGCTGGGCCCGGATGCCGTCGCCGTCGAGCCGCCGGAACTCATCGGTACCGGAACGCCGGTCAGTCAGGCCGACCCCGACATCGTCGAAGACGCCGTCGAGGCCGCGGCGAACGTCGATTCCGAGGTCTCGGTCCTCTGTGGCGCAGGCATCAGCACGGGCGACGATGTCGTCGCCGCGGGAGACCTCGGTGCCGAAGGCGTCTTGCTCGCCAGCGGCGTCGCGAAGGCCGACGATCCCAGCGCGGCCCTCGCGGACCTCGTCGAACCGCTCTGAATCACCGCGACGGTCCGCGGTCGGCCACAGCACACGGCGGCGACCGCGGCTGACCGCCGACCGACTTTTCTCCGTCCCCGCCGAAGGTGTGGCCATGTCTGACAACGAAAACGAAAACGGGGAGGCGGCCGCGACCGCGACGGGGGAGCGATCCGTCGCTGTCACGCTCGAGAACCGGTTGATGAGCCACGGGCTCTACCTGACCTCGTTCGCGTGGCTGGACGACACCGAGCCGCCGGGCGAGGACGGGGCCGGAATCGAACTCGAGTACGAGGCCGTCTCCGAGGTGCCCGCGGTCACGAGCGACGAGGTCGGGGCCGTCCTGCGGACGCTCCTAACGATCGGCGACGAACGGGAGTGGACGCCTGGACGACTCGAGGTCACGTCGCTGACGACCGACGGCGATGTCCGCGGCTGGTGGTACGTCGAACGCGAGTGGTTCGACCGACTCGGCAAGGATCTCTCCCAACTCGAGTTTTCCCAACGCGTACTGGATACCGTTAAAAATTACCGAGACGAACGATAAGGCCGTTACACCCTCTCGGAGAGATAGATTAATGGTGGCGCATACGCCTGTGTATCGTAGACGATCCCATGACCGGAGAACAGGTGTACGTTTCTCACGCGCCCGGCGACCTCGCCCTCGTTCAGGACCTGTTCTCGACTGTCAAGAACTTCCCTTTCGGGGTGCATATCGCACTCGAGGAGATCGAGTCCGGCCGGTCGCGAAAACGACTCGAGGGGCGACTCGCCAACAGCGATCTCGTCGTCGCGGTGGTGACCGACGACGCGGCCGGCAACCGGTGGATCGAACAGGAGATCGGCTATGCGGTGGCGAAAGGCATTCCGGTCTTGCCGCTCCACGACGAGGGAACCGGTCCCCACGGCTACATCGATGACGTCGAGGGCGTGACGATCGATCGCGGCGACCTCACGGTGACGATCTTCAATCTGCTCTGTCGGCTGCGGGGAGCCCTCGCCCCGTTGGGGGCGCTGTCGGTCCCGAACTGGTATATTCGGTTCCCGTGTACGGTCCCCGACTGCGGGCACCCGGTCACGCTCGAACTCGAGCAGGGACAGACGAAACTCTGGAAACTCCACAGTCACGGCAAACTCCTGACGGCGGCCTGTGAGTCCTGCGAGTCGACGTACTACTTCAATCCGGCCACGATCGGCTTCATCAGCCGCGAGGACGGCGCGGAAACTCAGTCGTCGGCTCGGAGCCGCTCGTAGGCTTCGGTGACGAGTTTGAACGCCGATTGACTGCCGCTTTCCCGGTCCGGGTGGGCGCGTTTGACCTGTGCGTGAAAGGCCTCGCGGATCGCCTCGTCGTCGGCGTCCGCGTCCACGCCGAGCACCTCGCGAGCCCGCTGTTTTCGCATGGCGACATCAGTGATGATTCCCTTCTCCTCCGCGTCGGCTTTGCAGTCGGGACACAGCCGCTCGGTTCGCTCGTCAATCGTGGTGACTCGAAAGCGCTCGACGGCAACCAGTTCCCGACACTGACTACAGCGGTTCCGGTCGCCATCCGTCTCCGCGGAGCCGGTCTCGCTGCCGGCCGTTTCGCCGGACCCGGTCGTCGCCGAGCCGTCGGCTCGAGCGGTGTCTGTGTCGGTTGCATCCGTGTCAGCGCCGTCCGAACCGCCGTGACCGGGCGCTTCGGCCACGCAGGACGGACAACACGACAGAACCGTTCCGTCGTCGAGGACGATGTCCTCGAGCTCGGCCGTGAGACAGGGCTCGGTACAGCCGTCACAGGTTCCCCGACGCTGATCGAGCGAGTTCCCCTTTTGGGCAGCCGCTCTGGCGTGGGGCGTACACTCCGGACAGCAGACGACCTGCTCGCCGTCCGGCATCGTCACCGTCGTCAACTCCTCGAGCCCGACCGTTCGACCGCACCCGTCACAGCCGGCCCGACGTTCGCCGACTACAGCCATTACGCGAGCGGTTCGGGTTCGTCCCATATTAGTTCTTCTGCTGACAGTCACCCGCGCGGTCAGCTTGCGGGTCGGCCATCGTCTCGCGTCGCCCCGGGACTGGACTCGCGTCTCGAGCAGGCCGGTCCGAGCGGGCGGTGTAGGATCCGCTTACCGAACGAGAGCGGCCCGGGATAGAGCGATCGCTGCTGAACGGTGTCGATAACAAAGTGCGTGTTCGCCCATCGACCGGTCGTGCGAGGCGACCCTCGCACGGAGACGCGCTGTCCGATGGACGGCACTCGGCGGCCGCCCGTCGCCGAGTTCCTCCTCTCCTGTCAGGGATCGCAGTGACCGTCTCGACCGAGACGGGGTTGGTCGCAACTCGACCGAATTCGTCTCGTGACTTTCGTTCGCCGCACTCGTTCCCGTCGTGTGGGCAGAATCGGGAAATCAATAGGACCTCGGCCACGAGGGTCGCGTATGGATACGGCAGTTCAAACCGGGGCCCGCGATCGTCCGACCGGTCGAGAACGAGTCGGCACCGCGGCGGTCGATACCCTTCTCGTCGCCGGCTTCGTCCTCTTCGGCCGCATCGAACACGGCGGGAACCCGCTCGCCGAACCGCTCGCCTCGCTCGAGACGATTGCACCGTTCGTGATCGGCTGGCTCGCTGTCGCGCTCCTCGCGGGCATTTACACCCGCGACCGCCCCGTGGGACGCGACGGGCTCCGGCTGACGGCCGTGGCGTGGATCGCGGCGGCGAACGTCGGGCTCATGCTCCGGGCGTCCCCGTTGTTCGAGGGCAGTGCGACGTGGCCGTTCCCCCTTGTCATCACCGGCTTCGGACTGCTGGTCTTGCTCGGCTGGCGACTCGGCTACTCCGTGTACCGATCAGCAACTGAGTAATTCTTTGCGCCGGCGATCGACGCCGCTGACGTGAACGGAATCGGACGTATACGATATATGGAGTCAGTTTCACCATGGGGAAGAGAACGCCTCTTCTTCCGTTCTCTAGCCGGTATCGGTGATAAGTTCAAAGAATTGAACATACCGAACGGTAATATATCATTATCCGAGAGTCAGATATGCAACTCATAAGTTATGGGTGTGTGTCGCTATGGATACTCGTTAGAGACCCGTCTACCATGAACCGATTATGGGAAACACTTATATGGATATTTCCCATACTATAGAATACATTATGACTGGATATTACGACATTGTTCTCGGCCTCATCCCAGTCGCACTGCTCGGTATCACCGCGGCCCTGATGGTCGTCGGACTGTCTCTGACGACGGCGGTGCCGCTCGGATCGCTGGTCGCGATGGGAATTATCGGGCACGCAATGTTCGTCAATACGCCAGCCGACTCCGCCGACGAGCCCCGGTCCGCACGCCCGCCGATGAACGCGGACTAATCTCACTGTCTCTCCGATTCTCCCCTCTCCCCTTTCGCTTTCGATTGTTTTTCCCGCTGCCGTTCCGTGGTACCGAGTATGACTGAGACCCTGTTTCTGACCAGTGCGACCGTCGCCGACCTCGCGGCCCCGGCCGAGTACGTCGACGCCGTCCGCGAGGGGTACCGTCAGCGCGGCAACGGTGCGCCCGCTCAGCCGCGATCGAAGTTCCTCCGCGCCGATCCCGAGGGCATGCTCACGAGCTATGCCGCCGTCCTCCCCGAAACCGGCGCGATGGGCGGCTACATGTACAGCGCCGGCTTCGGTGCCGGCGACGCGTGGTTTATGACGCCGCTGTTCGACGCCGAGAGCGGCGCGCCGCTTGCCCTGCTTGACGGCGCGAGCATGAACCCGTTCAAGACCGGCGCTGCTGGAGCCGTTGCCGTCGACGAACTCGCCCGTGACGACGCCGACACCCTCGCGATCATCGGCAGCGGCGCGCAAGCGCGAGGCCAACTCCGCGCGACCGCGACCGTCCGGGCGTTCGACGAGGTCCGCGTCTACTCGCCGACGCCCGCGAATCGCGAGGCCTTCGCAACCGACTTCGACGCCGATCTCGAGGCCGACGTTCACGCGGTCGACTCGAGTAGCGCCGCCGTGACGGGCGCGGACGTCGTGATCACGGCGACGAAGGCGAGCGAGCCCGTCTTCGACGGCGACGACCTCGAGCCCGGGACTCACGTCACCGCGATGGGCCAGTACTCGCCGGACAAGCGCGAACTGGACGCGAAAACCATCGAGCGGGCGACCTACGTTCCAGACCTCCGCGAACGGGCGACGGTCGACGCCGGCTCGTTCATGCAGGCGCTCGAGGCGGGCGCGATCACCGAGGACCACGTCCACGCGGAACTCGGCGAGATCGTCGCGGGGAACGCGCCGGGTCGGACGAGCGACGACGAGATCACGGTCTTCGACAGCGGCGGGACGGGCATCGAGACCGTCGCCGCGGCGTACCTGCTCTACGAGCGCGCCAGCGAACGGGGGCTCGGCCAGACGATCGAGTTCGCACCGGCGAGCGAGGCGTTGACGGGGGACTAGGCGCTCGAGAGCTCGGTTTCGGTGACGCAATCGACGGACGGAGGCGAGACGGGGCTACGTTATGAACGAAAACAGGACGTACGCACCGGTGAGCGACAGCACCGGGGTGAGTACCCAGAGGACGACGATCCGGGCCGTGGCCGCGGGGTCGAACAGGCTTTCGGCGGACAGTTCGTCCGGTCGTTCCTCGCCGATCGGCGGGACGCCGCCGTCGGAAACCTGTTCGTCCGGGTCGGGGACGTCCCCTTCGGAGAGTTCGCCGACGGTCGGGCTCGCCGGCGTGTCGGCGTCGGCGTCAGTCGGTGAGGCCGCGAGTGCGCCCGTCGTCAACTCCGGGGCCGACTCCTCGGCCGGCGTCGGCGTCGCGATCTCCGCGAGCGTCCGCGCGCGACTCGCTCGCCCCCAGCCCAGACCGATGATACAGGATGTCGTACTCACCGCGAGGCTGGCCGGAATGCCGAGCCAAGAAAGGATGGTAATGATCGTCGCACCGATCGTCGAAACGATGAGCGCTGCCAGGATCGGCAGGTCGGTGATGTCGTTGCCCACCGTCGCCAGCGTCCGTCGGGCGATCGTGAACCCGCCAAGGCTGATCGAGCCGACCGCCAGGAGGATCGCCGGATCGGCGGCGATGCTCCCGTTCCCGACCAGCGGCGCGACCGCGTTCGCGGCGTTCGACGCCCCGGCACTGAACCCCATGTAGCACGCGATCATGACCACCAGCGTCGCCCCACCGATGTCTCTGGACGCTGCGTTTTGATTGATCCTCGGCCGAGGAATCCGCCCCCGCCTATCGATGGCGATCAACGGGTCCCGCAGGCGACCGAACGAGAACTTGGCGTCGAGATAGGGGTACAAATACCGGCCGATGATGGCCCCCACCGAAGCGGCGGTCAACGGGGCGACGATCCACGCCGAGAGGATCGTGAACATCAGGGCGGCGTCGAGCGTTCCCGTCGCCAGCCCGAGTCCGACGATGGCACCGACCGCGGTCATCGACGTCGACGCCGGGACGCCGTAGGCGTTCGACACCAGGAGGGAGAGGCCGGTGAAAAAGAGGACGCCAACGCTCGCTTCGGGTGAGAAGACCGCCGCGTCGACGATCCCGCTGCTCATCGTTTCGATGACGTTTCGCCCGACGGTCCACGCCCCGACGAACGCGAAGATGGTGAAAAGCGCCGCGGCGGTGACTTTCCTGACGATCCGACTCCCGACCGCCGGTCCGAAGGCGACCCCCGTCGAGGAGCCGCCGATGTTGTACCCGACGAACACCGCCACCAGCAACCCGATGATGAGTAATGGCTCCGCCATGCGCTGTTCTTTGTGGGAGGAAAGGAGAAACCCCGCCCCGTAGGGCCAGGTTATATCCGTCGACGGCGATGCCGACGCCGTCGGCAGTCGAGGCGACGGATTCGACGACGGAACTCGAGCCGGCTAGTCGCTCGCGGGTCGAATCTTGAACCCGTAGCGGGTGACGCCTTCCTGCGTGTAGATCCGGCGGATCGTCGTCTCGATGCGGTCGCCGACCGCGAACGCGTCGGGATCCGCGTCGGCCCCCATCGCCGGAGCGCTGACGGTCTGGTCGCCGCTATCCGTTTCAAGCGCGACGATCGCGGCCGCATAGTCGCCGGCCTTGGCCTGCTGTTCGGCGAACTCCGGCGGTGCGCCGCCCTGCGAGATGGTCGTCACGGCTTCGATCGTGCCCTCTCCGGTGAGTTCGAGGGGCTCGTACTCGGCGAGCGCCCCGCAGTCGTCACAGGCTCCTTCCGGCGGGAAGGATAGCGCGCCACACTTCGAACAGCGACCGGCCTCGAGCCGGTAGCGCTGGGGAAGCGACCGTTTCCACGAGGGGACGCTGACGTACGCGCCGCCGCCCGACGGCGGCCCGGTGGTCACGACGCCGCGCTGGCGCAGGTACTCCGCGTAGGAGAGCGTGTCCGCCCCCTCGAGTGCGGTCTCTGCAGGCACGTCGCCCTCGGTGGAAACGACGAACGCGTCCGCGCCCGCGCCGCTGCCGTGGGAGACCCCCAATACCGACTCGTAGCCGTCTGCGAGCGCTGTCGCGAGCGAGACGGGAACGCTTGCGGCTCCGAGATCACCCAATTCGTGAACTGTCGCAGCCGCCTGAATGTCGTCGGTGCTCACGCCGGCCGCGCCGGCGGCGCGGTAGGGCAGTTTGCCGTCGGGTGCCTGAATCGCGGCCGCCTCGGGGTCAGGGTCAACCTCGAGACCGGAGACGGCACCGCCGATCGTCTCGGAAAACGCCTGCCGGTCGTACTGGGTGACGCCCAGTCCCCGCGTCTCGTCCTCGCCGGTGTTGCGGAATCGGGTCCCCGGATACGGCGCGGAATACTCCGCGCGGTCGGTGATTTCGGCGGGGCCTTCGCGCTCTACGACGAACGCCGCCGAGCCGGCTCCGGCCGCGTGATCCATCCCGTCGTCGGGGTCGCCCTTCGGCGCGTCGGCCGCGACGACCAGCGCGGTGGTCGACTCGGCCTCGAGCGCATCGAGGCCGGCCCAGAGCGCCCGGGTGCCGGCGCGCGTGCTCCCGGTGAACACCTGTCCGGTCGCCGACTCCGAGAGCGCGAGCATCGCGCCCAGCCGGGCGGTCGGGTCCTCTTCTGCCGCCGGCGGTCGCGAGGACGCGAACCCGAGCCAGTCGATTTCGCCGGGGTCGGTTTCGGCCGCCTCGAGCGCCCGCGTCGCGGCCTCGTACCCCATCGTGAGGGCGTCCTCGTCGGCCGAGGGGACGGCCTTCTGGGTGACGCCGGCGGCGTGGAACTGGCCCCACGCTTCCTCGAAGGCCTCGGAACTGATGCGGAACCGGGGCGCATACGCGCCGACGCCGGTGATTGCGGTCATCAGGCGCTCACCTCCTGTTCTTTCTCAAACACGTGAACGACGGCGGCACCACCGCTGCCGCCGACGTTGTGGGTCAGCCCGCGGGTCGGGTTCTCGACCTGTCGCTCGCCCGCGTTCTCGGTGAGCTGTTTGTAGGCCTCGACGACCTGCCCGGCACCGGTCGCGCCGATGGGATGGCCCTTGGACTTGAGGCCGCCGGAGGTGTTGACCGGCAGTTCGCCGCCGAGTTCGGTCTCGCCGGACTCGATCAGTTGGCCCGCCTCGCCCGTCTCGCAGAAGCCGAGGTCCTCGTAGGCGAGCAGTTCAGCGATTGCGAAGCAGTCGTGGACCTCCGCGAAGTCGAGGTCGTCGGGCTCGACGCCGGCCATCTCATAGGCTTTCTCGCCGGCCCGCTGGCTCGCGGGCACGCCGGTGTAGGTATCCCGCTGGAAGAGGCCGACGTTGTCGCTGCCGGCACCGACGCCAGCGACGCGGATCGGGTCGTCCGTGTAGTCGTCGACCACGTCCTCGCTGACGATCAGCGCACAGGCCGCGCCGTCCGAGGTCGGACAGCAGTGATAGAGGTTCAGCGGGTCCGCGACGACCGGCGCGGACTGGGCGTCCTCGAGCGAGCACTCGAAGCCCAACTGCGCGTGGGGGTTCTTGGCCCCGTTCGCGTGGTTTTTCACCGCGACCCGCGAGAGCTGTTCGCGCGTGGTGCCGTACTGCTCCATGTGGACGCTGGCCATCTGCGCGTAGACGCCGGAGAAGGTGGTGCCCGAGAGCCGCTCCCACTCGGTCTCCCCGGAGACGCCGAGCCAGTACTTCGTCGCGTCCGAACTCATGTCGGACATGATCTCGAAGCCGCCCGCGAGGACGACGTCGGCCATCCCCGACTTGACGGCTTGGACCGCCTGCCGGACCGCGAAGCCGCTCGCCGCACAGGCGTTCTCGACCCGCGTCGTCGGCACGCCGTCGAGGCCCACGTGTTCGGTCACTGCTGGCCCGGAGAGGCCGAGTTGGCGGCCCCCGACCCCGAGGTTGCCGATAACGGCCTCGTCGATGTCCTCGGCCTCGAGTCCATTCTGCACGCTGTCAGTCGCTGCGTCGAACGCCGTGCGGAACAGGGATCGGTAGCTTTCGGAGGGGAAGGTCCCGTAATCCGACTGCCCCGCGCCGACGAGGTACGCGTCTCGCATACTCGTCTTTCGGAGGGGCGCTGTGAAATAAGTGTACACTCGCTCACGGTCGATCATCACAGACGCGCCACGGCGAGAGTCGACTGGGCAAGGTGGAGCGCGTTCGAGAACGAACGCGTGGCATTCAGGCGTACTGAGACGCGACACGGGATTCAAGCGTCTCGTTCACGTACCTCGAGTATGTCCCGCGCGGCAGCGCTCGTGTCCGCCCTCGAGACGACCGACTCGCTGGCGATCGTCTGCCACGACAATCCGGACCCGGACTGTCTCGCCAGCGCGCTCGCGCTCGAAGCGATCGCTCGCGAACACGACGTGGCGGACGTGACGATAGCCTACGGCGGCGAGATCTCCCACCAGCAAAACCGCGCGTTCGTCAACCTGCTGGACATCAGTCTCCGGACGATCTCGGAGGTGACACTCGCGGACTACGACAGCGTGAGCTTCGTCGATCACAGCAGTCCGGGCGCGAACACCGAGGTTCCGCCGGAGGTCACTCCCGATATCGTCGTCGACCACCACCCAGGCGAGTCGGCCGCCGCCGCGTTCGAGGACGTTCGCACCGACTACGGCGCGACGGCGACCATCTTCGTCGAGTACCTGCGGGACCTCGAGGTCGATCTGACCACGCGGCTCGCCTCGGCGCTGCTCTTTGCCCTCCACCGGGAGCGACTGGACTTCGTTCGCGAGCCGACTCGGCGCGAGTACGAGGCCGCGCTGTCGGTCTACCCCGACGCGGAACTCGAGACCCTCGAACAGCTCTACGGCAGCGCGTTTTCGCCGGGAACCTTAGACGCCATCGGGCGGGCGATCGCCAGCCGGGAACGCCGGGGCTCCTCGCTCGTCGCGAGCGCCGGGAAAACGACCGAGACGGACGCGCTCCCGCAGGCGGCGGACTACTTGCTCAACCTCGAGGGCGTCAACACGGTTTTGGTCTACGGGATCGTCGACGACGTGATCCGCCTGAGCGGCCGCTCGATCGACCCACGGGTCCACATGGGCGAGACGTTAGAGGAGGGGTTCGACGATCTCGGCCCGGTCGGCGGCCACCACGACATGGCCGGCGGCCGGATCGAACTCGGGCTGTTCGCCGACGAGGGCGACGACGCCGACGAACTCCTCGAGTTCGTCGGGGGACGGCTCACCCGCCGGTTCTTCGACTCGTTGAACCTCGACGATTGATGCGGCCGGTCGCTCGGCTCGCTCGCGCGCCTCAGTCGATGTCGATCGAGCGAGCCTCGTCGTCCGGCTCGCGTTTCGGCAGCCGGATCGTCAGGATGCCGTTGTTGACGCTGGCTTTGACTGCGTCGTCGTCGACCGGTTCGGGGAGGCGAAGCTGTCGACTGAACGATTTCGTCTCCCGCTCGCGTCGGATGTAGTTCTCCTCGTCGCCCCCGAACTCTTGACTGTGCTCTCGCTGGCCCGACACGGCCAGCGTCTGCCCGGAGAGGCGCAACTCGAGGTCGTCGTTCTCGTAGCCGGGGACGTCGATCGTGACGACGAACTCGTCGCCCTCGTCCGCGAGGTCCAGACTCGTCTCCGCGCCGCTCATCGAGAGATCGAGTTGGCTCCGCTGGTCGACCTGCGTTTCCCACGACTTCGCCGCCGTCTCGATCTGGCGGTTCAGTCGGTCGAGCAGTTCGTCGATACCGTCGAAGGGGCGGGGTCGGTCTGCCATGGTATCTCTTCTCGAGTGTAGGGGGTCGACGGCGAAAAAGGCCACCTCAGGTCCGTGTGATGGTCTCGCACGCTAATATGTTAGGAGAAGGACTTGCGGCAGAACCGAGGGGTGGGCTGGTCGTTTTTAGGGTCCCGAACGTAGCGTGGGGTATGACGGACGCACTATTCGTCGTCAGCGAAGAGGGGTATTGGGGAGAGGAATGCGTCGAGCCGCTCGAGACGCTCTCGGAAGCTGGCGTCGAGATCACGGTCGCGACGCCGTCGGGTAGCCCGCCGGTCATCGACGAGCGGTCGATCGATCCCGACGAGGTCGGCGAGGAGACCGCCGAACACGTCCGGCAGGTCGCGGAAAACGACGAGCGGCTGAACGACCCGATCCCGGTCGCACAGGCCGACGCCGAGGGGTACGACGCCGTCGTCTTCCCCGGCGGACACGGGACCGCGTGGGACATCAACCAGGACAAACACGCCCGACAGCTCCTCCGGGACGCTGTCGAGGGCAACGGGAAGGCACTCGTCGTCTGCCACGCCGTCGGCATGCTCGGCTTCGCTCGGGACAGCCACGGGGCGTTCATCGTCAACGGCCGCGACGTGACCGGCTTCCCCAACGAGTGGGAGGAGGGCATCGTCGACGAGCAAGACCGCATGCCCGACGGCCGCAAACTGCCCTACTGGACCGAGGACGAGGTGAAAGCCGCCGGCGGGAACTGGGACGCCGAACTCGACGCCGACACCAGCGTCACCGTCGACGGCGACCTCATCACCGCCCGCGGCCCCGGCTCCTCGAGCGACGCGGCCGAGACGCTGCTCGCGGAACTCGACATCGAACTCGAGGCCTGATCGGCCCGCGTTTCGCGTCGCTCCGCACTACGTCCGGAGAAGTCACGGGATTCGATTCACCCCGCGACGTTCGATTCAGTTACGACCGCTATTTTCAGGACTTGCCCCTGACTCTCAGGTTCGCGTCCGCCAACGCCTCGGGCGAGGAGTACGTCCGGCAAGATGACAATCCCCATGCTATTTCCCCCTGTTCGTGCGAGGGAATCACATGCCGGCGATTCGAACGCGGGGACTCACGAAACGGTACGGTGCCGGCGACGAGGCCGTCGTTGCCCTCGAGGACCTCGACCTCGAGGTCGCGGAGGGGGAGGTGTTCGGCTTTCTCGGCCCGAACGGTGCCGGAAAAACGACCACGATCGACCTGCTGCTGGACTTCGTCCGACCGACCGAGGGAGACGCGACCGTCCTCGGCTACGATACGCAGCCGGAGACGGACGCAGTCCGCGATCGCGTCGGGGTGCTCCCGGAGGGGTTCGACCTCTGGAACCGCTCGTCGGGCCGTCGCCACCTCGAGTTCGCGATCGAGTCACAGGACGGGGACACAGAGCCTGAGACCCTGCTCGAGCGGGTCGGCCTCGATCGGGACGCCGGGCGGCGACCCGTCGGTGACTACTCGAAGGGGATGTCCCAGCGCCTCGCGATGGCGATGGCGCTGTCGGGCGACCCCGATCTGCTGATCCTCGACGAACCCTCGGGCGGGCTCGATCCCCACGGCATCCGGACGATGCAGGAGATCGTCCGCGGGGAAGCGAGGCGGGGGACGACCGTCTTCTTCTCGAGTCACATCCTCGGGCAGGTCGCGGCGGTCTGTGATCGGGTCGGGATCTTGGACGACGGCGAACTGGTCACCGTCGACTCTATCGAGGGACTCCGGGAGACGGCCGGCGTGGGCTCGCGACTCGTCGTCGAGATCGCGAGCGAACCCGGCGCGTCGGTCGACGAGTTGACGGCGATCGACGGCGTCACCGACGTGACCCGCGCCGAAGACGGCCTGCACGTCACGTATACGGACCCGCGCGCCAAGGCGACGGTCGTCCATCGGCTCGTCGAGTCCGACGCGGCGGTGCTCGACTTCGACATCGAGGAGGCGACCCTCGAGGACCTGTTCGCGGCGTTTACCGGCTCGAATGCCGATGCGGGCCTCGAGTACGAGACGGACGCACGGCTCGAGGGCGAGGAAGACAGCGGGAGAAGCGGAGACCGCCCATTCGGGGCGGGCCCCGAGGAGGTGGACCGATGACGTGGGTCGCGATCGCGCGCAAGGACTTTGAGGATGTCGTGCGCTCGCGGATGGTCTGGGGGATCATCGGCGTCTTTCTGGTCCTGATGGGGATCGTCACCCTCGGCGCGTCGTCCCAGATCGAGGACCCCGCCGCGACGGACGTCATCTCCTTTTTCACCAACGTCGGCGGCCAACTGTTCGTCCCGATCATCGCCCTGGTCGTCGGCTACATGGCGATCGCGGGGGAGCGCCAGTCGGGCAGTCTCCGAATCCTGTTCGGGCTCTCCCACAACCGCCGCGACGTGCTACTCGGGAAACTCGCGAGCCGAACCGGCGTCATCGCCGCCGCGACGCTCGTCGCCTGCGCCTTCACCGCTGTGTTGATGCTCGCCCTCTTCGGCTCGCTGCCGGTTGGGACGGTGCTCGCGTTCGTCGCCCTGACGCTCCTGCTCGGGGCCGCGTTTACCGCCATCGCCGTCGGCGTCTCGGCGACGGCCGCCACCCGGGCGCGGGCGATGGGCGGTGCGATCGGCAGCTACATCCTCTTTACCCTGCTGTGGCACCCGCTGGTCGCCGGGCTTCACTACCTGCTCGAGGGGGACCTCGTCGGGCTCGAGGCCCCGGGCTGGTACCTCTTCGCGCTCCGACTCAACCCGCTCGAGGCGTACAGGCAGGCCATGAGCCTGCTGGTCGACGGCTACGTGCCGGCGCTGGTCGGCTGGGAGACCATCGTCGAGGACGTTCCCCAAGGGGCGTTTCAGCAGGGCGCACTCGCGGTGTCGGACCGGGTCGCCGGGGACCTGCCGTTCTACCTGTCGGAGTGGTTCGCCGCCGTCGTGCTGGCGGTCTGGATCGTCGTTCCAGTCGCGATCGGCTACCGTCGCTTCCAGCGGGCCGACCTGAACTGAGCCCCTCGAGACGGGGGCGACCATCGGCGGCGATCCGCGGGCCATCGCTCGTCGCCGCGAGGGTGGCCGACCGGAGTCTGCGCCGTCGGTCGGTTTTCGGGTATCTCGGCGTTCCGGCGGCTGAGGCCCCCGACGAGCCACGAATCGAGTGAGTTATCAGCGCCGGTTCCCGAGCACAGTCGTGGGTTCCGCCCGATCGAACACGTCCGACCGAAGCAGTTCGTTGCAGAGTCGCGGCTATCACATCACCGTCGACGACGGCCGCGACTCCTTTTTCGCACTCAGTATCGAGGATCCGACCAGCGAGGACGCGTGGCTCATGTCGGACACCGTCGTCTCGCTCGAGGAAATGCGGTGACTGCTGTGGTGGTCCAACCGCCCCGATCGAAGTCGCTCTCGCCTTGGCGCGAATCAGTCCCTTTTTACACGCAGACAGGGAAACACAGGTTATGAGCTTCGAGGAAGACGATCGCGTCGTCCTGCACGACGAGCACAGCGAGTTCGACGGCGAAACCGGTACCGTCTCCCAGACGATGGAGTCGATGTTCGGCGACGTCACCTACACCATCAGCTTCGAGGACGGCCAGGAGGCCGGCGTCCCCGAGGACGATCTCGAGGCGGCCGACGAGGCCGACGCCGAAGACGACGAGGAATAACCGCCGCTCGCGGGCCGATTTTCCGTCGCGTCCGCTCGCCGACCGTCACCGCACCGGACCGACACTACTGCGCCCGCAGACCACAGCACACTTCGAATCGCAGATGCCACAGATCCCGCTTCACTACGTCGATTTACGGACGTTTTGCTACGCCACCGAGGACGAAAAGCGCGTCGAGGAGGCGCTTCGGACCTTCCTCCCCGAGGAGTTCGAGATCGAGCGCGCCGAGAGCGAGGGCCACTACGGCGACCGCATCCTCGTCCTCTCGGCCCGCGTCGAGAACGCCGACGACGTTCGCCACGTCCTCTCGCGGCTGGCCGACCTCGAGTCCTTCGACGAGTTGATCGACGAACTCGACGAGCGGGTCACCGAGAACACGGAACTGTTCCTGCGACTCGACAAGCAGGCCGCCTTCGCGGGCGACGTTCGCCTCGGTGCCGGCATCACCTTCCGGGGGAAGGTCGAGGCGTACCCGGCGAAAAAGGAACAGGCCGTCGAGAACGCCGAAGAGGTCCTCGAGCGACTGCGCGAACAGGACTGACTCGCGGTCTCAGCCTCTCGCCCGCTTATTCTCGAGCGACGATCGCGCATCGAGCCGACCGAACGTGGCCGTCCGGTTGCGAAGCGCTTTTGACTGGCCAGTCAGTAAGCCATATAGGACCTTTCTGAATGACGGACGAGACGAGAGACGATCTTATGGAGGCGACGTATCGAGCGCTCTGCAAACACGGGTACGCGGAGTTGACCATGCAAGACATCGCGGAGGAATCGACCAAGAGCAAGGGCACGCTGCACTATCACTTCGAGGGCAAGGGCGACCTCCTCAAGTCGTTTCTGGAGTATCTGCTGGACCGATTCGAGGAGCGGACCCAGACGGTTCCCGGCGAGACGCCGGCCGAACGACTCCACGAGTTCCTCGACGAACTCCTGACGCCGTCGGACGACGACTCCGCCGAGGAGTTCCGCACGGCCATCCTCGAGATCAAGGCCCAAGCGCCGTACAACGAGGCCTATCAGGACCAACTGAGCGAGTTCGATAGCGCACTCCACGATCGGATCGCCGAACTCGTCGCGGATGGCCTCGAGTCGGGCGAGTTCCGCGCCGACATCGACCCCGACGAGGTGGCCGACTTCCTCGTTACGCTGTTCCACGGGGCCCAGACCCGGGCGGCCGCGGTGGACCGACCGCCGGAACGGACGCTGGCGTACGTCCACGACTACATCGATGAAACCCTGTGTCTCGAGTCGACCGAACGGAACGGGGCGGCGCTCGAGGCCGACACGGGGGTCGAGGAATGAGCCTGCTGTCTCGCCTCGTCGGCTGGATCAAGCGGCGCTTTTCTCGGCTCTCCGGGCTGTTCAAGGGGCGCGAGGAGTTCGAACTGACCGAGGGCGGGATCGCGAAGCCGCTGTTCTATCTGTCGCTGCCGATCATCGTGACGAACCTGCTGCAGACGGCCTACAACCTCATCGACACGTTCTGGCTGGGCCAGTACAGCACCGAAGCGCTCGCGGCGATCAGCTTCGCCTTCCCGATGGTCTTCCTGCTCATCTCGGTCGGGATGGGGTTATCGGTCGCCGGGAGCGTCCTCGTCGCCCAGCACATCGGTGCGGACGAGGAGAGCGAGGCGGAGTACGCCGCGTCCCAGACGGTGGCGCTGTCGCTGATCGGGGCGGTACTCCTCGGCCTCATCGGTTTCGCTTTCGTCGAGGAGCTGCTGGGCCTGCTCGGGGCGTCTCCGGACGTGTTGCCGCTGGCGACCGACTACATGCAGGTCATCTCGCTGGGCATGGCCTTCATGTTCGGCTTCTTCGTCTTTATCGCGCTCATGCGGGGCTACGGCGACACGATCACGCCGATGCTCGTGATGTTCGGCTCGGTGGTCCTCAACGTGATCCTCGACCCGTTCCTGATCTTCGGCTGGGGGCCGTTCCCCGAACTCGGGATTGAGGGCGCGGCGATCGCAACGGTCTTCTCCCGCGCGCTCGCGCTCGTCGTCGGACTGGCGATCATGTTCCGCGGGACGCGGGGCGTTCAAATCCGGCTCCGACAGATGCGGCCCGACCTCTCTTTCGCCAAGAAGCTCGTCTCGATCGGCTTCCCGGCGTCGGTCGAGGGGATGGGACGTGCGCTGTCGATCAACCTGCTGCTGGTGATCGTCGGTCTGTTCCCGACCTACGTCGTCGCGGCCTACGGGATCGGCACCCGGGTCTTCTCGGTGATATTCCTCCCGGCGATCGCGGTCGCCCGCGGCGTCGAGACGATGACCGGCCAGAACGTCGGCGCGGACAAACCCGACCGCGCGGAAGCTGCCGCCGACTTCGCGGCCAAAACCATGTTCGTCGTTCTCGGGGCGCTCGGCGTCGTGGCGTGGCTCGCCGCGGAGCCGATTACCGCTGCGTTCACTGACGACCCCGAAGTCATCGAGGTCGGCGTCACGTTCCTCCGGTACGTTGCGCCGTCGTTCGGCTTTATCGGCGTTATGCGGGCCTACAACGGTAGCTTCCGGGGCACCGGGAAGACGCTTACCGCCGCCGCGATCGTCCTCGTGACCTACGCGGTCGTCCGGCTCCCGATCGCGTACGGCCTCTCGCAGACGTCGATGGAGTACCGCGGCATCTGGGTCGCCTTCGCCGCCTCGAACGTCGTCGGCGCGGGACTCGCCTACGCCTGGTACCGCCGGGGCACCTGGCGCAGCGCCGACGTGACCGACGATCCGGCGGCTCCCGCGATCGGAGAACCGGACGCGAGCACCGACGACTGAGACCGTCGGTCGTTTCAGTCACCTGCCGTATCCACCCCAGTAAAGTGCCGTGAGACCGCGTCTTTGATCGAACTCGAATACCATGGGAGCGTCAGAGCCGAGCCGCCGTCCGCGGGTTGACGATCGCCTCCAGCGGCGCAACTACCTGATTCGCGACGCGTGGTGGTGATCGATGGTCGAAACCGTCTCTATCGATATCCTGAGTCTCCTGCTCGTCCTCTCGGTTGCGTGGGTGTTCGGCGCGGTCGCCGAGCGCTTTGGCTACCCGACGATGATGGGGGAACTGTTCGCCGGCATCGCCTTCGGGCCCGCGTTGCTCGGGCTCTTACGCCCCTCGGAACTGCTCTCGGTGCTGTCGGAACTCGGGGTGTTCCTCCTGATGGTCTACGTCGGGATGGAGGTCGATCTCAGGGAACTGTTCGAACTCGGCCCCCAGTCGCTGCTGATCGCCTTCGGGGCCTTCGTCATCCCGTTCGGACTCGGCTACGCGGCCGGCGTCTGGCTCGGCGTCTCCGTCGGCGCGGCGCTGTTCCTCGGACTGGCCATGGCCGCCACGTCGCTGGCGACGAAGTCCCGGATTCTGGCCGACCTCGAGTTGCTGGATACCCGGATCGCGAACGTGTTACTCGGCGGCGCGCTCGCCTCGGACGTGGGCGTGCTCATCGCGTTCGCCGGCGTCGACAGCTACGTGACCGCGGGCACGCTTGATCCAGTCGAAATCGGTGTGATCCTCCTGCAGGCGATCGGCTTCTTCGCGGCAACGCTGCTGATCGGCTACCGGTTCCTGCCGGTCGCGTGGCGGTACATCGAGCGCCAGCGCGAGCGCTACGGGTTCGTCGACCGCACGACCGCCTTCACCTTCGCCCTGCTCGTCTCCCTGCTGTTCGCCCAACTCGCGACGCTTGCAGACCTGCACATGATCATCGGCGGCTTCATGGCGGGCATGTTCCTCCGGCAGGCGGACGTCGAGCCGGGGCTCTACGAGCACATGCACACGGTCATGTACGACCTCGCGATGGGGCTGTTCGCGCCCGTCTTCTTCGTCACGGTCGGCTTCCAGATCACGTTCGACGTGTTCTTCGACTCCTTTGCCGTCCTCGCCGGACTTGTCGCCATCGCGTTCCTCGGCAAGATCATCGGCTCGTGGCTGTTCTCACTCCCGACGTCGCTGACCTCCCGCGAGGGCCTCGTCGTCGGCTTCGGCATGAACGGCCGCGGAACCGTCGAGATCATCATCGCACAGGTCGCCTACGAGGCCGGGGTCATCGGCGCGGAAATGTTCTCGATCCTCGTCTTCATCGCGATCTTTACGACCGCGCTCGTCCCCGTCACCGTCACGTGGGGCGTGCGCCTGCTCGAGTCGGCGGACGAACTCGTCTACGTCGATTCGGCGGCGACGACCGAGGACTGACTCGCCGTCGGTCGTCCTGATCGGTCTGCTCGAGGCCAGAATCTCGAGGCTCGAGCGGGGCGTTTTTGCCGCCCGCGCCAGCAGGGAGGAGTATGCAAGTCCACGTCGTGGGTGACGACCCCGTCCGCGAGGCCGTCGTCACCGCGCTTGATGATGTCGACGTCGATGTCCGCGACGCCAGTCCGGCGGATCTCGACGACGCTCGCTTCGCGGTCGTCAGCGACGTCGCCGGGTCGCCGACGTTCGAGCGGGCGAACGAGGCCGCCCGAACCGGCGGCACGCCTTGGGTCGCCGTCGAGATCGGGGGCGTCGGCGGCCAGCCGCTCCCGACCGTCGACGCGGCAGTCTCCGGCTTCGCGCCTGCTACGGGCTGTTTCGACTGTCTGCGCGCCCACGTCGCGTCGAATCTCGAGGAGCGAGCCGACGGCCCGCAGGCCGATCGCGCCGCGGCCCGATTCGCCGGTGCCGTCGCCGGCCGAGAGTGCGTGCGCATCTTCTCGGGCGACGAGGGCTCGATCATGGGACACACGCGCGAGGTGCCACACGCCCGGCGGGAGATCCTGCCGGTCCCCGGCTGTGCGTGTGCGGCGGGCGACCGGGACCGCACGCTCGAGCGCGACGACGAGTCGCTCGCCCTCGACGCCGCCGTCGAAGCTGCCGAGCGAGCGATCGACGACCGCGTCGGCCCGATCGCCAGCATTGGCGAGATCGAGTCGTTCCCGGCACCCTACTACCTCTCGACGGTCGCGGACACGACCGCGTACAGCGACGCGAGCGCGCCGAGACAGGCCGCCGGCGTCGCCACCGACTGGAACGCCGCGCTGATGAAGGCCGTCGGCGAGGGCCTCGAGCGCTACTGCGCCGGCGTCTACCGCGAGGACGACTTCGTCCGCGCGAGCGAGGCCGACCTCGAGAGCGCGGTCGCCCCGACAGATCTCGTCCGACCGGACGACGCGCCCGCGTACGACGCCGGCGACGACCACTATTGGGTTCCCGGCGAAGATATCGCGACGGGCGAATCGGTCCACCTGCCCGCTGCGGCGGTCCAGTTCCCACAACCCGGCGAGCCGTTGGTTCCACCGATCACGACCGGACTGGGGCTCGGTTCCTCGACGGTCGACGCGCTGATCTCCGGGCTGACGGAGGTGATCGAGCGCGACGCGACGATGCTCGCGTGGTACTCGACGTTCGAGCCGCTCGGACTGTCCGTCGAGACGCCCGAATTCGACGCGCTCGAGCGCCGCGCCCGGAGCGAGGGGCTGTCCGTGACGCCGCTGCTCGTCACCCAAGACATCGACGTGCCCGTGGTCGCCGCGGCCGTCCACCGAGATCCCGACGTGCTTGCGGATGATCCGGTTTCGGCCGAGGACGACGCGTGGCCGGCCTTCGCGGTCGGGTCGGCGGCCGGGCTCGACGCCGAAGCGGCCGTGGCCTCGGCACTCGAGGAGGCGCTGCAGAACTGGATGGAACTGCGGAACCTCGGGCCGGACGAGGCCGACGACGCGGGCGGCGAAATCGGCGCGTACGCCTCGTTCCCGGAGCGAGCGCGAGCGTTCGTCGACACCGAACAGACGATTCCGGCGACGAGTGTCGGCCCCGATCCCGTTCCGACGGGAACCGATCGGCTCGAGGCGCTGTGCTCGCGGACCGCCGACGCCGGACTGACGCCGTACGCAGCGCGGTTGACGACTCGGGATATCGAGGCGATCGACTTCGAGGCGGTTCGCGTGTTAGTCCCGGGCGCACAGCCGCTGTTTACCGGCGAGCCGTTCTTCGGCGAGCGGGCGCGGACCGTCCCGGCGGACCTCGGCTTCGAACCGCGCCTCGAGCGGGCGTTCCATCCGTACCCCTGAGTGGCGGCGATCGGGTGAGCGTACGGAACTGCCGTCGCCGGTGGTTTCGAGGGAATCGAACGCGGCCTCAAAAATCTACGTTGCGGGGCGGGACGCTGACGCTGTCGATGCGCTACTCCGCCGACTCGTTCGACGGTTCGTTTGCTGTCTCGTCCGTCGTCTCGTTCGGATCGCCGTCGCTCGGCTCGTCATCGATTGGTTCGGACTCGTTCGTCTCCGGATTGCCCGCTCCGGGCTCGCCGGCCGGACTCGCTTCGTCCGCTCCCTCTCCCCGATCGATGTCTAAAATCAGTTCCTCGTCGGTGAGTCGAACGGTGACGGCTTTCGTACTCGAGGTGATCGTGACTTCCTCGAACGTCGCGTCGTCGTCTTCCCGTGCGTATCTGGTCACGCGGAGGAGTTGCTCGGTCGCGTCGAGATGGGGCAGCGACGCCGACTCGTTTGCCGTGACCGTGTAGCTCTCGTCGTAGGTCTGGCGGTTCGTCCCGGTCTCGTAGGCCTCGAGCGTGAGGTCGTAGTGGCGGTCCGACTCGCTGTGGACCTCGATGGGAACCAGCCCTTGAAAGCTGCCCTGATAGTGCTCTTGTAAGTTCTCGACACAGCCTGCGAGTCCCGCGACTGCGGTCACTCCGGCGGTTCGAAGTACCGTACGACGGTTCACGTGTGACCCTCGGGGACCGACGACCGTAGGCGTTACTCTTCGGGGCGGCGGCCCCACCGATCATATTCGTCTGCGGTCCGCTCCCACGGGATTTTTGCCGGTGGAGTGATACCGCGTGGCATGGAGAAAGTCGCAATCAACGACGTCGATATCGAAGTCAACCCCATGAACGTCCACTCCGTCAGGCGGCCGATCTCGGACGCCCTCGGCTTTTCTGACTTCGCGATGAACTACTTCGAACTCGAGCCCGACGAGTCGTTTTCCGGCGGGATGCACACCCATTACGATCAGGAGGAGGTCTTCTATATCCAGGAGGGAACCGCGACATTCGAGACGCGCACGTCACAACCCGACGCGGACGACGCGAGCGGTGAAACCACGAGCGAGGAGGTGAGGGAAGTCACCGTCGAGTCCGGCGAGGTGATCCGGTTCGAACCCGGCGACTTCCAGACCGGGTACAACGACACCGACGAGCGGGTCGTCGGCTTCGCCTTCGGCGCGCCCAAATCGAAACACGACTGGGAGCAACTCGAGTCGCTGGTCTACTGTCGAGACTGCGAGGAAGAAACCGGCCACGGCCTCGAACTCACCGACGAGGGGAACTTCCGGCTGACCTGTACCGAGTGCGGACACACGTTCGTCCCGTCGTAATGCGACTATGCGCGGCGTCGGGTGCCGGTCTCGGCCGGTCTCGCCACCCTACGTAGTACCGGCCCGACCGGTGTCGGCGCTCACCGAGTAAGGGAAAATTGTTCACCCAGGGCCGAGAGTGTCGACGTATGGCTATCCAAGACAGTTCGACCGTCGAGATCGACACGTCGCTTTTCATCACCGTCTCCGGCCCGCCCGGCTGTGGGGCGACGACGCTGTGTGAACAGCTCGCCGACGCGATCGGCTGTCCCTACGTCTCGGGCGGCGAGGTCTTTCGCGAACTCGCCGAGGATCGCGATATGAGCCTCAACCAGCTCATCGCCAAGGCCGACGAATCCGACGAGATCGACCGCGCGTTAGATCAGCGGCTCCAGCAGATCGCCGAGAAGTGGGGCATGTCGAACAAACCCTTCATCCTCGAGTCGCGGTTGGCGGGCTGGATCGCCGGCGATCGTGCGGACCTGCGGCTCTGGCTCGACGCGCCGGAAGACGTCCGCCTCGAGCGGATCGACGACCGCATCGAAACCGAGGCCGAGATGCGGGTCCGCGAGGTCAGCGAGGCGGGTCGCTACGAGTCCTACTACGAGATCGATATCGACGATCGGGAGTTCTACGATCTCCACATCAATACGGCCCGCTGGAGCAAGCACGCCGTGTTCACCATCGTCCGGTCCGCAATCGAGGAGTACGACCCCGAGATCGACGAGGGGGCGTTCCGAACGCCGCCGATGGACCCGTAACTGATTACTCGCTGTCCGGCGAGTAGTTCGGCGCTTCGTCGGTAATGACGACGTCGTGGGCGTGGCTCTCTGCCTGTCCGGCCGAGGAGACGCGAACGAACTCGCTGCGCTCTTTGAACCCGGGAATCGTCTCCGCGCCGACGTAGCCCATGCCCGATTGCATGCCGCCCGCGAGCTGGTGGAGTTCGGACTTCAGCGTGCCCTTGTACGGCGTCGCGGCTTCGACGCCCTCGGGGACGTACTCGTCTTCCTCGTCGGGTTCGTCCTTGAGGTATCGGTCGCTGTCGCCGGATTTCATCGCGCCGACCGAGCCCATGCCGCGGTACTGCTTGTACTTCTTGCCGTTCATCGTGACGACCCGGCCCGGCGCTTCGTCGGTGCCGGCGAAGTAGGAGCCGAGCATGACCGCGTCCGCACCGGCGGCGACGGCCTTGATCGCGTCGCCGGAGTACCGGATGCCGCCGTCGGCGATCACCGGCACGTCGTGTTCGGCGGCTACGTCGGCGACCTGCGCGACGGCCGTGATCTGGGGCATGCCGGAGCCGGAGACGATGCGCGTGGTACAGATCGATCCCGGCCCGATGCCGACTTTGAGCCCGTCCGCGAACTCGACGAGGTCCTCGGCGGCTTCTCGCGTGCCGATGTTACCTACGACGACGTCGGCGTCGACGGACTCCTTGATCTCGCGAGCGCCGTCGATGACGTTCAGGTTGTGCGCGTGCGCGGTGTCGATGAAGAGGACGTCAGCGCCGGCCTCGTCGGCGGCTTCGGCGCGGTCCTGCTCGAAGGGACTGACGGCGACGCCACAGCGTAGCCGGCCGTCCTCGTCGCGGACCGCCTCACCGTACTCGCGGCGCTGGAGAATGCCCTGCATGGTGACGAGGCCGACGAGCAGGTTCTCGTCGTCGACGACCGGGACGCGCTCGATCTTGTGCTCGTACATCAGCTCGAACGCCTCGCGGGCGTCGATGTCCTCGTGGGCCGTGATGACCTCGTCGGTCATCGCCTCGGTGACCGGGTCGTCCTCGTTGACCTCGAGGTGGGGCCGGATATCCGTACTCGAGATGATCCCGAGGACCTCGCCGTTGGTGTTGACGACGGGCGCGCCGCCGACGCCGCGGCGGGCCATCCGTTCGTCGACCTCGCGGACGGACATTTCCGGGTCGGCGGTGACGACCGAATCGAGGGGGATGATGAGTTCGTCGGCGCTTTTGACGCGGCCGATCTCCTCGACCATCTCGTCGATGTTCATGTTGCGGTGGAGCACGCCGAGGCCGCCGTGGCGGGCCATCGCGATCGCCATATCGCTCTCGGTGACGGTGTCCATCGCCGCCGAGAGGATCGGCACCGAGACCTCGACGTTTTTCGAGACGTGGGACGTGAGGTCCGCATCGTCGGGTTCGACGCGGCTCTCCTTCGGGCGGAGAAGGACGTCGTCGAACGTTAGCGCTTCCGGTACCTGCAGTTTCGAAGAATAGGGCTCGTGCTCGGGAACGTCGTTCGCCATGTAAACCGTCCGGACCCCCGGGCAAAAAACGTTGCGAGATGAGAGCGGTTGTGAACGGTTCGCGGGGCCGGCAACGGCCGATTCGCCTCCAGTCGCTCTTGCAACGATTTACACACCGATCGCAACGCTATCCTGCGATCGGGTGTGCAGTGACTTCCAAGAGCGACTATAGTCTCGGTGGCACCCCGTTAGCCGTAGTCCGATTCGGGTGCGGCCCCGGGTTCAGCACGAACTGGACTCGAGTTGGGCCCCGTAGCCGGCCGTCGGCCTCCGTCTCGTTCGGCCTCGAGTTTCGGTATCGGCCCCGCGCTGTCTCCTTTCGTTTCCGTCTGTGAGAGCGCGGTCGATCGCCGATACTCGAGGGAAACGCCACGACGGCTGCACACATCGCTTCCGGATCTGTGCATTCCAGTACAGATCTGCCCGCTACTGGCGAAACGGTGACGGGTCGTGAAATCGCGTCTCACACAACGTTTATTGACCGTCCTCTCGTCCCTTCGGGTATGTACGCTGTGAGTGCAGCCGTCGCCCGAACCGCTGGCCGGACGAGTTTCGACTCCGTCGCTGCCCAGTTCGGGAATTTTACACCAAAACTCACAGCGCGAGGCCCGAAATTCGATGCGATCGACCGGTGTGCAGACCGGTTGGTACGGGACCGCCCGTCATATCGCCCACAGGCCTCGGGTCACGGCCATCGGCCCTGACCGATGAGTACGTCACAACATCCGGTCGCGCTCCAGATGGAGCGCATCGTCGGGGGTGACGCCAGACTGCTGGCGCTGGTGATGATGCTGCCGTTAGTCGACGGCGTCTTCCCCGCGTTGATCTTGGCCGGCGCGCTCGATAAGCCGCTGGGCGCGATCCAGGTCGGCCTGCTGATCTTCGGCGGCAGCGCGACCGTCGCCGTGATTCTGGCGGAGATGGACGGCACGCCCCGAGAGCAGGCGACCGTCGTCTTACTCGTCGGGATCCCGCTGATACTGCTCGCGGCGGTCCAAGCCGCGCTCGCGCCGGCGATCGAGAGCGTCCTCGACATCGTCATCTTCGAGCGGTTCGCGGCGCTGGTCATCGCCGCCATCGCGGCCAAGACCGCCAGCGCGACGATCGGCGACTACCTCCCGAACCCCGTCGTCGTCATCGGGCTGGGACTGGTCGCGAGCCTCAATCCCGCCGGGGCGAGCTTCGACCTGATGACCGATCCGGCCCTCGTCGCCCACGCGACGCTGGCCGCCGCCGTCGGGGTTGCCTTCGCGCTCGCGATCGCGCTCACCGGACCGTACCTGCGGGAGTATATGGACATCGACCGGTTCCGCTTCGGCAGCGCGGTCGCGCTCGGACTGCTCCCGCTGTCCCTGCTCGGGATGGCCTTCGGACAGGCCCCGCTGGCCGCGCTGCTCGTCGCCGGTCTGTTCGCCGTCGACCTCCCGCTCGGCGGCGACGACGACTCGAGTCCCGATCCGGACGACGCGGCCGCCCAAATGGGCGCGCTGGCCGATGGCGGGGAGCACGGCGACTCGAGTGAGCCGATGGCCGCCGACAGCGAGGACGAGCCGGACGCGTATCCGGGCGACGACGGGACGGATACGGCGGGGCGGGCCCCGTGGCTGTAGGGCGATTCTGAATCGAAACCACTTTAGGGTGGATCGACCAACGAAGACTCGAGGGGTCGTGGCCAAGCCAGGCATGGCGGCTGACTCCAGAGGCAACGCGCCCGGGACGACACTCCAGACTGATATACTGATCGGGCACCTGATCAGTGCTCGTGTGATGACCCTCTGGAGTTCCGAGGCGCACCGGAGATATCAGTAGATCGGGGGTTCAAATCCCTCCGACCCCACTCTCACCTTAATTTTAACTTAACCCTTCGGAGAGAAACGTCTCGGAGAAAACTCTCTTTCAACGGAGGGGTCCGTTGATGCAGCGTTGGGTTCGATCCAATCAGAATCCACAGCGCTGCCTCAAGTGCGGAGCGCACGTCACGCCTGAGTTCCGGCGCGGCTACGGCGACGAGAACGACCACGCACACCGCTGCTCTGACTGTGATACGTATACCCGACTGAGCGACGGCAGCGCCGCAGGCCAAACCGTCGCGATCGCCGATCCGCTCGACGATCCGACTCGGTTCAACGAGAGCTACGATGATCTCCCGTCCCACGTGCAAGCGGTCTGTCGGGATGGGTCTGGCGAGGTTGCAACCGACGGTGGTTCGCGATGAGCCAGCCGCAGCAGTCTCAGTTAGCCGCCTCGAGACAGGCTGGCGATCGGTCCGAGTCTGTTGTCCTCGAGCACGTCGATAAGCTTCGGTACGTCCCAGATACAGAGTCACTGCACTACGATGCGATCGCCGAGGATCTCCTTGAGCCGAGCGCCGAGTTCCCGTTCGTCGGGATCGTCGTCCTCGAGTCTGGAACAGCGGTTGAGATTAAGAGTGTCTCCGTCGTCTACGGGCAACGTCAGCGCCGCGGTCGGTTTCAACTGCGTCGAGTGCAGCATGAGGCGCTGCTTGAGCGCGGGGGTGTCTACCTGTTCGCCGTCTGTGCACCCCACGATCGCGAGTTGATCGCCGCGAAGGTCGTTCCGGCGACGCAAGTCGACCACCTCATTAGCGTCGTTACCGAGGGGTGGCGCTCGGCAGGTGAGGGCCGCAGCGAGGAGTACGTTCAGTTCACGTGGGCGCGCGTGTTCGATCCCGCCGAGATTGAGGACGGTGGTTCTCAGTGACCGTCCGAACGACCTACTTCGGTGGGCTCAACTCGAGTTTCGAACCTGCCGATGGGGATGCGATCTTCGGCGTTGTGCGCTACCCGCAGGATTTCGTGGAGCGAATCACGGATCGGAACATCCTGGCCGTCGCACCGCCGGAAGAACTGTTGAACGCATACAAGGCCGTCGAGGAAGCTGCCGACGAGAACGGCGAGGCGAATCCGGCGGCGATCGCGTGGAATTCGGTTGACTTCGAACGCCGCTACCGCGAGTACCTCGAGCAGCCGGGTCCACAGACGGTGATCTCGGAGCTGGCCGATCGCGCTCGCGAGCGGGATATCTGGCTCGTTTGCTGGGAAAAAGACGCTCGGTGGTGCCACCGACGGTTGCTCGCGAACGAGGTTGTCTCTCAACTCGAAGACATCGAGGTCGTCCACCATCCGAACCCGTCGACGATCCCCATCGATACCGGTAACGACGAGTCCGACGACGATCCGGATGCGACGCTTGCCGATTTCGCCGAAGCCGGTGGTGCGTGATGTCGCAGGTCGAGACGACACCGCACGAGATAGAAGGCCGCTGGAAGTGGCCCGACTGGGGCCGCGGACCCTACGACGCGCTCTCATCGGTCATGCTCGGGCCGCCCTTCGAGGGCTACCTCGAGATCGACACGGAGATCGACGGCGAGCCCTGGCACCTCAAGGTGGGCTACAGCAAGTCGGGATTCGCGCCGCGACTGTCGGACGGGATCAACGCCGAGCGGCTCTACGAGTGGGATATCGTGGGTCGTGGGCGCGGTGAACGGAAGGCATCGTACAACATCGGTCCGCGGTTCCCGGACATGCGCCACTGGGAAAGCGGTGAGCGACTGCAACTCCCGTGGGAGAATCAGGTCGGCGAGGTCGACGGTGTCGACGTCGAGTTCCATCTGAGTAACATCGAGCCCGAGCGCGGACTCGAGTTGCTACCGGAGTTCTTCGCGGCGATCTTCGACCACGCCGGCGAGCGGATTCACTCGGAGTACTTTCGGAACGAGCCGCACCCGGCGAGTCGGATGTGGGCGTACGAGCGGTACGTCCGGATTCGTCGCAAGTGGGCGGAAAAGCTCTCGTCGGCTGGTGTCCTGCAGAAGGTCGCGCACTATCTCTCCGACCTCGAGGGAGTCAAAGCCGAACTGCATATCAACAACAAGGAGGCGATCAACCATCAGAATCGGCTGTTCCTGAACCCCACGTCGGCCAGCGAACTCCTGCCGGGCCACACCTACGGGCGAAAGTTCGAGATCTACCAGCTGAAAGATCCCGATGCGGTCTCGAAAGATCACCCGTCCTATCATCCGAAGGTGGAGGTGTTGGTCAACAAGTCGATGAACGACGGCGAGGCATGGGAATGGGCCGATCGCCACGAGGTCACCGAGCAAATAGAGGAGACGCTGTTGAACGCGCTCCATTGGGAAGATATTCCGCTCGGGCCTGACGGGAGCGGCGTCTACGTCGCGGACGATCACTTCGACGCCGTCGCCCGCGACAGGCCCGTCGAACTGTACGAAGATCCCACGCCGCGCCTCGAGGCGAAGTCGGATCACCTGTTGATGACGACGCTGCGGGATATGGGCGAGACCGCTCGCAATGTCACAGAGACGGTCGCGACCGACGGCGGTGCGACCGTCGACGATCTCGCCGACCAACTGGGGAAACATCCGGCGACGATCTACCGAGCGATCAACGACCTCGGCGAGGTTCTCGATCTAGATCAGGGCGACGTATCGTTCCGGGCCCGGAAGTACCGCGAGGAACTGCGCGCGCTCGTTGAATCGGCCGAGTACGCGATCGAGAGCTACGCCGATCGGATGCAGCACATCATGGGCTTGGCCGATCACGTCGCTGAGTCCTCGCCCTTCCAAGAGTGGCTCGCGAAAAACGGAGCCGACCTCGAGTTCGACGAGAACGGCGAGCCGCAACAGATGCGGATCGATACGGTTCTCTCTCGGTTGAAGTCGGATAGCTTCGAGAACGTTGCGACGATCGCGAGCGAGGCCCTCGAGAAGTGGTCGAAGTCAGGGAACGATCCGACGGCACTCCGCGGGATCGAGTTGACCTGGAAGACTCCCGGCGGTGGGACCGAATCCGGATTCGTCGGTGCGATCGCCGATCGCTGAAGCGGCCTGCATAGTGGCAACGCTCTCGGTTTCGCTCTTTTCTGCAAGTTAGGTTGACTACCTCCGTTTCTTCTGCAACTCTGGTTGTATCCAGTCCCTCGAGGGCGGGGTCGGCACCGCGATCGCACCGCAACGCCGGCGGGGTCGTTTCGCGCTTCGCGCGAAAACCCCCTTGGCGGGTGTCGCCAAGGCGACAGCGCCAAAAAATTACAGCGCCCTACCCCACCTTCGCGCGAAAATCTCCAGTTGATGCACTCGAAACCGTCCTTTCGCCCAGAACGAAATCTGTTTCGTAGATAGTAGATCGGTATCCATCCCAATTTATCCGCGAAAGTGTTTTCTTATCCCCAAACATATCAGCGGTAATGGACTCAGATGGGGAGAACGAGAAGTCCAAAGATCCAGAAGTAGGAGAACGGGCATCTCCTCTTGACGGTCTTGAATCAGACCATTTCCTCACCGATGTCGATTCAAGTCCGCTCTGGGAGGATCTCGAATCAGACCATCTTCTCTCCAATATCGATTCGAGTCCGCTCTGGAAGGATCTCGAATCAGATCATCTTCTCTCCAATATTGATTCGAGTCCGCCCTGGGAGGACCTCGAATCAGATCATCTTCTCTCCAATATCGATTCGAGTCCGCTTTGGGAGGATCTCGAATCTGACCATCTTCTCTCCAATATCGATTCGAGTCCGCCCTGGAAGGATCTCGAATCAGATCATCTTCTCTCCAATATTGATTCGAGTCCGCCCTGGGGGGACCTCGAATCTGACCATCTCCTCACTGATGTCGATTCGAGTCCGTTTCTAAACGAAGCCCCCCTAACTGGACCTACTAAGTCAGAGTTCAGTTCGCCCCGTTCACCGATTAGAGGTTCTCCTGACACAGATCCATCCAAGACAAGTGTCGAAAGTGAGATCAGTTCTTATATTAATCATGTTCGATTCCAATTTGCTTTCCGTCAGACGTATGAATCCTTACAGATTTATGGAGGGAAGATTGACGATAAACTGCTTCTACTCGTTGGAGGCCAGATTTTGAATACCGGAGCAGTTCTGTTTGCTGGTCCTGCCGGGCTAGCAGTTTCAGCAACTGGCTCAGCAATGGCTATAATTGCCTATGTGAGAAGAAACTCTGAAACCAATGATTCGACAGATGAGGAAAACCGTACAGGTGAGCCGGAATATCAGGAATAGTGTGTTGTGTTCACGGATATGCCCCTAAGGGGGCAGGGCAATTGCGCGGCGCGCAGAGCGCGCGCCGCGCTAGCGAAAATTGGACAGGACGATACTGGACGTTGCAGAGACGCTACCCCGCTGGTAGGCCGTGGCAGGACCTCGATAACCCCGCTTGTCAGATACGCTTACGGGGTTTTATCCGTGATGCCGAGGCCAGAATTGCCGTCATGCGCCAACCTCAAGATGACCTGTTGATTGTTTTAGCCCTGGTTGAACTTGCACGACAGCATAAGCGAACTCCAACGGAAGCTTATGCAAACGACCTTGCTGCCGAGATCGCTAACCAGCATGGACTGACTACAGCTGAAGCAATTCAGCAATTCGAGGGAAGGAGTGGGCATCAGTGTTGAGATGGAAATTGAGGCTAAGGTCAAATGATAATGGTTCGATTATTAGAATCTCTGTATACCACTTTCATTTATATACTTTTACAAAAGAATCATATCTGATCGTCAATATCCAATATATATGGCAGAGCCCACTTTTTCTAATGTGCGCGAATATGTTGCGAATAGATTAGACAAAGCAAGTATTGATCCAAGAGAATCACCTGAAGACGCGTTTAACGTGATGATTAATGCATGCAACGATTATATTGTTAGTGCTAATCATGCTAAAATTGAGGATCATGAATACCACTATATTACTTCTATAAGAATAGCGGATATGGTGAATGCCAGCCACAGAATGTATTTAGAACAAGTTAGCGAAATAGCGTCTGAAGCTGAACAGTTTTCGGTTTCCAAGGATGCTGTAATGGGGTTTGCAGAACGATCGGGGAGATATACTATTGGAAATACAGTCACACTCATATATTCGATGGCGTATGAGCTAATATATGATATGTTAGGTAAACTGGTGAGGAAGTTAGTTGATGACGATTTACCCAATTCAGGAAAGAATGCTATTGTTTCACAGATCGGGTCCTACGAGGGCCGGGCAGAGACATTGGTTGCATGCGATATAGTCGATTCAGATAGATTAGATGATATTAAGCATGTAGCAGATGTACGAGCGGCGTTAGTACACGATGTAGAGGAACGTTTTACACTATCTGTCCTTGATGACCTAAACAAAATAAATATACTATCAGAATTGATAAATGATCTTTACAATATGGTTTATACTATACCGATTTTCAAATACCATGACGACCTTGAGCTTGAGGACCTAATTGATAATCGGTAATTTGCTATTCAGACCACATTCTCTGATCCACCCCTGGGGTTGCACGTCGACAGAATCCGTTTCCCGAATATGCACACGAGCCGCGACTCGTCGTGTGCATATCGTGAGTCGGTCCATCACTTGTGCTGCCGTTCGTCTCTGGATGGCTAACACGTTCTGCCGATTTCGGGCCGAAATCGACCATTCAGTGAGCCGAAAAACGAGGGTTTCGGGGGCCGTACGTACGAGTGTGCGAATCAGAACTGATGGCGACTACGCAGACCGGCAGGACGCGATCGAACACGCAGCTAACTTCTACGACTGCAACAAGACCAAAGCAGTGGTAGTGCCTGCGACGACGTTCCGAAGTTCGTCCAAGTGTCCTACCAAGTCCTCGAGCGCGACGACCTCACGCTCGAGCAGCGCCGGGAGATCGCTGAGACACTACGAGCAGTGACGTTCGATGGTGGGAGCGAAATCGCTACCGCCACTGATTGAGTCTATCTAGTTATTCGATATTTTTGGACGCAAAATAGCCGTGTAGTGGATATGTATACTCAACAGAAAGTATTCAGGTTCTCCATTACAGAGTATCGGTATGCGGGAACGCTCGCTGGTGGTGTGCTGTGCTTTCGTCGTACTGGTCCTCGCAACTGGCTGTCTCGGGACTTTCGCAGCAGAGCAACCATCGTCAGATCACTCCTTGTATCTCGAAAACCACGGAAATGAGAGCGCAACGTTCGATATTACCGTAGTGAGAACCGCAACGAATGAGACCGTTCACGACCAGAGTTACGTGCTCGATCCCGAGGAGGACCGAGAAGTCTACAACACCAATGAATCGATCTCAGACGGTATCGAAACCGTTGCATTTCGATGGGCTGCAGCGAACGAGACCGGAACCGTAGAGATCACGACGAACGACTGTTACGGAAATGCATACGTGACCATCCGAGAGGACGGGACGGCTGAATCAACGTACTCGATCTGCTAGGTGCGCCCGCTCTACCGCTCTATACTTACCAACCCTGTCGCGCACAATCTATGATCAGAAAAGAGCTCTCTACAACCCTGATTAGAAAAGAGAGTCACTCGAGAGTTTCGCTTGTCCGGTTCCGCGATGATCACCGCCACCATGCCACCGGAGCAGCGGAAGATCGCTCGAGCGAAGCGTCTTGAAACGACTAGTCGCGGGACCGCAACCACCCCGCTCGAGCCACACCCCGTTTTCGCTGCCGTAACAACACACCGAACGCGAGCACCGAACTCACACGCTGCTTAAGGCCGCTGCCGTCCGAGACGTGGTAATGAGCACACAGGAGACGTGGGCCGTTCGCCGGTGTGAGGACTGCGCTCGCGTGACGATCGTCGAGACCGCGAGCGCACAGCGCGTGTGCGTCTGTGGAAGCGAGTCGCTCCGAGAGTTCTGACTGACGAGGCCGTCTCGAGCGGCCCCGACACTACCCGTCCATGCGGTCTCCGACCAGCCGCTCGAGGCGCTCGAGTCGCGTCTCGATATCGGGGTGGATCCGAAGTAGTCCCCGGGAGCCGATCACTGGGCAGACTCCACCGCAGGCAGCGAAAACGAGAACGTCGCGCCCTCGCCCGCTGTGGAGTCGACCCAGATATCGCCGCCGTGGCGTTCGACGATGCGCTGACAGAGCGCGAGACCGATCCCGGTGCCGGCGTACTCTTCGCAGCTGTGCAGGCGCTGGAACACCTCGAAGATCCGGTCCTGTTCCTCGGCCGCGATCCCGATCCCCTCGTCGTGTACGGAGACGACCCACTCGTCGCCGTCGCGTTCGGCCGAGACCGACACGTCCGGCGGCTCGTCACCGCTGTACGTGATCGCGTTCGAGAGCAGGTTCTGGAGCACCTGGCGTAACTGATCCGCATCGCCCTCGACGCGCGGCAGTTCGTCCGCGGTGACCGTCGCGTCCGCGTCCTCGATCTGCAACCGGAGGTCGTCGAGCACGCTCTCGAAGACCGCCTCGAGGTCGACGGGCTCGAGGGGGTCGCCCCGCGTCTCGATCCGGGAGTATTCGAGGAGGGCGTCGATCATATCCCGCATGCGCTCGGCACCGTCGACGGCGTAGGCGAGGAACTCTTCGGCCTCGTCGTCGAGGGCATCGGCGTATCGGCCGTCGATCAACTGGAGGTAGCTCGAGACCATCCGGAGCGGTTCCTGTAAGTCGTGGGAAGCGGCGTAGGCGAACTGCTCTAAGCGCTTGTTCGACTCCTCTAACTTCGCGACGAGTTCCTCGAGTCGCCGCTCGCGTTCGACCTGCTCGGTGACATCTTGGGTGAAGCTCAATCCGGCGAAAACCTCGCCGTCGCAGTCCTGAAGCGGTGCGGCCCAAACGCGCCAGTTTCGGCCGTCGAACTCGATCGTGATACTGCCGGTCTCGCCGTCCTCGACGGCGGCCCGCAACACCCCTTCAAGGTCCGCGACCAGTTCCTCGGGGAAGATGTCCGACACTCGGCTTCCCTCGAGACGGTCCGCGTTCGGGAGCCGGTCGCCGAGGACCGCGCCTCTCGTTAGCGTATATCGAAGATTCGTGTCGTAGACGCCGACCGCGCCGTTCGGGAAGTTCTCCGCGAGCGTTCGGTACCGCCGCTCGGACTGCTCGAGGGCGCGTTCGCGTTCCGTTCGCTCGGAGACATCCTCGGCGATGCCGACGATCCGGGACACGTCGCGATCCTCGTCGTGGACCGCGGCCGCCCGGGCGTGGATCCAGCGGTGCTCGCCGTCGGGAGTGACGATCCGGAACTCCTCGTCGAACTCGTCGTCGGGCAGATCGGCGTAGGCCGCCATGACCCGCTCGCGGTCGTCCGGGTGGATTCCGTCGGCGAACGCGCGCGGGTCGTCGTCCAGTGCCGCCGAGTCGCGTCCCCACAGCTCCTCGTAGGCGGGGTTGATGTAGAGTATCTCCTTGGTCTCCGTCGTCGAGAGCCAGACGACATCCTCGAGGTTGTCAGCGAGCAGTCGGAACCGGGCCTCGCTCTCGCGGAGGTCCCGTTCCATCCGCTTTCGTTCGGTGATATCGCGGACGACGCCGATCTGTTTCGTCTCCGCTCCGGTCCGAAGCGTCGCGAAGGTGCCTTCCGTCGGGACCTGTTCGCCGTCCGCTCGCTGGATCATCGCCTCCATGGTCGGCGTCGTCGCATCCCCCGCCGCCATCGCCTCGCGTCGGGCTTCCGACTGGGTAAGCGTCGCCTCGTCGACGACCAGCGAGGCGTGTTCGCCGACGAGTTCCGCCCGCGAGTAGCCGGTCAACGAGGCGTACGCGTCGTTGACCATCGTGAATCGCCCGTCCTCGTCTTTGACGTAGATCCCGTCGTTGATCGTCTCGACGATCGTCTCGTACTTGGCCAACTCTCTCTCCCGGTTCTTGCGCTCGGTGATCTCCCGGGCGACGGCCATCCCGGCGGACACGTCGCCGCCGTCGGTGACCGGAACCGTCCGAACCGACCAGATGCGGCCGTTGAACTCGAGTTCGACCGTGCGTTCGGCCCCCTCGAGTGCCGCCCGGAACGCGGGTTCGAGCGCGTCGGCGGTTTCCTCGGGGACGACATCGCGGAAGTGCTGGCCCTCGACGTCGGCCGGATCAGCGTCGAGGTCCGCAAAGCCCTGCCCGGCGGCCAGCGTGTACTCGAGGTCGCGATCGAACAGGGTGACGACGCCGTTCGGGAACGACTCCGCGAGCGTGCGGTAGCGTCGCTCCGACTCCGCCAGTTCCCGTTCGCGTTCCGTCTGTGCGGTGATATCTCGAGCGAGCCCGAGGACGCCGCGGCCCTCGCCGTCGACCGCGATCGGTTGGAGCCGAAACTCGCAGGTCAGTCGCCGCCCGTCCGCGGCTCGGACGACGGCCTCGAGGGTCGTCGTGCCGTCGCGGTTACCCATCCGACAGTCGGCGAGCGCGTCGCGAACGCGGTCGCGATCAGCGTCCTCGAAAATAGTCGTGACGTGCTCGCCGAGGAGGTCGTCGCGAGTGTACCCCAGTCGCTCGATCAGCACGTCGTTGACGGCGACGAAGCGACCGGTCGCGTCGAGCCGGTAGAGTCCGTCGTCGAGGAGTTCCGTGAGCGTTCGGTACCGCTGTCGCGTCGCCGAGTCGTTTTCGTCCTCGAGAACGGTCGTTTCGGTAACCGTGCCCCGGTCGCTCATGCGAACAGCAATCGCTCCTCCACCGGATAAATCTCCCGACGCTCGGGGCACCGTCCCGGTCGGCAGATGAGTCGATTGGCCGGGTGTGGCCCCGTCGAGCCGTCGGCTCCGGCGTCTGTTTCCTGGTTTTGTGGCGCGGTGAAGCTATCAGGTTACACACATCACCGACGCTCTCAAATAGCTGGCACTCGCTATAACCACGTATGAGCCGGACACGATCCGCGGACGGTGCCTCGGTACTGGTCGAACGAGCGGCCGGGCTGACGGCGGTACTCGGCGCGCTCGTCATGGCATCGACCGTCGTCTTCACGGTGACGGGAACGGTGGGGATTCACAACGTTCTCCTCGGCGCACTGGTCGCGGTCATCGCGTCGTTGCACGCCTACCGGACCGGTGAGATGCGATCGCCGAGTATCGTCCTGGCGGCGATCCTCGCGCTGCTTGGCATCTGGATCGCGATCGCGCCGATAGTCGCCTTCGGCGTCGACCGCCAGTTGGTCCTCGGGATCTGCGGCGTCGCCGGGGCGCTCATCGTGATCCTGTCGCTCGCCGGCGTTTACGGCAGCTTCCAGACGTCGAAAAGCGCTACAGCAAGTGCGTAAGACCGATTCCGTTTTTCTCTGACCGTCCACCGTCCGCTTTCGCAGCCGACTGGACCGACTCGAGTCCGAGATTTTCTCCCGAAACGACGGCCCAGTCATCGGCCCGCCGCGTCGAGCCCGATTCGTGTCAGAACCTGTGCCGTTCGGACCGCTTTTCCCGTTGCCGGTCGTCCGGAGGGCCATGAGCGACAGCGATGTCCGTGTCGCCGCACTCTGTGGCAGCCTTCGCCAGGAGAGCCACACCCGGACCGCACTCGAGGCCATGCTCTCGGCCGCCGCCGACGCCGGTGCTGAGACGGAACTGCTCGACCTCCGCGAGTACGAGTTGCCGATCTTCGACGCGGATCGCGACCGCGCGGCGGCCGGCGACGCCGAGAAACTGGCGGCCCGCGTGCGCGCGGCCGACACGATCGTCCTCGGGTCGCCGATGTACCACGGCTCCTATTCCTCGCCGCTGAAGACGGCGATCGACTACTGCGGGTTCGACGAGTTCGGGGACAAGACCGTCGGCCTGCTGGCCGTCTCGGGCGGGGCCTTTCCCGTGACGACCCTCGAGCACATGCGCTCGGTCTGTCGGGCACTGAACGCGTGGGTGATCCCCCACGAGGCCGCGGTGCCGAACGCGAGCGCGGCGTTCGAGGACGGCGCGTTCGTCGACCCGAAACTCGAGAAGCGGGTCCGAACGCTGGGCCGGCGAGCGGTTCAGTACGCATCGATCGAACCGGACCCAGACTCCTTCGAGAGCGATCACAACGTCGGCGCGCGGGGAAAGTAGCTGCCGGCCGCCGCGGCTCTCCACTCAGGGGTCGAGGAGCCGCTGGAATCGACGCTGGTGGGCGAGGAAGGCAAAGACCGCGAATATAATCGCGCCGACGTGCAGGGCCTCGATCCGGACGACGACCGTCGTGAAGCCGAGCGCGATCGGGGCCGACGAGAGCGCCCAGTCGGTAAACCACGCGGTCGCGAGCAGCGCCGACGCCCCGGCGGCCATCACCACGCCCGAGAGTATCGGCGCGACGATCGAGCCGTCGTTCGACGCCGGCCTGAAGGCGTACCGCTCGAGGACGAACTGGCCGGCGAGGATGGCAGCGAGGAGACCCGTCGCCACGGCGACGCCCGCACCGCCGCCGACCTGTTCGGCGGTGAGTAGCCAGACGACCCAGCCGCCGGTGAGGACGACCGCCGCACCGAGTCGATGGGGCTCGAGGAGGTCCCCGAGGTCGCTGATTGTCGCGCCGACGACCCCCGTTCTGAGCAGGGCCCCACAGAAGAGGATCCCGAGTCCCGCGAGTGCGGTCGCGGATGTCCGCGAGCCGACGACGAGACCGAACCAGAGGCCGACCGCGAGGGTTTCGATGGCCGCAGCCGAGAGCGCGGCGGTGACCCCGACGACGCGGCGACGCGTCGTTCGGCCGAGCACCTCCGGCTGGCGGATCACGCTCATATCCCGACTCCTTTCGCCGGCACCCCTTTCGTTATGGAAGGCCTTCGCGGAGCCGAGCCCACGAGCGCCCCCTCGAGACGAGTTTATACGACGGGAAGAACTCGATTTATCGTCCGCGACGGCGGGTCGATCGCAGCCGCCGGCGCTCGTCGCGCTCCGCGCGTCCGTCGATCGCCCACGTTCGCTCGACGAGCCCCCGCCGAGAGCGATGCCGGCCGATCAGTCGATTATTGAACGCACACACCGCCGATTTCGTCCGATTGAGGATGCAGTTCGGGGATCCGCTCGAGCCGCCGATCGTCGATACCTACTGCTATCTCTCCGCACACGGACGGTCGAGAGCCCAGTAGCCGGTAGTTATAGACCGCTGTGTGGCGGGTAACAGTCCAATAATCCGTGCCGGGGCCGAGCCGCTGACGGAAACGGGGGATAGAACTATGTACGGCGGTGTGGTCGTGGCGGATTATGCCCGAGACGGAACAACAAGACAAAACGCTGTCCGAGCTCATCGTCAAAGAAGCGATCAACAAAGGAATGGATTCCCCCATGCGCGACTCGATTCTCGAGGCCGTCGACGAGGCCGAAGGCTCTCGGTCCGGCGGTCGACTGCCGCTCGCGGGGGCCCTGTTCGGCCTCGGCGCGACCGTCGGCTTTCTGGTCGGCCGCCAGTCCCCGGACCTCGAGGACTCGCCGATCGAGGACTTAGAGGAACCGGAGATCATCGAGGACGTGATGGAGTCGACAGAGGAGACGGACGCGATGGCCGAGATGACGGAGGAATCCGAGTCGGAGACGGACGACTCCGGCTCGCGACGACTGCCAGGACTCCTCCTCATGCTCGGTGCCGTCGCGGGGGCAGTGTTCCTCCGGCGTCGCCTCTCCTCCGACGAGGAAGAGGAGTGGGAGCCGATCGAGGAGTTCGAACCGGCGACGGGCGGGGAGACCGAGGAGGAAAGCGAGACGGCTGACATGGACGAGTCCGGTGCCGAGGAAGCGGACGAGGAAATCGAGGAGTAACGCCGACCCGCCGTCGACCGGATGCAACTGTTTTCGATTCCTTGCTGGCGTTTCTCGTTGGGTTCGATCCCCGAACTCACGTCACATCACCGATCCCGGGAGCCGCCGGACGCGAGCGTCGGCCTGACGAAGCACCTAAGGGAGCCACGCCGACAGTGTGAACCCAATGGAGACGACCCACCGCGTGTTCGTCGGCGATTCTCGCGATCTCTCGGCGGTCGACGACGAGTCGGTCGAACTCGTCGTCACGTCCCCACCGTATCCGATGATCGAAATGTGGGACGACCTCTTTACCGAACTCGACCCCGCCGTCGGCGACGCGCTGGCGAACGGGGACGGACGCGCCGCGTTCGATGCGATGCACGCCCAACTCGAGCGCGTCTGGGACGAACTCGAGCGGGTGCTGGTCGACGGGGGGATCGCCTGTATCAACGTGGGCGATGCGACCCGGTCGATCGACGGCAGTTTCCGGGTCTACCAGAACCATGCTCGCGTGCTCGAGGCCTTCGAGGAGCGCGGGTTCGAGCCGCTGCCGGACGTGCTCTGGCGCAAGCCGGCCAACAGCGCGGCCAAGTTCATGGGCAGTGGGATGATCCCGCCGAACGCTTACGTCACGCTCGAACACGAGTACATTCTGGTGTTCCGAAAGGGGGCCGAGAGCCGCGCGTTCGAGCCCAAGGCCGACCGCCGGTACGAGGCCGCCTACTTCTGGGAGGAGCGCAACCAGTGGTTCACGGATGTCTGGACCGACGTGACGGGCGAACTGCAGTCGATCGAGACGACCGACGACGAACTCCGCGAGCGGTCCGCGGCCTACCCGCTCGAGATCCCCTACCGACTGCTCTGTATGTACTCGGCCTACGGCGACACCGTCCTCGACCCGTTCTGGGGGACCGGGACGACCACGCTCGCGGCGATGTGTGCCGGCCGGAACTCCGTCGGCTCCGAACTCGAGGACGCCTTCCTCGAGGTGTTCGACGACGGCGTCGACGAGATTCCGGCGCTGTCGCGCTCGGTCGGTCGGGCGCGTCTCGAGCGCCATCGGGAGTTCGTCGAGCGCCGCCGCGAGGACGGCGAGGGGTTCGAGTACGAGGCCGACTACTACGAGACGCCGGTCGTGACGGGGATGGAACGCGGCATCCGGCTGCGCGAAGTCCGCGACATCGAGAGGATCGTCGACGGCTACCGGATCGAGCACGCCCCGCTGGCCCTCGAGTGAGTCCCCGACGGCTGGACGATCGGCAGTCAGGCGACGACCGGCAGCGGGCACGCCAGGGATTTCGAACCGATCGAGACCGTCTCGCAACCGGAATAGTACCGACAGTTGCTCGATCGATGCAACCGAAACCGACACGAAGTTTTTATTCGTGCCGGCCAACCCAGCGGTATGGCTCGCGGTCTCGAGGACGGAAAGACGACCCCGGTACGCGCCCTCGCCGTCGGCTCGTCGGAGTGGCTGCGGACAGCTATGGCGGGGCTGGCGGACGAGTCGGTGACCGTGACGGACTCGGTCGCGACCGCCGCTGCGGTCACGGACGACCAGTTCGAGGCGGCGAACTGCCTCCTGACCGACGACCCGGAGGCCGTCGCCGCCGTCGACGAGGCGTATCCGATCGTCTACGCCGTCGATCCGGCGCGAACCGAGTCGATCGACCGACTCCCCGGCGATCCCGACGTGATCGCCAAGACGACGATTCAGGAGCCGCGGCTCTTAGCCCAGCGGCTCCGCCGGGCCGTCGCGTTCGCCGCGATGCAGCAGACGGTCGACCGGCGAACGGAACGGTTCCAAACGCTGCTCGAGCACTCGTCCGACGTGGTGCTCGTCGCGGACAGCGACGGCGAGATCACCCACGCCGGGCCGGCCGGCGAACGCGTCGGGGGCGTCGACGCCGACGGTCTGTGCGGGTCCCACATACGCGACCACGTCCATTCCGACGACGTGCAGGCGGTGACGAACGCCTTCGCCGCCGTCCGCGCGGCCGAGTACGGCACGTCACGGACCGTCGAGTACGCGTGCCGGCACGCCGACGGAGAGGAATACGTCCACGAAGCCACCCTGACGAACCGGCTCGGGGACGACGCCATCGACGGCGTCGTCGCGTCGATCCGGGACATCACGGAGTACAACCGCATCGAGCGGGAGTTGAGCGCGTCGTTCAAGCGCGTCACCGACGCGTTCTACGCGCTCGACGCGGACTGGCGGTTTACGTACGTCAACGACCGCGCGCTCGAGCAACTCGATTTCGACCGCTCGGATATCCTCGGCCGGTATATTCTCGACGTATTCCCGGAGATGACCGGGACGGTTTTCCAGCACGAGGCAATCGAGGCGATGGCGTCTCAGGAGTCCCGGACAGCCGAGGGGTACTACGAGCGCTACGACGCGTGGATCGAAGCGACGATCTACCCGTCGCCGTCGGGGATCTCCGTCTATTGGCGGGACGTGACCGAGCGCATCGAGCGCGAACGGAATCTGACCGAGCGCACCGAGCGGTTACAGGCGCTGGTCGAGAACGCTCCTGTCGTCCTGTTCGCCCTCGACGACGAGGGCACATTCACGCTCTCGGAGGGCCGCGGGCTCGCGAACCTCGGCTTCGACCCCGAGGACGTCGTCGGCAACTCGGTCGCCGACCTGCTCGAGGACTACCCCGAGGCCCGCGCCGACGCGGAGACGGCCCTCGAGGGGGAGACGGTCGACTCGCGCAGACGGCTCGGCGATCGCGTCTTCGAGACGTGGTACCGGCCGATCACGGACGACGAGGAGACCGTCGACCGCGTGATCGGCGTCGCCACGGACGTGACCGAGCGCGTCCAGTATCAGGAAGCGCTTAACGCCGTCCACGAGGCGTCCCGCCACCTGCTGACCGTCGACTCGAAAGCGGACGCCTTCGAATACGTCGTCGACATCGCGGCCGACGTGCTCGATCTCGACGGCGCTGTCTATCGGTTCGACGACCGAGAGAACGAACTCGTTCCGGCGGCGTGGTCGCCGGCCCTCGAGTCGGCCTTTGGCTCGCCGCCGCGGCTGCAGCCCAACGACGGTATCGTCTGGGAGGCGTTCGTCGACGGCGAGTCGGTGGTCGCTGACGACATCGGGGGCGCAGTCGGTGTCTACGACGAGCCGACTGTCGCTCGGAGCGGTCTCTGCGTCCCGCTCGGCGAACACGGCGTCTTCGTCGCACTCTCGGCCAACTCCGGGGGGTACGACGACGAGACGGTCGAACTCGCCCAGTTGTTCGCGGCGACGGCCGAGGCCGCGCTCGACCGCATCGGCCGGACCCGCCGGTTACGCGAGCGCGAGCGCGAACTCGAGCAGCAGAACCGGCACCTCGAGCGGCTTAACGAGGCAAACGAGGTCCGACAGGCGATCGAACAGCACCTCCTGTTGGCCGGCTCCCGCGCCGAGATCGAACGCGAAGTCCCCGACCTGCTTGCCGACCTCGAGGCGTGTTCGTTCGCGTGGATCGGCGAACCGGACCCGAGCGGTAATCGCCTCGAGCCGCGAGCCAGCGCCGGACTCGACCGGGGGTATCTCGATGCGGTGACGGTAACGGCGGTCGACGAGTCGGCCGCCGAGCCGGCGGGTCGGGCCGCTCGGACGCGAGCGCCGGTCGCTGTCGACAACGTCGCCGACGCGGTCCACGACGGCGAGTGGCGCGGCGACGCGCTGTCGCGGAACTTCCAGTCCGTCTACGCCGTGCCGCTGGTCTACGACGGGTTCCTCTACGGCGTGCTCTCGCTCTACGGCGAGGAACGCGAGGCCTTCGACGAGACGTTCCGGTCGACGGTCGCGGAACTCGGCGAAACGATCGCCTACGCGATCGACGCGGTCAAGCGCAAGAACGCGCTCGTCGGGGACGAGTACACCGAGGTGGAACTCGAGGTCGCGGCCGACGCGGCCCTGTGTCGGCTCGCGGCGGTGCTCGACGAACCGGTCACCTACGAGGGCACGACGGTGCGGGCCGACGGCTCGCGAGTCGCGTTCGTCGCCGTCGAGGACCCCGTCGACGATCCGTCGGAGACCGTCGACTGCAGTGCGATCGACGGAATCGGTGCGGTGTCGATGATCGCCGAGCACGAGGGCGAAACGGTGCTTCAGGTGCGGTTGACCGACCCGTTCCTCGGATCGATCGCCGATTCGCGCGGCGCGCGACTGCGCGAGTTCGCGGCCGACGAGTCCGGCGGCCGCGCGATCGTCGACGTGCCGGAGGCCGCCGAAATTCGCGCCGTCCTCTCCGCGATCACGCGAAACGGCCCCTCCGTCTCGATGGTCGCCCGGCGCGAGCAGCGACCCGACGAGCCGTCGGCGCTCGGCGGCCCCGCCCGCACCGCCTTGCTCGACCGGTTTACCGATCGGCAACGCGAGGTCGTCCAGACGGCCTACCACGGCGGCTTTTTCGAGTGGCCTCGACGGGCTACCGGCGAGGAAATCGCCGCGTCGCTGGAGATCTCCCCGCCCGCCTTCCACAAGCACGTCCGGTCCGCCGAACGGAAGCTGTTCGCGGCACTGTTCGAGGGGACGGCCACCACCGGGGTTAACTGATTAACCACCGCTTTCGAGCGGGGTTACAGAGTTAACAATCAGGCTCTTTACGGTAACTCGAGAACGGGGGAGTAGTGTCCCACCGGCGTATTGGGGGTACGTATAATCAATGACAGAAATGAGTTCACGATCGCCGTCGACCGCGATGGGGGAGCAGTATTCCGTACAGTACGATAGACTCGATGATGAACCGCTCAGCGTTGCCGTTGCGGACGCCGTCGCAACATTTCGCGACCACGCCATCACCGACCTCGAGCCGCTCCACTACGCGATCAACGCCGACGCGCTCGAGCGGCTGTTCGAGCCGCGCCCGAACGGAGTGCGGTCTACCGGCTCAGTCACGTTCGAGTACAGCGACTGTCTGGTGACCGTCGCCGCGGACGGCGAGATCCGCGTCGAAGCGGCGTAGCGGCTTCCGTCGGGCATCGATCGCCCGCGAGACCGTTCCCTTCTCGTTTCTCTCGGCCCCGCGAGAGCATCCCACAAAGGTAAGCGGGTCGGTGCCGAACCGCCATCCATGACTACGCGACTCCTCGTGCCGACCGACGGGAGCGACCCCGCGAGGGCGGCCCTCGAGCACGCGCTCGATATCGCTGCCGACCGGGAGGCAACGATCCAACTGCTCTACGTCGCGGACACGAAGGAACCGAGTCTGACCCGGCTCGGAATGGACGTCGTCGACGTACTCGAGGGTGAGGGCGACGAAATCCTCGACGGCGCGGCCGCGCTGGCTGAGGACCGCGGCGTCGCGGTCGAGACGGAGCTCGTCCAGGGCGATCCGCGAACCGCGATCGTCGACTACGCGACCGACGAGTTCGACCTCGCGGTGATGGGCGCTCACGGCCGGCGCGGGATCGGCGAATACGTCCTCGGAAGCACCACGGATTGCGTCGTAAACCGGAGCAAGATTCCCGTACTGACCGTTCGATCGGCCGAAGGGGCAAGACGTGACTACCCCTACGGCGACGTGCTCGTGCCGACCGACGGCAGCGACCACGCGTCGGTAGCGCTCGAGCACGCGGCCTCGATCGCCGCGCGACACGACGCGACGTTACACCTGCTGTCGGTCGTCGACGAACTGCCGGAGGTGATCGACCCGGAGTCGACGCAACTCCCCTCGCAACTCGAGGAGAACGTCCAGGCCATTCTCGACGAGGCCGAAACGACCGCGAGGGAAGCGGGTGTCGACGAGATCGAGACGACCATCACGGCCGGCTCGGTGCCTCGAGAGATCACGACCTACGTCGACGAGGAGGGCGTCGATCTCGTCGTGATGGGGACCCACGGCCACACCGGCCTCGACCGCCACCTGCTCGGGAGCTTCACCGAGCGGGTAATCCGGACCTCGCCCGTGCCCGTCCTGACCACGAGACGCGCGGACGAACTGGAGTGAGTCGCAGCGACCCAACGGCGTCGCTGATCCGCTGCTGCCTGCCACTGGCCCCAAGCGATCCGCGTTCGACGCCGTCTGTCACAGACTGCAAACGACGGATAATGGTACCTCGGATGGCCCGGCAGTATCCGGTATGACCAATGTCTGACCGATCACTCTCCCCGCTCGCTCGGCTCCGATCGATCCTCACGCGAAACCGACTCCGGGTCGTGTTCGTCGCCGTGATCCTCCTCTCGGCGGCCGTCGTCGCCAGCGCGGCGTCGAACGACCTCTCGACGGCCACGGAGGCCGACGTGCCCGACGCACCGCCGACGGAGAACCATACGGTCGTCACCGAATCGGGGCGGGCCGGCACCATCACCGCCTACGAACCTAGCGGTGACGTTCTCTATTACAACAACTCGCGGACGAAGTACTTCGACGTCGACCCTGTCGAGGGGGACCCGCTGACCGTCGAGTACACCGCGACGGACACGATTCACTCGGAGGGTCCGACCTGTTCCGACCCGCCGTGTGCGCGCAACGTCATCGAGCGCGCGAACCTCTCGACCGGCGAGGTCGAGGTGATCTACGAGCGCTACGATTACAAGGAGACCGCCGGCGAGTGGCACGACGCGGACCGCATCAACGAGACCCACGTCGTCGTCGCCGACATCGTCGCGGATCAGGTGTTCATCGTGAACACCGAGACGGAGGTCGTCGAGTGGCTCTGGGACGCCCAGAGCGACTTCCCCGTCGAGGGCGGCGGCGCGTATCCCGGCGACTGGGCGCACATTAATGATGTCGAATACATCGAATCGGGCGAGATGGAGGGCCGAATCATGGCCAGCCTTCGGAATCAGGACCAGGTCGTCTTCCTCGATCGGGAGGAGGGCTTGGTCGAGGACTGGACCCTCGGGGAAGAAGACGAGTACGACATCCAGTACGAACAGCACAACCCCGACTACATCCCCGAGAGCGAGGGTGGCCCGGCCGTCGTCGTCGCCGACTCCGAGAACGGCCGCGTCCAGGAGTTCCAGCGCGAGGACGGCGAGTGGACCCGTAGCTGGGAGTGGGAAGACGACCGCATCCAGTGGCCGCGAGACGCCGATCGACTGCCCAACGGGAATACGCTCATCACCGACACCCACGGCAACCGTGTCATGGAGGTCAACGAATCCGGCGACATCGTCTGGCAGGTCGAGTCGACGCTCCCCTACGAGGCCGAACGCTTAGAGACCGGTGCCGAAAGCGAGGGCGGCCAAAGCGCCGCAGCACTCGGCCTCGAGTCCCAAACCACGGCCGAGAGCGACGACGAGAGCAGCGGATTCTTCGGATTCGATCCGCTCGACTTCCTCGGGAACCTCCTCGAGTCGATCCTCCCCCATCGGATCTACAACGGCCTCCTCTTCGCGACCCCGGTCTGGATGGGGGCGTCGGAGTTTGCCGCCGTCGGGGTCGCGCTCCTAACGGGGCTGCTCTGGGCCGGCCTCGAGATCAGGTGGCAATTGCGGGACGCCGGGGTCAGGTTCCGGCTGCCGGTCTCCAGGCAGGGCGGGGACTGAGCCCCGACCGCGGACGCACTCGGTCTCGGCTCCCGGCGTCGTTTCCCGCTCAGACGAGCAGGTAACCGCCGAGCAAGTAGAGGCCGGCCAGAATCGACTGAAAGGACAGCGAGCCCACCGCCGACAGCACGAGGAACGATCGACTGTCCATCTCCGAGAGGCCGGCGGGCACGGTGAGTAGCCCCCGGACGAACAGCATCGTATTGCTCGCGGCGACAGCAACGGCTCCCCACTGGTCGAACCAGCCGTCGAACCGCTCGAGGCGCGACTCGGTGACCGGGAACCAGCGCTTTTGGAGGACGTACTCCCGACCGGCGCGACGGACGAGCCCGAACAGGAGGAGTTGACCGACCGTCGTCCCGACGACCGCGAGGACGACGATCGAGGCCGCCGTCGGGACCGACGAGCCGATCAGCGCCAGTGCCGACGGCACGACGAGTTCGCTTGGCATGAACCGCAGCAACATCGCTCCCTCGAGGACACAGATGCCGAACAGGACCGCGAAGCCGACTTCCGAGGTGAACAGGGACTCGAGCCACGGTGGCGTTTCGGTGAGTTGGAGGGGGACCATCGCCGTCTGTCATCTCGACTCTGACCTCGTCGGGCGACTGAAGTCGTGGGCTTGCAGTTGCAGCCGTCGTAAATACACCTGGTCTCGGCCTCGAATCCCCGCCCGCGAGCGGGGAGCGGCACAACGTATATCCGGATCTCGGCCGATGGGTGAACCGATGCTGTTCGGACTGATCGTCTTTCTTACCGTCGCGTTTGCGACACACGCTATCGTCGGCGTCGCGCTCGCCCGCGGGTTCGCCGATGTCGGTCCGCGAGCCGGGCTGTGGCTGGGTGTCGTCTTCGGGCTCGCCCCGGACGCGGACTTCCTCTTTCCGGCGGCGTGGGGGTGGCCGTTCGTCCACCGGGGCATAACGCATTCGCCGCTGTTCGCGCTGTCGGTCATCGCTGGAACGTACGCGATTAGCCGCAGTCGTGCAGTCGCGATCGCTGCCGGACTCGCGATCGGTTCCCACCTCGCCATCGATTCGCTGTCCCCGATGGCGATCCCGTGGCTGTTCCCGCTGCGGGCGACGTGGAGCCCCGGCCTGGACGTCCACGGTGTAATCGCGACGACCCTGCTCTGGTCGGCGTCCGTCGGCGTTCTCGCGTGGCGCACGGACGACCTAGCGGCGATCGAGCAGTGGCTAGATCGAAGCGGCGGCGTCCGTCGGCGTCAGTCGGAATAAATCGCCGGTCGTCGACACCGGCACCCGTATCGGAACCGGCTGAGCGGCCGCCAACAGCAGCGACGCCACCAACGCGACCGAGCCGACGAGCAGAAACGCGCGATTGATCCGGCCGTTTTTCGATTTGAACCACTCGAGCGTGACGTGGACCCGCGAAACTGGCGCGAACGGGGCGATTCCCATCGGCGTCACGATGTCGCCCGCGAGATGGGCGAGAATCCCGCAGGTGCCGACGGCGAATCCGAAGCCGAAGCTGCCGGAGCCGAACCCCGAGCGAGCGACGAGTACGGTTCCGACTCCCGCAACGAAGCCAAAGAGGAGGGCAAACCAGACGGTGTGAGTCGGGCCGCGGTGGTCGATCTGCTCGATGCTCTGGTCGAGGTCGGGCAGGTTCGCCGCGGCGAGCGCGATAACCGCGCCCCAGAGCGCCGTCTCGAGCGAGTAGGCGGCGGTTACCGTCGGCACGAACGGCGCGTACAGGAGCGCGTTGAAGCCGGCGTGACCGTCTCGATACATCGGTCTCGAGTCGGCTGCTACTCGGCGGCCGGCGCGGTTAACTACTCGGCCGGCTCATCGGAGCGTCCGAATCCCCAGCGCCGACACCGAGGCGCCGCCGATGAGGATGGGCATCCAGTAGACCGCGCCGCGGAAGATCAGGACGGCTGCGGTGACGGCCGACGCTTCGATGCCCGTCGTCGGGACGAGCAGCGTGACGAACGCGGCCTCGATCCCGCCGAGGCCGCCCGGGAGCGGGGCCGCGCCGGCGATGTTCGCGAGCGGAATCGCAAACAGCAGGACGTAGGGCGGGACGCTGTAGCCGAGGGCGGCAAAGGCCGCGAGCAGCGCGACCACCTGAAAGAGCCAGCCACACAGCGAGAGCCCGATCACGGCCCCGAGCCGCCAGCGGTTCGTCGCGAGCCGCTCGATGTTCTCGAAGAACCGGCCCATTCGGTCCGCGAGGTCGGCCTCGAGCGTCTCCGAGTCGAAACGCTCGAGACCGAGCCTTCCGAGCCGGGGCGCGATGACGGCCGGGAGACGGTCGATGATCCGGTCTCGGTACCGCCAGACAAGTCCCATGACGAGCAGGACGGCACCGATCAGCACGACGGCCGAGCCGACGGCCGTCTCGAGGCGCTCGCCGACGGCGGCGGTGGTCCCATAGTAGCCGATCCCCACGAAGACGAGCGAGATCGACGGGATCACGTTGAGGACGTCGACGCTCGCGATCCCGACGAGACCGGTTTCGTAGCGGGAGTTGGAGACCTTCGAGATGAGCAGCGCCGCGATCGGTTCGCCGCCGGCCTGTCCGAACGGGGTCACGTTGTTGGCGAAGACAGCGCCGGCGTAGACGAGAAACGACTTGCCCAGCGGGATCTCGACGCCGAGCGTGCCGAGGACGGTCCGGAGCATCAGGCTCCAGACGGCCAGCCAACAGAGCGCGAGTGCAAACGTCGCCGCGACGAGCGACGGTTGTGCCGAGAGGAGAGAATCGAGAATAGAGCGCGCGCCGACGATGAACACGAGGACGGCAAAGACCGCGATCGCACCGAAGGCCCCGATGAGAAACGCGCGCCGATTTTGCTCGTCCATGGCGGGTATGGATTCTCAGTCGACTTGAAACGTCTGATCGCTCGCAACAACGGAAGCGGTCGGCGCTCACGGGTACCTGCTCGTCGATCGGGCGCTCGTTCTCTCGGTCGGACAGGGCCGCTCGAGTCGTTCCGAGACGTTGGGCTCGTCTCCGCTATCGCCGGCCCCGCCCTTGAGGGTGTCCCGTTCAATGATTCACTACGGCGACGGCGAGACGGTTCCGGGACCGTACTCGCTCCATAACAAATTGTGCGCTCGGTGGAATACACCCAGTGAGTTACCTGAACCCTTCTACCGTCCCGTCAGCGCCCGCTCTCCGCTGCAGTACCGGGGGTCGGTCACAGTCAACCGTTCGCGAGACTGCGGCCGTACAGGGGACGGGAACGGCGACGGAGACGGAACCCGGCACCCGCCAGTCGAACGTCCTCTTCGTCGTGCTCGATACCGTCCGGAAGGATCGCCTCGGCCCGTACGGCTACGACCGGGGGACGACACCTGAACTCTCGGTGTTCGCCGAAGAGGCGACCGTCTTCGAGTCCGCGGTCGCGCCCGCGCCGTGGACCTTGCCGGTCCACGCCTCGCTCTTTACCGGCCTCTACCCGAGCCAGCACAGGGCCGACCAGGGGAGTCCGTACCTCGACGACGCGACGACCCTGGCGTCGACCCTCTCGGCGGCGGGATACGACACGGCGTGTTTCTCCTCGAACGCCTGGATCACCCCCTACACCGGCCTCACCGACGGCTTCGACGCCCACGACTCGTTCTTCGAGATCCTGCCTCGAGACGTGCTCTCGGGTCCGCTCGCGAGCGCGTGGCAGGCGGTCAACGACAACGACTACCTCCGCGAGATGGCGTCGAAACTCGTCAGGCTCGGCGCGATGGCCCACGAGAAACTCGCCAGCGGCGAGGGGGCCGACACGAAGACGCCGTCGGTCATCGACCGAACGAGGTCCTTCATCGACGACAGCGAGAGCGATCGGGGCTGGTTCGCGTTCGTCAATCTGATGGACGCCCATTTGCCGTACTACCCGCCCGAGGAGTACCGCGAAACCTTCGCCCCCGGGGTCGATCCCGATTCCGTCTGTCAGAACTCGAAGGAGTACAACGCCGGCGTTCGGGACATCGACGACGAGGAGTGGGCCGACATCCGGGGGCTGTACGACGCCGAAATCGCGCACATGGACGCCGAACTCGGCCGTCTCTTCGACTGGCTGCGCGCGACCGGCCAGTGGGAGGAGACCACCGTCGTCGTCGCGGCTGACCACGGCGAACTCCACGGCGAACACGACCTCTACGGCCACGAGTTCGCGCTCTACGACGAACTCGTCACCGTCCCACTGCTGGTGAAACACCCTGCCCTCGAGGCCGAGCGGCGCGACGATCTCGTCGAACTGCTCGACTGCTATCACACGATGCTTGACACGCTGGCCGTCGATCCCGACCCCGCGGTCGGCCCGGGCGGGGACGACGGCCCCGTCGCGCTGGACCCGACGCGGTCGCTGCTCTCGAGCGAGTACCGAGCGTTCGACGGCGTCTCGGATCCGGACCCCGGCCAGCGAGCCGTCCTCGAGGGCGACGGCGACGCCGACTACGCGTTTATCGAGTACGCCCAGCCGGTCATCGAGTTACACCACTTAGAGCAGAAGGCGAGCGAGGCCGGCGTCACGCTGCCGGCGGATCACCGGGCCTACTCGCGGCTCCGGGCCGCACGCGGTACCGACCGGAAGTACGTTCGCGCGGATCTCGTTCCGGACGAGGGGTACCGGCTCGATGACGATCCGCGCGAGGCGTCGCCGGTCGACCCCGCGGACGACGACCGCGTCGCGGCCACCGAACGGGCACTCGCCCGGTTCGAGGACGCGGTCGGCGGCGCGTGGGACGACCCGACCGAGACGGATGCCGACGCCGGGGATGCACTCAAGGAGGCCGACGAAGCGACGCAGGACCGGCTCCGCGAACTCGGTTACCTGGAGTGAACTGCCGCCTCGACTCGATCGACGAAACCCCGTGCAGGCGCGGTGATATGCCGGCCCGACCGCGTCGGTTCCCGTGACCTTCAGGAACCAATAAGAATACAGTGGTCGACTCGAAAGGTCCCGCAACTAATGGACGACCAGCACTTCCTCGAGTCGGAGTGGGATTACTGTCTCGTGCTGGATGCGTGTCGGTACGACGTGTTCAGCGACGTCTACGACGAGTATCTCGACGGGACGCTGGAAAAGCGCTGGAGCGTGGGATCGTCGACGCCGGAGTGGGCCTACCGGACGTTTACCGGCGACCACGATATCGCGTACTTTTCAGGGAACCCGTTTATTAACGACCTCGGTATCCCACTGAACGAACTCAAATGGGGGGCCAGTTGCGACTACGAATGGTCGGCGACCGACCACATCAGCAACGTTTTCGACGTTTGGAAGACCGGCTGGGACGACGATCTGGGGACGGTGCCCCCAGAGAGTTTGGGCGAGGCGTTCCGGAACAACACGGAGGCCGTCGAGCAGGCCGATCGGACGGTGCTCCACTACATGCAGCCACACGCGCCCTACCTCTCCCGTGGCAAAGGCCAGAAGCTCAAACAGATCCAGAAAGGGATCCGCAAACAGGAGGAGGCCGAAAACGCCGAAACCGACGGCGGTGGCGCGCTCTCCTCGCTCGGCGATACCATTCGCCCGAAAGTCGAAGACAAACTCGAGGGCAGCGAACTCGCCCAGAAAGCGGGGCTCTGGCTCGAACTCGATCCCGCAGACCTCGTCAAGAACGGGACTCGAGAGGCGGCCCTGGAGCTGTACGAGGAGAACCTGCGGATCGCACTCGAGTCCGTCTCGGAACTGGTCGACGAACTGGACGGCCGCGTCGTCGTGACGGCCGACCACGGGGAGGCCTTCGGCGAGGAGGGCGTCTGGGAACACCACATCGAGACGCACATCCCGCCGCTGATGGAGGTACCGTGGCTCGAAGTCGAGTAACGCCGGAATCGACCGCCCGTCGTGGCCCTCGATTCGGTTCCGCATCCGCGAGTGTCCGACGGTCACTCCGATTGGTGTAGCCCGGTATGAAGATCAGCCACTACTTCGAGTTCGAGGACCACGTGACCGGCGGGATCCGCGAGTCCGTCGTCCACCAGCGGAAGATGTTGGACGGGTTGGACCTGCGCTATACGACGGAGCCGACGCTTGAGGCCGACGTTTTTCACTGCAATCTCATGGGGCCTCGATCCGTCTGGTACGCAAAGCGGGCCCGCGATCGCGGTATTCCGGTCGTCGCGAACACCCACGTCACCGCGGAGGACTTCGGGGACAGCTTCCGGTTTACGAACGCCCTCTCGAAGCCGCTGCGGCCGTACCTCGAGCGGGCCTACGGGCTCGCCGACGCGCTGGTCTGTCCCTCGGCGTACAACCGTCGGCTGATCGACACCTACGCGGACGCGCCGACGACCGTGATCTCGAACGGTGTCGACCGCGAGAAACTCGAGGGGTTCGAATCGCTCGAGGCCGAGTACCGGGAGCGCTATGACCTCGAGTCGCCCACCGTCTTCCTCGTCGGTCACGTGATCAAGCGCAAGGGCCTCGAGACGTTCGTCGAACTCGCCCGTCGATTACCCGATCTGGACTTCGCGTGGTTCGGCCCGCTCGATCTCTCCCTGAAGGGACGGGAAACGACGAGACTGATCGAGGAGTCGCCGGACAACTGCACGTTCACCGGCTACGTCGACGACATCCGGGGCGCGTACGCGGCGGGCGACATCTTCTGTTTCCCGACCCACGAAGAAAACGAGGGGATCGCCCTGCTCGAGGCGATGACCGCGGGAAAGCCGCTCCTCGTCCGGGACATCGAGACGTTCTCGTGGCTCGAGGACGGCGAGGACTGCCTGAAAGTCGCCGACTCGGGCGTGGACGGCTTCGTCGACGCGCTGGAGCGACTCACCGATTCCACGCTCCGGGATCGGCTCGGAACGAACGCGGCCGACCGCAGCGAGGCGTTCTCGCTGTCGTCGGTCGCGAACCAGTACCAGTCGCTGTACGAGGAGGTGGCCTGAATGAAAATCGGCTTCTTTACTGACAGTTATTTCCCCGAGATCGATGGCGTAACGTATACGATCAAGCTCTGGCGCGAGGAGTTAGAACGGAACGGACACGAGGTCTACGTCATCTATCCGGACGGCGACTATGAACCGGGTGACCGCGAGATACCGGTCAGGTCGCTGCCGAACCCGTTCTATGCCGGCTATCGGATCCCGCTTACCAAACGCACCTCGACGCTGCCCGATCTCGACGTCGTCCACTGTCACGGTCCCGCACCGATCGGCCTTCTCGGTCGCTACTACGCCTGGAAACGCGACCTGCCGACGATCTATACCCACCACACGCCGCTCGAGGAGTACTTTCACCAGAGTATCAAACTCGAGTCGGCCGCGGCGGCGCTCTCGGCGGCGTACGTGCCCGCGGAGAACGCCTTCCTCCGGAGCTTCGACATCGTTACCGCCTCGACCGAGCGGATCGACCGCGAGGTCGAACACGTCCAGCTCCCGGTGGGCATCGACATGGACTTCTTCCAACCGACTGCCGAAGACTGGTACCCCGATCGGACGGTGATCGGCTACAGCGGGCGGCTCAGCATGGAGAAAAACGTCAACGAACTCCTGCGGGCCGCCGAGGAACTCCCGGAATACGACTTCGTCATCGTCGGCGAGGGCCCCTACCGCGACTCCCTCGAGCGAAACGCGCCGGACAACGTCGAACTCCGGGAGTTCCTCCCCCGCGAGGATCTGCCCGCCTTCTATTCCTCGATCGACACCTTCGTCACCGCCTCGACCGCGGACACCCTCGGGCTCTCGACGCTCGAGGCCAACGCCTGCGGGACCCCCGTCGCGGCCACCGACGCGCCGCCGTTCGACCGAACGATCGGCCCCGACAACGGCGAGCGCTTCGAGTACGGCGATCTCGACTCGATGGTCGAGGCGATCGAAACGTCGCTGGCAACCGAGTACGAGACCAGAGCGGCCGTCGAGCGCTACTCGGTCGAGTACACGATGACCAACCTTGAGCAACTGTATCAGGACGTACCGCTCTCGACGGACGAGGCCGCGACCGACGTCGAGAGCCCGTGGGGACTCCCCGACGAAGAGCGGAGTTGAGGCGATACTCCGCGGTCGCGTTGTTCTCTCGGTACGCTCGAGCGAATCGGATCGGCAACGGCGGTTCTGTTCGACTCGAGTGATTGTCTGTAGATATCGAATTCCGTGCGGAGAGTGGCTGACACGGCCGACGAAAAGACCGATACCCGAACCGTCTAGCCTGCCACGTAACTCAACGGACGGGACCGAACCCGTCGTTCGCCATCATGTCAACTCGAACACGCACCGATGGGGTGACCGGCCATCGATCGACGGAAGACGTAACCCGCACGCGACGCGACGTTCTCCCATGATGGTCGACGATGACCGACTCGAGGGGGATCGACCGTGACCGGAAACCGTCTGTCACGCCTTCGCACTCGACTCGAGACCGGGTTCGCGGATCGACTCGAGCGACTCCGCTGGTGGTACGCGCTGCGAGTCGCCGGTGCGCCTCGCTGTGCTGTCTGTGGCGACGAGGCGGCGTGGATCGCGGAAACGGAGCACGAACCGCGCTGTTTCAAACACATTCCGAGTGAAGGGATGGACGCGATTCGAGAGGTCCGACCCGAGGACTGCAGGACCGATTGGGATGCCGCCGCCGACGGCTCCTGATCGAGTTTAGGATTTCTCGAGCGAGAGGCCAGTTGAAGCGGGAGTTCGCTGTACGAATTCTTGTATAGAACGCCAGCGAGCACGGAGCTCGGGTATAGTGCCCTCCTCGGGCACCCTGATGTCGCCACTCGTCTTCAATCGAGGACGGGTGTCGGAAACACGTTCAGGAGGGCTCCGAACCACGGAAAGACTCACTCCGTTCGTCTTTCCTGCCTTGCGCTCACTTTGTTCGCGCAAGACCTACGGGTTCGTCGCCCCCTCTCGGGCACTGGCTTTCAGACTCGTCACTCACTCCGTTCGTGACATCGCGTAGAAAGCCAGTGCCCGGGGAGGGCTCCGAACCCTCGATCTCCGCATGTCCCAGGTCCGAGGCTCGGCAGTCCTCGAGGGACACGGAGGCTTCCAAGGCGAAACCGCACCGAATCTCTGAACCCTATGAGTGCGGCGCTATGTCCAGCTAAGCCACCCGGGCTCGGTTACGAGTAGTGCGGTCCGTTTCTTTAACCTTTGTATTCGGATCCGCCATGCAACGCGGACCCATGGACGGTGATCGCCCGCCGTCTCCGGGTTGGATTCGGCGAGAGCGACCGCTGTGCTCGCGGGACCGCACGGAACCGCGGGTACGGGCTAGCAATCTTTATCAAACGGTGTTACGAACAGCGCCGCATGAGCGTTCCCGGCATCGTCCACTCGACTCTCGATGGCGAGGAGATCGCGGCCCGGGTCTCTCTCGGCAGCGACGACGAACTCTTCATCACTCCCACGAGGACGATCGTCTACCGTGCCGACGGTCTCCTGAGCGACGAATCGGCCGACGAGTACTCTCACGACGCCGATCGGTTGACCCTCTCCGAAGGGCGGCGCAAGACGAAATTTACCCTCGAGTACGCACTCGAGGGCGAGCGATCGTTCTCCGTGCCCGCGGGGAAAACCGACGAAGTGTTACACCCCGTCCTCGCCGGGGTGTTAAACGGCAACGGGATCACCGGGCCCGGAGAGACGGTCATCAAGCCCTATCGGTTTAGCGAACTGACGCTGATCGTTACGAGCGATCGGCTCGTCAAACACATCGGCGGCGCGGTCTGGGACGAGGACTTCGAGGAGTACCAGTTTGGCGACGTAACCAGCCTCTCGTTCGAGGACGGGAGCGTCGCCACCCAGATCGTCCTCACGGCCAATGGCCGGCCCCAGCGGATCAAGGCCCCCAACGAGGAAGCAAACGATCTCCGGGAGCGGCTCCAGCGGGCGCTGTTCGACTACCACGATGTCGGCTCGCTCGAGGAACTCAACGAGACGATTGGCGTCGACGAGGACGAGCCGGCCAGTAGCGGCGGGTCGGTCGACTTCGGCGGCGGCGTCGACCCGCTCGATGCCGACCCGCCCGAGCCCGAGGATCGGGAGGTGACCGCCGAACAGACCACCGAGGCGGCGGGTACCGGATCGGGCGATCCACTCGCTGGCGGAACCGAGGACGACGCCGCGACTGCCGACTCAGCGGTGACGGGGGCCGACGGGAGCGACGGGCAGTCGGGCCACTCGTCGGCTCGAGCGGCCGCCGAGACGGACGACCGCGCGACCGAACCCGATACCGCAGCGAGGAGGCGGGAAGCGGAGACCGGCTCGGTCTTCGAGGAGACTGCCGGGACGGACTCGGCTCTCGCCGGGTCCGAGTCGCCGCAGTCGGCAACCGCCGAGTCGGCACCCGTCGCCGAGACTGATCCCGAACTCCTGGAGCGACTCGACTCGCTCGAGGAATCGGTCGAACGGCAGAGCGAACTCATCGAACAACAGCAACAGACGATCGATCAGTTGATCGCGGAACTCCGGCAGGGCCGTTAGTCGTCCCGTCCAGTAACTTTTCGGATACACGAGGAGCCGAAGGGGCCGAGTTCTCCGGCCTCGAGGTCGATGAAGTAGCCGGTCGACAGCCCGGAGCCACAGCGCCGACAGGAGAACTCCCCCTCTTTCGTGATCACGTCGCGCTCGAAGCGCACGTATTGGGAACTCTTCGGGCGGACGATACCGTCGTCACGTTCGATGATCCCGCGGAGTTCCGCCTGATCGAGGATCGTTCGGGTTACCGTCGGATCGGCCGTGACCGTCTCGATTCGGTCGACGGCGTCGGCGAGCGAGAGCGATTCGTGCTCGAGGCGGGCGAGCAGGGCAAGCCCCAGTTCGACGCGGTCGTCGTCGGCCTCGAGTGGGGGGTCGACGCTGGACTCACCTTTGCGTTCGGTCCGATCCCCGTCGCGACTCATCTGTCTGTGCTGTCGTCTCGGAGCGAATAAACGTTGCTCCTCTCGCATCCCTCGCCGCTGGGTAGACGTGGCACGTCGACCGTTCCCACGCACTGGGAATCCGCCGGTCGTTGATACCCGCGCTTCCCTCCAATCCAAGCGAAGCCATCACACGCGGCCGGGGCACGGTCCCGGCGGAGACAGAACCAATGACTCAGACGATCGTCGGTACGGCTACTGAGGAATCGACCCGGAACGGAGAGCGCGAGATCGCTCCTGAGCGGCGGGGGACGGAGTGTCCGGAGTGTGACGGGTCGGTCCACCGTGACGAGGAACACGGCGAGCGGACGTGTACGGAGTGCGGGCTCGTCCTCGATGCGGACGCGATCGATTACGGCCCCGAGTGGCGGACTCTCGACGACGACGCCGACGAGAGACGGCGGGTCGGCGCACCGGTATCGAAACTCCGCCACGACAAGGGGCTCAGCACGACGATCGGCTGGCGGGACGAGGACGCCTACGGCAATCGGATTTCGGGCCGCAAGCGCGAGCAACTCCAGCGGCTGCGGACGTGGAACGAACGGTTCACCTCGAAAGACGCCGCCGAACGGAACCTGAAACAGGCTTTCGGCGAGATCGAGCGCATGGCGTCGGCACTCGGGCTGCCGGAGCCGTGTCGCGAAACGGCCGGGGTCCTGTACCGCCGCGCCGTCGACGAGGGCCTGTTGCCCGGTCGCTCGATCGAGGCGATGTCGACCGCCTCCCTGTACGCGGCCGCCAGACGACACGGCACGCCGCGGACGCTGGTCGCGTTCACATCGGTGAGCCGCGTCGACAAACTCCCCATTCAGCGAGCCTATCGCTACCTCTCGAGCGAACTCGGGCTCCAGATCGAACCCGCGGATCCGATACACTACCTCCCGCAGTACGCCTCGGTACTCGAGATTAGCGACGACGCCGAGCGGCTGGCCCGAGAAATTCTCGAGGCGGCGAAAGCCCAGGGGCTCCACAGCGGGCGGAGTCCGGCTGGGCTCGCGGCGGCGGCGATCTACGGGGCGGCGCGGCTCGCGAACGAGCGACTCACACAGGAACGGATCGGCGAGGAGACCGGCGTGAGCCGGGTCACGGTCCGAAATCGATACCGGGAGTTACTAGACGCCTACGGGGAGGAGCGGGAGCGATAGATGTCCCGACAACGACTCGAGCAGACTGTCCTCGATGCGCTCGCAGACGAGTCGCCCCGGTATGTAGTGGACCTCGCCGCGGCGATCGACGAACATCCCATCGCGGTCGAACAAGCCTGCAACCGCCTCCGAGACGGGGAGGACATCCGTTCGGTCGGTTGTCGTCGGTACGAGATCACCGCGGTCGGGCGTCGGCGAGTCGACGACGCACAACCGGCGACCGGCGGGGCAGCCGTCTCGACGGAAACGGAAAGTCGGTCATAACCCCGGTCGATACTGTCTGGTTTGTCTCGCTGATCAGCCCTCGTAGCCGGCGTACTGCATGAGGTCAGCGAAGACGTCGGTGTCCATCGCGTCGCGGTAGACGATGCCGTTGACCATGCCGCCGGGGTAGGCGTCCCCGTTCATCGCGTGGTTGACCTTGTGGCAGTGCATGAGGTAGATACCAGGGTCGGCATCTGCCTCGAACTCGACGGTGTGTCGTTCCGCGGGTGCGATGTTCGTGACGTCCTGTTCGTACTGGGCCGTCTCGGGGACCTGGCCGCCGTCTTTCTCGACGAGACGGAAGCGGTGGTTGTGCGTGTGCATCGGGTGGGACATGTAGCCCGCGTTGACCATGTGCAGCCGGACGGTGTCGCCGTGATCGACGATGATCGGGGAGCCCTCCTCGGGGTGGAGCGTCCGCGGGAGGCTCTTCCCGTTGATCGTGAACACGTCGGGGTTGCGGTTCCGGGGGCTGTAGTCGACATCCTCGCCGGCGAACTGACGGTTAACCCGGGAGTCCCAGTCTTTCAGCGTGAAGAAGTACTCCTTATCGGCCGGCTCGTACCCTTTCGGATCGACGCGGAAAATGCCGTACATTCCCATGTCGATGTGCCGGTGGGTCTGGTAGTGGCAGTGATAGAGGTGCGTTCCCGGGACGTTCGCCGGGATCGTGTAGGTGTGTTTCTCGCCGGGGTTGACCGTGATCCCCGTCGTCGTCGGCACGCCGTCGTTCTCCCAGGTCTTCTGTGCCCCGTGGAAGTGTAGGGTGTGGGGCATGTCGGCGTCCGTGTTGTCGAGGGTCACCTCGATGTCGTTACCCTCCGTCGTCCGGAGGATCGGGCCCGGAACGCTCGGCTGCCCGTCGTCGGCCTTGAACGCCCAGACGCTGGGCAGTTCGACTGGTCCGCCCATGGAGTCCATCGGATGGACGGCGTGTCGGGAGGTCACCGACTGCAGCGTCACGCTGCCGCCCTGTTCGTCGACTTGGACGACCTCCGGCGAGCTTGTCCACGGGAGGTCGGAGTTCGACGACTCCGTCGACCCCTCGCCGGAGTTCTCCGGCTGGGAGTCCTGCTGGGCCCCCTGACTCGTACAGCCGGCAAGTCCGGTCAGTGCCGCTACACCGCCAGTCGCAGCAACGAATTCGCGTCGCGATAGCCCCAATCCGGGTGCGCCGATACGATCACTCATGACAACTGGTCCTAAGAAGTCCCCGTGTATAACGGGTCGAGCAGGTTCTTACGGATCGGGAAGTACCGAGAACATGTTCTCCCTGAGTATTTAAACGGAGACCACCGCACCTCGAGACCGAGCCAAAACCCGGTCCGCGTCGTGACCCGAATTCGGGTCTCGAAACTGAAACCGCGTCGGCCGGCCGTTACTCGACCCAGACCGTCTTTCGGTTGACGAACTCGAGCAGGACTGCCCATCGTTTTGATTGCGCGCCCGTCTCGGCCGCCTTGGCGATGTCGGCGTCGTCGAGGACGACGGACGGATCGCTCCCGCCTCTCGAGACGAACGTGTTCGTTCCAAAGTACATGCCCGCGTACCCCCACTGTTCGCGTATGCCCGATGTCACGTCGCTCGAGACGCTCGAGGAAGCGCCCCACGCCGAGGTATTCGAGGAGCGAACCCCGCGAACTGTCCGGCTGCAACTCGACGCGGACGACCGGGTCCCGAAGCACCGCCATCCGGAGTCGAACGTCGTCATCCACCTCATAGACGGTGCCGTCGACCTCACGCTCGGCGAGGAGGTCTTCGGCCTCGAGCCGGGCGATGTCGTCCGATTCGACGGCGATCAGGACGTGTCTCCGTACGCGGTCGAGGACAGTACGGCGCTGGTGGTCTTCGCGCCGAAAACGGATGCGTAAGTCCGTCCGTTAGCCGACCAGCGTCGCGACGCCTTTCGTCTGCCGGTAATCGCTCGCGAGTACCGCCTCGAGTTTCGAGACGATCGCCTCGCGGTCGCCGTCGACCCACTCGACCGGGTCCGCGATAGGGATGACCATGAATCCGCGGCCGCGGATGTCGCGGGCGTGGAGTGACGGCATGTCGAGGTCGAACCGGTGGCGCTGGGTCGTATACTCCCGGAGGACGTGGTCGGTCGCACGGGCCCCGACCGGAAGGAGGATGTGGGCGTTGATCGCGCGGAGTTCGGCGTCGAAAAAGCGCTCGAGGTCGGCGTAGTCCTCGTCGGTCGGGCGCTCCCCGTCCGGGAGGCTACACATGTGGACGTAGTCCCAGAAACAGTTCTCGAGGACAGGCTTGTCTCGCGGCCCACTCACGAACCCGGTCTCGCGGAGGACAGCTTGGATCTCGACGCCGGCCTCGGTTTCGGTAAAGGGGATGCCGGTGGTTTCGCCGCCGTGGATGCCGGGGAAGTCGCCGATAACGTGAAAGTCGGCGTTGGCGTCACCGTAGCCGAACGCGGCCACCTGGTCGCCCGGATCGGAGCGATCGAACGGTGGTCGCAGTCCGAACGGGTTGCTCGTCCTGTCGGTGACGTTTTGCACGCACGGGAGATAGCGATCTGCGGCCAAAACCCTAGCGGTCGCGTCAGCATTCGACGGACCGTCGCGATTGCCGTTCCGGACGGTGTCGAGGGCTGTCTGCCGATCGATTCAGTGACGGTAGGTTTATATTTCAGCCGTCGGGTCGTGTTGTATATGTATCAGGAGGGGCACTACGGCGGTGCGCTGCTGGCCTACGCGCCCGTCGGAACCGTCGTTTCCCTGTGGGGACACGCCCCGGTCGCTATCGTCGGCGGCCTCGTCTGTGTGGGGCTGTCGACGCTGCCGGACTTCGATCACCGGCTCCCGCTGATCGAACATCGCGGCCCGACCCACACGGTCCTCTTCGCGCTACTCGTCAGTGTCGGCCTCGCCGCCCTGACCGCCGTCCTCGTCGACGCGTCCTCGGCGTTCGCCGACACCGGCTACGTCACCTTCGCCTTTCTCGTCGGTCTCCTCTCGATCGGCTCGCACCTCCTCGTCGACGCGCTGACCCCGATGGGCGTCCGTCCGTTCTGGCCGCTCTCGCGGCGGCGCTACTCCGTGGATCTGACGACGGCGGCGAACCCGCTGGCCAACTACGGCCTGTTCGGGCTCGGTATTGGGGCCGTCCTCGTCGGCACCCTCATCGTCGTCACGCTCGGCTGAGTCCGGTTCGAGAATAGCCGCGACGATTCGCGAGGCTACCGCGAGAGCGCGTCGGCTGCCCCGATCGAGTCGTCCGCGCCGCGAGTGAGGACGATTCCCGCGACGAACGTCACGAAGAGTGCGGCCGCGGCGACGAGATAGGGCATCTCGAGCGCGGGGTTGACGGCCTGCCGGCCGAAAAAGAGGACGGCGATTACGAGCGGCGGTGCCGCGAGCAGCGGGGCGACGACGCGGCCCGCGAAGCGACGGCGGCCGATCATGGTCGCGACGATCGCCGCGCCCAAGAGCGTGAGGGTCACGCCGTACTGTGCCATCTGCATCGTCGGCGAGTAACTCGAAATCTCGGAGCCGACGACCGGGCTGAGCGTGACGTGTGCTGGCAGCGCGATGATGCCGACGGCGAGGGCACCGGTGACGTGAGCGCCCGTCAGCCGGTGGGCCCAGACCAAGACGGTGGCGACGAGGAACAGGGTGAAGATGAGGACGGCCGTCCAGAAGTGCAGCGAGAGGATGTCCATCGTGTAGGTCGTGACGGTCTCGCGGCCGAGCGCGACCTGTACCGGCGTCAGGACCATCCCGAGGACGACCAGTCCGGTCACCCGCCGGTCGACGTCGGGGAGTCGCCACGCCGCGAGCGCGGAGCCGATGATGGCGAAGCCGGCGAACATCGCGACGAAGCGGTGGAACCACTCGTAGAAACTCGGCAGGCTCCCCGGCAACAGGTTGTACGGCCCGGCATCGCACTGGGGCCAGTTAGCCTCGCAGGCTAGCCCGGAGCCCGTCGCCTTCGCGGCGATACCCAGCAGGATCGTCGCGGCGACCATGACAAGCGTGACGGTCAGCAGGTGCGGAAAGCCGAACCGATCGATCAACGATCGAAACCTCGAGTCGGGCGCGCGATTATCGTACGACACGGTCGTTCAGCGGCAGTTAGGACGGGCCGTACTTATGTTGACCGAGTCACCCGGTCGGCAGCGGTGTGACGGTTTCGACGACCCGCACCCTACCGCTCGGCGACCCGCCGTTCGCCGCATTCAAGAACACCCCACGCCAGCACACGACATGGACAAACGCGAGCGACTCGAGGCCGTCCTCGAGTCACACGACCTCGATTCGGTCTGGTTCGCCCGGCCGAACTCGTTTGCGTGGCTCACCGGCGGGAATAGCGTGATCGACCGCGAGAGCGACACCGGCGTCGCCGCGATCGGCTACGACGGCACCGACGTCCGCCTCGTGACGAACAACATCGAAGCCGACCGCATCGCCGCAGAGGAGTTGCCCGACCTCGAGGCGAGCGAGGTGTCGATCGAGCAGTTCCCGTGGCACGCGTCGTCGCTGGGCGAGGCCGTAGCCGAACACGTTGGCACCGACGAGCGGGCCGCCGCAGATATCGAGATCCCCGGCCTCGAGCGGATCGATCCGTCGGCGGTGCGCCAGCCGCTGACCGAGCGCGACCGCGAGCGCTACCGCGAACTCGGCGGACAGACGGCCTCGGCCGTCGAATCGGTCTGTCGGGAACTCCAGCCCGAGGACACCGAACACGAGGTGGCGTCGGCGCTGCGGATCGCCCTCTCGGCGCGGGACATCGAAGCGCCGGTCGTGCTCGTCGGCGGCTCCGAACGCGCCCAGCAGTACCGCCACTACACGCCGACCGAGGCCGAGCTCGGCGACTACGCGCTGGTCTCCGTCACCGCCGAGCGGGCCGGCCTTCACGCTAGTTGTACCCGAACCGTCGCCTTCGATCCCCCGTCGTGGCTCGAAGAGCGGCACGAGGCCGCGGCTCGCGTCGAGACGACGGCGCTGGCGGCGACGCGGGCGGCGGCCGAAGACGGTGGCGATGCGGGCGATGTCTTCGCCGCCGTGCAGGACGCCTACGACGCGGTCGGCTACGCGGGCGAGTGGGAACACCACCATCAGGGCGGAGCCGCCGGCTTCGCGGGCCGGGAGTGGATCGCCACGCCGGACCACGACGCGCCGGTCGAAGCGCCGATGGCCTACGCGTGGAATCCGACCGTCCAGGGTGCAAAAAGCGAAGACACTGCTCTCGTCACCGACGACGAGGTCGAGGTCCTGACCGCGACGGATCGATGGCCGACGACGACCATCGACGCGGTCGACCGGGATCTCGAACTCGAGCGACACGATATCCTCGACCTCGAGGCGTAGCGACTGACGGCAAATCGGCGAGTTGCGATCGCTCCCGGTTTTGATTCCGTACTCGACGAGGGGCCCGAATCTGACTAGTTGTCGCTATCCCGGTCGCCTGCGTCGCGCTTGGAGTCGTCTTCGAACTCGATGACGTCGGTCTCGGTGTCGCCGGGAGCGTCGGCGTCGGCACCGGTTTCGGAGTCCCGATCGGCGTCCGTGTCCGCTTCTCTCTCGTCGGTCGGCGGCGGTGCCGTGTCGTCGACGGTGATCTTCACCGGTTCGACGTCCTCCTCGAACCCGACTCCGGCGTCGCGTTCGTCCTCGCGGTCGAGGACGCGGTCGAGCGTGAAGATGGTGTTCAGTTCGTGTTGGACCTGATCGACGACGCCGCCGACGAGTTCGCTCGGCTGGATCGCCGTGTACTCGTAGGGGTTGTTCCCCGCACCCTCGTTGGCGCGTTTCTCTCGGGTCACGCGGTCTTCCTCGTGGAGTTCCGCGAGCGCTTCGCGGACCGTACTGGGATAGAGGCCGGTCCCCTTCGCGACCTCTTCGGAGGTACTGCCCGGGTTCGCCAGCAGGTACACGTAGATCTTCGCGCGGGTTTCCGTGTCCAGAATCCACGAGAGCAGGTCGACGATCCGTTGGTCGAGTTCCTCGACGGTCGGATTGCGACCGAAATCATCGCCATCGCGCTCGACGAACTCGTCTCCCCCCTCGAGCGATTCGTCTCCGCCGTCCGCGCCGCCCGGGCGCTCGTCAGTGTCGTCGGAACTCATGTGTCTTCTCGTACAGGACGAGGCTTCGAGCGGAGTTAAACCTTTGCGGGGTGTCAACGCGACCGGGCGTTCCGACAGCGACGCGTGCGGAAACGGCTCGAAGAAGGGTTCTCGGAGGGGTATTCGGCCTACTGCGTTTGCAGGCGGAGCGACTCGCACAGCGCGTCGGGGCCCTCGTCCTCGAGCAGACGGCGCTGGCGATCCGCGCCGCTTTCGCGTTCGTACACGTCCTTGATGCCGTCGATGCCCAATCGCTCGCACTCCCGATCGACGAGTTCGCCCAGTTCGACAGTGCCCTCGAGATCGCGGTCGATGAAGGAGGCGTCCTGCCCGTAGCGGATGGCCCGCCACTTGTTCTCGTCGAGCAGTTCCCGGCGGTGGCGGTGGCCGCTCGTGCCGTCCTCGTAGGCCTCGGACAGCGCCTCGACGAGCGCGTGGGTGTATTCGACGAACGCGAGCACGATGTCGGGATCGGCCTGCCCGTCCGGCGTGCGCACTTCGACGCTCCCGTGGGCCGTGTGGGGACGCACGTCGTACCAGAGTTCGCCGCGGTCGCTGATCGAGTCGGTCTCGAGCATCCGGCGTTCGAACCGGTCGAAGGCCTCGAAATCCTCGAAGTGGGTCGGCATCCCGGTGTTGGGCAGCGCCTCGAAAATCTTCGCGCGGGCCGATTGGAGGCCGGTGTCGAACCCGTTCCAGTACGGCGAGTTCGCCGACAGCGCGAGCATGATCGGAACGTACCACCGCAGTTCGTTGGCGATCCAGACCGCCTTGTCGGCGTCGTCGACGCCGACGTGGACGTGGACCCCCGCGGTCGTGTTCCGGTGCTGCGGGTACTGAATCCGGTCGAGTTGCGAGCGGTAGCGCGGCTTTTCGGCGTGCTCGAGTTCGCGCCACTTCGCGAGCGGGTGGAGGCCGGCGGCGGCGATGTGGTAGCCGTGGGCCTCCGCGTGGTCGACGAGCGCCTGTCGGATCTCGAGCAGCGAGTCACGGGCGTCCTCGGGATCTTCGATCAGCGGCGTCTGGGTCTCGATGACGAACTTGAACAGTTCGTGGTCCAGTCGGCCCTCGAGGATCTCGGGGGGTTCGTGTTCGTAGACGAGTTCGTCGGTCCCGCTGGTGGGGCGGCCGTCCTCGTCGACGACGAAACACTCCTCTTCGATCCCCAGCGTACCCATGCGCGTAAACGATTCCCGGGACCCGCGTTCCATCGTTGCCACGTTTTGCCCGCGGCGATAAATACGATGTGGACTCGGAACCGCGCGGCCGGAACTGGATCGCGTCACGGGCCGTCCCCCAGACGGCGAGGCCAACGATGAGTGTTCGAGACCTGAGGTCTCGGGTGTGGTTCGCCGCCGTCGTCACCGACATCGGCCCGCTTCTCAGGACGCGACGGTTTCCGCCTCGGACTCGAGGTCCGCCTCGTCCTCGCGGAGCTTGAACTTCTGGATCTTGCCGCTGGGATTCTTCGGGAGTTCGTCGACGAAGTAGTACGTCCGCGGTCGCTTGAAGTCGGCGAGCCGGTCGCTCTCGAGGACGAACGAGTCGAGATCGGTCGCGCCGACGGCGTCGTCGGTGACGACGTACGCGACGACCAGTTCACCCCACTCTTCGTCCGGCTCGCCGACGACGGCCGCTTCCTCGACGGCGTCGTGGCCGAACAGCACGTCCTCGACCTCGGCCGGGTAGACGTTCTCGCCGCCGGAGACGATCATGTCGTCTTTCCGGTCGACGACGTAGAGGTAGCCGTCGTCGTCGCGGTAGCCCAGGTCGCCGGTGTAGTACCACGTCGTGCCGTCGGCCTCGCGCAGGGACCGCGCGGTCGCTTCGGGCCGGTTCCAGTACTCCCGCATCGTACACGGGCTGGCGATCAGGATCTCGCCGATCGCTCCCGGCTCGACCTCCCGGTCCGGGTCCGCGTCGGGTTCGACGATGCGCAGTTCGTGATTGAGCCCGGGTAAGCCGGCCGAACCCTGTTTGGACAGTTGGTCGTCCGCCGACTGGAAGACGCCGGCGGGGCCGATCTCGGTCATTCCGTACGCCTGGACGTAGTCCTCGCAGAGGTGTTCCATGCAGTTCTCGAGCACCTGTTCGGGCATCGGGGCCGCACCGTACAGCCCGAGTCGGAGCGACGAGACGTCGGCGGCCGACTCGGCGGCGGCCATCGAGAGCGCGTTCCAGGCGGTCGGTGCCGCGAACAGGACCGTGACGCCGTGGTCCTCGATCGCCTCGAGGACGGCCCCCGGTTCGAATTCGTGGTGGATAACGTTCGCTGCGCCGCGGTGGACTCGCGCGAACAGGTTGCAGTGGAGTTCGGCGCAGTGGTACAGCGGCATCATCGACAGCCCGACGTCGTCGCGGGTGAGGTTCATCTCCGCGATACAGAGGAGGTCGTGCTCGACCATGTTTCGGTGCTCGTGGACGACGCCCTTCGGGCGGCCCGTCGTCCCCGACGTGTAGATGAAGGCGTACACGTCGTCTTCCGCGACCGAAACGCCGGGTCGGTCCGGCAATCCCGACTCGAGCATGTCGTAGAATCCGCTCGCGTACGCCGGGGTGTCGTCGCGGTCGTCGTCGATGAACACGTACTCCCCGACGGTCTCGAGACTGGGCCGCGCTCCCTCGACCGCCTCCCGCGTGTCGGACTCGAAGACGACCAGCTCGGCTCCGGCGTCGTTGACGATGTACTCGATCTCGCCCGCCGGCAGGCGGAAGTTCAGCGGGGTGAAGACGGCACCGATCTTGGCGCACGCGTAGACGGTGAGCGCCATCTCCGACCCGTTGTAGAGCACGGTCGCGACCCGGTCTCCCTTCTCGACCCCGGCCTCGAGGAACGCGTTCGCCAGCCGATTCACCCGCTCGTCGAACTCGGCGTAGGTCCACCGCTGGTCCTTCCGCGGATAGATGATCGCGTCCCGGTCGGGGTACCGGTCGACCGTCTGCTCGAGCGTATCGCCTATTGTGGGGTGTTCTGACATACCATGTTCTCGTACCACGATGGTCCTTATATTCTTTATCGAGTAAAAGGCCCTGCCCAGTGCTGTCTCCCTCGATCATCCTCATCGCGACTCCTTCGACGACAGTCGTCAGTCGTACCGGGCGTCCCACGGACACGGGAACATATCGGCGGCCGACTGGGTGGCCACGATCCCGTCGTCGGTGACCGAGACCGTTCCGTCGGAGCGCGAATCGCTGATTCGAGCGTCGAACTCGTCCGTCGCTCCGTGACCGGTGCGCGCTCGAGCGGTCAACTCGTACCTGCCGAACTCGTCGGTCGCCTCGAGTTCGCGTTCCTCGCCCGGCTCGAGCGAGACCGTTTCGCCGACGACCGTCTCACCGTCGTCGTCGGTCAGTTCGACGTGCACCTCGTGAGCGCGGTCGGCGCTGTCGGTGACGCGGACGACCGCCGGCTCCGGCAGTCTGACCGTGTCGGTCACCTCGAGCTCGAGCGTCCGCGTCTCGCCGTCCGTTTCGACGCGGGGGTCGTAGGGCTCGTCGTCGACCACGACGAACGACCGGTCGGGATCGATGGCGTCGTCGAACAGGAGGTTCTCCGTCTCGTATCGTCCGTCCTCGAGTGCAGCGTCGACCTCTGCCCGGATCGCATCGGGTAGCGACTCGTAGTCGATCGACACGAGGTGACACTGCTCGAACTCACTCGTTGTCGTCGATGTCGGGGTACCGTTTTCGGTCGTATCGGTCCCGTCCCCGTCGGAATTCGAATCGGGCTCGGTCGTCCGATCCGCCTCGAGACAACCGCTGAGACCGATACCGAGACCGAGGGACGCTCCTCCCGCCGCGAGAATCGAGCGTCGGTTCACGTCTGCACTGAGACGACGTCCTCAGTAGAGTTGAAATGGACGCGCCGGTCCTCGTCCACCGTGAGGCTCACGCGGGCGATTTCGAAGTCCTCGGGACGCTCGACGCGCACGACCGAGTGCCGCGAGGTCAGGTCGTCCGTCCGTTCGTACGGCGACGTATGGCACCCGTGGAGACGGAGGCCGCGATCGGTCCGTTCGGCGCGCTTCCAGTGGTGTGCGATCGATCCCGAGCCGAAGCCGGACTCGATGACCAGCAGGATATTTGCCGCGAAGTCTATCTGGTCGATGGGTTCTTCTGGTTCCTCGCCGCTGCCGTTATCGCTGTTGCTGTCGCCACCGAGTTCGAAGACCTGGCGAACCTCGTCCGCACTCGTGAGGGCGCGAACGGCGTACGCCTCGTCCCCGGTGTCGGCTGTCGATAGCAACAAGTCGGCGCGGGGAGCCGGTACCGGCTGGAACTCGAGGTCGGAGTCGGCCGACATGTTCGCACAAAGGTTCAACTCGTTCCACGCCTCGCGGTCGTCGGGTTGCTCCTCAATCTTGTAGGGCGGGTCGTCGACGCGGGGCTCTTCCGGGATCGCGCTCGTCGGTTCCGTCCCGTCGTTGCCGTTTCCGCTCCCGCTGCTATCGTCAGCCTGTAGACAGCCGGCCGACGCGACCGTCGCGAGGGCGGTGCCGGCGAGAAACTGCCGTCGATCGAGTGTCATCTACCCGTTCCTACGGTCGACGTTTGTAAAATCCTTCTAGTGGCTGTAATATGCATTTGAGCTAGGTCGCTGCCGCAAGTTCCCCGGGCGGGATAGTGTGCTCGACTGCCGTCTCAACAGTTGCACGAGCCCGGAATTCGGGGCGTTCTGACACCGCGCTATCTCGGCTCACGAGGTCGATCGGCGCTTTCGAGGGTTCTACTGGCGGATATCTCGACTCCGGTACCGCTCGGACGCTACTTTGGGTCGGTGATTCTCCGACATTTCTCCTCAGAATGACGACATTACGCCGCTGAGTGAGGTCGGAATAGATCCCTTACCCTGAGCGCCCGTTCCGGTGAATTCGGATATTTCTACTCCTGGAACGCTCGAACGAAACTGCCAGTTTTTGTCGACCTGTGCCGGTACCGTCGATGGCTATGATGCCACGTCCACGAACCGTCGGCGTCGCAGTCGTCGCGGCGCTCGTCCTCCTCTCGGGGGCGAGCATTGCGTTCGCCGCGACCGACGCCGGCACGGCGTCCCAAGACAACGAGACGGAGAACGAAACGGCCACAGTGACGTTCGAAAACCAGACGTCGAACGGGACGGCAGTCGCGGTCAATAACACGACGCTGCCCGAGGGCGGCTTCGCCGTCATCCACGCGGCCGCGCCCGTCGGCGGGGACAACGCCACCGACGAAAACGCCACCGCGGACGAGAACGCCACCGACGAAAACGCCACCGCGGACGAGAACGAGACCGTCACGAACATGTCCGAGGAGTACGAGCCCGGCGACGTTCTGGGTAACTCCACGTACTTGGAGTCCGGCGACCACGAAAACGTGACCGTCGAGCTCAACGAGTCCCTCGAGGAGAGCCAAGTCCTGATCGCGATGGCCCATCAGGATACCGACGACAATCAGACGTACGACTTCCCCGAGGCAGACGATCCCTACCTCACTGACGAGGAACCGGTCACCGACGACGCGATGATCACGCTCGAGGACGAACAGAACGAGACCACTGGGTGAACGAGAGGAGAAAATCGCGACTCCCCCGTTCACGAACTTCAGTCGCGTGATGAGCGGAAGCGATAGCGGTTCATACGAGACCGGCTAGTCGTTTCGCACCGCACTCTCCGCTCACGACCAATCGATTCCGTGATCCACGTACCGTCACCGTCGATTGCACGCTCACAGTCACCGCAGAGCCATCAACCCCTCCGCGGATCGGTCTGATCGCTCACGGCGCTCCGTGGCTGTCCCTCGCGGCCGACCGTCTCACGTGGCCTGCTGACGCGGATCGAACAACGTGCAGTTCGGACACCAGACCGATCCATCCGTCCGTCGAATCTTCTTTCCGCGACAGTCAGCGCAGGGCTCTTCGGCATAGCGGACCATACAATACCTGTCTGGGAGCTAGATATGTATGGGTATTTCGGTGGACTCACGTTCTGTAATGCGTGATTCTCAGGGGATCAAGATGGAGGCGCTGCGGAGAACATGGTCGCTACACGACCGAATGAGATACCCGCCCGACTTACCGCGGCCGCGCGACGAGTCCGAGGTGATCCGCGTGATACTCCTCGAGTCGCCGCGTCTCCATGATCTCGTAGCCCTCCGAAAGCTCCTCGCGAACGTCCGCGAACACAGCCGCCGGCTCTCGAGTCACGTCCTCGCTCCGGGCCTTGACAGCCAATAGGAGCCGCCCGTCGTCAGCCAAGAACTGCCGGTTCTCGAGCGCCACCCGCGCCTGTCCGCGCGTCGCCACGTCTTGAACGATCACGTCTACGTCCGACTCCACGACGTGGGCGTAGGTCTCGGGCTTGCGAGCGTCTTTCAGCAGCGGAAAGAGCCGCTCGCGGCTCTCGGCGGCCTCGAGCAGGTCCCGGGCCGGCCGCGCGGCGAACTCGACGGCGTAGGTCGGACCGGCGAAATCGGCGACGTGGCTCACAGTGGTTCCGCTCGCGGCACCCAGATAGAGCACCGTCTCGCCGCCCGCGAGGCCGGTGTCCATCCCCAACTCGAGCATGGCACCGAGCTTCGAGCGGTTCGGGTTCCACGCGCGCCACTCGCCCTCGGTGGGCTCGCCGTAGACCGGCTCGCCCTGTGTCGCGAGTCGCTCGGTCCCGTCGAATTCGTGGCGCTGGACCCCTGCGGGAAGCGCCTTATTCATCGCCGGCACCTCCGTCGGCTTCGGCGTCGTCGTCGACGGTCCGCGACTGAATCGTCTCGATCCGCTCGGCCAGTTCCGCCTCGAGTTCGGGTTTCGACTCGCCGGAGTAGTGGTCGACCCGGGCGGCGATGGCGAGTTTCCCGGCGACCGCACGCGCCGCGGAGCCGCGGTTCTCGGGGTGGGTTCCCCGGACCGCGTCGTGCGTGTAGATGATGCCGTGTTTGGGCGAGGGCGCGTGGCCCCGCAGGTGGGCGAACAGGGCATCCTCGGCCCCAAGCACCTGAATCGTGCCGCTGGGTTTCTTCGCCAGTTCCTCGAGGCCGCCGGCAAGTGAGATCAGCCGGGCCGCGAGGACGGGGTCGGCCAGCGCCGCGAGGTTCGGCGCGACGGCGGGCGTCCGCCGCTGGACGAACTCCCGTAGTTTGTCCGCCTCGTCCGCGAGGTCGGCGACCCGTTCGGCGAGCGAGCGGATCGCGGGCTCCTCGAGGTCGTCGTCGGCCTCGCCGTCAGCCAGCGTTCGGGCGTACTCAACGCCGGTACCCGCGTCGGGGTCGACGGTGCCGGCCCACTCGGCCAGCCGCTCGGCGAGTTCGTTTGCGGTGCGGTCGCAGTCGTCCATCGCGCGCACCGCGTGGACGAGCTGGCGGTCGTCGGCCCGTTCGCGTTCGGTCACCGCGGCTCGCGTCGCCGTAGTCGTCGCCTCGCGGAGGGCGTCGTAGTACTCGTCTTCGTCGCTCGCGAACCCGGCCTCGAGGGCGAGGGCGGGCCAGTCGCGGGGTTCGTCGGCGCTCCCCTCGCGAACCGCGGTGATCGTCGCATCGGGATCGTCGCGGTCCCCGGCCGCGAACCACCCGTCCGTATTACTCATGGACGCTCGTTCCCGCCGCGGGCGATTAAAGCCCCCGTTCACGGGCTCGGGCGACGGAGGCCGGACGCAGTCGCTCTCGAGAGCGGAACCGAAATCGCTGAACCGCGAAAACGAGCCGATTCAGACGCCGAACGTCGCCCGCAGCATGTCGCGGGTGCCGGGACCGAGGCCCACGGCGACGACAGTGATCATGAGGAGGATTGCATAGCGCGGGCTGTCCTCGAAGACCGTCTCGTCGAAGATCCAGATGACGAAGATGGCGGCAGCGACTTTCACCAGCAGGAACGGCCACGCCGACCCAGTGATGGCGACGACATCGGCGGGAAGCACGTCCGCCGTGGTGTTCGCGATCGCCCGGTTGATCGGGTGCTTCGGGACGAGGTTGACCGGCAGGCCGAGGCTCGTCGCCCAGTCGAGGCCGATGACGTTTGCGACCCCGTCGACCGCGTGGGCCCAGATGACCACGATCCCCATCGACTCGGTTCCACGGTTCAGTTCGGGGGCGAAGCGCTCGAGTGCGACCCACGTGATCGCCGTAGTCAGGGTCGCGCCGACGAGGATCACGAGGGGGATGAGCGGATAGAACTCGGCGTAGGGTTCCGTGGCCGCGACGTAGGCCAGATAGGCGATCGTAATCGTCAGTACGGTCGTGCCGATCCCGGCGAGGGGGTACTCATAGCCCGAGACGTGGCCGTTGCGGTCGAGCCAGACGGAGGCGATGACCGAAACGAGGGCGATGAAGAAGACGGTAAAGTAGATCAGCGGGCTGATGATGAACCCGGACCAGGGCAACTGGATCGCCATCTCGCCGGTCGCTTCGAAGGCGGTGGCGTTGACGTCCTCGACGACCCGCAGCGCCCCGCCGAAGAGCATGAACGGGAACAGCGCGAAAAAGCCCGCGCGATAGCGCTCGATCTCGAGCCGACGGACGAGGAAGATGACACCGACCAGTAACAGGACTAACGTCGGGATGTAACCGGAATACGAGACGAAGGTGTAGCCGGGTTCGGCGGTCGGACCCGCGCCGGTACCGGCCTCGCCGCAGGGGAGTTCCTGCCCGCCGGCCCACGCGACGCAGTTCCAACTGTGGGCGTCGGCGACGACCGGCCCCCAGAAGTACTGCCAGATAATGTCGACGTACACTCGCTGGGGGAACAGGACCGCGCCGAGGACCACGACGGCGGCGAGACTCGCGACGGTCGCGGCCCAGACGCGCTCGGCCCCGAACCGGTCGATGAAGTCGTCCATACCGAATCCCGTTTGGGGGAGCGCTTACCGTTTCCGGTTTCAGTACGCATGACAATCCGTTCTGTCGACCGCGAACGCAGTCTATCAGTTCTCGGCTTCGCGGGCGGCCGCGAGCACCTCGTCGTGAACCTCGCCGTTCGAGGCGACCAGTCCCCGGCTATCGTGTCGCCAGCGATCGCCCTCGAGGTCGGTCACGACGCCGCCGGCCTCGCGGATCAGTCCGACGCCAGCGACGGTGTCCCACGAGTTCGTCGGCAGGTCGGTCAACGCCCCCTCGAGCGCGCCCGAGGCGACCATCGCGAGCTCGAGTTGGGCACAGCCGAAGCGGCGCATGTCGCCGAATCGGTCGCCGATCGCGCGGGTGACCGCGGCGAACTGGTCGCGCTGGTCGAAGTCCCACCAGAAGGTCGGACAGACGGTGGCCGCTTCGGGGTCGGAACAGTCGCTGACCGACAGCGGTTCGTCGTTACAGAACGCGCCGTCCGGACCGACGCGGTAGGTGTCACCCAGCGCGGGGCAGTCGAAGGCAGCGCCGACCGGTTCCCCGTCGACGACGGCGGCGACGGCGGTTCCGAACGTCTGCACACCGTCGACGTAGTTGCTCGTCCCGTCGATCGGATCGACGATCCACGCCGGCCCGTCCTCGGGGACGACCTTCAGCGCGCCCTCCTCCTCGCCGACTATCGGATCGTCCGGAAACGACTCGCGGACGGTCTCGATGACGGTCTCCTGTGCGTCGCGATCGATCTGGGTCACGACGTCCGTTTTCCCGTCTTTCTCCTCGACGGTGAAATCGGTTCGAAACGAGTCGGCTGCGACGGCGGCACCCGCGTTCGCGGCGCGAACGGCGACGGCCGCACGCTCGGCATTGGGCTCGGCTTCGCTCATTACTTCTTTTCGACGGGCCGGGCTGAAAAATGGTCGTACTGACAACTCGCCGACTGGCCAGTTGATCGTCGGGGCTCGAGCCCGAGCCCCGACTCAGTCGTCGCGCTGTCCCAGCCCGGGCGGCACCGAACAGCCGCAGGGGCTGGCCGAGGCCGTTACGGGGCCGGTCGCGGTGACGAACGCGACCGGCTCGCCACAGCGCGGACAGTCGGGCAGCGGTGACGTGCCGTCGCCGGTATCGTCACGCTCGTCGGACTGACTACGCATCCCGACCGCCTCTTGGTCGACAACAGGCCATCGAAACGACTCGTGTCGGGCGATTCGACCGTCGTGCGGGATGTTTATATCCCGGAAGAAGTAACGCAAACATGGCAACTGAATCCCGGTATGGGATTTGGAAGCCACGTCTCGGGTGCTCTCTTCACCCGGGGCATTTGCGTGCTGCCCCCGATCTTGGAGTGTGGCTTCCAGTTTGCCAGTTGAATTGTTGGGACTTATATCTACTGCAAACGTGCTGAAAGAGACCCATCTAGGCGAGTGCGAAATCGAACTCTGAAGTACGGAGACGAACTGTCTCGGCGGTCCAGTCACTATCGATTCGAGCATCCTTAGAAGTTTGCGAGGGCAAGACGCTCCGTCTTGCCGCGCACTGTGGTGAGTGCGAGGGGAGGGGATCGAACCCACGAACTCCTACGAGAGCGGATCTTGAGTCCGCCGCCGTTGACCGCTTGGCTACCCTCGCACGCAGTTCCCTCTGAGGCCGTCCCAGCGGTTAAATCGTCCGATTCCGTTCGGTGATTTTCCGGGCTCGAGGCCTGTCGAGAGTGTACCGAGAATCGATTCTGGGACGCGACTGCGCTACGAGCCGCTCGAGGACCGCCGAGAACACGCATTGGAGACGGATGCTCCTCGATTACGCCGCCCGCGTCTCGAGGTCCGACTCGGTGTACCGCCGTCCGCAGTTCACACACTGGTAGCCGCCCTCGATGTGGGCGTAGAGTCGCTCGCCGCAGTGCTGACACCGGCCGTAGGGCTGAGCCATCTATTCGGTATGGAGTCCCGAACCGGGATAAATACTGCACTTACACATGCGCCGAACGGCGTGCTCGACGGCGGCGTCGATGAATCCACCCGGTTACTCGAGTCGCGCCGCGTACTCGCGGTCCGCCTCGCTCGCCACCGGGTACTCCCCGTCGAGTTCGATCTGCCACCCCTCGAGTACCGTCGGGTCCTCGAGCGCGGTGGTGAGCGTGCTCCGCACGTCGGGAAGGGCGACGCCGTAGTAGTCCCGTGGCACGCCGCGGAGATATTGGAGTGCCGTTTCGAAGAGCGACCGCATCCCGGCGTCGTCCTCGAAGTCGACGTGTTTGTACGCCCCGGCGGCCACCTGCACCATCCCGTGAAGGAACGCGCTCTCCGTGGTTCCGTTGCCGTAGTTGTACCACTCCGCTTCGAAGCAGTCGTGTGATTCGTGGAAGTCGCCGGCGTTGTACAGCCGGACGCCGTGAATCACGGCCCGCCGGAGCGTTCCGTGCTCCCAGCCGTTCGACGGACCGCGCTCGGCGTCCCACCCGGTCGGCGTGTCGGAAATCGGCGGCCCGACGGAGTCGTCGCGGGTGTGGTCGTCCATGGGCGTTCGTTATGGCCCCACTCACGTAACCGCGTCGGAGGGCTGCGTTCCGTCACGGCCATTCATGTCGCATCACACTCACTAACACGCTCGAGGGCGGGCGGCCCGTCGCCGTCGCGGTTCACCGAGCGTGATAGGTCGGCGGTGCTCGATCCATCGATTCCCCGCTCAGAGGGGGCTGTTGGCACGGTACCGTCGGTTCGAGCCCGACAGCTGACCCGTCCACGCTGTGAAAGACCGAATCGCCTTTCCCGTTTCGGCCCAACTATCACGTAATGAGAGTCGCACAGATCGGGTCGGGAACGCCGGAGATCGCAGTCGTCGCGGGCGTCCACGGGGACGAACCCTGTGGCGTCCGAGCCGTCGAGCGATTGCTCGACGAACGCCCGACCGTCAAACGGCCCGTCAAACTCATCGTCGCCAACGAGGAGGCCCTCGAGCGGCAGGTTCGCTTCGTCGACGAGGATCTCAACCGCGCGTTCCCGGGCAGTCCGGACGCCCAGACACACGAAGGCCGACTCGCGGCCGAACTCGTGGCCGAACTCGACGGTTGTCTGACCTTCTCGATGCACTCCACGCAGAGCCACGCCGATCCGTTCGCCATCGTCAACGGCGTCAGCGAGACGGCAAAAGAGATCGTTCCGCAACTGCCCGTCTCGGCGATGGTCGAGACGAGCAACTTCGCGGAGGGACGGCTCTTCTCGGCCGTCGACACCGTCGAAGTCGAGTGCGGGCTACAGGGTTCGGAGACGGCCGCCCAGAACGCCGACCGGCTGACTCGCGCCTTCCTCACCGCTGTCGGCGCGCTGCCCGGCGATACCGTCCGACGCGATCTCCCGGTCTACCGTCTCACCGACGTGATTCGCAAAGGACAGGCCGACACCTACGAGGTCTTCGTCGATAACTTCACGGAAGTCGAAGCGGGGGATCCCTTCGCCGCCGCCGACGGCAACGAGCAGGTCGCCGACGAGGCGTTCTATCCGGTGCTCATGTCCCCGAACGGCTACCGGAACGTCTTCGGCTACGCCGCGGAGAAACTCGAGGTCCTCGAAACACCGACCGCGGCGGACTGAGAAGTCGATTCTCGCTGTTTCCTGTCGTTACTGGCGGGACCGTTCTCGGACCACAGCCCCTGAGCCGCTGGTCGATCGCGATCCGAGTCCGATCGTGAGTGCCGATGACGCAAAGCATATCCCCGTCACGACCGTAGCGATGAGTATGGAATTCCCACCGAATCAGGGTCTCGATCAGGACGAGGTCAACGAGCAGGTCGCCGACGCCATCGCGGAAAACGAGGTCGTTCTCTTCATGAAGGGGACCGAGCTGATGCCCCAGTGTGGCTACTCCCGCAAGGCGCTGGGCCTGATTGACCAGCACCGCGACGACTTCGAGACCGTCGACGTCCTCGAGTCCCTTGACGAGTACCGCGCGGCGCTCAACGAGGAAAGCGGCTGGGAGACCATCCCGCAGACGTTCGTCGACGGCGAGTTCGTCGGCGGCTCCGACATTCTCGAGGAACTCGACGAACGCGGGGAACTCGAGGAGACGCTGACCGACGCGTAACTGTCGCGTCGCCGATGGTAATTTATCTATCTTGATATTTCACGGATTTAATAGCAGGTCATATAAGTCACGCGCTCGTACTAACGGATCACGAGTATCGCCGTACACACCTTCCCACAATGTCAACAGAGGAATCCAGACACGTTTATCGGCTGCATTCGACGCTTGAACTGCCCCTCGAAGATCTCCACGACCACATCGACGACGCGACGTTCCCGGAAGGAGTCACGGACGTCGAGATCACGCGGCGCAATAATACACTGATCCTCAAGGCCGTCGCCGAGGACCAGTCCGTCAGCAAGTACACCCCTACGGCACAGCTCAAGGCCAGCGTCACGGAAAACCGGGTCTACGAGGAGGATCCGGACGAGCGACGCCAGAAGTCCTTCAGCTGGGACGAGGAAGAAGAGGAAGAGATCGAATCCGAACTCGTCGAGTTCGCCGCGTTCAAAGGCGACCGCGAGACCGTCCTCCAGAACTCGCTGTTGCAGTACCAGATGTTCCTCGTCCTCTGTGGGATCGCCGAAGCCGCCGAGAAAGGCACCCTCACAGCGATTTCGGAACGCGACGGCGACCTCGAGGCGACCCGAATCGTCGACGGCGAGCCGCGACCCGCCGACATCGAAGTCGTCGAGGGCCCGCGCGATCACGGCTCCGGACAGGGCGGCGTCAACTGGCGCGACAACAAGTTCATCACGGACTAAGCGCCGGATCTCCTCGTCGGTATCTCGGTTCGACTAGCTGCTCGTTTTCCATTCGGTCTCAATCCGTCGCGAGCACCGGCGATAGACGTTTGTACCCCCGATAGCGAACGACGAGTATGGACGATCCGGGCCCCTACGCGCTCCTCGGTCGCCTCGCCGTCGCGGCGTTCGTGATGATCGCGCCGACGCTTTGCTTTCTGGGACTGGTCCGGGGGCTCGAGCGGCTACGGGACGACGAGGTAATCGACGCGTGGGCGCGGACGCGAGGCGGGGATGACGGACACGATATCGCGCCGGACGACGACGTGTTCGCCGTGCTGGCCAACGAGATGGATATCGAGGCCGCCGATGCATCGGGCGTGCGCTGTCCGTCGTGTGGCACGCCGAACCGGGCGGGGGTCTCGTTCTGTCGTGACTGTCAGCGGCGACTCCCCTCGTCGTGACGGCCGCGTCGATCGACTCTGGGCGGTCAATCGCTGCTGATCGGTCGCGCTCGCCGAACGTTTTCCTCGAGTCGCTCGGCGTGCTCGAGCCGGATTTCGCGGGCCTCCGCCGGAGAGATCGGCCCCCGTCCGACGATCTCGTTCGAGACCGGCTCGTAGGCCTCGACGTCGAATCCCAGTCGCTCGAGATAGGACCGGACCGCGTCCGAGTCCAGCCCGTCTCGGATCGCGGCGTTGACGTACTCGATGACGGCGTCGAACTCCGGGAGGACGATTTCGTCGTCGGCGACGCGGCCAGTGTCGCCCTCGATACGGACCTCGGCATCGCCGAGGTGGTCGACGATGGTGGCCACTTGATCTGCCAGTTGGACGACCTGACTCGGCAGCGCGGTATCGGGCGAGCGCCACTCGACGGTGGTAAACGACTCTCGGAGCTGGACCGGCGTCCAGACCGCGCTCTCGGGGTCGAAATGCGACCGGATCGTCGCCCGGTCGGCACCCGCCTCGATCGCCGCCGTCACGAACTCCTCGTACCGCCGCTCGAGCCGCCGGGTCCACTCCTCGGTATCGTCGGCATAGGGCCACAGCCGGCCCTGATGGGGGACGTCGTCGTAGGCCATCCATCGATACAGTTTCGACCGCGCGCCCGCGGCCAGGTTCCGGCCTCGAAAGTACGGCGAGGAGTTGACCAGCGCGAGCGCCGGATCGAGCGCGATGAGCGCGTTGAGTTGATCGATCGCGCGGTCCGGTTGTTGCTCGACGTGGATGTGGGTGCCCGCACAGTGGCGAACGTACTCGAAATCGTCGCCGATAACCTGTTCCTGTACTCGAGTCCGGTCGCTCGCACGGTCTCGAATCTCGTCGTGGTTGATCGGCGTGGCGAGCGGGACCAGTCCCTTCTCGAGTTCCTCGGCCCGTCGCAGGACCGCTTCGATCCGGTCGAACAGTTCGTCCCGCAGTTCCGCGGTCGTCTCGCAGGGCGTCGTTTTGATCTCGAGCACTGGCTCGACGAACTCGGTCTCGGCTCCCGGCGACGCGTCGACGAGCGCGCCCGGTTCGACGAGCCGTCCGTCGTCGTCGATGACCCAGTACTCGACTTCGATGCTCCGTCGTATCGGTCGGGATTCGTGTACTGACACAGTGTGCTCTGTCGCGGTTTCGTCGCGGACGATCCGCTGATTCGCCCGTTGATATCGCTTATTTTCTCCTTTGCTACTGAGTCACACGATAACTGCTGATAAGGACATACAAGAAATTTTCGCGGACGGAAATATTCGCCAAAATCGCGGTACCGCGTGGTCGTCTCGTGAGTGAGCTCTCCGAGAGCTGAACTCGCTGCCTCGAGTAAGAGAAATTTGCCGGTACCGCCGACGGCGTGCTCCGATTCGATGCGGGACTCGAGGGCGGAACGAGTGTCCGAGCCGACGCCGCTGCGATATTCCGCGGTGTGCGGTGACTGTCGGCCGAATTGGCCGATGGGGCGGGGTCCGGAGTGCCGACAGAGCTTTCCGCCGACCCAAAGGATTTACACCTGCTAATTATATCTAATTACGAGATGGCCGAGAACTTTCCCGACTACGTCGACATCGACTATGCCGACGGCGAGGGCGAAGAGCCCGAAGAGTATCCCCACATTCAGGACAAGATCGAGAAGGCGATCGAAGTCACCCGCGAGGGCTTAGAGGAGTACGAGAACCCGGCGGTCATGTGGACCGGCGGCAAGGACTCCACGCTCACGCTGTACTTCATCAAGGAGGTCGCGGACCGCTTCGACCTCGAGGTACCCCCCGCGGTCTTCATCGACCACTACCAGCACTTCGACGAGATCCACGACTTCGTCGACCACTGGGCCGACGAGTGGGATCTCGAGGTAATCTACGCGCGCAACGAGGACGTCGGCGAGTACGTCGACGAACACGGCCTCGAGCCGGGCGACGACATCGACATCTCGGAACTCTCCGAGCACAACCAGCACCACGTCGAGGATATCCTCGAGTACGAGGAGGACACGTTCCCGTTCCTGCTCGACACCTACGTCGGCAACCACCTGCTGAAGACGGTCGCGCTCAACGACGCGCTCGAGGAGCACGGCATCGACGGCGTCATCTCCGGTGTGCGCTGGGACGAACAGGAGGCCCGCGCCGACGAGACGTTCTTCTCGCCGCGCCACGACCCCGACATCTACCCGCCCCACGACCGCATCCAACCCATCCTGCAGTTCGACGAGGCCGCCGTCTGGGACGCCTTCTGGAACTTCGTGGTGCCGGACACGGTCGAGAACTTCCCCGAGGAGGGCTACGTCCCCGAGGCCGACGACGACCTCCCCGAGGGCGTCGAACAGGACGACGTGCCGATCTCGCCGAAGTACTTCGCCGGCTTCCGCTCGCTCGGCAGTGAGATCAGCACCGAAAAGAACACCGAGGACCCCGCGTGGCTGCAGGACCTCGAGGGAACCACCGAGCGCGCGGGCCGCGCCCAGGACAAGGAAGACCTGATGGAGCGCCTGCGCGACCTCGGCTACATGTAGGCCGCCCGCAGTCGACCGCTGACTGACGTTTTACTACCGCTTTTCCCGGTTTCGATCGCTTGAACAAGCGGCAGTACCGACGTGATCGTCGCCCGTGGAACTGCGACAAGCACAGGTCGACGGGTAAGAACTGGTCGATCAGCGAGAAAGAGATCCGGTCCGCTGTTATCGGCCTGCGGCGCGGTACTCGCCGTGTTTGACGCCGAGGGCGAGCATGAGCAGCCCGAAGACGATCATCGACGGCGTGACCATCATCAGTATGGTGTCTGTTCCCATCGGCGTCGCGAGCATACCCCCGATGCCGATCCCAATCACGACGAGAAATGCGACTGCGGTCTTTGGAAGATCGAACTCCATATGCGGGCGTTAGGAGGCAAACTCCTAATGGTATCGGGAATCGGCAGTCCGTTCACGACCGTGGTCCGAAAAGAACCGGCGGGGCTTACTGCGAGGGCCGAACCAGATTCGCCAGCGCGACGACGCTCCCGAAGAACCAGCCAAGCGGGAACGAGAGGCCGAGCCACATCCCCGCGTAGGCCGCTCCCTCGAGCGTGAAGTTGCCCCGCAGATACTCGCTGATCCCGCCGACGAACAGGACGTTGTCCAACACCCAGACGGCGAAGTCGTAGCTGGGGTCGAGGACGTAGGGATGCAGCGACGGCGTCACCAGCGCGGCGACGACCGGCGGTAGGAACAGCGCCGTCATCGCGAACGGATAGGCGAAGACGACCGTGAGCGCTCGGCCGCCGACCTTCGCGGATGTCGCTGCGAGCGCGGTCGCGATGGTTGCGACGCCGCTTGCCGCTGCGACCGCCAGCACCGCGTCGAGTGGGATGTCGACCTGTTCCATGTACGACATCGCCCCCCAGGCGATCGTCAGGAGCCCCCACCCGAGCAGTGCGATGCCCGTGACGCCGACGATGCCAAGGCGGGTTCGTGTCGAGTCGAGTTTCGCCGCGTAGTAGCGGGTACCGAGACCGAGAACGGTAAGCGGATAGAGGACGAGCAAGCCGATGACGCCGAGGGCGCTCCAGCCGTGATAGCCGAGCTTCTGCGGGAGCGTCTCGGGCTTCCACTTGCCCATGACGGAGTGGCCGCGGCCACGTTGCCGGGGGAAGACGATCTCCATCCAGGCTCCGTGTAACCGCCGAATGTCGGCTCTGACCGCGCCGACGAGCCCACCACCGCCACCGCTTTTCGAGCGGGTAGACATACGCGAGCCAAAAAGCCGGCGTACCGTAAACTTTCCTGCTTTTTCTTCGGAAGCGACACGTCTCCGAACTCGGCCGCTCGCACGCGAAAACGGGCGTCGATCCGGTTCAGGGAACTCGATAACGAGTGAGTACGGGGCCGCTGTCGCCGCTCAGTTCCACGGGGCGAAGCCGGGATCGACTTCGCGGCTCGTCTCGTCGATCGCGTCGATCGTCTCGAGGTCCTCTTGATCGAGGTCGACCGTCAGCGACGCCCAGTTGTCGCCGATGTGGTCCTCGCCGGTCGCTTTCGGGATCGCGGTCACGCCCTGCTCGCGTGCCCACGCGAGACTGACCTGTGCCTCGCTGGCGTCGTGTTTCTCCGCGATCTCCTGAAGTTCGGGCTGGTCGAAGACCTGTCCGCGCGCCAGCGGCGAGTAGCCGACGACCTCGATATCGTGGTCGTCACACGCGGCCCGGACCTCCTCCTGTGGGAGCAGCGGGTGGAGTTCGACCTGATTCGCGAAGATCGGCGCGTCACACACCTCGACGGCTTCCTCGAGTTGTTCGGGCTCGAAGTTGCTCACGCCGACGTTCTCGATCAGGCCCTCGTCGTAGAGTTCCGAAAAGGCCGAGAGCGTGTCCTCGGCCTCGTACTCGTCGGCCGGCCAGTGGATGTACAGCAGGTCGAGGTAGTCGACGCCGAGTCGGTCGAGGCTGGCCCGGGCCGTCTCGAGGACGTCGTCGTGTGCGAGGTTCGCGGTCCAGATCTTCGTCGCGAGGAAGATATCGTCGCGGTCGACGTCGGCGGCCGCGATGCCCTCGCCGACGGCTGCTTCGTTGTCGTAGGCTTGGGCGGTGTCAATGTGTCGATAGCCCATCTCGAGGGCCGTCCGGACGCTCTCGGCACACTGCTCGGGATCCTCGTTTTGCCACGTTCCGAGGCCGAGCATCGGCATGCCGTTCGCAGTCGGACACGTCTCAGGGTCGATCTGTTCCATCATGGTCGGAGGGTGGGGAACGACGAGAAAAGGGGTTGTGTTTGCAGTAGCGTCTTCCGCAAAGGATGTGTGGGATTCGGTACCGAGGAGGCCTATTTACCGCGAAATCGATCTATCCTGACCGACCGTGACCCAGCGGGACTACTGGTACATCCGTAGCGGCTGGGCCTGCGAACTCTCGTCCTGTCCAATCGCCTGCATCTGCTGGGCCAGTTGCTCCCGTTTCGCTCGGATCTCCTCGGCGCGGTCGACGAGTTTCGCCACGTCCACCGTGAGATCGGTGACCGGCCCGATGCCGTCCTCGAGCAAGACGCTCGCAGATTCCGGATCGGGGAACTGGTGGTCACACTCGACGACGAGCCCGAGGCTGCCGTGGCCCTCCTGTGCCGCGCGGTTGATGAGCGCCCCCGTCGGCCCGGTGATGACGCCGTCTTCCGGCGGGACCGGGATGTCTGTTCCCTCGAGCGCCTCGCCGCCGTCGCCGGTCGCGATGCCGTAGATGTCGGGTCGGTCCTCGTCGCGCTCGGCGGGGAGTCCGCTGAGATAGATCGGCGTCGCATCCTGCTCGACGATCCAGCCGGTGAGACAGTCGGCGACGCTCTCGACGGCCTGCGAGGCGATCGGCGCGTCGCTCTGGAGCGCGATGAGGTCGTGTTCCTCGCTGACGTAGAGGCGGACCGGCGGGCGAGCGGTTCGGTCGCCGCCGCGGTAGACGCCGATCCGGGGGAGCCCCTCGCAGTGGACGCTCGCGTAGTAGCGCATGTCGAGTTGCTCGACGAGGTGGTCCGTCGCAATCTTGCCGACGAGGCCGACGCCCGGGAACCCTTCGACCAGCGTCGGGTTCTCGAGGTCCGCGTCCGGTCCCTGTAGGCGGATTGCTGCCATGGTCGGATCGATGCGCGTCAGCGCCATAAAATCGAGGGCGGATTGGTCCCAGTATCTCAGCTGTGCCCGCTCTCACGGCGAGTAGACGAGCATCTCCGTCGATCCCGACTGAAACTCGAAGGGGACCGTCTCGAGGGTCGGCTCGTACCCCTCGTCCGCGAGCATCGAGACGACGGACTCGAGGTGGACGGACGGTTCCGCGTCGAGCCCTTGGAGCGGATAGACGCGGACCTCGTCGGTCGCGACGCGAGCCAATTCCCGGAGCGACTCGCGGTGGAACGCCTCGCCGAACCGATCGCCGTACAGGAACAGGAAGTGCGATGAGAAGACGAGCGAGAACGAATCGCGATCGAACGGTAGCGACGGCAGTGCCGCACCGACGTACCGATCTCCCGCCCCGTCGCTCGCGTAGTCCTCGAGAAATCGGTCGGCGGCCCGCCGGAGATAACGGCGGCGCTCGGCCGGCGAACCGTAGAACGACCACTCGAACAGCGCCCGTTTCTTCGAGAGTTGTTCCCCGACCGATTCGCGATCCTCGCGACATCGCCGTTCGAGTTCCGTGACCGATCGATCGTAGACGACGTCGGCCCCGACGGCGTCGATCCCTCGTTCGGTCGCAGTCGCGACGAACGACGCGACGCCCGAGGGACAGTCGAGCACCCGTCGCCCCTCGAGTTCGGTCGGCTCGAGGTCGAACATCGCCGCGTACTCCTCGAACGTCCGTCCGATGACGGCACAGTCGGTCACTTCGAACGCTGTCGAGTCACTCATAGTGTGCAAGTATATACACTATTGTATATATCTGGCCATTAGATGGGCGGTTCCCCGTTAATACAGTCGCTCCCGGGCGCTTCGAAACCCACAAACGCCAGTCACTCGAACCCAGAGCAAATGGAGCCACTCGAGCGGTATCGACCGATCATTGACGATTTCGACGCCTTTCTGGCGGCCTGCGAGCGGCCGCTCGGCAACGCCGTCCGCGTGAACACGATCAAGGCGACCGTCGAGCGCACGCTCGCGGCCCTAGAGCGGGAGGGAATCGGCTACGAGCAGGCCGACTGGAACTCCCGCGTTTTGGACCTCGAGACCGATTCGCCGGGATCGACGTGGACCTCCTTTCACGGCTTTACCCACGGGCAGGAGGAGGTCTCGGCGGTGCCGCCGGTCGTCCTCGACCCCGAACCCGGCGAGCGGGTCTGGGACTGCTGTGCGGCCCCCGGTGGGAAGGCCACCCAGATCGCGGCGCTGATGGACGACCGCGGGACGGTCGTCGCGAACGACAACAACCTCGGCCGGATTTCGGCACTGCGCTTTAACGCCGAGCGACTCGGCGCGACCAGCCTCGCGGTGACCAACGCCGACGCGCGCAACTACTCGCTCGAGCGATTCGAGTTCGACGAGTTCGACCGCACGCTCGTCGACGCACCCTGTTCCTGCGAGGGGACGATTCGGAAGAACCCCGACGCGCTGGACAACTGGTCCGAAGGCCACATCTCCTCCGTCGCGGGCATCCAGAAGGGAATCATCCGTCGGGCGATTCAGGCCACCCGCGAGGGCGGCACCGTCGTCTATTCGACGTGTACCTTCGCACCCGAGGAGAACGAGGCCATCGTCCAGCACGCGCTCGACACCGAGTCCTGTCGCGTCGTCGATTTCGACCTCGCCCTCGAGCACTCCCCGGGGCTGACCGCATGGGAGGACGACGAGTTCGACTCGAGCCTCGAGAAGGCGGCTCGGATCTATCCACACCAGAACGATACCGGCGGCTTCTTCGTCGCGAAGTTGGAGGTGACCGCCTGATGGCCGACGGAAACGATGGCCAGCGCTTCGACCGACTGCCGGCCACCGAGGCCGACCGCACCGTCGACGGCCGTGCGACGCGCGCGGAAGTGATCGATCTCTTCGCGGACCGGTTCGGTATCCCACCGAGGATCTTCGACGACTACACGTTCTGGGAGAAGGGCGCGGGCAAGATCTGGATCTACGGCGGCGACGCACCGTCCCCGATCGAGATCGAGGCGATCGGCATGACCTGTCTCCGCACCAGACAGGAACACTGGAAGCCGACGACGGACTTCGTCCAGCGGTTCGGTACACACGCGACCGACTGCGTGATCGAACTCGACCGCGAGCAGGCTCGCCGGTTCGCGAGCGGCGAGGACCAGGACCTCGAGCGGTGGGACGGCGACTGGGGATACCTCATTGCCGCACACGAGGTCGCAGGCCAGCGCGAACCGATCGGCGTCGGCCTCTACGTCCACGGGGAACTGCGCTCGATGGTCCCGAAGGGGAGACAGCGCGACCTCGAGTCGTAACTTACGACGGAACCGGCGGCAGCGTCGCCTCGTCGATCCAGAAGGCTTCGACCGCGCGGCCGATGTCGGCGAATTCGGCGGGATCGGTCGGCTTGGTGAGATAGGCGTTCGCACACAGTTCGTAACTCTTGACGATGTCCTCGGTCGCCTCCGAACTCGTGAGGACGAGCACCGGCAGCGAGGAAAGCGCCGGATCGTCCTTGATCGTCTCGAGCACTTCGAACCCGTCCGTTCGCGGGAGATTTAGATCCAGCAACATCAGATCTAGATTGGGGCCGGAGTCGGTCGCGGCCTGGTCTTGGAGAAAGTCGATCGCGGCGGCACCGTCGGTAACGGTATGAAACGTCGTCGCGAACCCCGCCGATTTGAACGCCTCCTCTATGAGTCGGACGTCGCCGGGGTTGTCCTCGACGAGCAAGATGGAGACCGGAGCGCTGGAGGGGGAGTTGGACACTATAGACGAATAGGACCTCACCCGGTTAAGGCTGATTACAAAGTACGTTGGGTGTTGAGTTCAGTGTCGGACCGCTCGCCGTCGCTGGACTCTCGCCGCTTCGATACCTGATACGTACTACTCGGTCCGTTCGACGATCGTCCCGCCGGCCAGCCCCTCCCACTCGACGCGGTACCCGAGCCGCGAGAGGACCGCACTCGAGTCGGAAATCCCGTCCTCCTCGAGGATCGGTTCGGCGTCCGAAAGCGCCATCCCCGGCTCGATCGCGTCCGCGAGCGACTCGAGGACGGCGGGCCGAATCAGCGTCCGCCCGACGCGGTCGTGCTCGGGGAAGTCGACGTCTGCGAGCGCGTCCGCGCTCACGCCGCGACGTTCGGCCAGCGTTCCGAGTGCGATCGCGTCTTCCGCCGGCCGCAACTCGTCGGGGAGTTCGGCCGCGCTCTCGGCCACCAACTGGCGCTCGTATTCTCGGAGGACGTCGGCGACGTCTTTGACCCGCACCGTCCCCGAGTACGGAATCGCCCGGTGGTCGCGGGCGGCGATTTCCTCGCCGACGCCCAGCGATTCGTCGACCGCGACCAGCATGTCCACGTCCTCGAGCGAGGAGAGCTGCGAGAGCTTCTTCGCGACGTACTCGGGCGTCCAGAATCCCATGATCTCGAAGTAGAGACGGAAGTCGCCGTACTCGTACTCGAACGCGAAATCCGGGATCATGACCTTCGTCCCCGTCGCGAGCGGCTCCGGCTCGCGGACGAGTTTCCAGTCGAGGTCCAGACTCGAGAAGCGAGCGGCGAAATCGGCTTCGACGCCGCTGTCGAAGGTCACGTCCGCGATCGGCTCCGCGTCGGGCACCCGAACCGGGTCCGAGCTGGAGAGTTCGAGCGTGCGTTCGGTGCCCCGATCGTCGATCGTCGCCTCGAGCGACCACGCCTCGCCCTTCGCGACGGTTCGGAGGAGTCGTGCGAATCGAGTGCCGTAGCGCCGCGTCGCACGGAAGAGGCGGGTCGGCCCCGTGACGACGACTTCGCGCTCCGAGAGCCCGTCGGCCCCGGCCGCCGACTCGCCCTCGACGCGCCGAATCTCGTACATCAGTCGCAGCCGCTTGATCGCCGAGATCAGCGCTTTCGGATCGCTCGAGCGCACGCGCACCTCGGTCGCGTCGAACAGCGCGGTCTGACAGAGCGAGAGGTTGTACCGATCGAGCAACTCGTCTGGATCCCAGCGCGTGTCGACCGCAGTGAGGACCTGTCGCGTCTCGAGGTCGGCGTAGAGCGCGGTCTCGAGGGCGTCCGCCGACACGTCGAGGGACTCGCTCGCCCGGATGAGCGCCATCGCACGCTCGTCTTCGGTGACCACGCCGACCGCCTCGGCGGCTTCGAACGCGGCTTTGCGAGCGCGCTCAGGCTCGATTTCGGCGTCCGTCTCGAAAGTCGCCTCGCGCTCGAGCAGCGCCGAAAATCCGCGGACGAGTTTGAAGTCGTCGGCGTCGCGCTCGAGGTCGGTCAGCGCCGTCTCGAGAGCAGCTCGGGGCTGCCCGACGTGGCCCTGATACGTGCCGATGACGCGGGCGGCCAGCGGCCGGTGCTCGCGAGCGGCGAACTGCGGGTGGTAGCCGCCGCCGGCCCGCGAGACCCGCAGCAGGTCCTTCGTCAGCATCTATCCCGTGTCGGCGCGGCGTCGCCAAAAGTGGCCCGGACGGCGGCTCGAGCCTTCCTTCCCTTCTCTCCGGCGGTTCAGGCAGCGATATTACGGCGATCCCGTCCCAAATCGGTCGCATGGACGATTCGGCGCTCCGGATCGAGTACGAGACCCACGACGGCGTCCGGGAACTGATCGACTGTCTCGTCCACTCCCTCGAGGGGATCAGTCTCGACTTCGACCGGTGGGACGAGCAGTACGTCAAGGGCCCCGGCCTGTACGTCGCCGTCGTCACCGGTCCCTCGGTCGCGGACTTCGCGGATCCGATGGGGGACAACACGTGGCCGACGGACCGCTGTCGCGACGTTTGTCTGGACCTCGATACCTTCTTCGAGGCGGCGCGGGAGGTGGCGATGACCCGAGACGGCGCGCTCGTCGTGAGCGTCGACGGCGTCGTCCAAGACCAGATGGTCCGCTTTCGAGACGTCGTTCCCGGCGAACTCGAGAATTCCGAGGAGACCGACAGCGGGTACGAGGACTGGATGGGATCGCGCCACATGAGCGCGCTGGACACCTCGCGACGGCCGAATGTGATCTCGACGGTCACGCTCAGCGAGGAGACCGGCCGGGTAACGATCTTTCAGCGCGGTTCCTTTCAGACGTTCGAGCGCTCCGAACTCGGCGGGCAGTGGAACGTGGCCGGCTACGAGTAACGAGTCGAGAGTGGGTGATCTCGCTGGTTTCGGTGGGCTCGGCAGTCTCGGCTGTTCTCGGTAGATTCGACGGTTCTCGAGTTCCCCTCCAGTTACCGTCGCCGTCTGGCGACGCGTTCCTCCCCGGTGTCCTCGCTCACCACTTCGTAGAGCAGCGCGCGACTGCCATCGGCCGTCGGCCGCAGAATGCGTCCCAACCGCTGTGTGAACTCGCGTTCGCTGCCGCTGCCCGAGAGCACGACCGCGACGTTCGCGTCGGGCACGTCGACGCCCTCGTCGAGCACGTTCGAGGTCGCGATCCGCGTGTAAGTTCCCTCGCGGAAGCGCTCGAGGATCTCCCGTCGCTCCGCGGCCCCGGTTTGGTGGGTGATCGTCGGCAGCAGGAACCGTTCGCTGACGCCGTACGCGAGGTCGTTGTGCGCCGTGAAGACGATGGTCCGCTCGCCGCGGTGGTCGTCGAGGATGGCCGCGAGCGTCGCGAGTTTGTTCTCGCTACCGAGCATGATCTCTCGTGCGCGCTGGCGCGCGAGCAACGCCTCCCGGGCTTCGGGATCGTTCCCCGACCGCTTGACGAGTTCCTGATAGTCCGACCCGCTGCGCATCTCGATGTTCGATTTCGCGAGGTAGTCCGTGAAGATTCCCTGCGCTCGCTCGTACTCCTCGCGCTCGTCGGGGGTGAGCGACACCTCGAGTCGCTTGACGTCGTAGTTCGCGAGGTGGTCGCCGGCGAGTTCGTCCACGTCAATGCGGTGGACCAGCGGCCCGACGATTTCCTTGATGACCTCGTGTGCGCCGTCGGGGCGCTCGAAGGTCGCGGTCAGTCCCAACCGGGCGGGCGCGGCGAGCAGCCGTGCGATTTCGCGGTAGCCCTCGCCGCCGAGGTGGTGGACCTCGTCGAAGACGACGCAGCCGAAGCGGTCGCCCACCGAGTCGGCTTTGAGGTATGCCGAGTCGTACGTCGAGACCGTGATTGGCTCGAGGCGCTGTTCGCCGCCGCCGAAGCGGCCGATCGGGGTGCCGAACTCGCGCTCGAGTTCCCCGACCCACTGCTCGAGCAGATCGATCGTCGGCACGACGACGAGCGTCGGCACCGAGAGCCGCTCGATCGCCGCCAGCGCGATGACCGTCTTGCCGCTGCCGGTCGGCAGTTCGAGGACGCCGGCGGGCGCTCGCGGAACCAAGTCAAGAGCGGAAGCGGGCGCGTCGGCCCAGCGGTCGGTCTCGAGCCACGCCTCGAGGGCCGTTTCCTGATAGTCGCGGAGTTCGTACGCCGAGCGGAGATCGGAGACGGGATCGAGGTCGAGGACGCGGTCGTCGATCGCGACCCCGGTGTCGGTCAGGGCCGCCCGCAGGCCGGCGTAGCCGCCGGCCGGAACGCGCCAGCCGTCGGTCCGCGGATCGGCCTCGAGGTCGGGGACCGACCCGCGGACCGACGACGGCGAAACCGACGCCCCCTCGAGGCCGTCGATCCGGATCGTGCCGTCCTCGTACCGGAGTTCGATCGGAGCTGCGCCGTCGCTCGATGTCCGCGTCACGGGCCACAGTCGGGGCAGGGCGTACAAATACTGTCGGGTGTTCGGCGGCCTCGAACGGCGGATCGCTCGCGGCCCGACCACCGACTCCCGCTCGAAGTTACGAGAGGTGAGCGGTCACGTCGGTCGAAGAGACCATCCCGACGTAGTCGTCGTCGACGACGGGGAGGTGTTTGATTCCGTAGGTGGTCATCATCGCGGCGACCTCTTCCATGTAGAGATCCGGGGTTGCGGTTTCGACGTCCGTCGTCATCACGTCGCTCACAGCCAACTCCGTGACGTCTCGTCCCTCGGCGACGGCGTCGAGCACGTCCGTACTGCTGATGATCGCCCGCGGCGAGGTGCGAACGACCAAGGCGTTGATGTCCGTCTCGCGCATCCGTTTCGTCGCTTCCATCACCGTTGCGTCTCCCGAAATCGTTTCCAGCGGCGTGGACATCACGTCTTCGACGGTTTCCTTGTCAGCACTTCCCATAGTACTACAACGGGAACGGTCGGTATGATGTTTTCCGTCAACGCAGAGATCGCGTCGGGGATCGGGCGTCGAAGCGGCGATCGCGGCTCGGTGTTGCCAGACGGTGACCGCGCTGTGTTCCGGACCGGCCGCCGCGATCCGGCTACCTCAACCCTTTTATTACCGCTGTTCGTTGACTGGGACATGAGCGAAGACGAGGGCACGAACACGTCCGCCCAGGGTGTCCCGTCCGAGGAGGAATCCGACGACGGCGAGACGGCCGACGCGGATCCCGCGGCGTCGACGAACGGGGACGCGGAATCGGCTCCCGACCCGGACGACGCGACGGCGGCCGCAGACGCCGACTCGAGTCGCGACGCGACCGACGAGGACGCCGACGCGGCGGGGGAAGCCGAGCCGGCCGCAGGCGCGACCGGGGCCGACGCGGCGACGGACGCACCCGAAACGAGCGAGGATGTCCAGCGGGTCCTCGACCGGGTCACCGAGTACGACGACGAACTCGCCCGCCAGGTCAACTCGATCGTCGAGGAGGCCCGCGATCTCAACGGGACCGTCTCCCACCAGCGCGAGGAACTCGAGGACCTCACGGAACGCATCGAGTCCCAGGCCGAGACCATCGGCGAACTGCAGGACGAACTCGACGAGTACGAGCAGGCCATCGACGAACGCGACGAGCGACTCGCGGAGTACGAGGAGGAAGTCGAGGACCTCAAGAGCCGGCTCAAGCGCAAACAGGCCGACTTCCAGAACTACAAGAAACGCGCCAAGAAGCGCCAGCAACAGATCAAAGACCGCGCGACCGAGGACCTCGTCGAGCGACTCATCGGCGTCCGCGACAACCTCAAACGCGCACTCGAGGAGGAAAGCGGCGACGCCGAGAGCCTCCAGGACGGCGTCGAGATGACGCTGCGGGAGTTCGATCGCATCCTCGAGGACGAGAACGTCAGCGAGATCGCCCCCGATCCCGGGACTGAGACCGACCCGCAGCGCCACGAGGTCATGATGCAGGTCGACAGCGACCAGCCGGAGGGGACCGTCGCCGACGTCTACACGCCTGGCTACGAGATGGGCGACAAGGTCATCCAGAACGCGCAGGTGACCGTCTCGAACGGCGAACTCGCCGACGCGGAGGGTGACGACGACGCGGACGCAGAAGCAGACGAGCAGGCCGACGATGTGGATACTGCCGACGCCGCCGACGGCGAAGCAACGGAGGAGACGGCAGACGCCGACAGCAGCGACGGCGCGACGGACGATATCGACGACGAATCGGCCGAGGAAGCGGACTCGGCGGCTGGCGACACTGAGGAAGCCGACGACGCCGACGAGGCGATCGAACTCGGCGGCGAGGTCGCCGACGACCGAACGGAACCTCCGGCGGACGAAGCGGACGAGTAACGCGTTCGGAACCCGCCCGCGACCGAGACTCGTCGACTGACCACTCGAGTCGACTCCGATTTTACCGTGTTTTTACTGTGATCCAACTGCCGCGAGCGATGCTATAGCCCCCGCTTTCCGGATTTTATTCGGTCCTCCTATCCGGCTAGTAACCTTTAAAACAAAGTGCGCACAATACCCCTCCACGATGGCCAGCAACAAAATTCTCGGAATCGACCTCGGGACGACGAACAGCGCGTTCGCGGTGATGGAAGGTGGCGATCCGGAGATCATCGTCAACGCCGAAGGCGAACGGACGACGCCCTCCGTCGTTGCCTTTACCGATGACGAGCGACTCGTCGGGAAACCGGCGAAGAATCAGGCGATTCAGAACCCCGAAAAGACGATCGCCTCGATCAAGCGCCACATCGGCGAAGAGGACTATACCGTCGAGATCGAGGGCGAGGAGTATACGCCCGAAGAGATCTCGGCGATGATCCTCCAGAAGATCAAACGCGACGCCGAGGACTACCTCGGCGACGAGGTCGAAAAAGCCGTCATCACGGTCCCCGCCTACTTCTCCGACCGACAGCGCCAGGCGACCAAAGACGCCGGCGAGATCGCCGGCTTCGAGGTCGAGCGCATCATCAACGAGCCGACGGCTGCCTCGATGGCCTACGGCCTCGAGGACGATCAGGACCAGACCGTCCTCGTGTACGACCTCGGTGGCGGCACCTTCGACGTCTCTATTCTCGATCTCGGCGGCGGCGTTTACGAGGTCGTCGCGACCAACGGTGACAACGACCTCGGCGGTGACGACTGGGACGAGGCCATCATCGACTGGCTCGCCGAGGAGTTCGAGGACGAACACGGGATCGATCTCCGGGACGACCGGCAGGCCCTCCAGCGACTCAAAGACGCCTGTCTCTTATACACATCTCTGATGGCGCG
>NZ_AOID01000052.1 GCF_000337195.1 Natrinema versiforme JCM 10478 | reverse complement strand
GCCATCAGAGATGTGTATAAGAGACAGCGACCGGACCGTCGAACCGACCGAGCAGGCCCTCGAGGACGCCGGCTATAGCAAGGACGACATCGACGAAGTCCTGCTGGTCGGCGGCTCGACGCGGATGCCACAGGTCGGCGAGAAGGTCGAGGAACTAACCGGCAAGGAGCCCCAGAAGAACGTCAACCCCGACGAGGCCGTCTCGCTGGGCGCGGCGATTCAGGGCGGCGTCCTCGGCGGCGAAGTCGACGACATCGTGCTGCTCGACGTGACGCCGCTCTCGCTCGGTATCGAGGTCAAGGGCGGCCTCTTCGAGCGCCTCATCGAGAAGAACACGACGATTCCGACCGAGGAATCGAAGATCTTCACTACGGCGGCGGACAATCAGACCACGGTGCAGGTCCGCGTCTTCCAGGGCGAGCGCGAACTCGCCGAAGAAAACGAGATGCTCGGCGAGTTCCACCTGACCGGCATCCCGCCGGCTCCCGCCGGAACGCCCCAGATCGAGGTCACGTTCTCGATCGACGAGAACGGCATCGTCAACGTCTCGGCAGAGGACAAGGGCAGCGGCACCACCGAAGAGATCACCATCGAGGGCGGTGCCGGCCTCTCGGACTCCCAGATCGAGGAGATGCAGGAGGAAGCGGAGAAACACGCCGAAGAGGACCAGCAAAAGCGCGAGCGCATCGAGGCCCGCAACGCCGCCGAGGCCACGATCCAGCGCGCCGAGACGCTCCTCGAGGAGAACGACGAGCAGGTCGACGACGACCTGCGCGCCGACATCGAGGGCGCGATCGAGGACCTCGAGGCGACGATCGATGACGACGAGGCCGACGCCGAGGCCATCGAGTCCGCGACCGAGGCCCTGAGCGAGGAGCTCCAGGAGATCGGCAAGCAGGTCTACCAGCAGGAAGCCGGTGCGGGCGCAGCGGGCGCTGGCGGCGCGGCCGGCGGCGCAGCGGGCGCTGGCGGTGCCGGTATGGGCGGCATGGGCGGCGGTCCGAACCCTGGTCCCGACGCCGGCGCTGCCGGTGACGAGGACGAGGAGTTCGTCGACGCCGACTTCGAGGATGTCGACTTCGAGGAAGACGAAGACGAGGAGTAACGAGCCTTCGATAGCTCGTCAGCTGCCGCTTTGACTTTCGCTGTCTTCTGGGATCGATACCGTCTCTGTCGCTGTTCCGAACCGCGAAGAGAATGGAGTACTCGCCGCGAGCGAACGAAGTGAGCGAGCGGGCCAAGGAACCCTCGAACCCGCGCCGCCAGCGCGGGTGAGGGGGTGACGCCGTGCTTTTGATCAACCTTTTACCGAGCGAACGACCGACGGGAGTGAGCGCAGAGTAAAAGGTTGTGTCGGAACGGTCGTTTCAAGTGTCTCAACCGAGTATCGGTGGCACAACGAATGAGCGAGGACTTCTATGACGTTCTCGGCGTGAGCCCCGACGCGTCTACCGAGGAGATAAAACAGGCGTATCGGTCGAAGGCCACCGAGTACCATCCGGACGTCAGCGACGACCCCGACGCCGAGGAGAAGTTCAAGAAGATCCAGAAAGCGAAGCAGGTGTTGACCGACGAGGAGAAGCGCGAGGCCTACGACCAGATGGGTCACGACCGCTACGAGCAGGCCGAGAAACACGGCTTCGACGCCAGCGACGCCGGCGGTGCCGGTGGGATGGGCGGCGGCCCGTTCGGCGGCATGGGCGGTGGCGGAATGGGCGGCGGTGGCATGGGTGGCGGCGGGCTCGGCGACCTCTTCGAGCAGGTCTTCGGCGGCGGCGGTGGTGGCGGCGGTCGCGGCCGCCGTCGGCCCCGCAAAGGGCGAGACCTCCGCACCGAACTCGAGATCGACTTGGAGGAGGCCTACGAGGGCGCGGAAAAGCAGTTCACCGTCGAGCGCCCCGAGGAGTGTGACGTCTGCGAGGGTGAGGGCCACCCGCCCGAGGCCGACACCGAAACCTGCTCGCAGTGTCAGGGCCGCGGGCAGGTGACCCAGGTCCAGCAAACGCCGCTCGGTCGAGTCCAGCAGACGACGGCCTGTCCCCGCTGTGAGGGCGAGGGGACGCTGTACTCCGAGACCTGTGACGAGTGTCGCGGCGAGGGCTACGTCCGCAACGAGGCGTCGCTGACCGTCGAGGTTCCGGCCGGCATTCAGGAGGGCCAGACGCTCCGCATGGAAGGCGAGGGCGCGCCCAGTCCCGAAGGCGGTCGCCACGGCGACCTGCTGATCGACATCTCGATCCGTGACCACGAGGCGTTCGAACGCGACGGCGACGACCTCCAGTACCGGCTGCCCGTCTCCTTCCCGCAGGCCACCTTCGGCGACACCGTCGAAGTCCCGACGCTCGAGGGGGCCGCCGAGTTCGAGATTCCCGACGGGACCCAGAGCGGCGAGACCTTCCGCCTCGAGGGCAAGGGCATGCCGCGACTGCGCGGACGCGGACAGGGGGACCTCTACGTGCAGGTCCAGGTCGTCACTCCCGAGAGCCTGAACGAGGAACAGCGCGACGCGCTCGAGGAGTTCGCCGAAGCCGGCGGCGACGAAATCGAAGTGAAGGAAGGCTTCTTCGAGAAGATCAAGCGGGCGTTTTAACCAGCGAAACATTCTCGCTGGCGGGCGGATCGTTACCTCGCCGATACGTATGGGCCACGCCCCCGCAGTCGTCGATGGACATCGCTCGACTCTATCGGACGGCTGATCAGGGACGCAAGCTACTCCGCGCGGAACGGCGGACGGGTTCGTCGTTCGACCTCTCGCCCCGTTACCGGCTCGACCTCTACCGACGCGGCTTTCTGAGCAAGTCCGGCGTCATCTACAGGCGGAGCAGGCCGAGTGCCTCGGGGCTTGACCCCGAGGGTGAAGGCCGTAAGCTCAGGTGAGTGTTCCACTTTCACTGTGGA
>NZ_AOID01000051.1 GCF_000337195.1 Natrinema versiforme JCM 10478 | reverse complement strand
GTATCGACTACGGCACGCGGATGAACCGGCGCTTGCACCATCTCCCGTTTCGTGCCCTTCAATTCTATACGTCGTACAAGGCGTCGTTCGAAGGCATCCCGACTGCGTGGATTAACCCCGAATACACGAGCCAGCGGTGTCCGATGTGCGGGCATACGGAACGGGCGAACCGCAACAAGAAGCGGTTCAAGTGTCGGTCGTGTTTTCATCAAGACCACAGCGACCGTGGTGCAAGCGTCAATATCGCTGTGAAAGGCATGAAGAAACTCGATTGGAATGTGCCTGCTCTCAACAGCCTTCCCGTTGTTCGGAAGGTGCGACGGCAGGCATCGGGGGCTGTGGACGCCCCGGCCGTGACCCACCCGACCGTCCGAGGTTATCAGGCCGATGGTCGGATGGGAGTGTCCGACTAAACCACGGGAAGCTTCGGGGCTTGACCCCGAGGCGGTTCACCGGGAACACAACGTCATCTGACGATCGACGCCGCGCGAACGAGTCGTCGCTGCCCGCCCGATGGTCATGGTACCATTCAACACGGTTATGCCCACCGCGACCGAATGAACGGACGGGAATACCCATGCCAGCACACCAAATCCTGCTCCTCGCCGGCGACTACGTCGAGGACTACGAGGTAATGGTCCCGTTTCAGGCGCTCCAGATGGTCGGCCACGAGGTCCACGCCGTCTGTCCCGACAAGGCGGCCGGCGACAGCTGTCCGACCGCGATTCATGACTTCGAGGGCGACCAGACCTACACCGAGAAACCGGGGCATAACTTCGAGCTGAACCACGACTTCGACGCTGTCGACCCCGCCGACTACGACGCGCTGGTCGTCCCGGGCGGCCGCGCGCCCGAGTACCTCCGGACCTACGACGAGGTCCTCGAGATCACCCGGCACTTCTTCGCGGAAGACAAGCCCGTCGCGGCGCTGTGTCACGGCGTCCAGCTCCTCGCCGCCGCGGACGTGCTCGAGGGCCGGACCTGTACCGGCTATCCGGCTCTCGAGGCGGACGTTCGCATCTCGGGCGGCGAGTGGGAAGACGGCGTCACCCGGGACGGCAATCTCGTGACCGGGCAGGCGTGGCCCGATCATCCCGACTGGCTCGCGGAGTTCCTCGAGGTTCTCGGAACCGATGTCGACCACGCCGAGCCGGCGGCCGCGGACGACTGATCGCGAGCGACGAGGACCGAACCCCGCCGTATAGCGGGCATCGACGGCGAGACGGGCGACGCGAGTCGGCGTCCTTTTTCTTCCCCGGGACCCAGTCTCGCGTATGAACGCTGGGACGGTCGACGACCTGCTCACCCGGGAACTGCGGGACGATCGGATCGGGCTCGTCGACGCGACGGGCCGGGAGTACGACTACCACTGGCTCTGTACGACCTCGTGGAAGGCCGGCAACTTCCTGCGCCATTCGGGCGTCCGCGAGGGCGTCACCGTCGGCGTCGTCGGCGACGGCCCCCTCGCCCTGCTGGCCTGCTTCGGGACGACGCTGCTCGAGGCCACCACCCAATTCGATCCGCCAACGGATCTCGCGGACGAGGCGGACTTTCGAACCCTCGTGGCTCCGGTCGACTCCCTCGAGGACTACGACTTGCCGCGGGGGGCACAGCGCGTCGGCTACGGGGACGAGCCCGACGCGCCCGACGTTCACCACTTCGACGCCGGCCTCTGGAGCGAGAACCCGTCGTTCCCGCCGCTGGCGATCGACCCCGACACTGCAATCCTGACCGACGGCGAGCGGACCGTGACCCACGAGGCGGTGCTCGAGGCCGCACGCGGCGTCGTCGAAGCCACCGGCCTCGAGGCGGACGACCGCGTGGTCGTTCGCGCGCCGCTGTCGGACCCCCGCACCGTCGTTGCCGGTGTGATCGCGCCGCTGCTCGCCAAGGGCGTGATCGTGCTCTCGGGCGACGAGGACGAGAGCGACGGCGAACGCGGAACGTACGCCGTCTCGAGCGAAGGAGTTGGGTCGGTTCCGGAACCGAACCGCATTGACCTCGAGTCAGTATCATTCCAGTAGATAGTAGACAGTTTCTTTATTTGGAGCGGTTTCTGAAAGCCGTGATAAGTACAGGGCGTACAAGTATCGCCTATTCCGCTCCCTCACACAGAAAGTCTATACAAATGTGTTGTACATCTCACTACATGCCCTCTCGTCGTGCTATCCTCCGAGCTACGCCCTCTCTACTCGCTGGTGCGTTTTCTGGATGTACCGCCTCAGTTCTTTCTAACCGACATCCTCGTCTCAACTGTATCGAACTGATTAATTTAGACACCCAAGCGCATACCGTTCACCTGCGTGTCGAGTATGAGGATGAAGAAATCCTCTCTGATTCCTATACTATTGATGGCCGTGAAGAAGATGGGCGAACTCAACAACGATGGATCCCACAGGAGTGGCCCGATGAGACGAGACAATTCCGTGTCTATTTTCGGATGGACATGCATTCAGAGTGGGTAACAATCGAATCTGAGGAAGAATTGGGCGAGTATGCTATCCAGATAGCGTATCGGATTGGTTCAGATGGCCACGGTATACCCTTTTGGGAAACACGCGATTCTGATGACGACGAGCGAGATTGTAGCGAATCGCTCGCGAACCCAATCGAAACTGACGGGTGAACCAGTGGTTCGGACTATGTGGTTTCCGTGCGCTATCCACCTATAGCCGGTCATTCGCATCCCAACTTGCCGGATCGGACGATTCGGTTTCGCACCGCCGCCTGAGTGAAGAGAGAATTCAAAACTACTGGTGACGACGACTCGTTCTGGGACTCAAAGCCGTCGATACAGCAGTCCCTCGACGGCGGGCCCCGACAGCACCTCGCCGTCGTGGGTGAACCGCGAGCCGTGGCAGGGACAGTCCCACGTCCGTTCGGCGTCGTTCCACCGGACGAGACAGCCCATGTGCGGACAGGTCGCTGACACGGCGTGGGTCGTCCCGTCCTCGTCGCGGTAGACTCCCAGCGGCTGGTCCGTTCGCCGAACGACACGACCGTCCCCGGGGTCGGGGAACCCGTCCGAACCGCGCGCCTCGAGCGACGCCAGCAGCGACTTGATCCGGTCGCCGACGAAACTGCCGCCGACTTTGGCGTTCTCCTCGAGGAAGCGCTTCGCGGAGGCCGTCGGCGTGAACCGCTGGGGATCGAAGACGTCGGCCCACGGGTTCTCGCCCTCGGTAATGAGGTCGGCGAGGATCATCCCCGCGGCGGTGCCGGCGGTCATCCCCCAGCCCTTGAATCCGGTGCCGACGTAGACGTGCTCGGAGAGCGGATCGATCCGACCGATAAAAGGCACGTCGTCGACCGGCGAGTAGTCCATGGTCGACCAGCGGTACTCGATCGATTCGACATCGAAGTGCGCTCGGGCGAACGCCTCGCAGCGCCGGTAGCGTTCGGAGGTCGCCACCCCGTCGACGCTTGGCTTGTGGCTCTGGCCGCCGACGATCAGGAGTTCCTCCGATTCCCCCGCCTCGTCCGGTTCCGCCGACTCGGTCACCGGATACCGCCGTATCGTCGCCGGCGGCGAGGCGGTGTTGTAGTACATGCCCGCCGGCGGTGAACCGTCGATGCGAACGGCGAGCAGATAGGCTCGGTGGGGATGCATCCGCGCGAAGTAGCCGGCCCGATCGAAGAACGGGAAGTGCGTCGCGACGACCACGTCGTCGGCGACGACCTCTCCCCGCTCCGTTTTGACCCGACACGGCGAGCCGGGTTCGATCTCGAGCGCGCGGGTCTCCTCGAAGACGTAGCTATCCTCGCCGTGGATCTCATCCGCGATCGACAGGAGGTACTTCCGCGGGTGGAACGCCGCCTGCTCGTCGAAGCGGACCGCGCCGTCGACGTCGTACGGCAGCGGCGTCTCCTCGACGTACGAGGCGGGGAGCCCGAGCCGCTGGGCCGCGTCGACCTCGTCGCGAACCTTCGAAACGTCGTCGAGCGAGGCCGCGTAGGTGTAGGCCTCGGTGCGCCGGAAGTCACAGTCGATGTCGAACTCCTCGACGCGCCGCTCGACGGTATCGATCGCCGCCTCGTTGGCCTCGGCGTACTGTCTCGCCCGTTCCTCGCCGAACTCGGAGACGAGCGTGTCGTAGCACAGCCCGTGCTGGGAGGTGAGCTTGGCCGTCGTGTGTCCGGTCGTGCTCTCGATGATCCGATCCGACTCGAGGACCGCGACGGACCGACCGGCCTCTTTGAGTTCGATCGCCGTGCTCAGTCCGGTGATGCCGCCACCGACGACAGCCACGTCGACGTCGAGCCCGTCCTCGAAGGGGTCGTAGTCGGTCGTCGGCGTCGTGGCCAGCCACAGCGACTCCGGATCCGGGGATTCGGGTGCAGGTGCGGTATCGTCCGACATTGGAATCACCGCGTCGAGCTATCCACACTCGGCCCAAAAGGGGTCGGGGGTGAAATCGCTCGCTCGAGCGACCCGCCCAGTCCAGCGATTGGAACCAACTGACGACCGCTGCGGGGGAGCTGACGTGACGAGAAGCGAGAACCGACGAGCAGCGATTCGAGACTGTCTCGATCGCTGTCGGAATTTTTTATCCCGTCGTTCGTGGTCACTGCGCATATGCCAGATGTCGTCATCGTCGGCGGCGGCGCGGCCGGACTGAGCGCGGCGCTTTTCACCGCGAAAAACGACCTCGAGACCGTCGTCTTCGACACCGACGAGACGTGGATGCACAAGGCCCACCTGTTCAACTATCCGGGAATCCGGAGCATCAGCGGCAGCGAGTTCATGGAACTGACCCGTGGACAGGTCAGCGACCGCGGAGCAGACATCCGCGTCGGCGAGGCGGTCATTGAGGTCGAACCGGGCGACGACGGGTTCCGCGTCGAAACCAGCGTTGCGTCGGAGACGCAACGAGCAGACGGCGAAGCCGTCGACGATGACGGCGAGTACGAGGCCGACTACGTCGTGCTCGCGACGGGTGCCGATCGCTCCATGGCCGAGGACCTCGAGGTGGATTTTTCCGACGACGGTACCGTCGACGTGGACCTCGACACGGAGACGAGCATCAAGAACTTGTACGCGACGGGCGCGATGGTCCGGGACGAGGAGTGGCAAGCCGTGATCGCGGCGGGCGACGGTGCGTCGGCGGCGCTCGACATTCTGAGCAAGGAGAAAGGCGAGCACTTCCACGACTTCGACGTACCGGACGACGTGGCCTAAGCTCGCCCCTCGACTACAAGGGACGCCGCGTCGAACGTCACTGTGTGCAACTCGAGTGCGTCTTCTTCGGCCCGTTTCGCGACGCCGTCGGCGAGAAGACGGTCCGGTACGAGACGGACGCCGACACCGTCGGCGACCTCTTGGCCGAACTCGAGGCGGCGTATCCGGGCCTCGAGGGCGAACTCGTGGCCGCGGACGGCGACGGGCTGGCGGGGGACACGGTCGTCACGAAGGATGCGAAGCACGTCGTCCACATCGACGGCCTCGAGACGGCCCTCGAAGACGGTTCCGTGATCCGGCTGGTACCGTCGGTGTACGGCGGGTGAGCGGGCCAGTTCCGAACTGAGTCTCGCTCTCGTCAGTCCGCTGACGGCGCGATCGGCTCGAGGGCCGTGTCCGGAACGATGCCGTCTGCGGTCCAGCCCCGCGCCGCGTAGTACTCGTCGATCGCCGCCTCGAGGTCTGGAATCTTGTAGGGCAGCCCGTCGTCGCTCCGGTCGAACCCCCGCTGGTTGTTGAAGTGGCGCTCGCGGCGAACGGTCCGCGCGCCGATTTCCATCAGATCGGCGTAGTCGGCGTCGAACAGCGTCTCGAGTCTGTCCGGGGTGACGTAGTCGCTGCCGAACGCACAGACGATGCCGGTGTCCCGGAACGCGGAGGCGTTTTCCTCGTGGACGAGTCGCTCGGCCTTCCCGAGGGTGCCCTCCGGATCGAGTTCGCCGCTGTACTCGGGGGTCAGCATGCCGGCGTACATGTGGTCCGCACCGCGGTTCGCGACGGCGTAGGAGAGTCCCTGTCCGTGGAGGACGCGCCCGTCATGGGCGGCGAACTCGGTGCCCTTGACCGTGTAGTTGTCGACGCCGAGGTCGGCGTGACAGCGGTCGACGCCCTCCGCGAGGCGGTCGCCGATCCCCTCACGATACGCGATCTTCTCGGTGAGTTCCCGCGCGAGGTCGGCGTTACCGAACTCGTCCTCGCTCGCGAGGTAGGCCGCGACGGTGACCCCGGCGGAGATCGTGTCCATGCCGAGGGAGTCACAGAGTTCGTTGGCCTTCATCACGTCGACGATGTCCCCGACGCCCTGGCTCGAGCCGAACGCGTAGACGGTTTCGAACTCCGGGCCCTCGGTTTCGACGCCCGCCTCCTCGTCACGCGTCGGGAGCTTACAGGCGTAGGCACACGCCGAGCACGCGCGCTTCTCGTACTTTTTTGCTTCGACGGCGGCACCGCCGATCCGGTCGGCGTGCTCGAACCCGTACTCCTCGAAGTAGCGGGTCGGAAGCGCGAAGTTGTCGTTGATGAACTCAGTGCTGCCCGTCGTCCCCTGCCGTCGCAGTAGGTCGTCCGACTGGGCCGCCTCCCGGTGGATGTCCATCTCCGGCGGGTTCGGGATTTCGACCGAGGGTTCTGCCTCGCCCTCGAATGTGACGAACTTTACATGTTTCGATCCCAGCACGGCACCCAGCCCGCCGCGACCGAACGCCCGCGAATCGAAGGTCATCGCCGAGGCGAACCGGACCCGGTTCTCGCCGGCGGGGCCGATCGCGAGGCAGTTGTCCGGTCCGAGGCCGTGGCGGTCGGCCATGTACTCTGAGGTTTCGGGCACCGTCGCACCCTCGAGTTCGGGTACCTCCTCGAACTCGACGCCGCAGTCGGTGACGTGGACGGCCAGTAGCTCGTCGCTCGTGCCCGCGAGCTCGAGGACGCCGATCCCCGTTCCGACGACGTTTCGCGAGAGGTAGCCGCCGGCGTTGCTCGAGACCAGCCCGTCGGTCAGCGGCGAGAGGGCGGTCATGTTCAGCCGGCCGGTAAAGGACATCCGGGACTGCTGGAGCGGTCCCGGGGCGAGATAGGCGCGGTTCTCGGGGCCGAACGGGTCCGCGTCGAACGGGATTCGCTCGTGGGCCAGCGCCGTCGCGACCGCCCGCCCGCCGACGGCCGCCTCGAGCGTGTCGTCGATGCTCGTCTCGGTCGCCGTTCGGTCGCCCACGTCGACGGTGAGAAGCGGGCCTTTTGCGTGCAACATGGGACCATTCACCACTGGGGATGCCTTAGCTCTGGGCCCCGATCGACACGGAGATCGGGGTCCGCCGTGCCGATGATCTCAACAGAATTATAATCCCGACAGCGATATCTGTGCCAATATGACCTACGATGCGGTCCTGTTCGACTTCGACGGGGTCGTCGTCGAGAGTCCGTCGTCCCAGCGGCTGTCCGCCGCGCTCGGCCGTACGTACGAGCAACTCGGCCGGTCCGAACCGGCGACCGAGACGCTGCAGGCGCTCCTCCGGGGCGACTTCGAATCGATCGCCGAGCGCTGTCGCAGCCTCGGCATCGAGACGAACGCGTTCTGTGCCCAAGCCGCCCGCGAGATGGTTCGTGCCCAGTGTGAGGAAGTCGAGCGCGGGCTGCGTTCTGCCTACGACGATGTTACCGCCGTTCGGTCGCTCGAGTTGCCCCTCGGTATCGTCAGCGACAATCACCCGACCGTGGTCTCGACGCTGCTCGATCGATTCGGGCTGCGATCGCTGTTCGAGACCGTCTACGGCTGTCCGCTGAGCCCCGAGGGGCTCGCCCGGCGCAAGCCCGATCCGACGAACATCGAGACCGCGATGGACTCCCTTGAGGCCGAGTCCGCGCTGTACATCGGCGACCGAGCCGTCGACGTGCGGGCGGCCGACAACGCGGGCATCGATTCGGTGTTGCTCTCGCGGTCCGACGGGGACGAACGAGTCGAGGCCGACATCGACCCGACCTACCACCTCCCGTCGCTCTCGCAGCTTCCGTCCGTTCTCGAGTAGGCCGCGCTTTCTCGCCAGCGAGACCGACGTTCGACGGTGGCAGATTCGTGGCCGCGCTTTTTCCGCTCGCTCGCCGTAGCCACCCTATGGAACCCGACGACACGTGGGCGAGCATTCGGCGGCAGTGTGAGGGCCTCGAGCCGGGCACCGAACTGCTGACGCCGGTCTCCGAGCGGCCGTTCGAGGTCGAGCGGACCGACGACGACCGGATCGTCGTCCGGTTCGGCGATAGCGGCGAGACGCGACCGCTCTGGCGCGAGCAGTTCGTCGTCTTCCTCGAGCAACTCGACGACGGCGAGGTTTCGATCGACCACCTCCAGCCGGGGGTCGAGCCCTACGCTAGCGTCGTGACCCTCGCCGACGAGTACGCTGCCGACGACGAGGTGATCAGGTACGATACCGACGGGAGCGCCGGAGAAAGCCCGTTTCTCGTTCCCGCGGCGGACGCCCGAAACCCGCCCGAACGCGTCCACGACGACGCTCTGTTACTGGCCGCACTGCTCGAGGAACTCGACGCCGACGAGCCCACGGCCCTCGACACCGACTCGCTGACGGACCTCTACGTGCTCGCGTCGGACGTCCAGCACGGCTCCGATCGGGTCCGCCGCTCGGCCCGGGAACCCCTGCTCGAGCGACTCGGCCCCGACCAGGAACTCCACGGGCGCTACGGGACCGTCCGGCGGACGACTCGGGAGCGACGACAGCCCAAAGACGCCGAAACGATCTTCGCCGCCCTCGACGAGCGCGGCATCCCCCGCGAGTGGGTGACGGGCGTCGACCGGGACAAACTAGATGTCGTCCTCGCCGTGACCGACCTCGAGGAGCCCGAGGTCTACGATATCGAGGAAGACGTCTACGTCCAGAAGACCGGCGTCGACGAGGACGAGAAGTACTCGCGACTGCAGGGGATCGCCGACCGGATCGACGACCTCGAGGGTGCCGAAGGCGAGGAGCTACGCGACGAACTGGACGATATCGAAGACCGGCTCGAAGAGGCGCTGTCGGCTGACTGATCGCTCGAGCTGCGATACCGGTCTGTAGCACCCCGAAAACCCGCGGTCGATCGATTTGGTTCGCAGCGTCGGTACGGGCGAGACACATACAACCGGCCCGACCAAGCCACGGCGGTGGCGCGCGCTGTGCTGCGGTTCGCCATCGGCGAACCGCAGGACAACGTTGTGCGAGGGATGAGCGAACGCAGTGAGCGAATCGGCTGGGGAGGGCGTGGCGATTCCCCGTTGCCAGCGCGAGTCGGACACGCATCGTTGCTGGTCTCTCGTCGGCTGCTCACCCGCATCACCCGCTCTCTGACTCACAAAGCCGTCTCGAGCGCCCGTCCGATACCCGTTTCAACCGGCCGCCCGTAGGGCTGCTCGACACCGATGTCTGCTCGTCCCGCGGGGACCCGGCTCCTGATGGCACTGGTCGGCTGCCTGTTGTTGGTGTGGTACCTCGGACTGGCGGCGCTGAGCTACTGGGCGCTGTCGGTGCTCCGGGCCTCCGCGCCCGACCCTGCGACGGCGGTCCTGTTGATCATCGCGGTCGGACTCCTCGGCGGCTATCTCAGCTATCGACTCGGGACGAAACACCTCCTCTCGAGTCTCGAGGCGGTCGAACTGCCGCGTTCGCACGCACCCGGATTCTACCGGCGGATCGACGCCCTCGAGTCCCGGATGAACGTCGGTTCGCCGACGATCCTGCTCGCCCGGCTGCCGATGCCCAACGCCTTCGCGCTGGGCAGCAAGCGAAACGGCGTCGTCGTCCTCGACCGCTCGCTGCTCCGGCTGCTGACCCTCGACGAACTCGAGGCGCTCGCGGCCCACGAACTCGCCCACCTCGAGCGCTACGACGCGTTCGTTCAGACGCTCGCCTACAGCGTCTTCCGGCTCGTCGCAGGACTCGTCTTTCTGGTGTTAGCTCCGTTCTTGCTTCCGCTCGCGGGGATCGCTCGAGCGGTCGCGTGGATCCGCGGCAATCCAGCGTCGTGGTCCCGGACGGCGTTCGGCCGACTGCTGCAGGTCGTCGAGGGCGGCGTCGTGGCCGGGTTTCTCCTCGTGACCCTCGCCGTCCGCGCACACTCGCGCCGGCGGGAGTACGCCGCCGACGACCGCGCCGCAGCGGTCACCGGCAAGCCGGTCGCGCTCGCTCGCGCGCTCCGGACGATCCAGCGCGCCGCCGAGCCCTCGCAAGGATTGCTCTCGACCCTGTACGTCCACACCGAAGAGGACGACGACTTGACGCGACTCCTCTCGACCCATCCCTCGACGGACGACCGAATCGAACGGCTGCTCGAGCAATCCCGACTTGCACGCGAGCACGGGCAGAGAGGAGAGTCGAATCGGTGATATCGAGACGGGGCCACGACCGTTGCGAGTCGCTGCCGCGACGCAACTCAGGCGAGATGCTCCATGCGAGCGATGACGTCGTCGACGACAGCGGGTCGCTCCGTCCAGAACCCGTAGAACTGGTTTGGGCCGCGTTCCTGGGCGAGCAGGACGATTTTCTGCTCGTCGTCACCGTCCCCGTCGTAGGCGACCCACCAGTGGTTGCGGAGTTCCTCGCTGTCGCCGTCGTGAACCGTTAGCTCGAGGTCCGGGAGCGGCTTTCGGTCGGGTTCACCGTAGACGTGCGTCTTGACGGCCGAGGACGCGAGATTCCGGTAGACCTCGGGCTGGTAATCGAGCTTGGACAGCTGTTGGAAGCCCGCGTGAAGCTCGCCGGAACCGGCGTTCCAGGCGCGGAACTCGACGATCCGCGAGGCCATGATCATCCGCTGCTTGTCGTACGATTCGAAGGTGTTGTCCGTCAGTTCGGTGACCACGGCCGGGCGGTCGGCCTGCAGCCCGACGGCCATCGACTCCGTCCAGGCTTGAGCGTAGCGTCGAACGTTCTCGAACGGACTCGAGACGATGTGCCGGCCGTCCGCGCGGAGTTCGACGACGGCGGTCAGGGGGCCGGACGCATCGACGATCTCGAGGTCGACCTCGTGCGGATCGAAAAAGGACTCGATCGCCGCGACATCGACGTCGTCCGCAGGGGGACACACGCGAACCGTCTTCCGATCGGTTTCGGTCCTGTCGATGCGGTCGGCGAGCGACTCGGTGGTGACGTTCACGACCGCTGAATAATCAGTCGACCGGATTGTGTACCCGGGCTACGTTGTTAGGGCGATTTTCGGTTCCCGACTGGCGGAACCGCTCGATCCACGATTGCGGATCGCTCGCCGCTACCGGACGGTAGTCCACCCGCAGTCGACGCAGACGTCTGATTCGCCGTCTGGTACCGTGTATCCGGAACAGACCGGACAGTCAGTTGCGAGGGTGCCGCCGTCGGCGACGACCCGATCCGACGATCGCTCTTCCTCGAGCGAGTCGGGGAGAGACGGATGACACGCCGCACACACGTGCTGGGACCGTCTGTGCGTCATGGTCTCGGTTCGGGTTCGGTGCGTAAAGCGTCGAGCGACCTCGTCGCCGCAGCGTTCGCATTCGGCCATTGTATGATAACAACCAACACGGGGGGTCAAAAGTCTTGCCCATATATTTCCTTCTCCCTATATATTTGGCCTAGTAATGGTCTATATGGGTAGAAAGTAGAACGAATGATGGGATATTATCTCAGTAGTGGCGAAATATCCAAATAGGCATGGGGAGTGGGGCGAGACGTGATCGAAGGCACCGACAGAACGGAAGCAGCGCGCCAGTGACGAGATACTGGCAACCCACAAACCCTTTTGGCTGCACACGTCCTACGTCGAATCATGTACGTGCGGGACGCGAAAAACAGGGAAGAGGTCTGGTTGCTGGATCACATCGAGTCGATGGGACTCGACGAGACGGCGTTTCGCTCCCGCGACTACGTCGTCGCCATCGACGAGGAATCCGGCGAGAAGGCCGGGTTCGGCCGCATCCGCGTCCACAAGACCGACGACGGCGACTCCGTCTGTGAACTGACCAGCATCGGCGTCCTCGAGGGCTGGCGCGAACAGGGCGTCGGGGCCCACATCGTCGAACGGCTCGTCGAGTACGCCGGGGATCAGGGGTTCGAGACGGTCTTCGTCCTGACCGGCGCGGGTGCATACCTCGCCCAGTTCGGCTTCCAGCGGATCGACGAGTCCGAACTGCCGGCAGTCTTACAAGAGCGCCTCGAGGACAAACGGGAGGGCTCCGATCCGGACGCGGTGCCGCTGACGATCGACGTCGACGAGTTCCGGATGCCCGACCGGCTCCGGGAGGCGTTCAAGCGCGCGCCGGAGGGACGCGACGAGACGGGCGACGAGGAGTCGCCGGAGGACTTCGGTATCGACCCCGACTCGGCCACGTACAAGTACGACACGGGCCGGTAACCGATGCGGATGACACCGGTCGTTCGGTCCGCCTCACCGGTCCGACCCCGCTCCGGCGAGTCGCTGGTCGAAGCCGTGGCGGAACGCAACCCAGCCGATTCCCGAGAGGAAGAGCATCGGCGGGAGGATCGCGAAGGCCCACAGCGGGTCCAGTCCCCAGCGCAGCAGGAGTCCGAGGTTCAGCAGTCCAAGGGCCAGAAACGGCGCGACGTAGCGGGCGGCGCGGCGGCGGTCGCCCGTGTCGTCCGCCCGCCTCGACGGCTCCGGCAGCCCCGACTCCGACGGTCCCGACGAATCCCCGGTCATAGACGGGTCGTCGACGCCTCGAGACAAAAGCGGCAGTGGCGATGCGAGTGACAGTCATTACTTCGAACGAATCTGATTCGACGATCGAGGGCGGCGAATCAGCCGACGGCGAGGACGACGCGGTGCGCGTCTGGCTCGTCGAACGAACCTACGGGGACGACGAACTCAATCTCGTCATCCTCGTCTACGCGACCGCAGACGGCAGCCGGTACCACCGCCGCGAGCGAGCGCTCACGAGCTTTACCGGCCCCGCTCGAGAGACGAAGGCGAGTCTCCGGGTCTCGACGGACGCGCTCGGCACCGTCGACGATCCGGCGACGCGGGAGCGCTACGCCGAGGAGGCGTCGCGGATGGCCGACAAACACGACCCCGAGGACACCGTCTGAGACGATTTCCAACGTCCCGGCGAGGCGAACGGGAAAGCTTGACGTGTTCATCAAAGTTGAAGCCCCGGCCGGTCTACGATAACCATAATGTTCGACCCCGATGAACTCGAGGAGATCCGTGCCGGCAAGGCCGAGTGGCACGAGGCCGAAGTCGAGCCGGTCCTCGAGCGGTTCGGCGAGCGCAAGGAAACGTTCACGACTGATACAGGGGGCCAAGAGGTCGACCGGCTCTACACGCCCGACGATGTCGGCGACCTCGATTACGAGGAGGACCTTGGAAACCCGGGCGAACCGCCGTATACGCGCGGGGTCTACTCCACCGGCTACCGTGGCCGGCTCTGGACGATGCGCCAGTACGCCGGATTCTCGACGCCGGAAGATACGAACGAGCGCTATCACTACCTGCTCGACGAGGGCCAGACCGGGCTCTCGATGGCCTTCGACCTGCCGACGCAGATGGGCTATGACTCCGACGCCGCGATGGCCGCGGGCGAGGTGGGGAAAGCCGGCGTCGCGATCGACTCGCTCGACGATATGGAGACCGTTTTCGACGGCATCCCGCTCGATGAAGTCTCGACATCGATGACGATCAACGCGCCGGCGTCGGTGCTGCTGGCGATGTACATCGCGGTCGGCGACCAGCAGGGTGTCGACCGCTCGGAGCTGCGCGGGACGATTCAAAACGACATTCTCAAAGAGTACATCGCCCGCAATACGTACATCTACCCGCCCGAGCCGTCGATGCGGATCATCACGGACATCTTCGACTTTTGTGCCGCCGAGACGCCGAAGTTCAACACCATCTCGATCTCCGGCTACCACATCCGCGAGGCCGGCTCGACGGCCGCACAGGAACTGGCCTTCACGCTTGGCAACGGCATCGAGTACGTCGAGACGGCGATCGAAGCGGGGCTCGATGTCGACGACTTCGCGCCGCAGCTCTCCTTTTTCTTCAACGGGCACAACAACATCTTCGAGGAGGTCGCCAAGTTCCGCGCGGCCCGCCGGATGTGGCACGACATTATCGAGGAGCGGTTCGATCCGGACGACCCCAAGTCCAAACAGCTCAAGTTCCACACCCAGACCGCGGGCTCGATGCTGACCGCCCAGCAGATCGAGAACAACGTCGTCCGCGTCGCCTATCAGGCGCTGGCCGCGGTGCTCGGCGGCACCCAGAGCCTCCACACGAACGGGAAAGACGAGGCCCTTGCCCTGCCGACCGAGGAGTCCGTCCGTACCGCCCTGCGCACCCAGCAGATCCTCGCCCACGAGTCCGGCGCGGCCGACACTATCGATCCGCTGGCGGGCAGCTACTACGTCGAATCGCTGACCGACGACGTCGAGGAAGAGGCCTACGAGATCATGGACGAGGTCGACGACCGCGGCGGCATGCTCGAGGCCGTCGAGCAACAGTGGGTCCAGCGCCAGATCCAGGACACGGCCTTCGACCGGCAGAAGGAAATCGAGGCAAAAGAGCGGATCATCGTCGGCGTCAACGAGTTCGAGGTCGACGAGGATCCCCAGATGGACGTCGAGGAGGTCACCGAGGAAGACCAGCAGCGACAGATCGACAGCCTCGAGTCGGTCCGCGAGTCCCGCGACGACGAGGCCGTCGACGCGGCCCTCGAGGCGCTACGGGACGCGGCACAGAGCGAGCAGAACCTCATGCCGTACATCATCGACGCGGTCAAGGCCTACGCCACGGTCGGCGAGATCTGTAACGTCATGCGCGACGAGTTCGGGGAGTACCAGCCCGGCGGCGCGATGTAGCCCTCGAGGCGACCGGGGTTGGAAATGACGGATCGGCCTGGCTGCTCCCGAACGGCGGCGGCCGTCGATCGCCGGACCGTTCGGTACTGATGAACAGCATGTTAGCGTCGCGTAATATTGTTATGCGTCCCGAGTAAGATCGTTTTACGGTCGCCGCCTTCGTTCGGTTTGTGGACAAGCCACTGTTGAGCGGAGAACTCGAGGGAACGGTCGGTTCCGTTTATTCTCGTCTCACCCGACGGCGCTGTCGTGAGCGATAATCCGACCGAGCGATCGACACCCGTATCGAACGCGACCGAGAGTAATCGAGCGACGTCGCGGCGGCGCGTCCTTCAGGCGGCCGCGGCGGTGGGCGGCGTCGCCGGACTGAGCGGCCTCGGCCTCGCACAGTTCGACTCCCAATCGATCGAACTCGGCGGCGAGGTCAGCGGTTGGCAGGGCGTCGCACCCGAGCCGATCGCGGACGAGACGAACCCGACGCTGGAACTCGAGGAAGGAACCACGTACGAACTCACGTGGGAGAACTTAGACGGCTCCCCGCACAACGTCGTCATCGAGAGCGAGGACGGCGAGGAACTCGAGTCGACCGAGATCATGAGTTCGCAGGGCGAGACCCAGACGCTCGAGTTCGAGGCGACGAGCGAGATGTCGACGTACTACTGTGCGCCCCACCGGCCCTCGATGAACGGCGACATCGAAGTCAGTAGTGGCAGCGATGGCGGAGAGCAGGCGGCCGGCGGGATGGACGGGTTCTTCGAGTCCGGAACGGAGATCGGCGTCCAGACGATCGCGGAAGGCATGACCGGGCCGACGGACATGGCGGTCGCCGACCAAGAGCAAGGGGAGTACTTGGTCGCCGACCAGACCGGCGAGTTGTGGCTCGTTACCGAGGACGGGTTACAGGACGAGCCGTTCCTCGACGTCAGCGATCGGATGGTCGAACTCGGGACCTTCGAGGGCGGCTACGCGGATCAGAACCAAGACTACGACGAGCGGGGACTGCTCGGCGTAGAGCCCCATCCGGACTTCGCGGAGAACGGACGGCTGTTCGTCCACTACAGCGCGCCGCCGAACGACGAGACGCCCGACGGCTGGAGTCACGTCGAGGTCGTCTCGGAGTTTCAGGCCAGCGACGACATGAGCAGTGCGGACCCCGAGTCCGAACGGGTTCTCATGGAGTTCCAGAAGCCCCAGTACAATCACAACTCGGGGCCGATGGCGTTCGGACCCGACGGCTACCTGTACGTGCCGATGGGCGACGGTGGCGGTGCGAACGACAACATGGAGGGCCACGTCGAGGACTGGTACGACGGCAACGAGGGCGGGAACGGGCAGGACGTCAGCGAGAACCTGCTCGGCAGCGTCCTCCGAGTCGATGTCGATAGCGAGGGCGAGGATCGGCCCTACGGGATTCCCGACGACAATCCGCTCGTCGATTCCGAGGAGGCGGCCCCCGAACACTACGCGTGGGGCTTCCGGAACCCGTTCGGCGTCTCGTTCGACAGCGACGACCGGATGTACGTCGCCGACCTCGGACAGGACCTCTTCGAGGAGGTCGACATCGTCGAGTCCGGCGGCAACTACGGCTGGAACGTCAAGGAAGGGACACACTGTTTCAGTCCGGAGACGCCCGGCCAGCCGCCGGAGGAGTGTCCGAACTCGGCCCCCGACGAGCCGCCCTATGACGGACAGGAGTTCCAGGATCCAATCGTCGAGTATCCACACGTCTACGAGGACCAGATCGTCGGTATCGCGATCGTCGGCGGCCACGTCTACGAGGCCGACGGCGTCCAGGAACTGAACGGCAAGTACATCTTCGGCGACTGGACGGCCGATCCCGCCCGACAGAGCCCGCAAGGCCGACTCCTCGCCGCGACGGAGCCAAGCGGTGGCGCGCAGGAGGCAGCCGGCAACGGTGGCGGTAACCAGACCGAAGGGATGTCGCCGGAGGGGCAGGACGTCCCCGAGAACGCGACCGAGGACACGCAGGACGAGCCGATCGCCGACAACGAGACCGGCGACGCGAACGTGACCGCCGGCGAAGGCGGCATCGAGGACGAAGGCTTCGATAACGAGACCGAGGCGGCCAACGAAACGGGAATGGCTAATGAGACGGACGCGGCCAACGAAACGGCTGGCGACGACATGAGCATGGCCCAGAACGGTGGCGGTCTGGAGGTTCCCCGAGACGAACTCTGGGACATGGAGGAGCTACAGGTCGCCGGCACTGAGGACGGCTCGTTCCCCTACTTCGTCCGGCAGTTCGGCCAGGATTCCGACGGCAACGTCTACATCCTCGCGAACCAGGCGGGCGTCCCCGAAGGCGACACGGGCGCGGTCATGCAGATCGTCCCGCCGGGCGAGGGCGACTCCCTGTCGGCGCCTGGCGAGATGGAGATGGGCGGTGACGGCGAGGGCAACGAAACCGCCGGTAACGAAACCGACGCGAACGAGACGGCGACCGAGATGAACGAGACCAACGAGACCGCCGACGACGCCTGACGACTCGAGCAACGAGCGCGGACTCGAGACTTCTTTTTCCGATGCTGTCGCGAGGGGCCGACAGCGGTGCCTCACGAAAAATCACAACAATAACACGGCCGTCGGTCCGAGTAGGGGCCGATGCACTTCGATCACGCCGGCATCGCGACCGACGACGCACAGGACCTCGCGGCGCTGTACGGCGACCTCTTCGGCCTCGAGGTGGCCCACGAGGAGGAGTTCGACGGCATGCGCGTCGTCTTCCTCGACTGCGGCGACGGCTACTTCGAACTGCTCGAGCCGCTCGAGGAGGGGACGATTTCGCGCTATCTCGAGGACAACGGGGCGGGGGTCCACCACCTCGCGCTCGCGACGGACGACCTCGAGGCGGCCCTCGAGACGGTCCGCGGCCACGACGTGACGCTGATCGACGAGGAGCCGCGACCGGGCGCGTGGGGTCACTCGGTGGCGTTCCTCCATCCGCGCGATACCGGCGGGATTCTGATCGAACTCGTCGAGCACTGATTCGGGCCGCCGGAACCGCAACGATTTGCTGCCGGGTTTCGATCGTCAGTCCGCCGAATACTCGGCGACGGTAACCCGCTGCTCCTCGTCGCGGTTCCGATGGGTCACGTCGACGCGGTCGGGATAGCGCCCCGCGAGGTCGATCCGTGCCTCGTAGTCGACGACGCCGAGACAGTCGATGCAGTTCTCCGCTCCCTGTTCGCCGACGGCGACGGGCACGGTGAGCACGTCGCGGCGCTCGTCGTACGTCGCGTCCGCGAGCGATACCTCGTGGCAGGGCGTCGGCGTTCCGATCTCGCCGTCGACGATCACGGCTTCGCCCGCGAATTCGACGGTCGCGCCGTCACGGTCGGTCCGGCCCGCACATACCCCCTCGCCGGCCTCGAGCGATGTATCCGTGACTTCGGGGACCGGACAGGGGATCGAGGCCGAGGTCGATTCGGTCTGCACGCCGGTTCCGCTGAGCGAGATGCTCGTTCGCGAGCGGGTACAGTCGAACGGCCGCCGATCGACGCCGTCGGTCACGGTCGACTGACTCGCGCCGCCGTCGCTACTCGTGATCACCGTAACCGTGTACGACCGCGGCTCGACGAGGACGAGGTGGTGCGTTTCGCCCGCCGCGATGTCGAGATCGCGCTCGAGCAACGCGTCATCGCCTCGGTCGTCGTTTCCGTCGTCACTGTCACCTCTGCTGTCGTCTTCACTCCCATCGCCGCCGTCAGTCGTGATCTCGACGGAGACCGTGCGGTCCGTCTCTCCCTCGTTCCGGAACTCGAGTTCGTGTGGCGGGTGCGCGGCGGGGAACGGCACCTCCTCGGGGTCGCCGACGACGATCGACTCGTCCGCTTCCGATCCAGTGTCTTGGCCCGTTCCGCTGCTCGAGTCGGCGGACTCGTCGTCGGCGGCTGGGCGTTCGGACTGGAGCCGTTCGAACGTCGAACCCGTACAGCCGGCCAGTCCACAGATCGCACCGGTCGTGCCGGCGAGGAGGTCGCGTCGGCGCATACACCATCCCACCACGATGAGGGATAAACACCTTTGTCACAGTTTCTAACCTGTTATTTCCCGCGATTGTCACTGCTCGAGAGACACGCAAATGTCACGGCCGTACTGAAACCCGTCGCGGGCCTACGCCGCCGTATGCGTAGCTCCTTCCAGCGCGAGACGCGACAGGACAGACAGGACAGCGCGGGCGGAACGCTCCATCGAACGGCGACTGACGAGGACTCGATCGCCTCGAGCGGGCCGTTCCGACTCGGACGGGTTCTGTTCGGTGCCGTCCTCGCGTTCATGGCGGTGGACAACCTCCGGAACCTCGAGGAGCGGGTCCAGTACGCCGAGTCGAAGAACGCGCCGATGCCGTCGCTGTCGGTGCCGGCGACGAGCGGCGGGCTCCTGTTCGGCGGGATCGGCGTGGCGCTGTGGCGGGTCCCCGCCGCGTCGGCCGCCGCGGTCGCGGCCTTTTTCGTCGGCGCGACACCGCTGATGCACGACTTCTGGTCGGTCGACGATCCCGAACTGCGACAACAGGAATTCTTCCACTTCGCGAAGAACGCCGCGCTGCTGGGGGCGGCGCTCGCGTTCGTGAAACTGGGACTGTCCGAGGATCCTCGAGAGTAAGAGCGAGTCCGTCCTCGCCGACTCGAGCCCGGCCCGATAGCGGGGCCGCCGGCAGCGCCGTCAGCCGAAGTTCTCGATCAGCGCGTCGTCGGCGTCGCCGCCGTCATCCTCGATCGCGTCGGCGACGGCCGTGACGAAGCCGTCGAAGCCGAAGGCGTACAGCTGGCCGTCCTCGCGGTGGGTCGCGATCGCGTCCGCCAGTTCGTCGTCCGCATCCCCATCGACGAAGACGACCGTCGCACCCGCGTCCGCGAGCGCCTCGAGGCGCTCGGTGTGGGCCGGCTCGTCAGCCTGATAGATCACGACGGCGTCGTGTCCCGCGTCGTGGGCCGCTTCGGCGATCGCGACGGCGGGGCCGACCCCCGGGCCGCCGGCGACCGCGACGACGTCGTCCTCGCCCTCGTAGGTGATCCGACCGAACGGGCCGTCGACGTGGACGGTTTCGCCGCCCTCGAGGGCCGCGAGCCACGGCGAGAGGTCGCCGTCGGGATCGATGCCTACGGTGAGTTCGAACGTTTCACCGACCGACGGCGACGAGAGCGTGTAGTGACGAGAGAGAACCTCATCGTCCGGTGCCGCTCGGAGCAAGACGAACTGTCCCGGCAAGGCATCGAACCCGTCGGGCGTCGCGAGCTCGAGCGTAACGGTATCGGGGCCGACTTCGCTGACTGATTCGACGGTGACTGGCGTCCCTTCCATGTCGAATTCGTTCGGCGGCTGATTGAAAAGGCGTTCCGTTCCGCTACCGGGGACGGGTCGGCTTTCGTACCTATTCGGAAAGCCGAACGGTAACTCGGAAGTCAGTTACAAATTCTCCGCATCACCGTTTCTTTCTGGTAATACCACCACCTCCGCAATTAGTAACGACTAATCGTCGTGTTTGCCTCTGCCGAATATATCAGTCGTCGTCTCAATCGGCCGGTTGGGGTTTCAGAAGCCTTTTCATTTATGGGGGGTAAGGCTCAGGACAACATGGCTGAGGACCTCAACTGGGCGGTCGGAGGCGAGGCCGGGGACGGCATCGACTCCACGGGTAAGATCTTCGCTCAGGCACTCGCTCGAGCCGGACGACACGTATTCACCTCCAAAGACTTCGCGTCCCGAATCCGCGGCGGGTACACGGCCTACAAGATTCGGACCTCCGTCGACAAGGTCCAGAGCGTCGTCGACCGACTCGACATCCTGGTCGCGCTCACTCAGCGAACGATCGACGAGAACTTGGACGAACTCCACGAGGGCAGCGCCATCATCTACGACGGCGAGCGCTCGTGGGACGCCGAGATTCCCGAGGAGATGACGGCGGTTGACGTCCCGCTGAAGTCGCTGGCCGAGGAGGCCGGCGGCGCGATCATGCGCAACATCGTCGCGCTCGGTGCCGCGTGTGAGATCACCGGTTTCGACGTCGAGTACCTCGACGAGGCACTCGAGAAGCGATTCGGCGGCAAGGGCTCGAAGATCGTCGAGAACAACAAGGAAGCCGCCCGCGCGGGACAGGAATACGTCCAGGAGAACTACGACCTGGACCGCCTCGGCTATAACATCGACACGACGGACAACGATTACGTCCTCCTCAACGGGAACGAGGCGATCGGGATGGGCGCGCTCGCGGCCGGCTGTCGCTTCTACGCCGGCTATCCGATCACGCCCGCGACGTCGATCATGGAGTATCTGACCGAACGGATCGAGGACTACGGCGGCCACGTCGTCCAGGCCGAAGACGAGCTGTCGGCGATCAACATGGCACTTGGCGGCGCACGCGCTGGTGCTCGAGCCATGACCGCGACATCCGGCGCTGGGATCGACCTGATGACCGAAACCTTTGGACTGGTCGCGACCAGCGAGACGCCGCTGGTTATCGCCGACGTCCAGCGCTCGGGTCCCTCCACGGGGATGCCGACGAAACAGGAACAGGGCGACCTCAATATGGCCCTGTACGGCGGCCACGGCGAGGTCCCGCGGTTCGTCGTCGCCCCTACCTCGATCACCGAGTGTTTCTGGAAGACGGTCGAGGCCTTCAACCTCGCCGAGAAGTACCAGACGCCGGTCTTCCTGGTCTCGGATCTGGCGATGTCGGTCACCGAGCAGACGTTCCCGCCGGAAGCCTTCGACATGGACGAAGTCGAGATCGACCGCGGCAAACTCGTCGACGAAGACGAGGTCGACGAGTGGCTCGACGCACAGGGTCACTTCCGCGCCCACGCCGTCACCGAAGACGGCGTCAGCCCGCGTGCCATCCCCGGCACGACCGACGCCGCCCACATGTCCACCGGCCTCGAGCACGACGAGCTCGGCCGCCGAACCGAGGAAGAAGACGAGCGCGTCCACCAGGTCGACAAGCGAAACCGCAAGGTCGAGACCGCACGAGAGAACGAGGACTGGGACTACCGCGAGTTCGGTGACCCGGACGCAGACAACCTTATCATCTCGTGGGGGTCGAACGAGGGGGCGCTCATCGAAGCGCTCGATTACCTCAAGGACGACGGGATCGACGTTCGCGTCATCTCGGTGCCCTATATCTTCCCGCGGCCGGACCTGACCGAGGAGATCGAGGCCGCCGAGGAGACGGTCGTCGTCGAGTGTAACGCGACCGGGCAGTTCGCCGACGTGATCGAACACGACGTACTTACCCGTGTGAAACGCATTAACAAGTACACGGGCGTTCGATTCAAGGCAGACGAACTCGCAGACGACATTAGTAACAAACTCGCCGAAGAGGTGCCAGCATAATGAGCTCCGACGTACGATTTACCGACTTCAAGTCCGACAAGCAGCCAACGTGGTGTCCCGGATGCGGCGACTTCGGGACGATGAACGGCATGATGAAAGCCCTCGCGAACACCGGCAACGATCCCGACAACACCTTCGTGGTGGCCGGGATCGGCTGTTCCGGCAAGATCGGGACCTACATGCACAGCTACGCGCTGCATGGAGTCCACGGTCGCGCCCTGCCGGTCGGTACGGGTGTCAAGATGGCCCGTCCCGACGTTGAGGTCATGGTCGCCGGCGGCGACGGTGACGGCTACTCGATCGGTGCCGGTCACTTCGTCCACGCCGTCCGCCGGAACGTCGACATGACCTACGTCGTCATGGACAACCGCATCTACGGCCTGACGAAGGGCCAGGCCTCGCCAACCTCGCGCTCGGACTTCGAGACCAGCACGACCCCCGAAGGTCCCAAGCAGCCGCCGGTCAACCCGCTCGCACTGGCACTCGCCTCCGGGGCGTCCTTCATCGCGCAGTCGTTCAGTTCCGACGCGATGCGCCACGCTGAGATCGTCCAGGAAGCCATCGAGCACGACGGCTTCGGCTTCGTCAACGTCTTCAGTCCGTGTGTCACGTTCAACGACGTCGACACCTACGACTACTTCCGCGACAGCCTCGTCGACCTCGAGGAGGAGGGCCACGACCCGACCGACTACGAGGCCGCCAAGGAAGTCATCCTCGACGCCGACAAGGAGTATCAAGGCGTGTTGTATCAGGACGAAAACTCCGTGCCGTACCACGAACAGCACGGCGTGACCGAGGACATGTCCGAGATTCCCGACGGCGCACCCGAGGACGCGATGGATCTCGTTCGCGAGTTCTACTAACGCCGCTTCGCCGTTCCGCCGTTCGATCCGTCCCTTCTTTCGGCTGGTCTCTCGGATTGAGAGTCGCTGCACTGGGCAAGACGCCTTCGAGAGAACAGAACCGTTCGTCGTCACTACCGACTCGAGACGACGGCGCGCAGGGGACAGGTTAGCTATCGACCGGGTGCTCGACGGACTCCATCAGCACCTCGACGTTCGCGGATTCCTTCGTGTTCATCTTGGGGAGGGTCCCGAGCAAGACGAGCAGATCGTCCTCGTGATCGAACGACGTGATCTTGATCTCGATATCGATCGGCTCGCCCGCGAGTTCCGATTCGCCGATGAACACGTCGGTTTCGCGTGCCCCGTCCAGAATCGAGAGTTCGAACGACTCCTCGTGTTGGATGTTACGGATCTCGCCGCGCTCGCCGTCGATCTGGTTCAGGAACTCCGCGAGCAGTTCCTCGTTCGACATGTCGTCGAGCGGGTTGACCGAGCGGCCGGCGACCTCCATTCCCGGGATCGAGACGGCCGCGAAGGCGCTGCCTTCGCGCTCTTGACCCCTGTATTCGAGTTGCTTGGAGTAGACCGAGGTCCAGATCGACGCCTCCACGTCGCGTTCGATGCCGGCGGGGAGTTCGACGGTGCGATCGATCGTCTCCTCGGTGACCTCTTTCTCGTCGTAGCCGGTCTCCTCGAGGGCTCCGTCGGTGGGTGCGACGCGGTCGGAATCGAACTCGAGCGGTCCGTTGCCGAGCACGAAGTCGAGACAGCCCGCTGTCAGTGCGATCGTCCCGGTCGCGCCCGCGGCGAGCAGCGATCGTCGAGATGTCGTCATTACCCCAAAACTCGAGAGGAAGGGCATATTCCTTGTGGCACTGTTAGTCTCGTAGACAAGAGTCTCACGGCTTCTGATAGCGGATTGACGCGACTGGCGAACACATCAAGAGTTATCGGGGTCGGCAACCCCGGTGTAGCCATGACCGAATTCGCACGCCGAGTCGAGCAGGTGTCGATCAGCGGCATCCGGGAAGTGTTCGAGGCCGCGGGCGACGACGCGATCAACCTCGGGCTCGGACAGCCCGACTTCCCGACGCCGGCCCACGCTCGCCGCGGCGCGATCGAAGCGATCGAGTCCGGGCGGGCCGACGCCTACACCTCCAACAAGGGAATCCGTCAGCTCCGAGAGGCGATTGCGGCGAAGTACGACCGCGACTACGACCTCGAGGTCGACCCCGAAGACGTGATCGCCACGTCCGGCGGCAGCGAGGCGTTGCACCTCGCGCTCGAAGCCCACGTCGATCCCGGCGAGGAAGTCATCTTCCCGGACCCCGGTTTCGTCTCCTACGACGCGTTGACTCACATCGCCGACGGCACGCCGAAGCCGGTCGGGCTCCGGGAGGACCTCACCCTTGACCCGGCAACAGTCGAGGAGAACATCACCGAGGACACGGCGGCGTTCATCGTCAACAGTCCCGCGAACCCGACGGGCGCAGTCCAGAGCGAGGCCGACATGCGCGAGTTCGCCCGCATCGCGGACGAACACGATGTCCTCTGTATCTCCGACGAGGTCTACGAACATATCGTCTTCGAGGGCGAGCACCACTCGCCGCTGAAATTCGCCGAGACGGACAACGTGGTCGTCGTCAGCGCCTGCTCGAAGACCTACTCGATGACCGGCTGGCGGCTCGGCTGGGTCCTCGGCTCCAATCGCCGCATCGAGCGCATGCTCCGGGTCCATCAGTACGGCCAGGCCTGTGCTTCCGCGCCCGCGCAGTTCGCCGCCGAGGCCGCGCTGACCGGTCCCCAAGAGCCGGTCCAGGAAATGGTCGAGACGTTCGAACAGCGCCGTGATCTCGTACTCGACGGGCTGACCGATGCCGGCCTCGAGGTGCCAACTCCCGAAGGTGCCTTCTACGCGATGCCGAAGGTCCCCGACGGCTGGTGTGACGAAGTCCTCGAGCGAGGCGTCGTTGTCGTCCCCGGCGATGCCTTCGGCACGAACGGCGAGGGCTACGCGCGCCTGTCGTACGCGACCGGGACGGAGGAGTTGAAGGACGCGCTCGAGATCATGGCCGACGCGACGCAAGCGGTTCGATAGGACTCGACACGAGGTCGTTCGGTATTCGGACGTTCCGCTGACTGTTACTGCAGATTTCGGCGATCTCAGTATTGCTCCGATCAATCACTTACCATGCGGTGGCGCGCGCTATGGGCCGTCCGAGCGTAAGCGAGGACGGCCGATGATGCCGTGCGAGGTCTTCGCGAACCCGTGAGCGAATGGCCCGGAAGTCGCGACGCGTCTTCCGGTGGATGAGCGAACGAACGCTGTGAGTGAGTGAATCGGTTGGGGAGGACGTGGCGATTCCCTGTTGCCACGGTAGCAGGACACTTGATCCACACATCCCACCGGAATCCACTGCACCATTCTCAGCTGAACTGATCGATGTAGAGTGACGAGAATACTACGGAGTGCCCTCCCATTCTGGCGGCACGGAGTCTCCTCGTCCTCCCCAACCGATTGCGGTCCTCGCTCCCACGGGTCGCTGCGGTCCTCATCCCTCGCACGGCATCATCAGCCGACCTCGCTAGCGCTCGGTCAGCTGACAGCGCGCGCCACCGTCTGTCGACTGCTCAATCGAGACTGTTCCGTTACCATCCAACACTGCATGCCATTACAGATGTCCGTGGGCGTTAGCGCTGTGCTGACGCAAACTCGTCGACGATCGTTTCACAGAACGCCTCGAGGTCCCCCGGATTCCGACTCGTCACCAGTCCGTCGTCGACGACGACTGCCTCGTCGACCCATTCACCGCCGGCGTTGCGGACGTCGGTCTGCAGGCTGTGGTAGGACGTTAGCTGCCGTCCGTCGACCACGTCGGCCTCGATCAGCGTCCACGGCCCGTGACAGATCACGCCCGCCGGCTTGCCGGCCTCGAGGTGCTGTCCTAGGAGTTCGATGCCGGCCTCGTTCGTCCGGAGCGTGTCCGCGCCGACGGTCCCGCCTGGAACGATCAGCGCGTCGTAGTCGTCTACTGAAACGTCCTCGAAGGAGTTCTCGATTTCGTAGCTGTCGCTCTCCTCGAGGTCGTTGTTTACGGTCTGGGCCTCGCCGGGCTCGTCGCCGAGCACGTCGACGGTCGCGCCGGCGTCGGTGACGGTCGCCTTCGGCTCGGTGAACTCTACTTCTTCGGTGCCCTCCGCGGCGAGGAAGATGCCGACTGTGGTGTTCTCGAGCGGCTGCTGATCTGATTCGCTCATATCGACAGGAGGAGGCTCGTGCAGACAAGGATTGCACTTGCTGGTGCAACAGCGGACAGCGGAAGCCGGAATTGCGATGTGACGGGTGGGTGTCGCCTGCAGTGTGGTGTCCGCCCTGCCGTCACGTATACCATTTTACGGTCCCGCTGCGTGCCATCGAGTAGGATGCGAGCTGTACGCCTTCACGAGCACGGCGACGCGGACGTACTGCAGGTAGACGAAATCGACCGGCCGGACCCGGCCGCGGACGAACTACTGGTCGAAGTGGCTTCGGCCGGCGTCAACCCCGTCGATACCTACTTCCGCGACGGGTCGTACACGCCGGTCGACGTTCCGTTCACTCCCGGCGTCGACATCGCGGGCACCGTCGCCGAGACGGGGGCCGCCGTCGACGGCTTCGAGGCGGGCGACCGCGTCTACGGCACCGGCATCGGGAACGGTTCCTCGCAGGGGGCCTACGCGGAGTACGCGACGGTCCCGACCGACCGCGTCGTCCACCTCCCCGACGGCGCGGACCTGACCGAGGCCGGCGGCGCGGGCGTCGCCGCCGTCACCGCGTGGCGCGCGCTGGTCGATCACGCCGACCTCGAGCCCGCGGAACACTGTCTGGTCCACGGCGGCTCCGGTGGCGTCGGGCACGCGGCGGTCCAGATCGGGGCCGCCGTGAGCGCGCGAGTCACCACCACCGCCTCCGAGGAGTACCACGACGCGCTCGCCGACTACGGGGCCGAGACGGTACTCGACTACGCGCGCGACGACCTCGCCGACGCCGTCCGCGACGCCTCGGACGGCGGCGTCGATGTGGTACTCGACCACCGACTCGACGACTACCTGCAGTTCGATGCCGACGTTGCCGCGACCGGCGCACGCGTCATCGGCATCGGGGAAAACAGTCCGGATCCCGGTTTCACGAACGACGGTGCCGCCCGCTCGAAGGATGTCTCCTACCAGTTCATGAGCATGTTCAATACGCCGGACCTGCGCGTCCCGCTGCGCGGCGTCGCCCATCTCATGAACGTCGGCAATCTCTCGATCGATGTCGCACAGTCGTACGACCTCGAGGAAGCACCCGAGGCCCAGCGGGCGGTCATGAACGACAGCTTCCTCGGAAAACTCGTGATCGAGCCCTGAGCTGGACGGGAGCGAAGCCGGCCCGCGCCGAGAGATGGGGACTCACGGATGTCGCTGCCCGAAGCTTGGACTGAGCGAGTCTCCGCCGCTCGAGAAATGTGGTTTGCGATCAGCCGGAGGGCCCCTCGATCGCCTCTCGGCGCTCGAGTAGGGTCCGCCCGCGGTCGGTGAGTTCGATCGTCTCCGTCTCGGTATCGTACTCGACGACCTCGGCGTGCTGCAGCTTCGGAATGTGGGTGTGATGGAGCGAGACCTGGACCGTACGGCGGTCCCGCGAGGAGACATCGCCGTGGTCCGAGATCGCGTTCGGATCCGCGCTGGCCTCCTGGGCGGCGATCTCGACTGCCAGTTCCGTGAGCGTGGCGTCGCCGCCGGTCTCTGCGAGGTACTGCAGCGCCGCGCGGCGTCGCTTGTCGGCCAGCAGATCCATCGCCGTATCGACGGCATCGGCGTCCTCGCCGAACGCGGTGAGGCTCTCCGGCGAGCCTAACAGTGGGATCATACCTCCGATAGGGGCCGGAACGTATATATACAACATGTGAGTCCAATCGAAATACCACGCCGCATGTCACGTCGGTGGTGACAGCGGCCGCGGCCCGACGAGCCGACCGCACGAAGCGACGGCGGGCGATCAGGCGAGGTCGGCGACCGCCTCCATCGTCGTCCGCTTGTCGTCTTCGGTCATCCCGTCGACGAAGCCGACCCGAACGGCGTCGACGCCCTCGATCTCGCCGTAGTCTTCGAGCCACTCGCGGGCCTCGTCGGGGGTGCCCGCGAAGGCCAGTTCGTCGAGGACCTCGTCGGGCAGGGCCGCGGCCATCGCGTCGGTGTCCCGGTCGTCCCAGGCGGCCCGGATCTCCTCGACCACGTCGGGGTACCCCTGCTCGGCGACCGAATCGCCGTAGTAGGGGCCGTAGGCACCGAGCATGAACGCGATCGTCCCGCGGGCCTTCTCGCGTGCCGCCTCGCGGTCCTCGCTCGCGACGCCGCGGACGATCGGCGCGACCCGCAGGTCCGACAGGTCCTTGCCGGCGAGTTCGGCACCCCGCTCTAAGTCCTCGAGCCGCTCCCGAAGCCCGTCTTTCGTGAACAGTTGCGGGGCCCAGCCGTCGCCGAAGCGGCCGGCCATCTCGGTGGCCTTGGGGCCGAGGGTGCCGACGTCGATCGGCGGCGGATTCTCCGAGGGGCCGCGCTCGTAACCCAGCCCGGCGATATCGAAGATCTCGCCCTCGTAGGCCGGATTCCCCTCCTCGTAGACGTTTCGCATGATCTCGATCACTTCCCGGGTGCGCCGGAGCGGCCGGTCGAACTCCTGACCGTGCCAGCGCTCCGTGATCGCGGGCGAGCTTGGGCCGATCCCGAACCGGTACCGCCCGTCGGCGGCCGCCTGCATCGTCAGCGCGGTCTGGGCGAGCATCGACGGCGTGCGCCCGTACGGCGAGATCACGTCGTTGGAGATCCCCAGTTCGTCGGTCCGTTCGGCCGCCAGCGTCAGCGGCGGCACGATGTTCCAGCCAGTCGTCTCGCCGACCGTGATCCGGTCGAAGCCCAGTTCCTCGGCCTGGACGGCCCGCTCGGCGACGCCCTGTGGCCGGTCGTAGTCGCCGAGACGCACCAACAGATCCAGTTCGACGGTCACAGTGCTCCCCTCCGCGATCGCCCTCGAGTCGCGCGATAAACTATCATCATCATTGACAGCGTTATGCACTCACATAAAATTGGACCGTTTCCGTCCGTTCGAGCGAACGGCCTCCACACTGACGGTCCCTCGCCGCTTGCGGCCGTCCGCACACGATTGCCGGGTCGCCTCGCGGTGGGCGTTCCCTCGCCGGCAGTAGACTCGTCGACAGCCGAACGGTAGTGGCGACGCTCGCATTCGCTCGTACCCGGGCCCGAAATCGGAACATTATTTTTTACCAACAGTAAATTTGCTGTCTATGTCGGTCTCGAATTCGGACGTCGACGATCGCGTATTTAAAATAATCGGCGGCGGATCGGCGGTGATGAACGCCGTCGCCTTTACCGCCGTGGGGATGACCGCGCTGGATAGTATCGTCTACGGCGCGATCGCGGGCGTCTTCGCGGGTGCTGGGGCGTCGCTGTTCCTCCCGTGGTTTCTCCGCTTTACCGCCGCCCAGAACGAGGTAGACGACGAGTTGGGATTCTCCGAAACCGCCAGTCGCGCGGGCGGCGGTACACGAACGGGTCTGGTTGGTCTCGGGATGGAACTCGGCGGTATCAGCATGCTCGCTACCGGGTTCGCCCTCGACGAACCGGACCCCCTCCTCGGGATCCTCGTCGCCCTCGCGGTCGCGGTCGTCGTTTCGCTCGCGGCGTCCGTAGTATTCGATTGAGCGTGGCGAGTGCGTCCTCGAGTGTCCGCGCCTGACCGTCCTCGAGTGTCTGCTGACGAATCCATTTGGAACGCGCCACCGCGGGGCGTGATCGCACCGTCGCCCGCGGGCCGTCCCGCGTCGCCGCACCCGCGTTCAGCGTGCGAATCAGTGGGAAACGTTGATACTGCCGGTGACTAACGTGGTGGTATGACACACGACTGTTCGTTCCTCGAGGAACTCGACCTCGCGGACGATCAGATCTCGTTCGCCGCCGGGCGACTGGAGTCCCACGCCACCGATTTCGGGACGGAGCGAACCGACGAGGGGATGCTCCCGGACGCCGTCGTCTGGCCCGAGTCCACGGCCGACGTGTCAGCGGTCCTCGCCGCCGCGACCGATCGCGGCGTTCCGGTGACCCCCTATGCCGCGGGCACGGGACTCGAGGGAAACGCGGTTCCGGCCCACGGGGGAATCAGCCTCGATCTCACGCGCATGGACAGCGTGGTCGACTACCGACCCGACGACTTCCAGATCGATGTCGGCCCGGGGATCATCGGCTCGGACGTCGACGAGCACGTCGCCGGTGACGGACTCTTCTTCCCGCCGCTGCCCTCCTCGGGCGATATCTCGACGATCGGCGGGATGATCGCGACGGACGCGAGCGGCATGAAGACGGTCCGCTACGGCGAGATCGCCGACTGGGTGCTCGGTCTCGAGGCGGTGCTCGCCGACGGCACCGTCATCGAGACGGGCTCGCGAGCGAGCAAGACCTCGAGCGGCTACAACCTGACCGACCTCATCGTCGGCAGCGAGGGCACGCTGGCGGTGGTCACCGAAGCCACGCTGGAACTCGCGGGCCGCCCCGAGCAGATCCGCGGCGGCCGGGCGATCTTCGAGACCCTCGACGACGCGGCCGAGGCCGTCTTCGACACGGTCCGGACCGACGTCGGCGTCGCCCGGATCGAACTCGTCGACGGGCTGAGCGCGACGATGGCGAACGACTACCTCGGCAGCGACCTGCCCGACGCGCCGATGGTCTTCCTCGAGTTCCACGCCAACCACGGCGTCGACGAGGAGATCGACCTCTGTCGGACGATCTTCGAGGACCACGATGTCGACCGCTTCGAGATGAGTGATGACGACGCCGAAATGGCGAAGCTCTGGAAAGCGCGCCGGGAGATGGCCTACGCCGTCTCGAGCTACGATCCCGACCTCGAGCCGCTCCATCCCGGCGACGTGACGGTCCCGATCAGTTCCTACCCCGAGGTCGTCCGCGAGACGAAACGGCTCGCCGACGAGTGCGATCTCCTCGTCCCCTGCTACGGCCACGCGGGCGACGGCAACCTCCACTACGGCGTGCTCGCCGACCCCGACGACCCCGAACAGGTCGAGCGCGGGAAGGACCTGTACCGGACGATCGTCGAACTCGCGATCGAGTTGGGCGGGACCGCGACGGGCGAACACGGCATCGGCGAGGGCAAACAGACGTACCTCAAGCCGGAACACGGGGCCGGCGCGGTCGAGACCATGCGGTCGATCAAGCGGGCGCTCGATCCGACCGATACGCTCAATCCGGGGAAGATCTTCCCCGAGACGGCCGACGGCGAGCGGGTCCAGGGACTCGAGCGGTAACTGACCGGGCGCGACTCGGCCATCTCTCCCAGTACTCGCTCGCGGCCGAGACGCAGTTTTTATTGCCAAACGCCGAATGTGTCGGAGATAGCGACCGTTCCGTTAGTGTTGCAGCCGTTCGCTGTCCGACGCATAACTACTACGTATGTCACTCAGGATTCACGTCGACGTTCGATCCAGTTGTAGCCTCCTCGGGACGGTGCTGAAGTATCTCTCCCTGACGCTCCTGTTTCCGACGGTCGTCGCGCTGTACTACCGGGAGTCCCCCCTGCCGTTCCTGGTCGCACTCGCCGTCGCAGTCGCCGTCGGCACGGGACTCGAGCGCCTCGAGACGGACCCCGAACTCGAGCACCGCGAGGCGTTCCTGATGGTCGCGTTGACGTGGCTCGTCGTGCCGGCCGTCGGGATGATCCCGTATCTCGTCGCCGGCACGGGGACGATCGCCGATCCCGTCAACGCGCTGTTCGAGAGCGTGAGCGGCTTTACGACCACCGGCGCGACGGTCATGGGCGAGATTTCCGTCGACACCCACTCGCATTCCGTGATGATGTGGCGACAAGTCACCCAGTGGCTCGGCGGGATGGGCATTCTCGTGCTCATGGTCGCGATCCTCTCGGAGCTCTCCGTCGGTGGGACACAGCTCATCCGGGAGGAATCGCCGGGTATTCAGGTCGAGAAGCTCACGCCGCGGATCAAGCAGACGGCGCGGGCACTCTGGCTGCTCTACGCGTGGTTTACCCTCGCCGCCGTAGTCGTCTACTACGGGCTCCAACTCGTGGGACTCGCCGAGAACATGACGTTTTACAATGCCGTCGCCCACGCGCTTACGACCCTACCGACCGGCGGGTTCTCTCCCGAAGGGCGCAGCATCGAGGCCTTCAAACCGATCGTCCAGTGGGCGGTCATGCCCTTCATGATCGTCGCCGGGGCGAACTTCGCGCTCTACTGGTACGCGTGGCGCGGCCGGCCCGAGCGCCTGACCGGCAACGCCGAGTTCCGGTCGTACCTGCTGTCGATGGGGATCGTCGGCGGCCTCCTCTCCGTGCTGTTGTTCCTCGGCGTCGGCCTCGCGACCGTCCCCGAGGGCGTCGCCGCGATTCCGGGCAGCCTCGAGCGCTCGCTTCGCCACGGGCTTTTCCAGACGCTCGCGATCGTGACCACGACCGGCTACGCCAGCATGGACTTCAACACGTGGAGCGAGTCGGCACAGGCGATCCTCCTCTTCGCGATGTTTCTGGGCGGCTCCGCGGGCTCTGCGGCCGGCTCGATCAAGATCGTCCGCTGGTACGTCGTCGGGAAATCGATCCGGCGCGAACTGTTCAGGACGATCCATCCCCAAGCCGTCCGCCCGGTCCGAATGAGCGGGTCCGGGGACGTCGTCGACGAGGAGACGATCCACAGCATCTTCGTCTTCATGGCGCTCTTCCTGACGCTGTTCGTCGTCTCGACGGTGGTGCTGTTCCTCGACGCCCACCGGACCTCCGGCCTCTCGCTGTCAGCGCTTGAGGCGACGAGCGCCACGATCGCGACGCTCGGAAACGTCGGCCCGGGCGTCGGCGTCGTCGGGCCGATGAACAGCTACGAGTCGTTCTCCGACGCCGCGAAGCTGTACATGGTCTTTCTCATGTGGATCGGTCGGCTGGAAATCCTCTCCGTGCTGGTCATCCTGACGCCGGCGTACTGGCGGTCGTAGCGCCGATTACTCGGTCACTCGCGGTCGTCGGCGGGAGCGGTCGATAGCCGGTCTTCCGACGGTTGGTTCTCCGACGGCCGGTCCGCTGACTCCGGCGGCGACTCGGCACCCGCCACACCGGTGATCTCGAATCTCGCGCCGCCGGTCGCGGCCTCGGTCGCCGTCACGGACCACCCGTGATCGGCACAGATATCCGCGACGATCGAGAGCCCGAGCCCCGTCCCGCGCTCGCTCGTCGTGTACCCCGCCTCGAAGACCGCCGCCGGATCGCCCTCGAATCCGGTCCCCGAATCGGCGACGTAGAACCCGTCCTCGAGCGTCCCGACCGTGACGGTGACCGGCGTCTCATCGCTCGCCCCGCTCCCGTCCGATCGCAGCTCTCGAGCCGGCGATCCGTGATCGATCGCGTTTCGAAACAGGTTCTCGAGCAACTGTCGGAGCTGCGTTCGGTCCGCCTCGACCGGTCGCTCGCCGTCGATCGAAAGGGTCGCCCCGTCGGTTTCGACCGTCGACCACGCTTCGGTCGCGACGTCGGCGAGCGCGACCGGCCGCATCTCGAGTGCGGCCCGCCCCTCCCGAGCGAGCGCGAGGACGTCGTCGATCAGTCGCTCCATCCGCTCGTGGGCGGCTGCGATCGTTTCGACGTGGTCCGGGTCGTACTCCTCCTCGAGCAGTTCGAGATACCCCTTCGAGACCGAAAGCGGGTTCCGCAGGTCGTGGCTGACGACGCTCGCGAACTCGTCTAACTTCCGGTTTTTCCGCTCGAGTTCGCGTTCCCGGCGGACTCGCTCGGTCACGTCGTGGACGACGATGGTCCAGCCCATCGAGCGGCCGCGGCCGTCGTCGATCGGCGCGGCGGCGAGTTCGTAGTGGCACCGATCGCCGCCGTCCGCGAGCGAGAACTGCGCGGCATCGCCGTCGGTCTCGGCGGTCGATTCCTCGCCGCGTTCGTGACGCTCGGCTGCGCCGATCACCGCGTCGAAATCGATCGGCAGGACGGAGTCGATCGGCTCGCCGACGAGTTCGTCGCGGCCGAAGCGAGACCGCGCGACCGGGTTACTGTCGACGATCTGCCGGTTCGAGTCGACGACGAGGACACCGTCCTCGAGGTTCGCGACGACCTCGTTCCTGGCGATCGGCGTGATCTCGAGGAGCCGGTAGCGGTAGAGACCGATCGTCAGCGCGAGGCCGGTGACCGTCAGGCCGATCGGCGTCGTGCCGATGATCTCGAGCGACGACGACGCGACGACGGCCGTCGCCCACGGGACCGCGACCGCGATCAGGACGGCGAGCCCCTGCCAGCGGTGGAGGCGGTTGCTCCGGACGACCAGTTCCAGGACGATAATCGCGGTGGCCGCGAGACAGAGCGTCGCGTACCCGAGGTGGGCGAACAGCCCGAGTGCTGGCGTCGCGGTGGCGACGGTCGCCGGCTGCCCCCACGGGATATCCAGCGCGACCGCCGCCTCGACGGACGTGCCCCACAGGACCCCCGTCCGGTTGTTTACTGCCAACAGGCCGATCATAACGGCCGGCTCGATCGCGAGCAGCCCCAGCCGACGGCGGGTGAGCCACCGATCCCTGCCCGTGTACTCGAGGGCGAACACGAGAAACAGCGTCGGGATGACGGCGGCGGGCAGCCACTGGAGGTCCGCCCAGCGGGCCTTCCAGACGAACGCCGTCGATTCGATCTCGAGGACGTGTGCGCCCAGCCAAACCGCGACGCTCGCCATGAGCGCGGTCAGGGGAACCGAGCCGGCGGCTGGCCGCGACCGCGACGCTGCGACTGCGGTTCCGACGGCGACGACGAATGAGAGTAACAGGACGACGCTGTAGGGGTTGATCACCCAGCCCATCCGTGAATACGTACTCTGCGGAGAGGATATCCAAGTGTCTACCGGCCGCGCGGTGGCGAATCGGCCGGATCGACGGCCGGAATCGCCGAGGGGTCGGCGGCGGTCTCATACGGTTTACTGTACGTCATTTCCGGCGCAACCGCCACCCGGGTGGCGGTTGCGCCGGTAAATCGTTACAGCAATCCGCATCAGTCGTGGACCAACACGTCGAGCACGTCGGGACCGTCGCGTTCGAGGGCGTCTGCGAGACGCTCTTCGATCTCGTCGGGCGTTTCGATGCGTTCGGCACGAGCGCCGTGGCTCTCGGCGTTTTTGACGAGGTCGACGGCGGGGTCGAAGTCCATGCCGACGAAGTCGTAGTCGGCTTCCTCGCCGCCCATGATCTTGAGCGTGTTGTCCTTCAGGATGCGGTAGTTGCGGTTGTCCGAGATGACGACGGTGAGATCCAGATCGTAGCGGGCGGCGCTGTAGATCGAGTGGGGATAGTACTGGTAGGAGCCGTCCCCGATGAAGCCGACCACGTCGCGGGGATCGTCTCGCTGTTCCTCCGCGACGGCGGCACCGACCGCCGCCGGCAGCCCGTAGCCGAGCCCGCCGCCCTTGTTCGACATGTACTGCTCCGGCGCGAGATCCCACCGCACCAGCATGGCGTACTTCGAGGTGACGCCCTCGTCGACGATGGCCGCGTCGCCCGCCACCCGCTCCATGGCGTCGACCAGTTCGGCCTTCGAAGAGCGGGGGTCGTCTGCCCCGTCGCCCTCGCCGTAGCTGGCCATCTGGGCCTCGACAGTTTCCTTGACCTCGGCGACGGCCTCGAGCCGGTCGGCGACGACATCGTCCGAGAGCCGCTGCTGGACTCGCTCGGTGAGCCCCTGTAGGACCAGCCCCGGATCGCCGATCACGGCCGCGTCGGCGGGCTGGTTCTTGCCGACCTGCCAACTGTCGTCGCTCAGGTGGATGCAGGTCGTGTCGGAATCGACCAGCGCCTCCTCGTGGCGGGTCAGCGTCGTGTTCGTCGAACAGCCCGCAAAGAGGATCGTGTCGGTGTCCATCAGCATCGACGCCAAGTCCTCGTTGGTCGGGAGGTAGGAGACCCACTGCTCGTGGTCCGTCGGGAAATCGACTTCACAGGAGAGAATCTCGCCGTGGACGCGAGCCCCCGTCGCTTCCGCGAGTTCGACTGCCGCGGCGACGGCGTCGGCACCCGAGCGGGCGACGTGATCGCCGACGACCAACACCGGGTTGTCCGCATCGACCAGCAGGTCCGTCGCGCGCTCGAGTTGGGCGGGGTCGCCGCTGCCGGCGTTGGGAATCGGGCCGAGCCGTTCGGGTTCGGCGTCGGTTTCGGCGAGCATCACGTCCAGCGGCAGCCCGAGGAAGACCGGGCCGGTCGGCGGCGTCATCGCGACTCGGAACGCCCGCCGGAGCATCGTCGGCAGCGCCGAGACGTCGAGTACCTCGTCGGACCACTTGCAGAACTGCCGGGCCATGTCCGCGAGGCGACCGGAGAGGATCGGCTCCTCGTGGCGGAAGTCCGTGCTGTGATTGCCCGCGGTCACGACCAGCGGCGCGCCGGCGATCTTGGCCGCATAGAGGTTGCCCAGCCCGTGGGCCAGCCCCGGCGCGATGTGGAGGTTCGCCACGCCGACCGGCGTGATCGACTCGTCGTGATGGGCGTGATACCGCCGGCGCTGGGCGTAGCCGCCGGCCATCCCGACGGCGATGTCCTCGTGGAGCCCGAGCCGGTACTCGAGGTCGCTCTCGCCGATCGCGTCGACGATCGGCAGTTCGGTCGTCCCCGGGTTGCCGAAGACGTAGTCGACGCCGTAGGCTTCCAGAGCGTCAGTGAAGAGATCCGCACCGGTGTAACCATCCGTCATGAACCCTCGTGGCACGGCACAACACATCAAATTGTGTGTTTCGGAAGCCACCGGCGGGGTCCCCGATCCGTTCCAGCGCGTGCGGTCCCGGCCCGGGTATTATACAGCAGTTCGTTGTCACTCAAGGCATGCCCCTCGCGAGAGACGGGACGGGTGTCGGCGCGACGGCTCGAGCGCTCCGGTCACAGGTCCATCCCGTCTTCATGACGCCGCCGCTGGCCGCGTCGCTGTTCGGGGCGATCCTCGCGGGGAGCGTCGACCCGCTGCTCGCCGCGGTCCACGTCCTCGCGATGTTCGCGGCGGTCTATACGGCCCACGTGAAAGACGGCTACGTCGATTTCCACGTCCGCGGCGAGGACGACGACCATCCGCTGACCGCGACCGGCTGTCGAGTCGCACTCGCGCTGTCGACGACGACGTTCGCGCTGTGCTGTATCGCCCTCGGAGTGCTCGTCGGCCCGTTCGCGGTCGCGCTGACCATCCCCACGTGGCTGATCGCTTACCACCACGCGCCACAGCTCGATATGAATCCCGTGACGGCGACGACGGGCTACCCGCTCGGTATCGCCCTGTCCGTGCTCGGGGGATTCTACGTGCAGGCCGGGACGATCACCGCCGTACCGCTGGGCTTCGCCGTGGTCTTCCTCGCGCTCCTCTCGGGGATCAAGGTAATCGACGACGCGCAGGACTACGCGTACGACCGGTCGATTCAGAAACGGACCGTCGCGGTGGCGGTCGGCCCCGACCGCGCCTACGGCGTCGCCTACGGGCTGATGGCCGTCGCCTTAGTCGCCGTCACCGCCTTCGCTCTCGCTCGCATCTTCCCGCTGACGGCGCTGCTCGCGGCCGTCGCGTTCGCCGCTGTCGCCGTGATCGCACGGCGGGCGGATCCCGAACTCGCGACCATGTTGCTCATCCGCGGCTCCTACGTCTTCCTCGCCGTGCTCGTGGCCGCCGTTCGATTCGACCCGCTCGCCGCGCTCGTGTGAACGAGGTGGGGGCGTCGACCGCCGCCGAAAATCGAGCCGAGCTTACAGCGATTCCCGGTAGCCACACCGGGGGCAGTACATGCTCCCCGCCTTGATGAGCGTGTAGCTCTCATTACAGCGGCCGCACGGACAGCCCACCGAGACGCCGATTTCGCTCCCGAGCGCGGCGACCGTGTTCTTCAACTGCCGTTGCTGGTACTCGGCCGCCTCGAGGCGGTCGCTCAGGGAGGCCAACTGCGCCGGGATCGTTCGATCTCGCCGGGGCTGTGAAACGCGGGTCGGGTGGGGTGCCATGAGCCGCCTACGTCGCCAGCGACGAAAAACTACTCTCTACCCGACAGCGGCCGTGAAACTACGAAATCCTGTCGGATCGGTTCCGGGCCGAGCCATCGCTGACAGCGGTTCGTCCGGATGCTCGACCGCTCGAGCAGCCGGTCGTCGGTCGCTATTCGGCCTCGGCTTCCGCCGATCCCTCGGAGACGTTCGGCGGTTTCCAGTCCAGCTTGACCGTCACCGTCTCGCGGTTCCCGCGCAGGATCGACGACCGCTCGCGGACGCCGACCTCGTAGGCGATCGACTCCGACGGCCGCAGATCGACCGTCTTGTTCCCCGTTCGAACCGTCGCCGGTCCCTCCCCCTCGAGTTCGTCGGCCAGCGCCCGGAGCTGTTCGGCGGCCTCTTCGCGGGTGACCTCGTCGGCGGCAAGGGTCTTGTCCACCATGGGACGATCAACCACGCTATGCCAAATAAGTCGTCCGCCTAACGACGTATCGGAGGAATATTTGAACGCATTTCTGAATTTGGAGCAGAATATAACTATTTGTTCTAATTCAACTTCGCGTACCGGTTTCCGTCGAGGAGACTCGAGACTGAACGACGAAAACAGCCTCCGGCCGCCGTCACGACGCCGTGCTGACGATCTTGATCACGTCGCCCTCCTCGAGTTCGTACTCCTCGCCGATCTCCCGGTTCGACTTGGCGTTGACCGCGTGCAGGTAGCCGTCGCCGATGTCGGAGTGGACGCTATAGGCGAGATCGACCGGGGTCGAGCCATCAGGCAGCAGGAAGGCGTCGGGGAGGACGTTGCCGCTCCCGTCCGACCACTTCGAGGCGTCCTCGACCGGGTAGGCGGTGAGGTGATCGAGCAGGTCGTAAACCGCGTGGTCGAGCGCCGTCTGGACGCCCGTGCCGTCCCATTCGGCCATCGTGTCCGCCAGTCCCTCGAGGGCCTCGCGCTGGGCGTCGTTGACGTCGTCGCCGATTGCGATCGTCTCGTCGCCGGGATCGTATTCGATGAGGCCGTTGTCGGCGGCCCGGCGGAGCGCGAGTTCGCCCTCCGCGGTGGTCGGGATCACGGGCTTGTCGAGTTCGAGCAGGCGCTCGACGTTCTCCTCGGGTGCCACGTCGATCTTGTTCGCGGCGACGACGATCGGCTTGGTCCGCCGGCGAACGTCGCGTGCGAGCGCCTCGCGGTGTTCGTCCTCCCACTGGATGGGGTCGTCGGGGTAGTCGAGATCACGGAGGGTCATCGCGATCTGTTTCGGAGACGCACCGAAGCCCGAGAGCATGTCCGCCAGCGCCTCGTCGATGTCGAAATCGGGCGAGCGGGACTTTCGCTCGACGGATTCCCAGTTGTTCTCGACGATGCCGGCCAGCCAGAGGTCCATCTCCTCCTCGATGAAGTCGATGTCCTCGAGCGGGTCGTGGTCGCCGATGTCGACGGGTTCGCCCTTCTCGTTGGTACCGCCGGAGGCGTCGACGACGTTGACGATCACGTCCGCGTTCGTGAGTTCGTCGAGGAACTGGTTGCCCAGCCCCTTCCCCTCGTGAGCGCCAGGGACGAGCCCCGCCACGTCGAGCAGTTCGATCGGGACGTAGCGCTTGCCGTCCTCGCAGTTGTCCGCGTTACAGCGCTCGTCGCGCTCGAGGCAGGGACAGTCGGTCCGGACGTAACTCACTCCGCGGTTGGCGTCGATCGTCGTGAACGGATAGTTGGCGACGTCTACCTCCGCCATGGTCGCCGCCGTGTAGAACGTGGACTTGCCGGCGTTCGGTTTCCCGGCAAGTGCGATCGAAAGCATGCCTTCCGGTAGCGCCGTCCGGAGGAATTGTCTTTCGATTCGCCCGACCTCGCCGACCGCACGACCCGCTCGAGCGGCCGGCAGTCCCGCGAACGCTATCTCGTCCCCGGCTCGAACGACTCGAGGAGCACCGCCGCTTCGCGGACACCCTCCTCGAAGACGGCATGGTCGGACGCCGAGACGCGACCGGTCCGGGGGTTCCAATCGACGGCCCGAATCTCCGCTAACTCGGGCAGCGTCGCGTGTCGCAGTCCGATCGCGACGGCGTCGGCCGAGCCGTCGACGTGATACGAGACCGCGCGGGCGAGGGCCTCGACCGATCGCTCCGCGCCGTCCCACTCGTGGTACAGGACCGCGAGGGCGATGCGGGCACGCTCGCGTTGGAGGACGCCGAGGACCGTCTCGGCCGTCGACGGCACGGCCGCGACGGCCTCGACGCCGGGATCCCGCGCCGGCGTCGGCGACTCGAGCGGATCGTGCGAGCCGACGGCATCGGCGGACGCGTCGCGGACGGACGGCTCGAGCGCGTCGGGGACGGTGCCCTCGATCGCAGTCCGTTCGGACGGCCCCACGGGCCGTGCGGGAGCGCCGGTCCGCCCGCGCGGATCGACGTCGGCCCAGAGCGGAGTCGCTGTTCGCGGTTCTCGAGTGCTCGTCGTGCCGGAATCCGCCGACGGAGCGGTTCTCGCCGCCGCAGTGGTGGTCGGTAGTTCTGGGATCGGCGGCCCGTCGATCGGCGATTCGAGTGCGGCCGACTGGACGACAGTGGACGTCGTCGATTCGCTCGAGGTCCCGACTGTCGCCGCCGCGTCGGATGGGGCGACGGGGGCAACCGGTGCCGGCAGTTCGGCTCCGGCCGCTCCCGGCGAGCCGCTCGAGCCGATCGATTCGTCGGGCAACTCCCGCACGGCGCTCACGAAGCCGGTCGCACCGCCGACGCCGGCAAGCGTCGTCGTCAGCCCCAGCGGGTCGCGGATCACACTGCCCTCGAGAGTGACGTAGCCCGTCAGCCAGAGCGCGAACGCACAGGCGAGGACGATCCCGACCGAGACCTGCGTCACGGCTCGCCAGCGATCGGTCGACGAGACGTTTCGGTCGGCCAGCCAGTAGCCGCCGGTGGCCAGGCCGGTCGGGACGAGCAACGAGAGGAACAGTTCGACCGCGACGAGCGGCTGGGCGGCCGGCGCGGCGAGCGTCTGGACGATGCCGGCAATCGAGAGACCGAGACCCATCGCGACGATGGCCGCAGTCGATCCCACCCGCTCCTCGGGCTCGAACTGCGCGGCGGTCACGTAGCGCATACCCGTCCGTTTCAGAGACGGTTATATAAATCGAATTGTCAACTCAGAGCTCGACAGCCATCATCACCTCGTCGACATAGTGGCCGTCGAGTTTGTAGTGATCCTCGCGGATCGCTTCGGTCTCCCAGTCGTGTTCCTCGAGGAACGCGATCGCCGCCTCGTTGGTCGAGGGCACGCTCTGGTAGACCTTCTCGTAGCGGTTCGCACCGGCCCACTCGAGGCCACGCGAGAGGAGGTGCGAACCGATGCCGCGGCCGCGGTACTCCTCTAAGACGCCGACGGTGAGTTCGGCGGTGTGGCTCAGCTTGTCGATCTCGGGCGCGTGGAGGTGGACCCAGCCGACGACCTCGTCGTCGACCGTGGCGACGAAGAACATCCGGGACTGGAGTTCGTTGTGCCGGAGCAAGGCGTTCTCGTGGTCGATCTCGTCGGCGACGCTCTCGGCTTCGATGTACGTCTTCTCCGCTGTGACCTGCCGGATCGCGCCGACGATCCCCGCCAGATCCTCCTGTCGCGCCGGCCGAATGTGAAACTCGAGGTCGTCGGCGAGATACTCTTCTTCGGCACCCGCATCGATCGTGACTCGCAGTTTTCCGTCGGCTTCCTCGAGTCGGCCGTCCCGTTTGAGGATCGCGACGTGATGGCGGAACCTGCTCGAATCGAGGCCGAGTCGGTCCCGAGTTTCCGCGGGGTCGACCGCGCCGTGGCGCTCGACGTACTCGTAGATCCCTTTGCGGTCCGCGTGACCGAACTCGAGCGTCTCAGTCGATTCCATGTCGTATGGTACCGCCCAGCAATACATAGTTCTTGGCTGGCCCACCGCCTCGTCGCGACTGGCGGGTCTTCCGGTACTTCCCGGTGTTCCACTCCGAAATTCCCCAGTGTGATGCTCGGAGTTCGCTCGTTCCGAGCGCGTTGCGAACGTGATCGGCTCGAGCCGAGACCAACGCCCTCCGCCTCGCTGTTGTCGGCTCTTAAGGCGACAACTGGTACAGGCGGGGGACCTTCCGCCGGGAACGCATCGACTCCGGATGCGAGATGAGCGCCCCAGCCGGCCGACGCCGGCAGTGTGCATCTCGCGTCGCAATGATCGGATCGAACGTGGTGGTTGCTGGCTGTGCGCTCGCCCTCGCGGTAGCGGTCGGACTGGTGGCCCACGAGTGGACGCACGCGGCGGTCCTTCGACTGGCACGCGTCGAGTATTCCGTCTCCTATTTCCCCGGTCGCCCCGACGGGGTCCTCGCCCTCCTGACGACCCGTCCGTGGGCCGCCGTCTACCCCCGTCCGACCGGCGGCGAACCGCCGTGGACGCTTCGCCTCGCGGCGCTCGCGCCCGCCCTCCTCGCGGTTCCCGTCTTCGGACTCGCCGCCGCCGGCTACGTGACGACCGACACGCCGGTCGTCGCCGCGGCGGCGATCGGCTGGCTCGCCTGCGCGCTCCCGAGCCCGCAGGACTTCTCGGTCGCCTTTCACGCCCATCGGCTCCTCGAGCGGTCCCCCGAGCCGAACGCGGCAGCCCCCTCCCGCGCCGACTGACGGTCGTCGCTTGGCTGCCGGTTTCGAATCCATCGCAACCGCTCGGCAGGAACTCGCGGAGCGGGAACTCGTTATCGACGGGACACGCCGGCCGACCACGCGTATGCGCCCGTGACGACCGCGAACGAGGCGAGGACGAATCCCGCGCCGATCAGTCCGGATACTGGGACGAGTCCGGTCGCGATCGCTCCGACCGCGAGCGTACAGAGTGCGGCTGTCCCAACGTATCGCCGGAGCCACGGGTCGGGCGAGTCGGCCTCCCGAGCGGGCTTGAGGTACGCGTCGAGTTGTGCGGTCAGCGGCGTCGCTTCGACCCTGCCGCGGTCCTTGTCGTAGTCGACGATTCCGTGGTTGTCGAGTTTCGGCAGGTGGGACTGGTACAGCGAGATATAGACGCGCTGGCGCTCGCTCGAATTAAGCTGGTCGACGGTCGTCTCCTGTTCCCACGCCGCGACCTGTTCGGCTAGTTCGCGCAACCGGACCGGCCCGTCCGCTGTGCGGAGGTAGCGGAGCACGTCTCGACGGCGCTTCGTCTGCAGAAGGTGATAGATATCGTCCAGCGAGAGATCCGACGGACCGGCGTTCGTATCGGACGCTCGAGGCGGCTCGTCGACGCCGTCCGTTCGGCTGCGTCCGATCACTTCAATTCTCGCCTGACTGTATTCTCGTCCAACAGATAAAACTAGGCACTGGCTCGGCGGGTTCAGCCGTCGGAAAAGCCGATTTGGGGCCTGAGACGGCCCGTCGGTGGTCCGATTATCGAGCGGCCACACAGCCACGAATGACCGCGAATCGGTAGTTGCGTCCGGGTGATCCACCGGCGCTCACAGCGACGTACGGTGCGTCGGTCGGCACCACGCCGACGTTCTGTTATTGGCGTGTCCAGTAATAAAGCTAGTCCTTGACTCAAATAGCTCCAATAGTGGCGCAAAAGGGACGAATATACAGGGCAGATACGTCCAATCGTTAGTCGGATGTCCACTATGGTCTGGGTAGGAGAGGGAAAGAGTAGTGGATGGTCGAACGGGAGAGTAGAGCGGTGACGCGGTCCCGGTACACGCTCAGGCGTGTGACTTCTTCCTCGAGTCGCTGAGACGCGGTCGACTCACGGATCGATCTCCATCGGCGCGGTCCGATCGGTTAGTTCCGCACTGACGAGGGCGGCGTGGCTCCGCCGGAGTCGCTCGGAGAGCGCCTGATGTGACACGTCTAGCTCCGCGGCCAACTCCTTGAGTGTCACTCCTCTGGGAACGTCGAAGTAGCCGAGTTCGTGGGCCTTGTGGATCGTTTCGTACTGCGTCTCCGTCAGGGGCGTCCGCGCGCTCGCGAGGTCGTTGACTCCGCTGATTCGGGTGACGTCGGCCCCGAACTCGTACTGCTCGAGCAGGTCGTGACACGCCGAGACCGACTCCCGATCGTGAAAGAGCAGTTTCACCGCCCACTGGCTCTCACGGCCCCGCGCCGTCAGGATCGCGCCGTCGTTTTCGGTCACGATCTGCTCGAACAGTTTCACGCCGTCGCCGAACTCGAGGCGGAACAGCCAGCGGTCGCGTTGGCTGAACGCGGTTCCGTCGTCCGTCGAGGACTTCCCGGTGTCGTCGGCGACGCTCGCGATCACGTCGACCGACGGATCCGCCTCGAGCGCCCGGCGAACGCTGTCGCGGTCCGAGCCGCTCGTCCAGACGAGCGGCGGCGAGCCACCGATCATTCCGCCGACCTGAAACTCGAAGCCCGACGCTCGATCGAACGTGCGAGCGAGTCCGAGCCGATCGGCCGGAATCCCGAGTTCGACGACTGTGGTCATCACCAAAGCCCACCACAGAGACGTATAGACGGATTTGGTTTCCGGTAGCCTTTCCCGCCACCCAATTCCGGTGACTCTCACTCTCGACCGACGGTTCACTGCAGTAATCTTTCGGTCCGCGAGGACCGAACGACCTGCCGCCGATCGGGAGTGTTCTCAATCCGTGCAATTCCCGGACAGGTACAAGTACCATCGCCATCTTCTTTCGGCCGGTCATCGATCGAAACTGACCGACAGGGAATGCACGGCGACCGCCGCCCGCTGTCTTCGCCGGTGCAGTCCGAGACGGCTGCACGCCCAGCGGCGGACTGATTTCGCTTACTGTAGAAAACGGGTTTTCGACTCGAGAGAACACGGCAGCCGGAATTGACTCGCCGATGAACCGCTCCGTTAGCGCTGGAGCCGTGCGACCGGCTCGGCTCCGCCGTCGTCGAATTCGACCAGCCCGTCCGACTCGAGGTCGGTCAGCAGGCCCGCGAGCCACTCGCGGCCGTACTCGCCGTCGGGGGTATAGTCGACTCGGATGCGGTGGCCGAGGGTATCGAGCTCGAGTTCGTCGTACTCCCGGAGGGTGCCGATCACGCGGCCACGGAACTGCCGGCGGCTCCCCTCGAAACTCGGCTGGGTCGGCACGTCGGGGGCGGTGAAGTCGCCGCTGGCGTAGGCCCCACACCACTCCCGCCACGGGCAACCGGCCGCGTCGCACTTCGGCGTCTGCTCGCAGGCGACCCCGCCCAGTTCCATGATCGCGTTGTTCCAGACCCGCGAGCGCCCCGCCGGCATGAGATCGCTCGCGGCGTCCTCGAAGGCCGCGTCGTCGTCCGGCACGTCGAATGCGCGGTAGAGCACTCGTTTGACGTTCGTGTCGACGACCGCGTCGCCGTTGTTGAACGCGAAACTCGCCACCGCGTTGGCGGTGTACGGACCGACGCCCATCAGCTCCTGCAGTTCGTCGGGCGTGTCGGGGAACTCGCCGTCGTACTCCTCCTCGACCTGGCCCGCCGCCTCGTGGAGGTACTTCGCCCGGTTGTTGTATCCCAGACTGTGGTCGGTCCAGAACCCGACGACGTCCGCGCGGTCGGCGTCGGCCAGTTCGGCGGTGGTCGGCCACCGCTCGAGGAAGCCCTCCCAGGCCTCGACGACGCGGCCGAGTTGGGTCTGCTGGCTCATGACCTCGCTGACGAGGATTTCGTAGGGGTCGTCCGTGCGTCGCCACGGGAACTCGCGGTGGTCGTCCTTGTACCACGCGAGCAGCGCCTCGCGAACGCCCTCGAGATCGTCCGGCAACGCCCACTCCTGGGCCCCTGTTGTCATCGGCGAGGATTAGGGAACCGACGGTTTATGAGTGATGGTCCGCGGACGGCGAACGGATTCGATTTCGGCCCCGCATAGCCCGCCCAGACGCGTTCGGACGACCACGAAAGGCCTATCCGACCGGCTCGAGTCCCCTCCCGTATGAGCCTCGACGATCTCAACGATGACGTGACAGCGTCGTACACCGATATCGGCGACGAGTTGTCGCTGTCGCTGGACCGCGAAACGCGCAACGAACTCGCATTGCTCGAGGCCGCCCTCGAGCCCGAGGAGACGGACGAACTCGTCCGGCGGGCGATCCACATGCTCTTTCAGTCGACCGTCGACACCGGCAAGTTCGACTTCCAGCTGCGGTCGGCCTACGACGTGACCTACGACGAGTACCTCTCGGGGATGACCTTCGAGGAGATGACCGGTGCGGACCAGTATCCGTCGATGGACGACGAGCGCCGTTATCAGTTCTAAACCCAAATCAGCATCTATAACCGGAAAATGTTATGTATGACGAGTACAGTGAGTAAAGTCAGTATATTTAATGAATGTAGCCGACACAAAATCAGACAAATCAGACTCTGAGTCGTCTACATCGAAGATTAGTGCACTTAACGATCAACCGTCTGAAGAAGACTATCTAGGATTTGATGAATATGTGGGGGTGATTAAAGAATTTCTAATAAAATCTGAAGAATCATTCCCACTTACAATGTCTGTGGAAGGAGAATGGGGTACGGGAAAATCGTCTTTTATGAAGCAGTTAAATGAAGAATTGGCTGAATCTGATGAGACAACAGTCCAGTTTAACCCATGGCGATATGAGAATAAAGAAGCTCTATGGGCCTCTTTTGCACAAGTATTTGTTAGTGAAGTACGGTCATCGAAGTCTCGAAAGAATCGACTATGTGGAGATATTAAATTACTTTCGAATAGATTTGTGCGAGATGCGAAAAAGACCAAATTAATAAGGTCTATTTTGACACTATTTGTTGTTTTGGCGCTAGCAATAGTATCTATATTAGTTCTTATCTCATCTTATCCAATTCCAATTCCAATTGATTTAGGACAAAGAACAAGATTGGTAGAAATTCTCGTTGGGAGTAGCGGTATCATTGCAGCACTCCTGGGTGGTTTAACTGTTATCGATCAAGTTCGCAGTCAATTGTTGAACCCACTCCATCCAAATCTGCAAGAGTATGCGACAAATCCAGAATATGAGGATAGGTCAACGTTCCTTAATGAATTTCACGACGACTTCGATCGTATCTTAGATTCATATATTGGTGATGATAGTGTCTACGTGTTTATTGATGATCTAGATCGTTGTAAAGTTTCTAAGGCAGCACAATTAATGCAATCAATAAACTTAATGTTGACTGACGACACACGGATTGCCTTTGTCATTGCTTTAGACCGAGAAAAAACTGCTGCAGGGCTTGCCGCTCAATATGAGGAATTGCTTCCGTATCTCAACCGAGAAGATACACCAATAGCAGGTGAGAACGCTTCAAAAGAAGACAAAGATGCATATCATCGCGGAATTCGATTTGGTCATCAGTATCTTGAGAAGTTCATCCAGATTCCTGTTATTGTTCCATCAGCTCAAACCAACAACATTAAGCACCTTATTAATAAAGAACAAGAACCTAATCGCGGGACTAATAGAAATAAAATAGAAGAGGATTTGTTAAAATACCATTCAGAAGTTCTAGATGAAGTTATAGATATGGTTGCACCTTGCCTCAATCATAATCCTAGGAGAATTATACGTTTTATAAACCTTTATCGACTCCGATCACTCTTAGCATATGAGATGGGGATGGTACAATTCTCTGATGGAGAATACACAAATGATAGTCTGACGCTGCAACAATTGGGGAAGTTTGTAGCTATTAGCCTACATTCTCCCCGTTTACTTACTCAATTAGATTCATATCCTGATGGACTCGCCAATCTTGAAAAACATGCCCTAGGTAATTATAATGAGCAAGATATTAAGAAAGAAATCCAGCCGTGGACCCAAAATGATGAATTGACGACATTGCTCAGATATGGCTGTAGTGATGACAGGAGTATGCCTAAATATTCTGTTCGTGATGTTGATGTAGAAAAACTGCTCTGGGTTTCACCACGCACTGATCAACCAACAAAAACAGAGGATCAAGACACATTAACAGATGAAGAAAAAGTGTCTGAATTGGAAGGATTATATTCAAAATTGAATGAAAATGGATTCAAATGGCTTTCAGAAAACGACTTTGAGTCTTCTATTGATCATACTCAATGGGGGAATGGTCCGTTCTCTTTTGCAGAAATTGCTTCAGGTATAACTCTTGATCGGCCATATATAGATGATAATAGTAGTGAGCCTAAAAGGAAGGGTCAGCTATTCAATACGTTGTTGAATGGAGATAGCGTGATACTTTCCGGCAGATCTGGATCTGGTAAAAGCACAACTTGCCGTTTTCTTGCTTATGAATGGTATACATCAAACGAAACCGGAGATGTACTTTATAGAAAAGAAAATAATATTGAGAATATCACTAGTAATAAAATTAATATACTGAATGAGTCAATAAGTAGAGCTAAAGAACAAGACAGTAGCCCCATGCTTATCGTTATTGAAGATCCCTTTCAGACCCATATATCAGGAATTTCTGAGTTGATCTCAAGCTATAGTACTGATACGGACGTTTGCTTTTTGCTTGAGGGTACCGAAGGAAAATATGAAAAAGTAACAGAAAATGATGAGGCCAATGATCTGCCGGATCTTCTAACCGAGTGGATTGGTACACAATCAAACCTAACAGAATATTCAATGCCAGATCCTAGTATAGATGAGATTATGGAAATTGTCAACCATCTCGAAAAAGTGACTGATGAAGATCAGTGGATTACTCTAGACCAAGTTAGGACTGCGTTTAAAATAGAAGAAGAATTAAAAGAAAATCCTAGTCTGAAAGATCATCTAAATAGTCTTGGTTTGATTGATGGAAATAAAAACCAATATAGCACGATAGAAGACAACCTACATGAAAAATTAGATATAAAGAGGGAGATGGGCGATATTAAGGGAGTGGCAGAATTATTGAATAAATTAGGGCATATTTGTAGATCAACTGGAAGATTAGAAGAGGCACTCAGTTTTTATAGAAAAAGCCGCGAATGCCATATAAAGAACGAAAATCATATTGGGGAGGTTAATACTCTCCATAATATTGGGCTAGTATATGAGAAAATTGAAGATCTAGAAAAATCCCACGCCTCATATAACAAGGCACTCGGTATTTGTGAGGAATTCGACCTGGAAGAACGGAGAATTGATCTGTTAATGAGAATGGTAGTACTATATGTGCGGAAAAACGATATTAATGAAGCAATCCAATGGTGTGATTATGGTTCTTCATTAGCTGAAAAATCTAGTCTTGATTTAAACAAGGAAGAGGTCTGGTTTACTAGCCGAAAAGCCAAACTCAAGAAACAACTCGGAACTTAGTCGTCGATCGGGGCCGCACTCGAGAGCGCTTCGTCGATGTCGGCCTCGGCCATCTTCTCGACCAGGGCGTCGATCACTTCCTCGCGCCGGCCAGTGACGAACTTGATCGAGCCGACGACGAGGTGGCCGCCGCCCGAGACGCCGCCGCCGGCGATCTCGGCCTCGAGTTCGGAGACCATGTTCGGGATGTCGAGTCGGACGCCGTCACTGCGGAGTACGGCGAAGTCCGGGCCGTAGCCGACCGTGATGACCGGGTCGCCGGTCTCCTCGATCTTGCGGTCGTGGATCTCGCCCGTGGTCTTCCCCGGCGCGGGGTAGGTAAACCGGTGGGCGTAGTTCTCGACGTCAATCCGGTAGAGGTGAGCGCCGTTCTCGAGGGTTTCGTGTTCGAGGTGGGGCATCGCGGCCTCGAGTTGCTCGTCGACTTCCTCGCGACCGCGGTCGGCGAAGAAGTCCACGAGTTCGCGGTGGCGCTGTTCGTCGTCGCCGTCGACCTGCAGCAGGTCCTGAATCAGCTGGTCGCCGGAGTTGTAGCGCAGCCAGAAGGCGGCGTAGTCGAGCGCCTCGCTGACGTCTTGCAGGCGGTCCTCGTCGTAGCCTTCCGCGGCGGCGAGGTCGATGTAGTCGTCCATCGCGTCGGCCTTCGAGCGATCCGAGAGGCCGGCGACGGCGGGAACGTGGCGGAGTTCGTCGCCCAGATCGGGGTAGATCATCCGCGCGAGTTCGACACAGAGCATCCCGGTCGTGATCCGGTAGTCCTCGTCGTGGAGGTAGGGATTGACGTGGGCGTCGAGCAGGTCCTCGACCGCCTCCGGGTCGGGGTGGTGGTGGTCGACCGTGACGATCGGGATGTCGTAGTGGGCCAGCGTCTCGTAGGCCGGGACGTCCTCGGCCGTCGAGCCGTTGTCGAGCATCAGCAAGAGCGGGAGTTGCTGGCCGTGTTTCTCGCGGTCCTCGAGCGCGAAGTTCAGGTCCCGCGTGGCGTCTTCCATCTCGTAGAACGGCGCTTTCGCCGGCAGCCGCTTGATGAGGTGCCGCGGTGCGTCCTCGTCTTCGTGGACATCGGCGATAAACCGCTGGAGCGCGATCTGGACGGGGACCGCGGCGCACATTCCGTCGCCGTCGGCGTGGTGGCGCACGCGGATCGGCCGCCCTTCGAGGACCGTTCGGCGGAGCAGTCGGGCGACCTCCTCCAGATCCGGGCGGAGCTTCTCGAAGGCCGGCCAGTCGATCAGCGGCTCGACGTCGTGGGGTTCGGCGCGGGCGTCGAGCGCGTCCTCGAGTCGCTCGCGGGCGTCGGCGGCGTCTTCGCCCTTGAGTTTCGAGAGGCCGTCGACTTCGATCTGGACCGAGCCCTCGCGGTGTTCGGGCGCGCCGGTGACCCGGACGACGTCGCCGACCTCGATGGTCGGGTAGGCGCGGACGCCGGCTTCTTCGAAGGCAGCGCAGGGAACGACGCCCTGCTCGTCGGAGACGTGGAAGATCGTCGGGCCGCCGGTCTGTTTGACCTGCGTGACCGTTCCTTCGAGGTGGATCTGCTCGCCGATGGCGCTCTCGAGGCGGTCGGTCCCGGTCAGCGAGTAGTCGTGGCCGACCGTTTCAACCTCGTAGTCATCGATGTCGGCCGGCTCGAAGGCCATGTCGCCGTTTTCTCTGACACTCTCGAGTTCGACGACGAGTTCGTCGCCGACGGCGAAGGTGCCCTCGAGGACGGATTCGTGGACGAGTCCGGAGACGGAATCGGAGAGATCGACGAAGACGCCGTAGTCGACGATACCGTTGATTTCGGCGAGATAGTAACGGCCTTGCTCGACATCGTCGGCGGTACAATCGGAAGCGAGATCGTAGACGACGGAATCCCCGTCGTCTGCGCCGGGTTCCCCGGCGGAGTCACGCGTCATCTTGATTCGCTGTTTGAGGCGGTCGCGTATAACCCTTGTCAAGAAGCGATGGGGACTCGTGAGAGTCGATCGCTGGTCCACGCAGTCGGATCCTGCTGATCGGTGTCCCAGGAGACGACGGGACCTCTCACTCAGGAGGAGACAGGGCCCAAAGCGTTCCCTCGGTGGTCTGGGCGAATGCTTGTTTGCCGGCGGCACCGAGTCTGAAATCCTTCGTCGGGAGTGAAGTCTCGTATCGGTCGAAAAACGACGCACCATTGGTCCACGTTACGGTTCCGTCGTCCGTCCCGACGACGAGCGTTGCCGTCGTCGATGCGGCTTGAGTAACTGGCGCGTCGAACCGTATTTCGTACCATTCGCTGCCGTCTTCCAACGAGAGTTCATACACTGTTCCGAACATGTCCGACGGCGCGCTGTCCGTCGACTCCGCGACGAGCAACGACGACTCGGTCGCGCGGACACCTGTGATCTCGGCACCTCGGCCGAACGGAGTCCGCCACCGAGCGGCACCGTCTGTCGCGTCGAGTGCGACGACATCACCGCTACCGCCGACGTAGATCGCGTCGTCGACTGGAACTGGACCGACGGCGGTCGCCTCCCACTGTTCCGGTCGCCAACTCCACGAGGCCGTCCCGTCGGTGGGCGAGATCGCAACGACCCCGTCTACATCACCGAAATAGACCGCACCATCGTCGGCTGCCAACTGATCGTCCGGGGCGGCGACGACAGTAAAATCCGTTTCGGCGATACGGGACTGTTCCCATCGAATCGATCCGTCGGCCGTTTCGAGCGCGGCGAGGCCACCGTTTGCAGTATACAGCGTTTCGTTCGCCACTGTCATCGCCGACGAGAGAGTGGCGACGGTCTGTGTCCACCGTTGTGCACCCGTCCGAGCATCGAAAGCGAGGACCCGCGACTGATTCGCGCCCCGTTTTTCACCGACGTATACGGTACCGCCGGCAGCGACGAGACCGGTCATCCGTCCGAGCGCGTGTTCCCACTGCTGGTTCCCCGTTCCGGTATCGAAGGCGATCAGGCGACTCTCCTCTAAATCTCCGTTATGGCGGCCACTAGCGACGACGACTCCTTCGGTAGCGACCGGTGGTGCGGGAATTCCCGACTCCGGGACTGGGGCTGACCAGTCAGTCCCAGCCGGATCGCGAAAGCGAGGAAACGATGCACAACCGGCGCTAACGGACGGCAAGACGCCGACGGCAGTAGCGAGAACCGAACGGCGAGAGGGCATAGCTCGATGTTGATTAGGGGATCAATATGTCTTTTGAACGAGTGAACTGGAACTAATAAAACGGATCGGATTGCCTACCACCGCGAACGAAAATTGCCGGGGCGATCCGCAGTACCAGTTTCGCTATTGACGACCAGAAGTTATAGGATCGGCCACAAAAGCATCCGCTCATGGACGTTTCACACCCGCCCGAGGAGGGCGACGAGTACACCGTCGAGCGGACCTTCGATCACGAGGATGTCCGAGAATTCGGCGAGCTATCGGGCGATCAGCAGCCGATCCACACCGAGCCGGACGAGGCGGGACGACTGACCGCACAGGGGTTGCTCACCGCAACGCTGCCGACGGAGATCGGCGGCGAACTCAACTACATCGCCCGCGGGATGGAGTTCGAGTTCGCCCAGCCGGTCCACACCGGCGAGCGGATCACCTGCACCTGTCGCCTCGAGTCGGTGACCGAACGCGACGAGTACTACGACGTCCAGAGCACCGCGGTCTGTACGAACGAAGACGGCGAGGACGTCCTGTGTGCCGACGTCGACGGCATCATTCCGAAAGACGCCGTTCCGGACGCGTAGGGCCGTGGGTGCCGGTCGCGGCAAACCGGCGCATCGGAACGTTTAGCAACCGCAAGACCGCAGGTGGGACTATGGGGTTGTTCGACGCGCTGTTTCGCTCGAGCGAGATCCTCGGCATCGCCGAGGAAACCCTCGAGTTCGCCCTCGAGTCCTCGGAGGCGACCCACCCGAACGAGTACATGGGATTTCTCCGGGGGACCGAGGCCGAACGCCTCGATCTGGACCGAGAGGGGCTGGTCATCACGGATATCCTCGTGGTGCCCGGCACCGAGTCCAACAGCGTCAGCGCGACCGTCAAGACGAACCAGATTCCGAACGACGTGAAGGCACTGGGGAGCATCCACTCCCATCCAAACGGCGTTATTCGCCCGAGCGACGCGGATCTGGACACGTTCGGCCGGGGCAGCGTCCACGTCATTATCGGCGCGCCCTACCGCCGGACCGATTGGAAGGCGTTCGATTCGCAGGGGAAACCGACCCAACTGAACGTGATCGACGTCGACCTGCCCGAGACCGACGACTTCTTCGATTTCACACAGGCGGATATCGACGAGGAACTGCGATGAGCCACCCCTTGTCTCTCGAGACGATGCTATCAGTGACTACCGCACGACCGACGACGGGATCGCCACGGAAACCACACGCCGCCGGATCGGACGCGAGGCGACCATGAGCCGGACGGTCATTGCCCAGGGAACCTTCGACATCCTCCACCCCGGCCACGTCCACTACCTCGAGGAGGCCGCCGCGATGGGCGACGAACTCCACGTCATCGTCGCGCGCACGACCAACGTCGACCACAAGGCGGCTCCGATCTGTCCGGCGAGTCAGCGCCGGGACATGGTCGCGGCGCTCGAGGCCGTCGACGAGGCCCGACTCGGCCACGAGGAGGACATCTTCGTGCCGATCGAGGAGATCGATCCGGACGTGATCGCGCTGGGCCACGACCAACACCACGACGACGCGGCCATCGCGGCTGAACTCGAGTCCCGCGGGATCGACTGCGAGGTCCGTCGGGCGAGCGCTCGAGAGGCGGGTGACGACGCCGACGAACAGCTGCTTTCGACGCGGCTGATCATCGATCGGATCCTTGAGCGCCGCGGGTGAGCCGTCGAAAGAGGAGAATCGGCCCACCCACTTCGCGAACGACGGCATCACGAAAACTCGTCACTGGGGCTGGTTCGGCTCGATCGCTCGCATCGATCAGTTCTCGAGGATGACCGGCGGTGGCAGCCGGAGCGAATCGACCGTATGTCCCGTCTCGACGAAGTGCTCGATCGCCTTTTCTGACACCTCCTTTTCGGTGTAGCCGTCGGCAGTACTGATCTGCCAGTCACACTCGAGGCAGTATTTACACATTCGTCTATCTAGCTGGTAGTCGGTCACATAGGCGGGAAAGACTCGTGCAGGAAATCGAAGGGAGGGAGTTGCGAACCGTCACCCGTGAGCGGGTGAATCGACCGGTTCGGGCGCGTGTCAGTCAGCTAGTCCTCTTTGACGCCGGGGTTCGTCACCGCGCCGTTTGCCGCCGAGCCGAACGCGTGGCCGAACTTCGCCAGCACGCCGGTCTCGTAGTTGGGGTCGGGCTGCTCCCACTCCTCGCGGCGGGCCTCGAGTTCCTCTTCGCTCACGTCGACCGCGAGGGTCCGGTCCTCGATGTCGATGGTGATCACGTCGCCGTCCTCGATGAGGCCGATGGGGCCGCCGGCGAACGCCTCGGGGGCGACGTGGCCGATCGAGAACCCGCGGGTCGCACCGGAGAAGCGGCCGTCGGTGATGAGCGCCACGTCTTCGGCGTGGCCCTGTCCGGCGACCGCGCTCGTGACGCCGAGCATCTCCCGCATGCCGGGCCCGCCCTGTGGCCCCTCGTTGCGGATGACGATCACGTCGCCGCTCTCGACGTGTCCCTCTTGGACGTACGCCATGGCGTTTTCCTCGTTCTCGAAGACGCGGACGGGGCCTTCGTGGTGGAGTTCGTCATCGCCGGTGACCTTGAGGACGGAGCCGCCGGGCGCGAGGTTGCCCGTCAGGATGCGGATCGCGCCCTGTTCGTCTTTGGGCTCGTCGACGGTGTAGAGGAAGTCCACGTCGAGTTCTTCGATCGTCGGCGGAGCGAGCGCCTCGAGTTCCTCACCGATCGTGTTACCGGTGACAGTCAGCGCGTCGCCGTGGAGTAGGTCGGCCTCGTAGAGGGCGTTCAGCACGACCGGGACGCCGCCGACCTCGTGGAGGTCGTTCATGACGCGAGAGCCGCCGGGCTGGAGATTCGCGATCTTCGGGGTGCGCCGGCTGATCTCGTCGAACTCCTCGATGGAGAGATCGACGCCGGCTTCGGCGGCCATCGCCAGCAGGTGAAGGACGGCGTTGGTCGAGCCGCCGACGGCGACCTGCAGCGCGATGGCGTTCTCGAATGACTCCTTGCTGAGGAAGTCGGAGGGCTTGCGCTGTTCCTCGACGACCTCGACGGCGAGTTCGCCGGCCTCGCGGGCGACGTCGTAGCGCGAGTCGGCCTCGGCGGGCGGGCTGGCACTGCCCAGCGGCGCGAAGCCGAGCGCCTCGGAGATCGAGGCCATCGTGTTGGCGGTGAACATCCCGCCACAGGAGCCCGCCCCTGGACAGGCGTTGCGCTCCATCTCGTCGAGTTCCTCGCTTTCCATCTCGCCGTCGGCGACGGCACCGACGCCCTCGAAGAGGTTCTGGACGGTGACTTCCCTGCCCTCGTGCTCGCCGGGCATGATCGAGCCGCCGTAGAGGAAGACGCTGGGGAGATCCGTTCGGATCGCGGCCATCATCATGCCGGGCATGTTCTTGTCGCAGCCGCCGATCGTGACCAGCCCGTCCATGCGCTCGCCGAAGGAGACCAGTTCGACGGAGTCGGCGATGAGTTCCCGAGAGATCAGCGAGGCCTTCATCCCCTCGGTTCCCATCGAGATGGCGTCGGAGATGGTGATCGTCCCGAACTCGATTGGCATCCCACCGGAGTCGTCGATCCCCTCGAGTGCGGCGTCGGCGACGTCGTCGAGGTGGACGTTACACGGCGTGATGTCCGCGGCCGGGTTCGGCACGCCGATCATCGGCGAGCCGAAGTCCTCGTCGTCGAAGCCCATCGCGCGGAACATCGCGCGGTGGGGGGCCTTGTCCGGACCTTCCGTCACTTCGCGGCTCCGCAACTGCTCGTCTTTTCCGTAGTCGAACTCGTCGTCGCTGCTCATGGTCAGACCTTGCGTCGGAGGGGTATAAGTCACCCTTTCTCGGCCAATCGTTCGTGGCAGTTTCGTCCAGGCGAACAAGTTCGGGCGATGGCCGGGGATTGTCGTTCGCGGCGTCAGAAGTAGTCTCGAGTCGGCGACGAGCCGGGCAGCGCGTACTCGAGGTAGCCGACGAGATAGGTCCAGAAGAGCCGCGCGTAGCCGACTCGGCCCTGCCGGCGGGCCGACGTTTCGACGGGACAGGTGTGATCGTAGACGACCGGCCCCTCGCGCGCGAGCCGCAGAGAGAGGTCGGTGTCCTCGAGAAACCGTAAGTCGTCGTCGAACCCGCCGATCGTCTCGAACGCCGTCCGGCGAACGCTGCAGTTACAGCCCGCCTGCTGGACGAACCCGACCGGCCAGCAGGCCCGATACCACCAGTCCGAGAGGACCCGAAAGAGCGCGCGGTGACGGAGCCCGCCCTCGAGCGGCCGGAGCGGTCCGCCGACGCCGACGACCTCGGGAGCGGCGTAGTGGCGGTAGTGGCGGCGCACCCACCGGGGCGGAACGACCGTGTCGGCGTCGGTGAACAACACCACCTCGCCGCCGGCGACCGCCGCGCCCAGATTTCTGGCCGGCCCAGGACCCGCCCGGCGGTCATCGACCAGTACTCGGTCGACCGCCGGATGCGCTCGAGCGACGCGCTCCGTCGTCGCCCCGCTCGCGACGACGATCACCTCGAGCCGCCCGTTGAAGAGCTGGGCCGCGAGCGAGTCCAGCGTTCGCTCGAGACGGGAGCCCTCCTCGCGGGCGGGAACGACGACCGAGGCGTCGGCTGCCGACATCGTCGAGGACTGTCGGGACGAGCGATATAACCGCTGTGTCTGTCGACCGCGGCGCGCGGTCACACTGTGGTGACGCTCGCATACGGTCTCCGGTACGTCATTGCCGGCCCAACCCCAGTGCGGTCGGGGGTGGGCCGGTGAACCGTTACAGCAACCCGTATCAGTCGTTGCCACCGTCGAAATCCCCTTCCCGAGGGGATGCATAGCCCGGCACGATCACGATCCATGATGACCGCGACCGTCAGCGCGGGCGCGCGGCTCCACGTCGGCTTCCAGAACCTCTCGCTCGCTCGCGAGCGGCTCTACGGCGGCATCGGCGTCGGGCTCGCGGAACCGCGAGCGACCGTTACGGCTGAGCCCGCCGCCACCGTCGAGGCTGCCGATCCGCTGATTCGGACATACGCACGCCGCGCCGTCGACATCCTCGAGGTTCCCGGCGTCGCGGTCGAACTCGAGGAGTCCCTGCCGCGCCACGTCGGGCTCGGCAGCGGGACCCAGCTCGCCCTCGCCGTGCTCACGGCGACGGCGCGGGCCCACGGCCTCGAGCCGCGAGTTCGGGAGCGCGCGCCAGCGATGGGCAGGGGCGGTCGTAGCGGCGTCGGCGTCGCGACCTTCGAGGGCGGCGGCTTCGTCGTCGACGCCGGCCATCCGACGAACCGGTTCACCACCGAGCCGCCGGCGGAGGGCGACTGGACGGTGCCGCCGGTCGTCGCCCGCCACGACTTGCCACCGGAGTGGCGGTTCCTCGTCGTCGTCGTTCCCGACGCCGAACCCGGCCGCAACGGCGACGACGAGGACGCGAGCATGCGCTCGGTCGTCGAACGCGCCGACCCTGCCGTCGCCGACGAACTCGCCGGCGTCGTCACCCGGAAACTGCTGCCGGCCGCCGCCGCGGGCCGCCTCGAGCCCTTCGGCGAGGCGATCGCCGAGATCGGCCGCAAGAACGGGGCGTGGTACGCCGACGCGCAGGGCGGGGTCTTCCGGCCGCCTGCGGGCGAACTCGTCGAAGCGCTCGAGGGCTGTCCGGTCCTCTCCGGTGTCGGCCAGTCGTCGTGGGGCCCGGTCGTCTACGGCGTGACCGATACCGCCCACGCCGCCGAGGCTGAGGCCGCGGCCGACGCCGCGCTCGCGGACCGCGGCCTCGGCGGGCGGGTTATCCTCGCGGAGCCCGCCGAGGCCGGGGCTCGAGTCCGAACGACGGACTGACGCGGCTCAAGTCGACCGAAGTGGTGTGTTTTTGCGTCCCGAGCCCGTAGCGGACCGATATGCAATTCTGCGACGACTGCGGCTCGATGATGAAAGCCGAGGGCGACCGCATGGTCTGTACGAACGACGATTGCGGGGCCTCGAGCGAGCGAGACCGCGAGCAGGAAGACGCCTTCGTCACGACGGAGTCACAGACCGATGACGACGTGATCGAGTCCAGCGAGGAGGCCAACTTCGAGGGCAAACCGAAGGCCACAGACATCATCTGCGACGAGTGCGGTGCCGAGGAGGCGTGGTACACGCTCAAGCAGACCGCCTCGGCCGACGAGCCGCCGACGCGATTTTTCAAGTGTACCGACTGTGGGAACCGCTGGCGGGAGTACAACTGAGCCCGCGACTCGGTTCCGGTTCGTACCAGCCACTGGCCGTCTTCTTTGTGGGATGTCGGCGCGAGCCGGAGAGCGAACGAGTACCGCTCGAGTTCCTGATTCGTCGCGGAGTAGCCGAAGCCGGTGCCAATCGTGACTTCTCAGCTATATTTGTCTGGTGCTATCAATGACCAAGGACTAAGCGGCCGGCCCACGTATCGGGGGTATGGACGCGATTGAACGGCCGACGTTTGCGTCCGACGCCAGCAGACGCATCTACGAATACGTCGAACGACACGGCACCGTCGAGCGCCACAAGGTATTGGACATCCTCTCCCTGCCCGCCGAGGAGTTCCGAACCTGCCTCGAGGGGCTGAAATCGGACGGCTACCTCGAAGAGGACGGCGGGACCCTTCGGATCGCACTCGAGTTCGGGGCGGTCGAGAAACACGAGTTAGACGAGTTTACCGTCACCGTTCGCCCCGCTCGACAGGCGGATTTCGACGGCCTCGTCGACACCATCCGCGACGTCACGGCTGAGGAGACCTACGTCGTCGCCGAGACGATCGCCGAACAACTGCTGTACGAAGACGCCGTCACCAGACACAACGCGGTCCAATCTCGGACGTTCTTCGTCGCGACCGTCGACGGCGAGGTCGTCGGCTGGACCCACCTCGAGTGCGAACAGACCGATCCGGTCCGGGAAGTCGCCCAGCAGACCGTCGGCGTTCGCGAGGCCTATCGTGGGTTCGGAATCGGGAGTACGCTCTTACAGCGCGGCCTCGAGTGGGCCGAAGCGAACGGCTACCGGAAACTCTACAACAGCGTGCCGGTCGTCAACGACACCGCACTCGAATTCCTGACCGTACATGGCTGGGATACCGAGGCGATCCGGCGGGACCACTACACGATCGACGGCGAGTACGTCGACGAAGTGATGATGGCACGCGAACTGTAGCACCGTTGCTGGACGGCGGCGGTTCGCCTATCGGACCGCCGACCGTGACCACACCGCGGGCGCAACGTTCACGTCGGTCCGGCCGAATCGACCGGTAGACGAATGTCCGACGGGCCGCGGCTGCCGGGCGTCGAGCGCGAGGCCGACGAGGACCGGATCGTCTGCCACGTCGACGCCGACTGCTTCTATGCCTCCTGCGAGCGGCTGCGCGAGCCCGAACTCCGCGAGGAGCCCCTCGTCGTCGGCATGGGCTACGAGGAAGGGGAGACGATCGGTGCCGTCGCCACCGCCAGCTACGAGGCCCGCGAGTTCGGCGTCGAGAGCGCCCAGGCCATCTCGACAGCCCTCGAGCGACTCCCCAGACGCGCGGCGTTCGAAGACGGGACGCTCGACGATCCGGATCTCGAGCGCGAGGACACCGGTTACTACCGGCCCGTCGACATGGACTACTACGAGTCCGTCGCGGCCGACGTCCGGGAGATACTCCACGACTGCGCCGGCGTCGTCCGCGAGGTGAGCATCGATGAGGCCTACCTCGACGTGACCGAGCGGACCGCGTGGGAGGTCGCGGACGGCTTCGCCCGCCATATCAGGGACCGCATCCGGCGGGAAGTCGGCGTCACCGTCAGCGTCGGCGTCGCCCCCACGATGAGCGCGGCCAAGATCGCCAGCGACTTCGACAAACCCGACGGGCTCACCGTCGTCGAGCCCGGCAACGTCCGGGAGTTCCTCGCGCCGCTCGAGGTCGACCTGCTCCACGGCGTCGGCCCCGTAACGGCCCGCGAGCTTCGAGAGATGGGCCTCGAGACGGCGGGCGACGTGGCCGCGGCCGACCCGGAGCCGCTGGTCGAGCGGTTCGGCGAGCGCGGCCGTGAACTGTACGACCGCGCACGCGGCGAGGACGACCGCCGGATCGAGCCGAAGGGCGATCCCAAGAGCTTCTCGCGGGAATCCGCCTTTGCCGAACCCGTCGAAGAACCCGACCCGAAGTACGACCTGATCGAGACGCTCGCGGACGCCGTTGCGGACCGCGCCCGCCGCGAGGGCGCGCTGTACCGGACCATCGGCGTCAAAGCCGTCACGCCGCCGTACGACGTGAACACGCGCGAGCGGTCCCTGCCCGGCCCGATCGACGACCGCGACCTCGTCGACCGCATCGCTCGCGACCTGTTCGCCGAGTTCGAGCGCGAACCCGTCCGCAAGCTCGGCGTTCGGGTCGCCAACCTCGAGTTCGCGACGGCGGACCAGACCAGCCTCGCGGGGTGGGAGTCCGCGGTCGAGTCCGACCCAGAACCCGATTCCGAATCTGAACCCGAGACTGGGAGCGAGCGGGAGTCCGGGGCCGAACCCGGGCTCGAGTCAGACCCCGACCCCGATCCGGACTCGGAGCCGGACCCGGCCAGCGGCGACCGCTTGGTCGGGCAAACCTCCCTCGCGGACTTTTCGTAAGTCACGTCCGCGGACCGCGACCGGCCGAACCAGCCACCCTCCTCGAGCCAACAGTATACCGAACTGGAAAGAACACCGAAATTATAACCCCACCCCGATAATCATCGTCACAGACCACATCGGCCTCATGCTCATATGACAGAAGACTTCTACGACCTTCTCGAGATCCCGCCCGACGCCTCCCAAGACGAGATCAAGGACGCCTATCGCGACCAGGTCCGCGTCTACCACCCCGATCTGAACGACGACGACCGCGCACAGGCCCAGTTCACTGCGGTCAAAACGGCCTACGACATCCTCGGCGATCCGGTCGAACGGCAGGCCTACGATCGACTCGGCCACGAGGATTACGTCGCGAAGCGTACCAGCGGCCTCCCCTCCCCAGATGTCTGGAAGAGCGACGACGAAGCCGAGGACGACTCGAGCGGCACGGAACTGAGCTATTCGGAATCGGAAACGGCGTCCGCCGAAGCGTCGACTGCGTCGTCGTCGTCGGCCGGCTCCGCGGCGTCCAGTTCGGCGAGCGCCGGTCGGTCGTCGTCGACCGCCGACTCGAGCGGGACGACATCGACGGCCGGAACGACGTCGGCCTCGGCCGGCACCACAAGCGGTGCCTCGAGTACGGCCAGTACTGGTACCGGGACCGGAACTGGATCCGGAACGGGGTCTGCCGGCAGTAACGGGTCGGGAACCAGGAGCCGAACCGGTGGAACGAGCGGTGGGTCCGCTCGCGGAACCGCCCGATCCGGCCGGACCGCGACCGGTTCCGGGTCCGAAACCGCCGATACTGCCGGCAACCCACTCACCCGCTGGTGGCGGCGACAGAACTTCTCCTTGCCGCTGATCTGGCTTTCCGTCCTCGTCTACGCCGCCGGGATCGGCCACTTCGGTCTCGAGAATCAGGACGCGCTCTCCTCGCTGTGGGCCGAAATCCAGTCAATCGGTGCCAACCCGTCCGGGCTCTCGACGCTGCTCTTGGAGAGCCGCCACGGGCTCGAGACGACGCTGGCGTTCGTTCAGGGCGTCGAATTCGTCGCGCCGCCGCTCGAGACGACGCTGTGGTACGGCGCGCTGGCTGGCGTCGTCGCGCTCGCGCTGGTCGGCCTGCTCGTCGTTCGTGCGGTCACCAGAGCGAACACGTGGGGGCGGCTGACGATCAACGAGACGATCGTCGTCGCGCTCGCGGTGGGGGCGACGACGACGCTGGTCGGCGGCCCCCTGCTCGCTGGCGCGGTGCTCATGCCGCTGCTGTTCGGCGTGATCGTCCGCTGGACAAGACGCGGGCCCGGCTGGAAGCCGTCGTACGGCTACGTCCTCCCGGTCCTCGCGCCGCTGGTTGGGTTCGGCATCGCCGCGGCCGGCGTCGCCTCGCTCCCGACCGATCTCGCCGCGTTCGTGATCCTCCCGCTTGCGGGCGCGCTGGGACTGCCGCTGCGGGCGACCATCAGAAAGCATTTCGATCGCTGATTTTCGGCCGGTCGGCTCGAGGCGAGGGCTCGAGTGGCCGACCGTGCCGTGGTGTGACGGCTCGAGACGCCCGCACTACCGAACAGTTGAAATGCGACAGATGCCAAAGCCTCGCATGGCCAAATACTCGACCGGTTCGTCCGGTGGTGGTGGCGGGACGAACTGTGAACTCTGCGGTGCCGAGAGCGACTCGCTCACGCTCGCATCGGTCGCCGGAGCCGAACTCGAGGTCTGTCCGGACTGTGCGCCCCACGACGATTCCGAGACGCACGGACGGGACAAAAACCGGAATCGGAGCGATCAGGACGCCGGCTCGGACGACGAGACCAGTCGCAAGCGGAAGGCGGCCCAGAACGTCGCGAAGGCGAACCCGGTCTGGGACGGCGACTCCGAACACTGGGAGAGCGAGGGGACGAACTACGACGACGACCCGCTGCCGTATCTCGTCTCGGACTACGGCGACGCGCTCGTCGAGGCCCGGCAAGACGCCGGCCTCCAGCGTGAGGAACTCGCCGAGGAACTCGGCGCACCGGCCAAAGACATCCTCGCGGTCGAACAGGGACGCGCGACCCAAGCCGGCGTCGGCGGCGGGTTGATCGAGGCCCTCGAGGAGCGCCTCGACGTGACTCTCGCGGAGTAAGCGAGGCGATATTCTCGGTTTCACGACTATCTCGGCGAGCAGACTTTTAAGCGCAGACGACAGACTGTGACCGATGACCGGGCAACGGGCGGCAGCGGAGCCGTACGCCACGCGGTTCGAGACCGAGGTGACGTCGATCGACGGCCGACGGGTCTGGCTCGAGCGCAGTCACTTCTACGGTGCCGGCGGCGGCCAGCCGGCCGACCGCGGCACGATCGGCGATATCGCGGTCGCGGACGTGCAGTTCGTCGACGGCGAACAGGTCCACGTGTTAGCCGAGGAACCGTCGTTCAAACCGGGCCACCGCGTCCTCTGTTCGGTCGACTGGTCGTTTCGGATGTACTGCATGCGGGCTCACACCGCCAGTCACGTCCTCGTCGGGGCCGCCCGGCGACTGCTCGAGGGGGCGGCTTACGCCGGCCTCGAAATCGGCCCGGAGACGGTCCGCGTCGACCTCGAGACGGGGACGGCCCTCGACGACGAGACGCTGATCGAACTGGACGAGGCCGTCAACCGCGTCGTCTGGGAGTCGCGGCCGGTGTCGTGGGACGATGTGCCGATTTCGGAAGCCCGCGAGCGCGAGGCGGTCGCGTTCGACGCCGAGAGAGCAGCCGACGCGGGTGCAGTCCGGAAGGGGCGAGTCCGCCTCGTCACGATCGAAGACGAGAACGACAACCGGAGCGGAAACCGTCTCTCCGGGACGGCCGGTCCGACGAACCCGTGGGACATCTCGGCGTGTGGCGGCACCCACGTCCGGAACACCCGCGAGGTCGGGCCCGTCACGGTGCTCGGCGGCTCGAGTCCCGACGCGGGCGTGACCCGAATCGAATTCGCCGTCGGCCCGCAGGCGATCGAGCGCCGAACCGCGGAGAAGCGGGCGGCCTTCGCCGCGACGTCGGCGCTGGATGCCGATCTCGAGGAGGTCGGCGACAAACTCGAGCGCGTGAGATCCGCCAGCGGTCGGCAGTGACCGCGGCTGACGACGAGAAACGACACCCCCGAGCTGGTGACAATACCTTTTGCAAGCAGTGGAGCCATAGGTACGCGTTTCCAGCCCTCGATCGAAGACGGTGTCGAGACCGCTACCGGCAGGTAGAAACTATTACTAACTTACGAGTGAATTAGCACCCATGGGAATCGATTACTCGCAGTTGCACGATCCGAACGCCGAGTACACGATGCGGGACCTCTCGGCAGAAACGATGGGTGTCACGGGCGAGCGCGGCGGTGGCCGAGACGTCGAGATCACCGACATCCAGACGACGATGATCGACGGGAACTTCCCGTGGACGCTGGTCCGGATCTACACCGACGCCGGCATCGTCGGCACCGGCGAGGCCTACTGGGGCGCGGGCGTCCCGGAACTGATCCAGCGGATGACGCCCTTCCTCGTGGGCGAGAACCCGCTCGACATCGACCGACTGACCGAACACCTCGTCCAGAAGATGTCCGGCGAGGGCTCGATCGGCGGCGTCACCGTCACCGCGATCTCGGGCATCGAGGTCGCCCTGCACGATCTCGCCGGGAAGATCCTCGAGGTACCAGCCTATCAGCTGCTGGGCGGCAAGTACCGCGACGAGGTCCGCGTCTACTGTGACTGTCACACCGAGGACGAGGCCGACCCCGACGCCTGCGCCGACGAGGCCGAACGCGTCGTCGAGGAGCTCGGCTACGACGCCCTGAAGTTCGATCTCGACGTGCCCAGCGGGCACGAGAAAGACCGCGCGAACCGCCACCTCCGCGAGCCCGAAATCGAGCACAAGGCCGAAATCGTCGAGAAGGTCACCGAGCGCGTCGGCGACCGCGCCGACGTCGCCTTCGACTGCCACTGGACCTTCTCCGGCGGCAGCGCGAAACGGCTCGCAAAGCGACTCGAGGAGTACGATATCTGGTGGCTCGAGGACCCCGTCCCGCCGGAGAACCACGATGTCCAGCGGGAGGTCACGCAGAACACGTCGACGCCGATCACGGTCGGCGAGAACGTCTACCGCAAGCACGGCCAGCGCCGCCTGATCGAGGAGCAGGCGCTGGACATCGTCGCGCCGGACATGCCCAAGGTCGGCGGCATGCGCGAAACCCGGAAGATCGCCGATCTCGCGGACATGTACTACGTCCCGGTCGCGATGCACAACGTCGCCTCGCCCGTGGCGACGATGGCCGGGTCCCACGTCGGTGCGGCCATTTCGAACTCGCTTGCCGTCGAGTACCACTCCTACGAACTCGACTGGTGGGAGGACCTCGTCGAGGAAGAGGTCATCGAGGACGGCTACATCGAGATCCCCGAGGAGCCGGGGCTGGGCGTCACGCTCGATATGGACGTCGTCGAGGAACACATGGTCGAGGGCGAGGAACTCTTTGACGAGGCGTAAGCCGACGTCAAGCCAGCAAATCTCTGATTTGCGTTGTTCGACGCGGCATAAGCCGCGTCGAGCTCGGAAGGCGAGCATCGCGAGTCTTCCGTTGTTCGACGAAGCGTAAGAGCTTCGTCGGGCTCGCCGAGCTCTGCTCGGCGGTGTTTGACGAGGCGTAAGCCGATAGCCCCGGCCGACTTCGCGCGGATCCGATCGCCGTTCGAGGAGTGAACGGCACCGACCCTGGCCGCTTTTTCGACCGTGAGTAAATTTATTGAAGGCGCGGCACGGACTTCGCCGTGATGGAACGTTACGGTACACGGAGCGAACGGCTCGAGAACGAGCGTCGAACGGCGGTCGCGGGAGGGCGAGCGGAATGACCGAGAAAGCGGCGGTTCGGGAGCGAATCACCGAGGGCGGCGTCGTCGCGGTCCTCCGTGGTATCGACGAGGACCGAATCGTCCCGGTCGCTCGCGCGATTTACGACGCCGGGGTCGACGCGCTCGAGATCACGGCGGATGGAACGCGCGCGGCCGAGCAGATCGCGGCTGTCGACCGCGAACTCGCGGACACCGACGCGGTGGTCGGGGCGGGGACCGTCCTCGACGCGCCGACCGCACAGGCCGCGATCGACGCGGGCGCATCGTTCGTCGTTTCGCCGCATACGAACGCGGACGTGGTGCGGACCTGCAACCGTCACGGCGTCCTCGTCGCGCCCGGCGTCATGACGCCGACGGAGGCCGTGACGGCGATGGAAGCCGGCGCGGACCTCCTCAAGATGTTCCCCGCGTCGACGGTCGGCCCGGGCCACATTGGCGCGCTCGCGGGGCCGCTGGGCGATGTCGACATCATCCCGACGGGCGGTGTCTCCCGGGACAACGTCGCCGACTTCTTCGACGCCGGTGCGGTGGCGGTCGGTGCCGGCGGTGCCATCGTGGACGATTCGGCCGTCGCCGACGGCGACATGGATCGAGTCCGAGAGACGGCGGCGTCGTTCGTCGAGGCCGTCGAGGCAGCCCGAAGCGAGTAGTCGAACGGGACGCGCTGGGCGACCGCGTTGTGAGCGGTCCCGAACCGATCGGCTGTTGCTGGGCTCCGTTTTATATCGCTCGTCGGGGTGGCAATGGGCGTGACTTCAGACCCAGACCACTGCACGCGCAGACGGCTACTGCGTTCGACAGGCGTACTCGGTGCAGCCGGGGCGGCCACGGCGTTCGGGCTCGGCGGCTCCGGGGCCGGTGTGGCCCAAAACGAGTCCGCGGACTCGAACGCCTCGGACGGGGCGGACCAGCCAGCGGAGGCCGAAGCGGGCAGCGAGTACACGGCGGTGTATCGCGACACGATCGACTCCGTCGTTCTCGTTACCGTCACCGGGACGGGCGGGCCCGGTACCGGCGGGGGCGGGCTCGGAACCGGGTTCGTCATCGACGACGAACACGTCCTGACCAACAATCACGTCGTCGAGACCGCAAGCGAGGGCGGCATCGAACTCCAGTTCAGTACCGAAGAGTGGCGAGCCGCCTCGATCGTCGGGACTGACGTCTACAGCGACCTCGCCGTTCTCCGCGTCGAGGACATGCCCGACGTCGCGGCCGGTCTGTCGCTCGCCGAGTCCGATCCGGTCATCGGACAGGAAGTGCTCGCGATCGGCAACCCGTTCGGGTTCGACGCGTCGGTCTCCCAGGGAATCGTCAGCGGGACCGGCCGCTCGCTTCCCAGCCCCACCGGCTTCTCGATCCCGGCCGCGATCCAGACCGATGCGCCGATCAACCCCGGGAACAGCGGCGGGCCGCTCGTGAGCCTCGAGCGAGAGGTACTCGGCGTCGTCTTCGCCGGTGCGGGCCAGACCATCGGCTTCGCCATCTCCGCGGCGCTGGCAAACCGCGTCGTGCCCGCGCTCATCGAGGACGGCTCCTACGACCACGCCTACTTGGGCGTCGGCGTCCAGCCCGTCGGTCCGGAAATCGCCGCCGAAATCGGCCTCGAGGAGGCGACCGGCGTGCTCGTCATGGAGGTCGTCCCTGGTGGCCCCGCCGACGGGGTCCTCCAGCCGGCCAGTACGGCTCGGCCGGGCAGCGGTGACGTGATCGTCGCCATTAACGGCCAGGAAATCCCGAATCAGTCGGCGCTCTCGTCGTATCTCGCGCTCGAGACGTCGCCCGGCGATACGATCGAACTCGAGATCATCCGCGACGGCGAGCGCCAGACCGTCGAGGTAACCCTCGCGGAGCGGCCGGCCGCCGAGCAATCGCGGACCCCGATCGGCGGCGGCCCGCGCGAGCAGCCGCCGACCACGGGCCCCTAATCGACATCGGCTCCCCGCTCGAGCGGGTCGACTCGCCGCGGATCGGTGGCTTCAGTCCGCTTCCTCGTCCGCGTCGGACTCCGCAGCTTCTTCGGCTTCCTCGAGATCGTCCGCGTCCTCGCGGGGCGCGTTCTGCGTGCCGAGGTTGCCGTCGCCCTCGTCGACTTCGTCCGGATCGCGGTCGATCCGCTCGAGTTCGTCTTCGATCTCGGCCTCGCGTTCCGCCTCGTACTCGTTTGCTCTGTCGGAGTCGTCTTCGGCCATGAACCGACGTTCGTCGCCGAGCCGTTTGGACGCGGGGCCGTCGAGTGCAACGTCCGTCGACAGCGCCGGCGAGTGTCCGGGAACGTTCACGGGACACGAAAGACAGATAAAAGACCCTACGCTGTGAATAGACAGATATGGACGTTCCGTACGATCTCACCTCGTACATTCGGGTGTTGAAAATGGCGACGACACCCACGACTAACGAGTTCTTCCAGGTGTCGAAAATCGCCGGTGCAGGGATCCTCCTGGTCGGTCTCGTCGGATTCCTCATCGGTGCGATCATGCTGTTACTGCCGGGTGGCGTCTAATGGGGATCTTTGCTGTCAAAACGACGGCGAGTCAAGAACGCACCGTCGCGGACATGATTATCAACCGCGAGGAGTCGGAGATCCACGCCGCGCTCGCCCCAGACTCGCTGACCTCCTACGTGATGGTCGAAGCCGAAGGCAACGCGGTTCTCAACCGCGTCCTCGAGGACATCCCCCACGCGCGCAGTATCGTCCCCGGCGAGTCGGACATCTCGGAAGTCGAGCACTTCCTCTCGCCGAAGCCGGACGTCGAGGGGATTGCCGAGGGCGACATCGTCGAACTCATCGCCGGCCCGTTCAAGGGCGAGAAGGCGCAGGTCCAGCGGATCGACGAGGGCAAGGATCAGGTCACCGTCGAACTGTACGAGGCGACGGTTCCGATTCCCGTGACGGTTCGGGGCGACCAGATTCGCGTACTCGATTCCGACGAGCGATAGCGAGTCGGTTCACTCGGTGCGAACCCTATGTGAGCACCGAGATCGTTTTCTACGACATTATGGGACGAATGGTAGCCGAGCACGTCGAGAATAGCGGTCGTAGCCCCAACACGGCCAACTCCGAGCCCGCTCGTTACCGCTGTAGTTCCGTGGCGATCGCTTGCATGTCCGCTTCCGATTCGATCTCCTCGAGGAGCTCTTCGCGCTCCCGGACTTCCTCGGAGCTAGCGCCGTAGGCGCGGACGTATTCGGCGCGGCTGTGGTCGGTAAAGGCGTGTCGGATCGCGAGATAGCCGTCGGGGACGACGGTGCCACAGACCTTACACTCGCGGCGCTGGTGTTCCGTCGCCTGATGGACGACGGCCGACTCGACGTCCTCGAAAACTGCGCCACAGCCGTCGATCCCGCATTCCCAGGCCATTCGATACTGCCACTCGAACGGCCGCCCTAATGATCCTTTCGCAGCGATTCCTCTCGACCGGAAGAGGTGTGCCCGACAACCCTTCCACTCTGCGGTACATCTCCTCGGTCATGCCGGCGACTAACAGGTCGACACTGGCCGCGTTCGACGCCGACCGCGTGCGCCATGTCGTCCAGGAAACGGTGTCCGGGCCGTTGTATGCCTTCTGTGAGTACGATACGGAATCGTTTCGGCCGCTCTATATCGACGACCGGACGATCTCGATGTACGACGGCCGCGAGGCGATGCTCGAGCACTTCGATCGAATCCACACCAACGTCCACATGGATTTCATGCAGAGCGAACTCTTCCGGAACACGCTGTTTCCCGAGGCCGAGCGGGTCGAGTACATCACCACGTCGATGGACTTTTTGAAGATCCTCCGGGTCTACGTCGGCGACGACGGACTGTTCATCTCGGTCGACCCGGACGAGCCAGTCGTCCCTATCGTCGACGCGATCAAGGAGGCCCTCGAGTGGCCGCCGAATCAGAATTCATAACTCGGCTGTCCCGGAAGTAGTGGTCGTGACCGATGGAGTGACGTTCCGAATCGACTGTCACGTGAAGGTGCTCTCCGATCGCGTCGTCGAGCGTGCCAAGCAGGCCGGCCTCGATGCGATCGTCTACGCCCCTCACTTTACCCGCCTTCCCGAGATCCGCGAGCGGGCGGCCGCGTACTCGAGCGAGGACCTTCTGGTGATCCCCGCCCGCGAAGTGTTTACCGGGACGTGGCGGAATCGGAGACACGTCCTCGCGCTGGGCCTCGAAGAGCCCGTGCCGGACTTCATCCCGTTCGAGTCGGCGATGGCCGAGTTCGACCGCCAGGATGCCACGGTGCTCGTCCCCCACCCGGACTTTGCGAACGTGAGCCTCGACGAGGACGACCTCCGAACGTACGCGGAGACGATCGACGCGATCGAGATCTTCAATCCGCGTCACTTCCCGCCGGACAATCGCCGGGCGCGGGAACTCGCCGACGACCTGTCGATGCCGCCGTTTACCTCCTCGTACGCCCATCTTCCCCGATCCGTCGGCGTGGCCCATACCGCCTTCGACGCGCCCATCGAGAGCGAAGCCGATCTCCTGACCGCGCTCGAGGACGGCATCGCTCGCCGCGTCGTCTACGACAACGGCTTCGATCGGTGGGCGACGACGGCGGCGGAACTCGGCCACCTCGTCTACGAGAACACGTGGAAGAAGGTCGACCGGCTGTTCCTCTCGGGGACGGAGCCGACACATCCACAGCACATCGCCTACGACGGCCGGTTCGACGACGTCGCCGTCTATTAGAAATCCCTGTCATCCGCGCTCTCCCGTTCGATAGCGGCGACTTCGCGTCTCAGATTTCCGAAAGCGTCGCGACAACTCGATCCCAGTGACTGCCGCGCCAGAAATACTGCCCGCAGTCGCGACAGACCCACGTCTCGACCCCCGAGGGGTCCGGAGCGTACGCCGGCGTAGAAGTCGCCGGATCGACATCCACAAGCGGGCCGTTACAGCGGCCACAGAACGCGGGTTCGGCCGCCGGCGAGAGATCGAGTCCAGCGGCGTCTACCTCCGCGAGTTGGGCGTCGACCTCGCGGGATTCGAGCAGGATCGCCTCGTCGGCATGAGCCGCGAGTTCGACGTCTCGAGTGACGACTGTTCGCCCCTCGTCCCGGGCGACGGCGAGCAGGTCGTCGTCGGCCTCGAGCCCGCGGTCGCCGGCGTAGGCGGTGTCGTAGTTACACATTCGCAGGTAGGAGGTGAGCCCGCCGCACATGACATCGAGGAGGAGTCGCATCGGTTTGGTGCGTTCTCAGGGGAAGGTCCGAATCGATCAGTGGAGGAACTCGCGGAGATCCGCGAGCCCCCACGTGTTAATCACGTCGTCGGGCTCGGCCCATCCGCGGCGTGCCGTGTGGACGCCCCAGCGCATGTACTCGAGCGTCGCGGGCCGGTGGGAGTCGGTGTTGATCGAAATCGGCGCGCCCTTCTCGAGTGCGGCCTGGACGGCGCTGCCCCACAGATCGAGTCGGCGGGGGTTGCTGTTGACCTCGAGTGCGGTGTCGTGTTCGGCGGCGGCTTCCCCGAGCGCGGTCGCGTCGAACTCGAGGCCGGAGCGCTCGTTGAGCAGGCGGCCGCTGGGATGGCCCAGTACGTCGATCGCCGGGTTCTCGAGGGCGTGGACGAGCCGCTCGGTGGCGGTTTCGGCGTCCTGGTCGAGCGCGCTGTGGGTCGAGGCGACGATCACGTCCAGCGTCTCGATCACTTCCTCGGAGAGGTCGATCTCGCCGTCGGCGTCGACGTTCGCTTCGATGCCGGCGAAGACCTCGATCTCGGCCTCCTCGCCGACCGCGCGGACCTCCTCGGCGTACTCGAGGATCTCGGCGTCGGAGAGCCCCATACCGCCGACGATTCCGGGGCCTTCGGCGTGGTCGGCGATCCCGAAGTAGTCGTAGCCCCGCTCGGCGGCGGCCTCGACCATCGCGGCAACGTCGGTGTTGCCGTCGGACCACTCGGTGTGGGTATGCAGGTCGCCGCGGATATCGTCGCGAACGAGCAGCGCCGGCAACTCGCCGCGTTCCGCGGCGGCGATCTCGCCGCGATCCGTTCTGAGTTCCGGCGGGATCCACGGCAGGCCGAGCGCTTCGTACATCCCGTCCTCGGTCTCGCCGGCGACGCGCTCGCCGACGCGCTGCCCGCTCTCCGGGTCCTCGATGTCGTCGTCGGACTCCGTCCGACTGCTCGAGGCGCGTAGCGCCTCGCTGCTCACGTCGAAGGCCCCGTACTCGTTCAACTTCATCTCGCGGTCGATCGCGTAGTTTCGCAGGGCTACGTTGTGATCCTTGCTTCCCGTGAAGTACTGCAGGGCAGCGCCGAACTCTTCGGGAACGACGACCCGCAGATCGACGCGGCTCTCGCCGACGCGGACGCTCGCTTTTTCGGGACCTGATTCGATCTCGTCATCGACCGAATCCCAGCCGACAAACGCCTCGACGACATCCTCGCCGGCGTCGGTCGCCGCGAGCACGTCCACATCGCCGATCGTCTCGCGCCACCGCCGGATCGAGCCCGCCACCTCGCAGCGCTCGACCGCGTCGATCGACTCGAGGAAGGCGAGCACGTCGTCGGCGAGCGGTCGCGCCTCGCCCAGCAACTGGCGCTGGCCGACGGTCCGGGCGAACTCGAGGTTCTCGAGGATGTTCTGTTCGGTCTTCGGACCGAAGCCCTTGACCTCCTGTACCTCGCCGGCCTCGGCGGCCGCCTCGAGGTCGTCTAGCGTCTGTACGCCGAGTTCGCGGTAGAGCTTGCCCGCGGTCTTGGGGCCGACGCCCTCGATGCGGGTGATGTCGGCGATATCGATCGGCAGCTCAGAGCGGAGGTCCTCGAGTTCCTCGATCGTGCCGGTCTCGACGTACTCGATGACCTTCGAGGAAATGGCGTCGCCGACCCCATCGATGTTCTCGACGGCCTCGCGGTCGCCGGCCTCGATTCGGTCGGCGATCGGCGCGGGATGTGCACGGATGTTCTCGGCTGCACGGCGGTACGCGCGGGGTTTGTACTCGACGCCGTCGGCCTCGAGCAGGTCGGCGAACTCCTCGAAGCGGGCGGCGAGTTCGGCGTTGGTCGTCATCGTCCTCCCCGTGAACTGGCGTCGTCGTCCTGTCCCAGCGCCTTCTTGAGAAACGACATCCAGCGCTTGCGGTCCTGGGCTTTCTGGACCTGCTGCTCGCGCTCTAAGTCCGTCGGCCCTAGACTCTCGAGGGCGTTTAACGCCCGATCGATGCCGATGATGCTCTGGGCGAGGTCGTCGCCCACCTCGCGGCTGATATCGCCCTCCTCGATCCGCTCGAGTCGCTCGAGCCGCTCGCGTCGCAGGTTCCGCTTCGCCTGTTCGACGCGGTCGCGTTCGCCGGCCGGGACCGTCTCGCGGCGCTTGATCTCGAAGACGAACGTCCGGAGGTCGATCTCCTCCCCCTGGATCGTGATCGTCTCCGGAATGTCCGCGCCGACGGTCGCGCCCTCGCGCTCGACGCGCTCGAGCAGTTGCTTGCGCTCGTACTCTTGCACGTCCGGAGATGGGGGACGGGGAGGCAAAAATGTACAGTCTACACGGCACTGTCGCCAACGCCAGGGCCCAGAGCCGATCTTCTGGCCGTTTGCGCGCCGATCTTTATCACGTCAAACCCCAAATCCCTTAGCGGCTCCCCACATACCCCCGGTCAATGGCCAAGTGCGACGTGTGTGGGAAAGATGAAAACATGCCGTACAACTGTCGGCACTGCGGTGGCACGTACTGCGGCGATCATCGGCTCCCCGAAAATCACAGTTGCTCGGGGCTCGAGAACTGGAACGACCCGAAGGGCGTCTTCGACAGCGGCTTCGACGATAACGTCAATTCGGGCGGGAGCACGTCTCGGGCCTCGGGCCTCATGGATAAGCTCCCGATCGATACCGGGCCGGGCGGCCCGCTCGCGTACTTCCGCGGGAACGCGACCTACACGTTCCTCGCGTTGATGTGGCTCACATTCTTCTGTCAAATTGTCGTCGGGAGGGTCTTCGGACCCGAACTGATGCAGACCCTCTTCGTCCTCCGTCCCTACTATCCGCAGTACGTCTGGACGTGGGTCACGTCGATCTTCGCACACGGCGGCTTCATGCATATCGTCGGGAACAGCATCGTGATATTCTTCTTCGGACCGCTCGTCGAGCGGTACGTGGGATCGCGAAAGTTCGCGATCCTCTTTCTCGCCAGCGGCGTGCTCGCCGGGCTCGGACAGATCGGCATTCAGATCATCCAGACCCCCACGGTGATGCCGTTCACTCCGGGTGTCGTCGGTGCGAGCGGGGCCGCACTCGCGATTCTGGGCGTCCTAACGGTCCTGAACCCCGGACTCAAGGTGTACCTCTACTTCATCCTCCCGGTGCCGATCTGGCTGTTGACCGCCGGCTACGCGTTCATTAGCGTCGCCTTCCTCTCGACCGGCGGCGGCGGTGGCATCGCCCACATGGCCCACCTCGTCGGGCTCCTGATCGGCCTCGGCTACGGCGAATACGTCAAGCGAAACCGGAACGTCAGCGCGCCGAATCAACTGCAGTTCGGCGGTGGCGGCCCCGGCGGGCCGGGTGGTCCCGGTGGACCGGGCGGTCGCCGTCGGTTCTGATAGCTCGACCCCTCCGCGGGACCGTCATCCCGCTATAACCCCGCAACTGATTTTCACCCGGCGTCTATCCCCTCCCAGATGAGCCAGCCTCGCCCCGATCTCGCCCCCGACGCCGACCTCTCGCGCGAGGAGATGGAAACTCTCCAGCGCGAAATCGCCGATGTCGCCGTCTTCGACGACGCGTTCGCGTTCGACACCGACGCGCTCTCGAACCCCCTCGCGGCGACCTCGAGCGGCGGACAACCCCCGGTCGTCGTCGGCATCGACCAGTCGTTTCTCACGAACGCGGACGGCGATCAGGACCGCGCGCTTTCCGCCGTCGTCGCGATGCGCGGCGGCGAAGTCATCGAACGCGTCTTCGCGGTCACGCCCCTCGAGATCCCCTACATCCCCGGCCTCCTCTCCTTCCGCGAAGGCGCACCGATCCTCGCGGCGCTCGAGGAGTTGTCCGTCACGCCGGATCTGTTCCTGTTCGACGGCAGCGGCCGCATCCATTTCCGGCAGGCCGGCATCGCGACCCACATGGGCGTGGTCAGGGACGTACCGAGTATCGGCGTCGCCAAGAGCCTGCTCTGTGGGTCTCCGCGCGGCAATCTCGAGGACCTTTCCGAAGGGACCACGGTCGGTATCGAATCCAACGCCAGAGTCGACGCGCCCGACGGGACCCTGCTCGGCTACGCCGTCCAGACCCGACAGTACGAGTCGCCAAACCGGTATATCAACCCGCTCTACGTCAGTCCCGGCCACCGCGTCGGCCCCGAGACCGCCGCCGACATCGCGCTCGCGCTTTCGGCGTCGTACAAGCTCCCGGAGCCGGTCCGACTGGCGGACAAGTACGCCGACGACGCGAAGACGAGCCTCGACGACTAGGCCCGCTACTCAGCCACTGGCCACAGCTGCCTGACCAACCGCTCGTTGTGGGTGGGACTTTCGAGGTGTTTGCTGACCGGTATCGATCGTCCGGGTCGTTGTCATCTCAACTATGTCTTGAAATTACGGATAGCGCGACAAACCGTCGATACTTAGGTATCGTCTCTCGAACCCGTCACACATGGCCACCGCTGAGGACGTCGAGAGGACAGCCGATGACGGGCCGGACGGGACCGTCGTCGAGGACGACCGCGGCCGCGAGACCACCGGGACCGACGACGACCGCTACACGCGCAAGAAATCGGTCCTCATCACCGGCTGCTCGTCGGGCATCGGTCGTGCGACCGCACAGGCTTTCCTCGCCCAGAACTGGCAGGTCTTCGCGACGGCGCGCAACGTCGACGATATCGCATCTCTCGAGGAGGCGGGCTGTGAGACCCTCGAGTTAGACGTGACCGATCCGGAGCAGGTCGCGTCGGTTGTCGAGCGGGTCGTCGACATCGCCGGCGCGATCGACTGCGTCGTCAACAACGCCGGCTACGCCCAGATGGGGCCGCTCGAGGACGTCCCGACGGTCGATCTCCACCGACAGTTCGACGTCAACGTCTACGGCCCCCACCGGCTCGCCCGCGCCGCGCTGCCGCACATGCGAGCACAGGGCGAGGGTCGGATCGTCAACGTCTCGAGTGTCATCGGGCGGATCTCGTTCCCCGGCGCGGGTTCCTACGCCGGCTCGAAACACGCGCTCGAGGCGATGAGCGACTCCCTGCGCGCCGAGGTCGACGAGTTCGGAATCGATGTCGTCGTGATCGAACCCGGGCCGGTCGACACGAACTTCACCGACCGCGTCGACGACGAACTGCCCGACGACGAGCGGACGGCGGCATACGAGTCGCTGTACGACCTTTACGACGACGCGCAACTGATCGGCGGCGGTGGCGGTCCGTTCGCGTCCGACCCCGACGACGTCGCGGAAGCGATCGTCGAATCCGCGACCAGCCCCGATCCCCCGGCGCGGTACCCGGTCGGCCCGCTCGCCCAGTACGGACTCTACGCGCGCTACCTGCCGGATCGACTGCGCGATGCGGTCTACGGCATTCTCCGAAAACTCGTCTGAATCGCCGCTCCCCGAACGGACGGTCGCCTATCCGTCGTCACCATCGTATCGCTCGGCCGCCGACTCGAATCCCAGTTCCGACTGTTCGCGGCCGCGACGCTCCTCGAGCGCGGCGATCGCATTTGGTTCGGGCGCGGCGTCGTCGGTGATCCGCGCCCACGAGTTGTGGACTTTTGCGTGACACCACCGACAGAGATAGATCGTGATCTCGTGAGAGAGGGTCTCACCATCGCGCGCATACGAGAGGTGGTGTTCCTCGAGCAACGGACGCTCGTCGTCGTGGGCCATCCGCTTTTCCTCGAGCCCGCAGCGGACGCACTCGCGGTCGCGGTTGCGCGAGCGGAAGTGCGGGCAGTCGGCCCACGACCAGTCGGACTCGGGGTCGACCACGGGGCACGCGTAGTCGTCGGCCGCGCGCTCGCGACCGAATTCCGGGTCGTGGCCGTGGTGCTCGAGGGCGTACCGACACTGCCCTTCGCCGGTGAGGTAGTCACAGAGCCCGGCGAACTCGTAGGGGTCGTCGACGCCGACCGATGTTCCCTGCGGCGTTTTCTCCATCGTGCTCGACCGTCTTTGGGCCACCGACCAGTTGAAGCTGGCGTCCGCCGTTCCGACCGACCCGACGGATCGCCGTCGGCGAGAAGGTTTTTGCTATCGCCGGTCCGACTCGAGGGCGTGCGACTCGTCCACGATCCGGTCTCTGATGACGACCTAGGCGACGATCCCAGCGACGATACTGATCGCGACGCCCGGGTGCTGGCGACGCGGGTCGACCTCGCGGACTCGATCGTGAGCCAGACGCTGGGGCTCATGTTCCGGCGATCGATTCCGGACGACTACGCGCTGGCGTTCGAGTTCGGGTCGGCGAAGACCCGAGACCTCCACATGCTGTTCGTCTTCTTCCCCATCGACGCGGTCTGGATCACTGACGGCGTCGTCCGGCGCGTCGAGACCCTTCGCCCGTGGCGGAGTTTCGCTCGCGCCGAAGCCGACCTGATCGTCGAACTCCCCGCCGGCACCGCGGCCAATGTCGAGCCCGGTGATCGGCTGCGTCTCGAGGACGGGTGAATTGCCGAGGACGACCGAGCCAATCGAAGTCGGCCGAACCCGATCTCACCGAGCCGTGACCGGCGGATTTAAGTCAGCATGATACGTTAGCCCACAGTACAATGGCACGAGATTCCGTCTCACCGCCGCACGACGAGGATAGAGGAAGTCGGGGCGACCCGGCTGGATGCGAAATTCTCCGACGAAACTAAGCCTACTTCATCACCCGTGCCCGTACCTCACTCCGCCGAACAGACGATCGAATCGGACCGTACAGTGCGCCTTCTCGACACGACGCTTCGCGACGGCGAACAAGCGCCGGGCGTCTCGCTTTCTCCCGACGAGAAAGTCGAGATCGCCCGCTCGTTGGAACGCGCCGGCGTCTCCGTCATCGAGGCCGGCAGCGCCTGTACCGGCGCGGGTGAGCGACAGGCGATTTCGCGGGTGACCGACCTCGATCTCGACGCCCGCGTCACCAGTTTCTGCCGCGGGATGAAAGGCGACATCGACCTCGCGCTCGAGTGTGACGTCGACGGCGTCCACATCGTCGTCCCCGCCAGCGACCGCCACGTCGAGGGCAAGGTCGGCACCTCCCGCGAGGACAACCTCGAGAAGACCGCCGAACTCGTCGCCTACGCGAAAGACCACGACCTCTGGGTCGAGGTCATCGGCGAGGACGGCTCCCGCGCGGATCTGGACTACCTCGAGGCGTTAGCCGAAACCTCCCTCGACGCGGGTGCAGAGCGCTTCTGTTTCGCCGACACCGTCGGCCACACGGGGCCCGAACACACCTACGAGGCCGTCTCCCGGCTCGCCGAACTCGGCCCGGTCAGCGCACACACCCACGACGACCTCGGGCTGGGCGTGACCAACGCGCTCGCGGCGATTTCGGCCGGTGCGGACCTCGTTCACTGCACCGTCAACGGGCTGGGCGAGCGCGCGGGCAACGTCGCCCTCGAGGAGGTCGCGATCGCCCTTTCGCACGTCTACGACCTCGAGACGCTCGAACTCGAGGAGCTGTACGATCTCGCACAGATCGTCTCTCGAGCGACGGGCATTCAACTCGCGCCGAACAAGGCCGTCATCGGCGAGAATGCCTTCACCCACGAGAGCGGCATCCACACCGACGGCACGCTCAAAGACGACAAGATGTACGAGCCCTACGCGCCCGAGACCGTCGGCCGCGAACGCCGGCTCGCGCTCGGCAAACACACCGGCCGCGCGGGCGTCAAGGCCACCCTCGAGGAACACGGCGTCGAGGCCGACGACGACGAAATCGCCGAGATCGCGAACCGCGTGACCGAACTCGGCGACCGCGGCCGCCGGGTCACCGACGCCGACCTGCTGGCAATCGCCGAAGACGTCACCGGCGACGACCGCGAGCGCGTCGTCGACCTGCTCGATCTCTCGGCCACCAGCGGCGGTGCCGTCCCCACGGCCAGCGTCCGGCTCTCCGTCGACGGCGAGGAACGCGTCGCCAGCGGCACCGGCTCCGGTCCCGTCGACGCCGCCGTCTCCGCCGTCCGCGAGGCGCTCGGCTCGATGGCCGATGCCGAACTCGAGTCCTATCACGTCGACGCCGTCACCGGGGGCACCGACGCCGTCGTCACCGTCGAGGTGACGATGGTTCGCAACGATCGCTCGGTGACGGTCGCCCGCAGCGAGGCCGACATCACCCGCGCGAGCGTCACGGCGATGGTCGACGCACTCGATCGACTGCTCGCGTCCGATCAGCAGCCGCTCGCGCCGGCCGACGACTGAGCGACTGCCCACCACACGGTTTTCAGTTCCGCCTCGACGGCACCGACCAGCGACTGCTACCGATCAGCCGTTTTCGAGATTCGTTGCCCGCCGTTCGACTCGAGCCGGCCGCTGCCGCCGGTCAGGAGTAATCGAGGCCGATCGTCTGATCGTCGAGGACGTCCTGTCGAACGTCGACCATACCGACGTCCTCGTAGCTGGTCGGCCCTTCGACCTGTTCGGCGTTCGGCCCTGGCTGGTTCCCGAGATAGGTGACGTTCGGGTTCGTCCCGATGTCCGCGAGGAGTTCGAACTGCGATTCGGGACCGTCGGCGAACGCCTCGAAGCGCTCCTGTGCGAGTTCCTCGCTCGGTCCCTGGAACTCCTCGTCGTCGCCGGGTTCTTCCCCGAGTTCGAGCCGAACGAGGATGTCCTGTGTCTCGAGGTCGAGCCCGCTGTCCTCGATCGCGCTGACGACGGAAAGTACTGTTTCCTCCTTCTCCGGCAGGGTATCGCCCGCAGGCGCGTCCTGTTCGTACTCCTCGACCGTCAACTCGACCCCTTTCGCGAGGGCGACCTGCTCCTCGGTGAGGTCGTCGACGGCGTCGAGAACGGCGTCCAGATTGTTGTCGACCCCCTCGAGCGACGATTCGACCGAGTTCGGCGACGGGAGCTCGGAGTTCAGCCGGATGACCGTTCGCGCCCGGCTCGGGTTCTCCTCGTAGCGCTGCGGGTCGCTCGCGGGGTTGTTCTTGTCCCCGAACTGAATCACGTTCGGCGGACAGGCCTGCTCGCAGGCGGTCGTCCCGACGAGTTCCTCGCCGGCGTTGCCGTCTTGGCGAGCCGGATCGAAGACGCACTTCGACATGACACCCCGCGGCGCGCGTCGACTGACCGGCCGTCCGCGCTCGTCGTAGATCCCCTCGGGCTCGAGGTCCTCCCGCTCGACGTCGGGCTCGTCCCACTGGAAGTAGTTGACGCCGTAGGGGCAGGCGACCTGACAGTACCGACAGCCGATACAGACCTCGTAGTCGGTCAGGACGAGTCCGCCCTCGTCGCGCGTGTGGCGGGCGGTCGTCGGACAGACCTTCTCGCAGGGGGCGTCCGTACAGTGCTGGCACGGCCGCACCAGATAGTTGAAATCCCGAACGCTGTCGAAATCGTCGGGCTCCGGCGACTCGACGCTGCCGTCCTCGTAAGCGAGGACGTACATCCAGTTGGCTCCGTCGTCCCACTGGTGTTCCTGATTGCAGGCGGTCACACAGGAGAGACAGCCGTCGCAGTGCTCGAGGTCGATCGTCATCCCCCACTGGGTTCCTCCGGTGTCTTCGGATTCGGTCGTTTCTTCGGCGGCGGCGATATCGGCGGGCTCGCGGTCCTCAATCGTGGCCCACGCGCCGAGTCCGAGGAAGCCGGCTCCCGCGCTCGCTTTCTTGAGCATCTCGCGCCGGGACTCCTCGCTGGCACCCAACTGGGAAAGCATCGATCCCATCCCACCCTCGTCGGCGTCGTCCGGGCTGGCGATCGGCCGTTCGTCCTCGCCGAACTCTTCCATCACGTCGTCGTGATACCGCTCGTGGAACTCCTCCTCGGCCAGTTCTCCCTCCGTCACTCGCATGGCGTCTTTCGCCATCTCCATCCCGAGTTCCGTGTCGTACTCCGTCTCCTCGAGTACGTCCTCGAGTTCGTCTTGCCACGCCTCTCCGAGCGGATGAAACGCCTCGTCGTCCGCCGGTTCGTCGTCGAAACTCATCGGTCCCACCGCCTCGTGGCTGTTGGCTCTCGAGTGGCGATCATTGTGGCTTGAATCACTACACATATCACTAGTATGGCCGTAGTGACCCTGCCTGCGAATGACGGGCGAGGAGTCGCTCGTAGACTCGGGACTCGGTTCAGTAGGTTTCGGAACGGAAGGGACGTAATACGGACCTTAAGCGGTCGCTCGTGGGACTCGAGAATCGTACAAATGCGGAGCGGATCACGTTGTTCGCCGCCCGCCGCTACTGGAAAAGCGCCGGGAGAGATTTGAACCACGCAAAGACCGGCTCGCTCGCGGCTTCACCGCTCACGATCGCATAGCGACCGCGCTCTCGCTGCGCTCGTCGGTTTTGTTCGTCTGAAAAGCGCCGAGAGGGAGATTTGAACCACGCCGAGACGGGCCGGGTCGCTCGCTGTGCTCGCTTCCTGGGCCGCGACCCGTCTCGTTCAAACTCCCTGCCGTTTTCCAGCAACGAGGATTGATTCGCGCCGCTGTGCGGCGCTCATCGGTTTGTTGCTGGAAAAACGCCGAGAGGGAGATTTGAACTCCCGAGTCCGTGAGGACAGTAGATTTCGAATCTACCGCCTTGGCCGGGCTAGGCTATCTCGGCTCACTCCTACCTACCCGAGTGACGTTTTTACCCGTTTCGATTTCCCCGCTCCCTGTGACTGGTTCGCTCACACCGATCGGAGCGGCGGCCCGCTCGCGGCTCGAGCGAACCCGCGCTCGATCACCCCGTGTTCTTCATGCCGGCCGCGATTCCCTTGACGGTCAGTCGGAGCGTCCGTTCTTCGATGTCCGTTCGGTGGTTCCGGTTGAGCAGGTGGACCTGGAGGACGTTCAGCGGGTCGACGTAGGGATTCCGGCGCTCCAAGTTCTCGCCGAGCCAGTCACGAGTGTGCAGGCGGTCGCGCTGGCCGATCTCGGTGATCAAGTCGGCGGCCCGCTCGTACTCCTCGGAGACACGCGGGAAGAACCGCTCGCGAAGTTCCGGCTCAGCCATCTCCGCGTACCGCTCGGCGATCTCGAGTTCGGTCCGTGACAGCGAGAGCGCGGCGTTGTCGAGGGTCGTGCGGAAGAACGGCCACTCGTCGTACATCTCTTGGAGCGTCTCCATCGACCCGCCATCTTCAAGATACGCCTCCATACCGGTCGCGATGGCGTACCAACCCGGAAGGATACACCGCGACTGGGTCCACGAGAATACCCATGGGATCGCCCGCAGGTCCTCGACCGTGCGCTCACCCGAGCGAGAGGCCGGCCGCGATCCGAGATCGAGGTCTTCGATGACCGTAATCGGCGTCGCCTGCTCGAAGTACTGGACGAATCCCTCGCTCTCGAGGAGATCCCGATACTCTTGCCGGGCGGTATCGGCCATGATCTCCATGGCGTCGACCCACTCCTCGCGGACCTCCTCTTCGGGCTGGTCGATCGCTTGTTTGCGCGCCCGCAGTTGGGCGTTGAGCATCTGCTCGATGTTGCGCTCGGCGATGCGGGGGTTGGCGTACTTTTCGGCGATCGCTTCGCCCTGTTCGGTGAACTTGACTTGGCCAGTCACCGTCGAATTCGGCAGCGCGAGCAGCGCCTCGTTCATCGGCCCGCCACCGCGCGAAATCGAGCCGCCGCGGCCGTGAAACAGCCGCATCGTCACGTCGTGATCGTCACAGATCTCGCCGAGGCGGCGCTGGTTCTTGTACAACGACCAGTTCGCCGCCAGGAAGCCGTTCTCCTTGTTCGAGTCCGAGTACCCAAGCATGATCTCCTGGGTCTGTCCCCGGGCCTCGAGGACCTGGGCGTAGGCCTCGTTCTCAAATAGGGTGCCCATGATCCGCCGGGCACCCGAAAGGGCGTATTCGGTCTCGAGCAGCGGCACGATGTCGATGCCCGCATGCTCGGGCAGGGACACTACTCCGGCCTGATCGGCCAAGAACAGCACCTCGAGGACGTGGCTGGGCTCTTCGGTCATCGAGATACAGTAGGTGTCGATGGCGTGACTGCCGTACTCGGCCTGCCAGTCGGCCAGGCTGTCGAACAGCCGGAGGACCCGTTCGGAATCGTCCGAGAGGTCCGCGGTATCCCCGAGATCGATCACCGATTCCTCCTGCAAGACGGCGTCAGTTAGGAACTCGACGCGCTCGTCCTCCGAGAGCCCGTGATAGTCGATCCCTTCGGCCTCGAGAGCCTCTGCGATGGCGTCGGTGTGCTTTGCCTGATGCTCGCGCAGGTCGAGACTCGCCAGCGAGAAGCCGAAGGTGGCGACCTGTCGGCGGATCGGGTCGACGTGGGCGTCGACGACGCTCTCGGCACCGTTGTTCCGCAGGCTCATCGCGATTACCTCGAGGTCCTCGAGGAGGTCGTCGACGTCGTCGTAGCCACCCGGGCGAACATCGCCGACGCGGCGCAGCCGCTCGCGCATGAGTTTGAGTTTCTGTCGGTAGGGCTCGCCCGGATAGCGCTCTTGGGCCGTGCGGGCGCTGCCGGGCAGGCGCTCGCGATCCGCCTCGAGGGAGGCCTGGAAAGAAGAACCGGCGTCGATGCGGCTGCCGTCTTGACTCAGCACTCCGGAGAGGCGCTTGAGCTGGGTTCGGTACTGCTCGACGATGACCGACCGCTGGCGCTCGAGGGTGTTGGCGGTCACGTCGGGAGTCACGTAGGGATTCCCGTCGCGGTCGCTGCCCGCCCACGACCGGAACTCGAAGAGTTTCGGGATCTCGAGGTCGCCCGGCACTTCCGCGTCGATGGCGTCGTCGAGTTCGTCGTAGACCTCCCCGACCACGTCGAACAGCGTGTTCTCGAGGTACCACTGGACGTTGCGCGCTTCGTCCTCGGGTTCGGGCTGGCGATTGCGGACCTGCGGCGTCTGCCAGAGGCTCGTCACCTCCGCGTCGATGTCCCGCCAGACCTGACTCTCTTCCTTGTCGGTCAGCAGCCGTTCGTCCAGCGTTTCGATATACGTCGAAATCTCTCGGAGCTTGGATTTGACCGTCTTCCGGCGAGCCTCGGTCGGATGCGCGGTAAACGTCGGCTCGATCAGCACGTCGTCGAGCACTTGCTGGACGGTCTCAAGGTCGGCCTCGCCGAGTTCCTCGGCCGCCGTCTCGAGGCTGTCTTCGAGGGTGCCCTCGTGGGACTCGGTCCGAATCGTCCGGACCCGCTCGCGCTCTTCGGCGAGGTTGATCAACTCGAAGTAGGTCGTAAACGCACGGGCGACGATCCGCTGTTGGTGTGGCGAGAGGTTCTCGAGTTCGGTGACGAGGGGGTCTCGGGACTCGAGTTCGCCCGAGCGGTACTCGATTGCGGCCTGCCGACACGATTCGACGGTCTCGAACGCTCGGCGAGACGTTTGCTCCTCGAGGACATCCCCGAGTAATGCACCGAGTTCGCGAACATCCTGTCGGACATCCCTGTTGTGAAGTCGCATATCATGGGGATGCACATGCCATGGTAAAAATCCCTCGCAGGAGCACTGATTCGCCCGTTCATCGCCTCCCGTGATGACTATTAGCAGAGTTCGACAATCGACGAATACGCAATGTCGACTCGGCAATCAGCGTGGCGAATCAGTGTGGGAACCACCGCCTCAGAACGAGATATTTACTACGAATGTAAATTATATCTCTCGGCGGACAAGCGACGGCTCCGGAGAACTCACGGCTAGGGAATCGAATTAGCTACGATTGATCGTTATAGATGTGTCGATAAACGAGTGGATTTCTGTTTATATCATGTAAAAGCTCGTCGCACGGAAGTCGAGATACTCGAGTTCGAACTGAACGGTCTCGAGACGGACACCGAACTGCAGCTATCGACGGTCGTCAGGAGTTGAACGCCTTACTCGTCGGTGTACTGCGCACAGACGCGGCGGATCCCTTCCTCGAAATCGATTCGGGGCTCCCAGCCGACTTCCTCGCGGATCTTCGAGGCGTCGGCACAGGTGTCGTGGACGTAGACCGAATCCGGGATCGGGTTCTCGACGTACTCCGGCTCCACGTCGGTACCGAGTTCGTCGTTGAGCATCTCGACGACCGTGTTGAAATCGTAGGCGTCGCCGGTCCCCAGATTGTAGATTCCGTCGAGTTCCGCCGCGCCGGCGGACTCGAGGCCGCGGACGATATCGGAGACGTGGGTAAAATCTCGCGTCTGAGTGCCGTCGCCGTACAGCACGGGCGACTCGCCGTTGGCGATGTCGTCGGCGAACTGCGCGATCACGTTGGCGTACTCGCCCTTGTGTTCCTCGGCCCCGCCGTAGCCCTGATAGACCGAGAAAAATCGCATGCCAGCCATCGACATGTCGTAGTGATTCGAGAAGTACTCCCCGTAGCGCTCGCGGGCCAGTTTCGAGGCTTCGTAGCCGGTGTTGACGCTGACGTCCATTGCTTCGGGCGAAGGCTCGGTGCGACTGCCGTAGATCGACGACGTCGAGGCGTAGACTACCGTCTCGCAGCCCTCCTGTCGAGCCTGCTCGACTACGTTGACGAATCCCTCGACGTTCACTCTGGCACCCGTCGTCGGATCGTCCTCGTGCATCGCGTACGAGGACAGCGCCGCTAAGTGAAACACCACGTCGACATCTGTGGGCAGATCGTCGTCCAGAACGCTCGCATCGACGAACTCGACGTCGTCGGACAGGTTCTCCGGCGTCCCCAGATAACAGTCGTCGACGACGGTCACGTCGTTCGTCTCGGCGAGATGGTTCGCCAGATTCGAGCCGATAAAGCCTGCGCCGCCGGTGACGAGAACGGCCTGCTCCTCGAGAGTCATATCGAAACTCCCGACCCGGCGACGAATAGATGTTGTGAAAGCTCGACTAGAGATGGCAGTCCGAAACCGGCGTCGTCCTGCGGTCGCGGTGGGCGTTGCTGCAGTCGGACGACTGAACCGTCGGATGTCGACAGCGAGAAATCGATCCCACGAGGCGAGTACCGCGCTGGCCGTGCCCCGTTCTGCCTCTGCCCACAGGTTCTTGACGATACGTACCACACCACACGGATATGCGTTACTACGAGGATATCGAGGTCGGCGAAACCCGCGAATTCGGCGAGTATCACGTCACGAAAGAGGAAATCCTCGAGTTTGCAGAACAGTACGATCCCCAGCCGTTTCACACCGACGAGACGGCGGCCGAAGAGTCGGCGTTCGGCGAACTGGTCGCCTCGGGCTGGCACACCGCCGCGATCTGTATGCGGATGCTCGTCGACGGCCCGATGCAGGATCGGGCCAGCATGGGTGCCCGCGGCGTCGACGAACTCCGGTGGAAACAGCCCGTCAGACCCGGCGATACGCTGTCGATCCGCACCGAGGTCATCGACAAACGCGTCTCCGAGAGCGATCCCGAACGCGGCTACGTCGATAGCCGCCTCGAGGGCATCACGCAGGACGGCGATGTCGTCATCTCGTGGATCGGGCTCGGCATGATCGCACGCCGAAATCCGGGGGACGACTGATAGGGGCTGTCGTACCGATTGACCGAAGCAACTGCGGGATGGTTCGCGGTTGCTCCGGAAATGACTCAGCGCAGTCCGTGTGGGCCCCGATCGATCGCCGCTCAGGAGCGGTGTATCTCGAGGTACGTCGTGTACTCTTTTCGGATCAGCTTACGCCGGTTCGTTTCGATCGCCAGCAGTTCGTGCTCGGTCTGTGCCGCCAGCTGTGAGTACTCCCGTTTCGCCCGTCGGTCCGTGCTCCGAACGCGAAGTATCGACCCGCACTCGAGGTCCTCGAGCGCTCGTTGGACGCGAGCGATACCGCTCGCACAGCCCCGGCCTCGGTTGTCGACGGTTAGATCGGGATCGACGTCGGGGGCCGTCTCGGGGATCTCGACCTCAGTCATCGTCGTCTCCCCCGCCTGCGGCTCCCGATCCGGCACCGCTCTCCTCGAGGTCGCAGACGCCCTCGATGGGCGAGCAGGCCCGCCACATCGGACAGAGTTTGAAGATGACGGCCAACAGCCCGATGATGCCGATCTTGGCGATTACGGCCCACCCGACCGTCGTGGCGGCATAGCCCTCGAGACTGACGCCGAGGACCATGACGGCCTGATACGATCCGGTCAGGAATACGAGCGGGATGATGAACCGAACCGTCCACCGGAACCGCTCGAGTTGGTCGCCCGCCGCTCGAACCACGGCGGTCGTCGGCCGCTTCTGTCCCGTCGGGACGGCGATGAAGATGTTCCAGACGGCACCCCCGATCCACGCGGCGAACGCGAACAGGTGTGTCGTTCGGACGCCCGCGGCGATCGGGTCGAACCCGCGCAAACTCACCTCGGCGATGCCCGTTCCCGCGACGACCGCTAGCGCGAGTGTCAGGGCGAGGATCCCGGCCGGACTCCGAAACTGGGCCTCGGCGGCCGCCGAGCGCTGTGCGGTCACGGCGACCGTCCCGAGCCAGGCTACGAGCATGGCACCCAACCCGACCGTGAGCGGCTTGGTTCCGAGCGCCGAGACGTACGCCGCGAGGACGATCGGGCCGGTCACCGCGAGGAGAGCGACGGCCCCGATCGCGATTCGATCGAATCGTGCGTACATCTCCCCGCAGTAGTCGCCGGCGTTCGCCCCGAGATCCCGCGGCCGCACGAAGCCGTGTTTCCAGACGAGTCCGCCGGTAAGTACGCCTATCGCGACGAGGTACGACCACTTGGCGAGCGTGACGGCGATCGACTGGCCGCCGAACCGTCCGGACACCCACGTCCCGAGCAGCGACCCGAGCAGAATAACGCCCAGGGCGACTTTTGGCAGGAGGTATCTATCGAAGAGATCGGTCGAGACGGTCGTCCGAACGCCCGTCTGTGAATCAGGCATAGCTGGTCACTCGCCCGAGGGTTATCGCTCATCGACGCTAAGTTCGATCACGGACATATTCGCCTCGCGGTCCAGCGTGTCCCGAACATCTCCGGAAACAGCGTTTCGGTCGGCCGACTCCGAGTTGTGGTGAGTACTCGATGGACGAACCAGCAGCCGCTACCGACCGACCGACGGAAATCCGCTGGGAACGGGCGTCCGACGCGGACCGCGCGGAGCCGATCGTCGAGCGCCAGCCGTACGTCGAACTCGCACTCGAGCACCCGGACCTCGAGCCGACCGCGTACGGCGACTCGTTCTTTCCGGACGCGGTCCCGTACGCGGTCGAGGGCACCCATCGGGTCTGTTACTGGCGGCCGGCCCTCGAGCCCGGCTCGAGCGAGCCCAGCGAGTGGAGCGGGGTCTGTGCGACGACGGACTCGCTTTCCCCAGTCACGGCCCGAGCCTCGACCGACTTCGACCTCGTGTCGCGACGTGACGAGACGACGGCGGTGACTGTCGAGGGGACGGTCGCCGGCGATTCGACGCAAGCACTGGTCGAGTCCTACGCCGTTCCCGACGTTCGAATACGGGCGCTGTCCGAGTCCCGACTCGAGGTGTTGGTCGACGGCTCCGAAATCGTCGTTCCGGCGGGGACGCGACGGCACGTCTCGCTCCCCGAGCGGACAGTGAACCGAGTCGATGGCGAGGGAGGCCCGACGAAGACGACGCCCGAACTCCGCGTTCGATTCCCCGGCGAGCGGGAGCTACACCATCCGGCGCTCGGGGCGAACTACCGACTGTTCCCGTCGTTCGGGCTCGACCTCGAGAGCGTTCCGTCCCCGCTCACGGTTCCGACGGCGAACGGCGAACTCGATCACGAGGCCCTTGCCGAGTCGCTGGGCGTCGACCTCTCCGCTCGGCCCTATCCCGAGCGCGTGCTGTGGCAAGCGTTTGCCTACACCGCATTCGATCCACACGCGGATTCGGTCCCGGTTCTCCAGCAGTTTCCGACGGGACACCTCACACTCTCGGGAGACCCGAACCGACGGTGCTGATGCTTACAGCAGCCACAGCGGTCAACAAAAGAACCCGTCTCGTCAGGACTGGACCGCGAGCAGCCGCTCCCGAACCGTCTCGGCGACATCGGTCAGATGGACCTGTCCGAACAGCCCCACGAGGAGCGCGCCCAGCGAGTTGAACATCAGATCGCGGACCGTGTCGTCGAGTCCGTGCTGGGCCAGCGGCATGGTCAGGCCCGTCTCCGCGGCGAGGATGTCGAGACCGAACTCGAACAACTCCCAGATGACGCCGAAGGCCATCACGACCGCGAAGATGTAGACGAACGCGATCCGGCTCGGGATGTGGATGTCGTCGGCGTGGAGATCGACCGCTCGAGCGGCCGTGTAGCCGACGCCGGCGATGAGCGACGCCGACAGCGCGTGCGTGAGGTGATCCCACCAGCCGATCTGTCCGTACAGGCCCGCAGACCCGAGCGTGTGGAGGAACACGGCGGAGGTGATCCAGAGGGCAAGCCACGGATCTAACGGCAGGTCGTAGTTGCGTTCCAACAGGGCCGGTAGGAACGTGATCAGAAGCGCGACGCCGCCGTTGACGATCGCTTTCGGTTGCCCGTCGAGGAGGCCGTACCCGACGAGTGCGACCAAGACGACTTGCATCGCTCGCGTGAGCCGTCGCTGGTTCCGTATCGAGGGCCGCGGCAGTCGCGTCATCGGCGCACCACCCGTCTGAGCGCCCGCCGAAGCTGTCGGTCGCGGCGTCTGAAGTACGCGTCGAACAACACGCCGGCCGCCAGTCCCGCGACGGTCACGGAGAGCCACTCGGCCATCAACACCTCGTTCGTCGAGAGATACGAGGTGCCGAAAGTTCGATCGAGGTTCCAGCGGAGCACGGTCCACGCCGCGACCGACGCCAGCGTCAGTAACACGACGAAGGCGACGGCGAACCACTGGGTGACTTGCAGCGACGTGAACATATGTAGTTCGACCGTCACGAGCAACGCCAACCCGGCGACCGCGAGATAGGCGGCGAACGTCCCGACGCTCCCGCCGAACAGCCCCCGAACGAGGATGGGCAACGTCGCGAGGACGAGCAACTCCCACGGCAGCATGATCCGCCAGTCGCGGTAGGCCGCCGGCGGGATCAGCACGACCACGCCGACGCCGGTCACGAAGACGAGCCACTGGTAGTCGAGATCGAGCGCGCTCTCGAGGAAGACCGTCGCGAGGACGCCGATCACCAGCCACGCGAAGAGGCCGTTGAGTCGCCCGCTCCGGAACAGCCGTTCGAACACCGCTTTCGCGTCGTCCGAACGGTCCTCCCGGGACGAATTCCCGCTATTGCCCGGCATGTCCGGTTTCCAGACACCATCGAATCATAAATCCGCCGGTGGGCTTATCTCTCCGACTCCCCTTCCGGTTGCTATGATGCTCCCGACGCACGCGCTCGTTGGACTCGCCATCGCAGCGCCGCTCGTCGCGTTCGCCCCGGACCTCGCACCGGCGGCACTGGTCGGCGCGTTTGTCGGCAGCTTGATGCCGGATTTCGACCTCTACGCGGGCCACCGGCGAACGCTTCACTATCCAACGATCTACGCTATCGCCGCCGTTCCGATCGCGATCGCCGCGGTACTGATCGCGACGCCGTGGCTCGTCGCCGCCGCGTTCCTGCTCGCCGGAGCCGCCCTGCACTGTCGGATGGACCGCTACGGCGGCGGCCTCGAGCTCCGGCCGTGGGAGGGGACCTCCGACCGAGCAGTCTACGACCACGTGCAACGCCGCTGGCGAGCGCCGAAGCGGTGGATTCGGTACGACGGCGCGCCGGAGGACCTGCTGCTCGCGTCACTCGCTGGAGTCCCGCTGTGGATGGTTCTCGACGACCCGTTTCGGTGGTTCGTTGGTGCCGCGCTCCTTATCGGCGGGCTGTACGTCCTCCTTCGCCGACGGCTCGCGAACGCCGCGCCGGTCGTCTTCGACGCCGTTCCCGAGTCCGTCGACGACTACGTCCCGAGCCGGTACAAGCAATAGAATCGCAGAACGACGGGTCTAACCGGCGGATCCCACCGCGACGCTATCGCAAGGCGGGGGGCCGATGGTCACATGTGTCGGTCGTGGTCGCTCCGCTGGCAAAAACAAGCGGGCCACGGATCTGCGTCGGAACAGCAAACTGATTACAGCCGAGACTCTCGAGTCGAGATCAATTATCCGAGTGAAAACGGGGAATGCTCCGACTGGGATTCGAACCCAGGTCATTGCCGTGAGAGGGCAATATGATTGGCCGGACTACACCATCGGAGCTCGGTTCGTCGCCTCTCTCCGGGCCCTGCGTCACGTCGTTCCGCAGGCCATCGGATCGGGCTTCGTCTCCATCCAATCGTAGCGCAGTACGATGTTTAAGCATTCCGTTTCGTTTCGAGAGTGTCGGACAGTCCCACGCGAGAACCTGTCAGCGACGCGGTGTCGGCAACGGTTACTCCTCGAAGGGCGACTTCGTCGCTTCGGGTTCGAAGCCTTCGAGGCTGATGATGTTCTCGCGGCCGACGCGGAGTTTGCTGATGGTGCCGTCGTCTTCCATGTCCGAAAGCAGCATGCTGACCTTGGACTTCGACCAACCGGTCTCGTCGACGATGTTGACCTGTTTCATCCGGCCGCCGTTCTCGCGGATGAGCTTGACGACGCGGTCCTCGTCGGTCATGAGCGCGTCGTCGGTGAGCGGGGCGGCGTCCCCGGAGTCGGGCGTCGCGTCGGCGTTCGGTGGCGGTGTGCCGGTGTCTGCCGCAGGCGATCGATCCGATTCGGCCGGGTGCGTTGCCGCGCCGCCGGTATCGGCGGTATCGTCCGATCCGGGGCCGTACCGCCGATACCAGACGACGGCTGCGACTCCGATGCCGGCCACGAGGAGTCCGCCAGTGAGATACCAGACGATGTCGGACCCGGTCATGGCCGCAGTCGGGTCGTCACTACCGCTGTTGGTGGCCGCGACACCGCCGGGTCGATCGAAAACTGCGCGGGGCCGGCCGTCGACGAACTGGTTTTGGCCGTTCCACTGGACCGAATTCGCCGACTCGAGGGAGTCCCCCGCGTACTCCCCGTTCGGTTCGATAGCGCGGAAGGTGAGATCGCCGCCGGCTTCGTACACGATCGCCTGCCCGGATGGGAGATAGAGATCTTGGAACACGTCACCCGCCACGACGGTTTCCTCGTTGACGGCCGCGAACCCGGTCCACGTAAACGACATTTCGACGACGCCGCGCTTGCTCGGCCACTCCTCGATGCGGGCCGATCGTCGGAAATCGGTGGCCGTCATCTCCCGGTCGGTCTCCGCCGCACCGGCTTCGGTCAGTAACTGCGACCGGTTGATGAACTGCTCGTAGAGGCCGGTTTCGTTCGCTTCGAATCGCTCGATGAAGGTCTCGAAGTTCGCTTCGGCCGCCGTCTCGTTGTCCGCGTTCGCGAAGTGGCGTTCGTACCGGAACGTCCACGTTGCACTTCCGTTTTCGTAAATCGTGATGTCGAACGTTCGATTGTCGAAGTTCTGCGCTTCCTGTGAGACGAACGGGCTCGTCTCCGCACCGTCGGCCGTCGTCTCGAGTTGTCTCTCGACTGAAGCCGGCTCCGTCGCCGAGGGGGCGGCCGATCCGGCGGTTGCCGCGACGACCGATCCGCTGACGCCGGCAACGGACGCGAGGATCACGAGAACGACGAGTCCAACGGAGGCCGGCCGATTCATTCGTCTACCACTACGTGCCGGAGCTAAAAATGCTTGTGAATACTGCAGTCGATCGAATGAGTCGCGGTTATTCTCGGTTTCGAGCGGTCTGGGCGACCAATAGCCTGCGTTTTGGTTCTCGCCGTCAACCGTTGCCATCCGTGTCGATACCCACAAATCGGTCGACCGCGTACCAAGTCCCGTGATCACGAATCTCGCGCGGAACGTCCAAGCGTTTACGAGCAACGTCTTTCTGGTGACCGGCGACCGACCCGTGCTCGTCGATACGGGGGCGAACTTCGATGTCGTCGACGCCGTCCGCTCCGAGGTCGACGACCTCGAGGCAGTGATCCTCACGCATACGCATCGCGACCACGTCGGCAATCTCGCCGCAGTGAAAGACGCCTTCGGCGTCGACGCGTGGGGGTACGACACCTCGATCGAGGGCGTTGATCACGCGATCGCCGACGAGGAGCAGGTCCGGTTGGGCGACCACGAGTACGTCGCGCTCCACACGCCCGGCCACAAGGACGACCACCTCTGTTTCTACTCCGAGGGGGCGGGAATCCTCTTCGCGGGCGATCTGATCTTCCAGAACGGGAGCTTCGGTCGCACCGATCTCGAGGAGGGCGATCGGACAACCCTAATCGAGAGCATCGACCGCGTGCTCGAGCGGATCGACCCGTCCCTCGCGGCGATGCACACCGGCCACGGGCCGAGCGTGACGAGCGATCCCTACGATCACGTCGAACTCTCGGCGCGGATGGCGCGCCAGTCCTGAGTCGGACCGAGCGCGAGCGAGTCGGTCGCTGTCCGGCGTTCGCTTTTCCCCGCCGCTCGCGGGTAGCGCCCCCACTCGAGTGAGGTTAGCGCTGCGCGGCGGCGTCGAGGACCGCGTCGTAGGCGTCGGCATACGCGTCCGCGATCCGTTCGGGGTCGGTTCTGGCATCCGTGCCGAGCGCTGGCAGCGACACGCGCTCGAGCGGGTCTAGGTACTCGAGGGCGTCGCCGACGCGCTTCTCGACAGCCCCGTCTCTGGGGCTCGAACTCGCGATCTCGCAGGCGCGACAGTAGCGGTCGCCGGCGTAGGTCCGCACGCGGCCGGGTTCGACGGCCGCGACCGCGGCGACCGAGGACGGATCGAGCGCCTCGAGCGGCCGTGCGATGTCGCTGTAGGACTCGACGACGGCGATGTCGGCGGCCTCGATATCGGCGGCGAGTCGCTCGAATGCGGGGACGTAGCGCTGCCGGGCGAGGTCGTTGAACTCGTCGACGGTCTCGACGGGGATCGCCTCCTCGAGCGGGAGCGCCTTAGCGACCGCGTCCGGGATCTCGGCGGTCGTGTTGCGGACGAACAGCGGGTCGTCGCCATCGCGACCGACCCGATCCACGAGGAATTCCCTGTCGGCGCGTCCGAGCAGTCCGGTCCCGCCGCCGGGGGCGGGCCGCCACAGCCGGTGGACGGGATTGAGTCGCTCGGGCGGGCGGTCGCGGCCGTCCGCCGCCGAGAGCCGGGCCGCGTCCTTGCCGTACAGTCGGCCGTCGGCGAGCGCTCGCCGGCAGTCGTCGTGGTCGAACCAGAAGTCGTTGCCGGCGCGGGGTTTGTAGCCGACGGCTCCGGTTCGCTCGAGCAGGCCGGCCGAAAACGTGGTCTTGCCGGCGTCGACGCGGTCGGCACCGACCACGAGGAGGATCATTCTTTCAGGCCGTAGTAGCCGGGTTCGTCCTCGTCTCGCGGCTCGGCCACCACGAGGTCGTCAGCGTTGGTCATGACCCACGGGATCGCCCAGTCGAGCAGGATATCCTCGGTCTCGGGGTCGAGTTCGGCGTCGGGCTCGACTCCCTGCAGCATGCGGGCGATCTCGTAGACGGTGTACATCTGGTCGTCCTCGAACAGTTCCGCCGGCGTATAGAAGTCACACGGCGGCAGCTCCTCGAACTCCGATTTCGGGACGGGCATACCCCTCCGTACCGCGGGCCGACGCCTAAATGATTCGTTCGCGCTCGAGACACGAATCGTGCGTACCGCTTTCGTCGCTGCCGGCAATGGTGAGCCCAGCGGAGTCCGATCGAGTCGCCGGTCAGTCCGACGGCTCGAGTCCCCGTGCAAGCAGTTCGACGGGATGGGCAGGGCGGTCGTAGCCCTCGAAGTCGCCCACCTGCGTTCGACAGGAGGTGCCCGGCGCGACGACGATCGACTCGCCGTCACCGTCCGCCCGCCCGGCCGCACTGGCCTCGAGGTCCTCCCGAAGCAGGGAGCCGATCGCTTTCGAGAGGTCGTAGTGTTCGGCCTCGTAGCCGAAGCTGCCGGCCATGCCACAACAGCTCGAATCGACGGGGTCGACGGCGTAGCCGGCCCGCCGGAGCACGCCGACGGCGTGGTGGTCCGCGCCGCGCGCCTTCTGATGGCAGTGGCCGTGGAAGCTCAGTCGCGTGTCTGCGTTCTCGGACTGGACGAACGTCAGCTCCTCGTCCAGACGCCGCTCGTCGACGTACTCGCAGACGCCGAAGGCGTTCGCCGCGAGCCGTTCGACCCGCTCGTCCGCGAGCAGGCTCCGGTACTCGTCGACGACCATCGCCGCGTCGGAGGGCTCGACGAACAGAACCGACCAACCGCGCTCGAGATAGGGCTCGAGGTCTGCAAGCAGGTCCCGGCCCTGCTCGGCCGCGACGTCGAGCATGCCGGTCGAGTAGGCTGCCCGTCCGGTCGGGCCGAGATCCGGAACCACGACGCGGACGTTCGCGGCCTCGAGGACCGCGACGGCCGCCTTCCCGAGTTCGGGATTCGAGTAGTTCGTGTCCGTATCGGGAAAGAGGACGACGCCGGCCGTCGCGGTTTCGGCGGCGACCCGTGGCCCCCCTCGCTGCCGGAACCAATCGACGAGCGACTCCCGCCGGAAGGTCGGCAGCGTGCGATCGGCAGCGATTCCGACGGTCTTCTCGAGGACAGTTCTGGCACCCGGTAGTTCCGCGGCACGGTTCGCGAGCGGCGCAAACGCACTCCCGACCGCGGCGAGCCGGTCGACGTTTGCGAAGAGCCGTTCCCGCAGGCTCGTCCCCTCGCGGTCGTGGTACTGGTGTTTCACTTCGGCTTTGAGCTTCGCGAGGTCGACCCCGGTCGGACAGTCGCTCTGACAGCCCTTGCAGCCGATACAGAGGTCGAGTACCTCGTCCTGAAACCGCTCGCCATAGAGTTCCTCGGGGTCGATCTCGCCGCTGATCGCCGCCCGGAGCAAGTTGGCTCGCCCTCGCGTAGTCGCGATTTCCTCCTCGGTCGCCCGATAGGTGGGACACATCACGTCGCCGTCGGTCTGCCGGCAGGTGCCACAGCCGTTACAGAGTTCCACGAGGTCGGCGAACCCGCCTTCGTCGTCGAAATCCAGCGTCGTCCGGGGCTCGAGCGCGGCGTAGTCCGGGCCGTACCGGAGGTGGTCGCGGATGTCCGTGGGGTCGTCCTCCCGATACACGACCTTCCCCGGGTTCAGCCGCCAGTCGGGGTCGAACGCCGATTTGAGGTCCTGAAAGGCGTCCCAGAGCTCCGGCCCGTACAGCTTGGGGTTGAACTCCGTCCGCGCGAGGCCGTCGCCGTGCTCGCCCGAGAAGGAGCCGTTGTGTTCGCGGACGAGGTCCGTGACGTCGTCGGCGATCGCGCGCATTTTCTCGACGTCGTCCGCCGCCTTGAGGTTGAGGACCGGTCGAATGTGGAGCGTGCCGACCCCCGCGTGGGCGAAGTAGGCCGCCGTGGTGTCGTGGGCCTCGAGAATCTCCTGAAAGCCGGCCACGTACTCGGCGAGTTCCACCGGCGGCACGGAAGCGTCCTCGACGAACGGGTACGGCTTCGGGTCGCCGTCCATGCTCATCAACAGCGGGATCGCGGCCTTCCGGAGCTTCCAGAGCCGGTCCTGTTTCGCCGGCGAGAACGCCTCAATCGAGCCAAAGGCCGTCCCGCTGTCGACGAGACCGGCCGTCGCAGTCGCGATCGCGTCCGGCAGGTCGTCGACGACCTCGGAGTCGAACTCGAGCATCAGTGCCGCCTCAGTTCCCTCGGGAATCGGCTCCGCGTACTCGGCGTACTCCGCCGACTCCGCGGCCAGCCGGAACACCTCGTCGTCCATGAGTTCGACCGCGCTGGCCTTGAGGTCGAGCGCTTCGGGGACCGCGGCCAGCGCCTCGAGCAAGTCGTCGTAACAGTAGACCGCGAGTGCGGTCTCGTCGGGTCGGGTCACGAGCGAGAGCGTCGCCTCGACGACGACGCCGAGCGTTCCTTCCGCGCCGACGAGCAGTTTGGAGAGGTTGATGACTCGATCCCCGTCCGCGGTCTCTCTGATCACCTTCTGGAGGTTGTAGCCGCTGACGCTCCGTTTCAGATCCGGATACCGCTCCTCGATCTCCGCGGCGTGGTCCTCGACAAGCGCCCGCACCGTCCGGTAGAGGGCTGCCTCGCGGTCGTCCTTCGAGACGATTCGATCCCATTCGGGGCTATCGAGGGCGACATCTCGAGTGCGAATCTGCGAGCCGTCGGCGAGGACGACCTCACACTCGTCGACGTAGGCGTCCGTGATTCCGTACCGCACCGAGTGTGCGCCCGTCGAGTTGTTTCCGATCCCGCCGCCGATCGTTGCCCGGTTCGAAGAAGCCGGGTCGGGAGCGAATCGGAGGCCGTGGGGCTCGAGTGCCGCGTCGAGGTCGTCCTGGACGACACCCGGCTGCACGACGGCGGTCCGCGCCGCGGGATGGATCTCACGGATCTCGTCCATGTGTCGCGACAGATCGAGGACGACACAGCCCGGCCCCACGGTTTGTCCGGCCAGCGACGACCCCGAACCTCGGGGCAGGACCGGTGCGTCGTGGTCAGCCGCGACTGCCATTGCGGCGCGGACGTCGGCGGTGTCCCGCGGGAAGACGACGCCGGCCGGCTGTGCGCCGTAGATGCTCCCGTCAGTCGCGTAGAGGACCCGCGTGTACTCGTCGAACCGGACGTCGCCGTCGACGGCGTCACGCAGATCGGCCGCAAGCGCCTCGCCGTCACCGTCTGATCCCGACTCGAGCGGTCTGTCCCGTCGCCCGTGGTCCCGATCCTCGACCGTCGCATCGACGCTGCTGTCCTCGGCGGCCATATGTAACCATTCATCGTGATACATGTAGTTAAACCGTGGTCCTCGCTCACAACCCATGCGATGTCGGACAGACAGTCGAGTTCTCGAGGACACGGGAACGACGGTGGCAGTCTCGAGCGAGAGGAGGCGAGTGAGAACGGGAGTAACGTCTATCGGCGCTATCCATCACTGAACTCCAAAAAAGTCGAGATAGACAACTCGTCGCGTTGACTGCCGGCTAGATCACTCGAAGTGATCGAGGCACGTCTGGAATTCCTCTTCGGCCTTCTCCCAGTTGACGACGTCGAAGAAGGCGTCGATGAAGTCCCCGCGGTCCGGACCGTAGTCGTAGTAGTAGGAGTGCTCCCAGACGTCCAGCGCGAGCACGGGATGTGCGCCCCAGAGCGCACCCTGATCGTGCTTGTCGACCGCGATGTTGCGCAGTTGCTTTGCAACCGGGTCGTAGACCAGCAGCGCCCAGCCACCGGCGGCACCGGCTGCGGCCTCGAACTCGCCCTTCCAGCCCTCGTAGGACCCGAAGTCCTCCTCGATGCGGTCGGCGAGATCGCCGTCGGGTTCGCCGCCGCCGTTCGGCGACATGTTCTCCCAGAACAGCGTGTGGAGATAGTGACCACAGCCGTTGTGGGTGACGTTTTTGAGCGCCCCCGGCGTCGAGCCGAAGTCGCCGTCCTCGCGGTTCTCGGCGAGGGTCTCCTCGGCCGAGTTGAGGCCATTGACGTAGCCCTGATGGTGCGTATCGTGATGCCAGGTCAGTACCTGTTCGGACAGAGCCGGTTCGAGCGCGTCGTAATCGTACGGTAGTGGTGGAAGTTCGTGATCAGCCATAGTATGCACCTCACGTTCTGTATCGGTATCTCGCTTGTTAAGTTTTGAGGAGTGAGACGATATCACACCTCACAAAGTCACGGCCGCTCCGTCGTGCGATTTACCGACACTCCACTGGTTCAACCACGGACGCGGTCTTAAAGCTTTCAGCAACTCCCGCTCGCCATCCCCCGTCTTCGATCGCCGCCGGCTCCGCGCGATTACTCAAGTTCCTTGTGGCGGGCGTGTTCGAGCCACTCCTCGAGCGACGGTTGGCCCCAGTACCGAACCGTCTCGCTTCGCCGATCGTGTTCGAGGACCCCCGCGTCCTCGAGTTTCGGAAGGTGGCTGTGCTGGAGTTCGGCTAGGACCGTCGTTTGTCGGTCGGCCGATATGGAGTCTGCGACCGTCGCCGTTTCTGCCGCATCCGTCTCGTCGCCGTCTATCGTCCGCTCGAGGGCGATAACGTTCTCAGTGAGGGTGTCAACCGTTGCGACACCATCCGGCCGGTCATTGAGAAAGTAGAGTGCGTACCGTCGCCGACTGTTCGAGAGCAGATCGAAAACGAGATCCAACGACGGCGTTGCCTCCCCCGTTAACGCCGCCGGCTCGCCCTCCGTTTCACGCATCCACGAACCACCTACCGTATGTTACCATTCGAAACCACCACGGGAACCTACTACAGCCCCCACATTAGACCTTACGTCCCTCTAGAAATATACGTGTGTTAAATCCGATAGTATGTGTGAAGACGGAATCGTGCCGGACTGACGGCTCGACGAACGGCGGGTACTGAGCCGCTATCAGCGGCTCCGCTCGCAGCAGAACTGGTGGAACTCACACCGATCGTAGCCGCTACCGACTGCTCTCCAAAATGAAACGGCGCTCACGCCGTCGAGACGCTTACTCGTAGAGCCACTCGGCGTCGTGCTGATCGTAGTCGATCAGTTCGTCGTCGTCGAAGTGGATCCCGATTTCGCGCTCGTTTGCGCCCTCGTCCTCGTGGTCGGCCGCGTGGACGACGTTCCGACCGAGATCGAGCGCGTAGTCGCCCCGGATCGTGCCGGGTTCGGCCTCGAGCGGGTCGGTCTCGCCGATCATCTGGCGGACCTGACGGGTCGCGTCCTGGCCCTCCCAGACCATCGGGACGACCGGTCCCGAGGTGATGAAGTCGACGAGGTCGTCGTAGAACGGCTTGTCCTCGTGTTCACCGTAGTGTTCTTCCGCTCGCTCGCGAGGCATGGTCTCGACCTTAATACCGACGAGCTTGAGCCCGCGGTCCTCGAGTCGAGAGACGACTTCGCCCACGAGTCCGCGCGCGAAGGCGTCGGGCTTGACCATCACGAAGGTTCGCTCGTGATCGCTCATGCTTCTTCGGCCTCGGTTTCCTCGGTCTCGTCGGCGGTTTCGTCCTCGGCGGGCACGTCTTCGTCGTCCGCGTCGGACTCCGTTTCGAGGTCCTCGTCGTCGCCGGCCTCGACCTCCTCGGTCTGGTCGGCGTCCTCGTCAGCAGGCGTGTCGGCCTGCGTGGAACCCTTGCCGCGACGACCGTCCTCGGTCCACTCGAGGTCGCGCGGTTCGCGCCCGAGCTTGTAGTTTTTCTCCGCCTTGGAGTCGACGAAGTGGAGCACGCTGCCGTCGTTCTTGACGTACATGATGCCCGTACCGGGTTCGATCTCTTCGCCCGTGTAGTCGCAGGTGCGTTTCTCGACCATTATTGTCCTCCGATGGAGTCGGCCTCGCGGGCGGTCTCGCGAAGTTGGAGTACGTCCCCTTCGCGGACCGGGCCGAGGCAGTTACGGGTGATGATTCGTCCCTGGTTCTCGCCCTCCTTGATTCGGCATTTGACCTGCATGGCTTCGCCGTGCATGCCGGTCTTGCCGACGACCTCGATGACCTCGGCGGGCGTAGAGCCGCTTTCTTCCTCTTCAGCACTCATCTCTGATCACCTCAGTCGAGGTCCTCGAGCTTACTGGCGATGTCCTCGACGTCGTCGTCTGCCTCGCCGGCGTCGACGACCGCCGCGGCGGCCGAGCCGACCTCGAGGCCGGCTGCGTGGCCGACGTCGTCTTGGGTCTCGATAAAGACGACGGGAATACCCTTCTCATCGGCGAGTTCGGGCAGGTGCATGACGATCTCCTCGGGGGAGACGTCTTCGGCGACGTAGACGAGCTCGGCGTTGCCGCGCTCGATCGCCTTCGTGGTTTCGTTCGTTCCTTTCTTTACGCGTCCGGTGTCTCGTGCGACCTCGAGCGCCTCAAGGGCGTCGTCGGCGAGGTCGGCTGGGATGTCGGTATTGACGTAGACTGACATTGGTTGTTCACCTCTCCTACACGTGGGCTCGCGCTCCCCTGCCGTCCGGGCACTGGGTACCCGTGCCGGATCGATTCCGGCGGAAGTCCTGTGAAGCTAGGAGCATCATCAACCCCGCGTAGGGTGTACACTCGAATAGCGCTGCCCCCCTTAAAAGCGTGTTCAAACGCACGAGGCCGTGGGATACCACCGCACGGCCCGACAGCCCTACTCTGTGCCGACCAATCAGTTCTGTTTCATATGGGATTCGATGTCTGCTTCCAGTTCTCCGCGCAGCGTCTCGGCCTCGTCGTCGTCGTAGTCCGTGTGATACTCCTTCGACACACCCTCCGCTGCGAGATTGTAGTGCAGGTCGGGCGAGACATCGTGGTGGTCGAGACACTCCTTTGCGCACTCGAGCGGACAGCCGTCGATGACGACGATCTCCCGGCCGGAGGTCGCGGTCTCGACCAGCGGGGCCACGTCGCCGCCGACGCCGGCGATACACGACATCTCGGCGACGCCGTCCCTGTCCAGCGAGACGGCCAGATCGTTCGCCATCTGCGCTGCGCTCGAACAGCCCGAACACGAGTACACCAGCGGGTGGTCGTCGGATGCGTCTGACATACCGAAACCCCTGCTCGAAATCCCGATAACGGTACTCCCGTACATGTGCGCTCGACACGGACCGGCCGTGATCCCGTCGCCGTCGGCACGTTCCGGTGCCTATTACTCTCGAGGAACCCCAGCGAAGGCATGGACGTCGACGCGGCCGCCCTCGCCGAATCGCTCCGCGAGGAAGCCAAACGAGCGAACGAGCGACGGCTAGTAGTGCTCGCGGGCGACCGCGAGCGAGGGTACGACGCCCTCGAGTCGATCCTCGAGACGCTGTCGATCCCGATCACTGGGACGACGCTCGTCGGCCCCGACGACCGACTCCGCTGTGAACAGCGCCGGCAGGTCAACGCGGACGACCTCCTCGGAACGACGCGGGACGCCATCGCGGTCGACGCCCACGCGGAACTCCAGCCGAACGCGCTCGGGAAAGTCGCCGGAGCGGTCGACGGCGGCGGCCTCCTCATCCTGCTGACCCCGCCGCTCGAGGCGTGGCCGGAGCGCCGCGGCGAGTTCGACGCGTCGCTTGCCGTGCCGCCGTTCGAACTGGACGCGGTTACCGGCCGGTTCAGACGCCGCCTCGTCGAGACGCTGCGAGCCCACCGCGGGATCGCGATCGTCGACCTCGATGCCGATCGACTCGAGGCCGACGGGCTGACCGATCCGGCTCCCCGGCTGGCGACGGCAGCGCCGGCCCCTCCGCCGGAGCACCGGTTTCCGGCCGCCGCCTACGAGGCCTGCCTGACGAGCGATCAGGCCGACGCCGTCGCCGCCTTCGAGTCGCTGCTCGAGGACGGACAGGCCGTCGTCCTCGAGGCCGACCGCGGCCGGGGCAAGTCGAGCGCTGCGGGGCTGGCCGCGGGGGCCTTCGCCGCCGACGGCGAGGACGTGCTCGTGACCGCCCCCGCCGCGCGGAACGCTTCGGAACTGTTCGACCGGGCGGAAGAACTCTGTGCGACGCTCGCGGACGGCTCCGAGCGCGGCCCCACCGTCGAATCGCATCTGATCGAGACGGCCACTGGCGGCTCCGTTCGATTCCGCGAGCCGAGCGCGGCCGTCGACGCCCTCGGGTCGGCTGATATCGTCATCGTCGACGAGGCCGCCGCACTCCCGGTCGCGACGCTCGATTCCCTGCTCGCCGCCGACCGAGTCGCGTTCGCGACGACGGTCCACGGCTACGAGGGCGCGGGACGGGGCTTTTCGGTCCGATTCCGTGACCATCTCGCCGAAAGCGACCGGAAAGTGACCGACTGCACGCTCGTCGAGCCGATCCGGTACGCGGCGGGCGACCCCGTCGAGGTGTGGGCCTTCCGCGCGCTGTTGCTCGACGCGCGGCCGCCGGTCGAGCCGCTCGTAGCCGACGCGACACCCGAATCGGTCGAGTACCGGCGACTCGAGCCCAACGACCTCCTCGCCGACGACCGCCTACTGCGGGAGGCCTTCGGGCTGCTCGTCCTCGCCCACTACCGGACCGAACCCAACGACCTCGCGCGACTGCTCGACGCGCCCAACCTCGAGGCGCGGGCGCTCGTCCACGACGGCCACGTCGTTAGCGTCGCGCTGCTCGCACGCGAGGGGAATCTGCCGGCCGACACCCGCTCGATGATGTACGAGGGCGACCGGGTGCGGGGCAACATGCTGCCGGACGTGCTGACGAGCCAACTCCGAGACGAGGCGGCGGGCGAGCCGGCCGGCCTCCGGGTCGTCCGCATCGCGACCCACCATGCGGCCCGCTCGCGGGGGCTGGGCTCGCACCTGCTCGAGTGCGTCCACGAAGAATTCGGCGGCCGGAGCGACGCCGGCGACGAGCCCGGCAGCATCGACTGGCTCGGTACCGGCTTCGGCGCGACGCCCGGCCTGCTCGCGTTCTGGCGCGAGAACGGCTATCGGACGGTCTTCGTCTCGACCACCCGTAACGACGCCAGCGGCGAGTACTCCGTGCTCATGCTCGCGCCGACGAGCGACGACGGACGGGCGTTACACGACCGCCACGCCGACCGGTTCGTCCGCCGGTTCGCCGCGCTCTGTTCGGACTCGCTGGACGACCTCGAGCCCGACGTGGCCCGCGCGGCGCTCCGGAGCGTCGATGCAGACGCCGGGCCACCGCTCGCGTTGACCGATTTCGAGTGGGACCTCGTCGCGAGCGCCGCCTACGGCCCGGGGCTGTTCGCCGTCGATCCCGGCCCGTTCAGGGACCTCGCCGTGCGGTACTTCGTCGACGACCCCGAGTCCGTGGCCCTGACCGATCGCGAGGAGCGCTTGCTCGTCCGCCGCGTGCTGCAGGGCCAGGGCTGGGAGACCGTCGCCGATCGCCTCGGCTATCACTCGACGAGCCAGTGCATGCGAGCGCTCGGCGACGCGTTCCGCCCGCTCGTCGATCTCTACGGGACGGAGACGGCATTCGAGGTTCGAGACCGGTTCGTCGACGAGTGATCCAGTGGACCTGGGTCAGTACTGACGGATGAGTCGGACTCCCGTTCGCTACTCAGCGAGCGGCGGAGGGCTCTCCCGGCAGCGAAATACCCGCTTACCCCGTCTTCACGAACTTCGCCGTCCCGTTTTGCTCGACGGTGATTCGATACCGGTGATAACTGAACTCGACCTCCATCTGTGCCTCCGGTGACGGCGGGTTCGAAAACAGTTCGGTGAGCATCCCGTCTATGCAGTCGTATATCGTTGGTAGCTCGGTCGAATCGACGCCTTCGAGGTCCATGACCGCTTCGATGACCTGTACTGCCGGGTTGTCGCCGTCCGGATCGAGCGTGCGATGGACGATCTCACTCTCGGTTTGATCTGTCACTGTGGAACGGCCTATCGGTAACTGCTGGTATAGTCGTTCATATAGTATCCCGTGTACGTGAGTGTGGAATAAATGTGGCTCCGCAGGCTGAACTCAGAACAGTCGCCGACACAGCCGCTCCGGCAGGAGATCCAGTACCCATGCGACGGCTCGCCACCGCCGCGTCACGTACACGTGCGTCCGCTCGTTCCGGATCGCTCGAGCGATCTGTGCGGCCGCCGTCTCGGGTGAACACTCCCAAAACCCGCCCAGCGAGAGTTTGGTGTCGACGAAGCCGGGCTCGACGGTCGTGATCGTCACGTCGGCGTCTCGATCGGTCTGCCGATACCGAAGCCCCTCGAGGTACGTCGAGACGTAGGCCTTGGAGGCGTTGTACGCCGGTGCGTCGCCGCTGCCGATGTGGGCCGCGACCGACGAAATCCCGACGAGATGTCCATCGGCCTCGCTCGCGGGGTCCCGGTCGCGCTCGAAGTACTCCATCGCCGCCGTCGCGATGGCGGTAAAGCCGCCCACGTTGACGTCGACCGTCTGTCGTTCCGGCTCCCACTCGAGGTCCCGGTTGACGCTCGCGACCCCGGCGCTGACGACGACGAGGTCGACCGCGGGCATTGCCTCGGCCAATTCGAAAAACGCGTCTCGAGCGGCGTCGGGTTCTGTAACGTCCATCGTCGCGACGTACGATTTGGTCGGCAGTTCCTCGCCGATCTCCCGTAGTCGCTCCGTTCGCCGTGCCGTCAGACCGATCCGATAGCCGTCCGCTGCGAGCCGTCGGGCCAGCGCTTCGCCGATCCCCGACGACGCGCCGACGATGATCGCTCCGCGCGGGTTCGTCATGTCCACGGTTCGGTACTGTCCACGTATAGTAGCCACTGAAACGGGTGTCCCACTGGTAATAGTAGGCAGCGACCACCCAATCAGGTCTGCAGCGACGGGCAGTCGTCGCTGCTGCTCCTCCTGAAGGCGGTAGGCCTTTGCCGCGGTCCGTCGTCGCCCCGATATGGTTGATGTCGCTCTCGTCGTCGCCATCGTGTTGCTCGCGGGCGCAATCGTCGGCGCGGCCGTCCCGATGGTGCCGAGCGGTCTCCTCTCGCTGGCCGGCCTCGGCGTCTACTGGTGGGGTTCCGGGCTCGCCGAACTGAGCGCCCTCACCTTCGCCGTCCTCGCCGTTATCGCCGTCGTCACCGCGCTCGTCGAGTTCTTCGGCGGGTCGATCGCCGCACGCGCCGGCGGCGCATCGTGGGTGACGACGGCGGTCGCCGCCGTGGTCGGGATCGCCCTCATGCTCGTCACCGGCCCGCTGGGGCTGCTTGCCGGCCTCTTCGGCACCGTCTTCGTCCTCGAGTTCGTCCGCGGCGAGGAACTCGAGGGCAGCGCCAGGTCGGCGGTCTACACGACCGTCGGGACGCTCGCGTCGACCGCGGTTCAGGTCCTGTTGACGGCAACGATCCTCCTCGGCTTTCTCGTGGCCGTCTTCCTGCTCTGATCACGGCGAGAGTGTATCCGTGGGTATCGTTCACACGAGCGAGTGGAGTGTTCCGACTACGAGACCGAGCCGTCTCCGCGATCGGTCGAGTGTATTGGAAAGACAGTATTCCGTGTCTGTCGGCGCTTCTGACGGTTTTCTCGGACGGAACTGTTATGCACAGACCTCCCGCCAGTACGGTCGAAACCCATGTCGAACTATCGCCGGCAGGTTCTTCGGCGGACGGCGCTGCTCGGTTCGGGACTGTTCGCAACCGCGTCCGGAACCACCGCAGCGGCTGCCAGTGACACCGATGCGGGACGGCTCGAGGGAACGGTAACCCATTTCGGGACACCGGTCACTGAAGCGACGGTGGCTGCCGACGACGGGACCGAGGCCGCGACCGACGAAACAGGTGCGTACACGCTGGCCCTCGCGCCCGGCGAGTATACCCTCACGGTCACCGCCCCCGGATATGCACCGGTATCGACCGACATCGCCGTCGCGGGGAACGAGAGACGCACACGGGACTTCGATCTCGAGCGCGAGTGGGGGCCGGGAACCGGCGAACTCGAGGTGTTCGCGACGCCGGTCGGTGGCGGCAGCACGATCCCGTGTGAGATCGCGGTTTTCGGTGCCGACCGGTACGATGTCACCGCATCGCGGGGCTCGGTCCCCGACGGCGACCGCTGGGGGAGCGGCTTCGACGTGAGCGAGGGCTGGTGGGAGATCTTAGTCACGGACGCCGAGGGATACAGCGACGGCTATCAGGAAGTGCTCGTCGAGGACGGCGAGACGGCCTTCGGCTGGGTCCAACTCGAGGCGGGCGACGACGAGATTTCAGAAACGGGGCAGATCGAGGGGCGCGTCGTCGACCCGAACGGAACCGCTATCACCGACGCGACGGTCCGGGCCGGCGGCGCGCGGGTATCGGTCGACGGCGAGGGCGAATTCGATCTCGAACTCGAGCACGGCCGCCACCGCGTCGTGGTCGATGCGGCCGGGTATCGGCGCGTCGTGGGCGACATGCAGGTCAAATTCGGCCGGATGACGGAACTGAACGTCACGCTACGGACGAGCGCGTCACGAGGCGTCCCAGAACGAGAGTAGAGAGTAAGCGATCGGCGGCAGTAGTCAGGGGTGGGCGTAGTACGCGACCGTCTCCTCGTCGCCGTCGCCATCGTCGCTTTCGGTTTCGTGTCGGTCGATTCGGGCGAATCCGACGCGCTCGAACTGTACCATCTCGTCGGGCTCGAGGTCGCCGACACCGGGTTCGGCATGGCCTCGCACGTCGCCCTCGATCGTCCGCATGCGGACCGGCACGCTCTCGTCCGCGGGGACCCAGTGGACGACGTCGACGCCGCCCTCGCGGACCGCGTCGATATCGTCGTCCGTGTACCGGAGGACGCCGTCGTCGAAGCGGAAACAGCCGAAGCCTTTCAGCCAGATGCGCCGGTCTCCGTCTTCCTCAGCGTCGGGAATATCAGCGACCTCGAGCATGACGGAGTCGCCGACGGGGATCTCCCGAACGCCACGGTCCTCGTGGTTGGGGTGCAGCGGCGGGGCCGCTTCGGCCGGCGGCTCCCCGGCGAGGGGGATCTGATTGCCGTCGCGAACGAAGAAGCGGCGGTCGGTCTCGTCGTCGATCAGGTCGCGGTTGTTCGCGTAAACCGAACTCATCGCGAGGTCGACGTCGGTAGTCGAGGTGCCGAGGCCGGTCATCGCCTCGACGATGGCCTCGCCGCGGATGCCCCGCCGGCGCAGGCTCTTCAGCGTCGGGGCTCGCGGGTCGTCCCAGCCGTCGAGTTCCCCGTTCTCGATCAGTTCCGAGATGGTCGACGTGCTCATTTTCACGTCGTAGTCGTCGAGCTGGACGTGGCCCCAGTGGATGACCTCGGGGTAGTCCCAGCCGAAGTAGTCGTAGACGAACTGCTGGCGCTTCGCCGAATCCTGCAGGTCGATCCCGCGGATGATGTGGGTGACCTCGATCAGGTGGTCGTCGACGCCGGACTGGAAGTCGAGCATCGGCCAGCAGCGGTACTCGCTGGCCTCCTCGCGGGGATGTGGCGTATCGATCATCCGGAAGGCGACCCAGTCACGCAGGGCGGGATTCTTGTGTTCGATGTCCGTTTTCACGCGGAGGACCATCTCGCCGCTGCTGTACTCGCCGTCGATCATGGCCTCGAACTCCTCGAGTACCGTCTCCGACTCCTTGTCGCGGTGGGGACAGGCCTCGCCGGAGTTCTTCAGTTCCGAGAACGCCTCGCCGGAACACGAGCAGGTGTAGGCCCCGCCCATCTCGATGAGGTCGCGGGCGTGGTCGTAGTAGGTCTCGAGCCGGTCGCTCGCCTTGTACGTCGCGTCGGGCTCGAAGCCGAGGTAGTCCAGGTCGTCGAGAATCGCGTCGTAGGCCTCGAGATCGGGGCGCTTGGTTTCGGGGTCGGTGTCGTCGAACCGCACGCAGAACCAGCCGTCGTAGCGCTCGCGATAGGTGCCGATGACCGCGGGCATCCGAGCGTGGCCGACGTGCCACGGCCCGTTCGGGTTCGGCGCACACCGCATCCGGATCTCGTCGTACGCCTCGGCGTTCGGCAGGTCCGGCAGGTCGTGTTCGTCTTCCTCGTCCTCGGCCTCGATCTCCGCGAGTTCCTCGGGGGCGAGTTCCTCGAGGCGCTCGCGTTTGGCCTCGTACTCGAGGTCGTTGACCCGACCGATGACGCCGCCGGCGATGCCCGGAATCTCGTCGCCGTGCTCGCGAAAGTCGGGGTTGTCGCCCATCAGCGGCCCCATGATCGCGCCGACATCGGCGTCGCTCTCGTGTTTGACGGCGTTTAACAGCGCGTGCTTCTCGGCCTCGCGCTCGATGCGCTCGCGTAACTCGTCGTTCATTACCTCGGGATAGTCGCGCCCGGCCCAAAACCCTCGCGATTCACCGTGTCGTCCGGTCCGAAGACCACGGGTCTCAGTTTCGGTCTCAGTCCTCGAGGTCCTCGGCGTACACTCTCGAGTTGAAGACGTTGCTCATGAGGACCATGGCGGCCGTGCTCGCGGCGGCCGCCCCACCGTCGGTCTCGTTTGCGCTCGCGTTGCCGGTCGCGCCGTCGTCAGCGCTTGTGTTACCGCTCTCGGGTTCGGTATTGCCGGGCCCGTCGTCGTCCTCGGTTCCGTCACTCGACCCGCCGTCGTCGCTACTGCTCTCGTTGCCGCCGTCCTCGGCGCTACCCTCGACGGCCGCGTTGTACCGCTCACACCACTCGGTCTTGACGCCCCAGCCGTGTGCCTGCCCGTCGAACGGGTTCGCTACCTCCGCGTAGAGCATGTCCACCTCCGCGTCGTTTTTCACGAGGTTCTCGTTGTAAACGGTCGTGATGACCTCGAGTTCGGTCGTCGACTCCGATTCGGTCGCGGCGTTGGACTCGTAGACCAGTACCAGATCGGAGCCGTCCTTTCGGAGCGACTGGACCGAGAGATCGTTTCGTTCGACGAGCGTGTAGAACTCCCCGGGCGTTCCCTTCCGCGGCTCGCTCGGCTCGACGGGTTCGATTTCGTTGTCGTCCGATCCGGTCGTCCCGAGCAGCGAGCCGACGCAGCCGGCAGTCGCGGCCATGCCGACGGCCGCGGCCGTGCCGAGAAATCGCCGCCGGGAGGAGCCGGATGGTCCGTGCGGGGAGTCGTCAGTCATACTCACCGCTCGGGGTGGTACCTGCAAAAAGACCCGGACGATATCGAACGGTGAGTTCGGCCGGGAACAGGGACCGTGCCTCGATCCAGCGGCACACGACTGTCAGAAGCTCGTGACCCGAGGCGAGAATAGCCGCCTCGAGCGCGCTGACGTTCAGTAACCGCGCTGGATCAGGTAGTCCGCGATCTCACAGAGCAGGTCACGGGCCTCGTTGTCCGGCAGCACCTCGAGTCGGTTCTGCCCCTGTTCGACGAGGTCCTGGGCCGTTTCGTTGGCGTAGGAGATCGACCCGGCGGCCTCGAGTTCGGTGACGGCGTCGTCGATCTCGGCCTCGGTGACCGCATCGACGTCGTCGGTGTCGACCAGATTGTCGACGTCGACGCCCTGTTCGCGGGCGTGGACGGTGATCAGCGTCTGTTTGTTCTCGACGAGGTCGCTACCGCGCTGTTTGCCGAGTTGCTCGCTCGGCACCGTCAGATCGAGCACGTCGTCCTGGATCTGGAACGCGCGGCCGATGTCGAGTCCGTAGCCATAGAGCGCGTCGATCGTCTCCTCGTCGGCCCCCAGCAATATCGCTGGGAGCGACGCCGAGGCAGCATACAGCACGGCCGTCTTCTGCTCGACCATCTCGAGGTATTCGTCCGGCGAAACGTCGATCCGTTCCTCGAACGTGACATCGAGCGACTGACCCTCGCAGATCTTCGTGCAGGTGGTCGCGAGTACGTCTAAGGCCTCGACGATGCGGTCCGACTCCGCGCCGGTCTCGAGCATGATCTCGAAGGCCTTCGAGTAGAGCGTATCGCCCGCGAGAATGGCCGTCTCGAGGTCGTATTCCTTGTGAACGGCGGGGACGCCGCGCCGGAGGTCGTCGTCGTCCATGATGTCGTCGTGGATCAGGGTAAACGACTGGATGACCTCGACGCTGACCGCGGCGGCCATCACGTCCACCGCGTGGCCCTGCTGGAGCGAGGTAAACGACCGGTACTCGCCCGACAGCGGCTCGGTATCGGTCAGTGCCTCCGCGGTCGTCAGGAGCACTGCTGGCCGCAGTCGCTTGCCGCCCGCGTCCAGGAGGTATCGGGAGGCCTCGTAGAGCCGTTCGGGCCGCTGGATCGGTAACTCCTCTGGAATCGCTTCGTTAACCCGCTCGCGGCGCTGCCGAATCGCCTCGAGCACCGCCTCTTCGCGTGCCTCGGGACTCGTCATATCAGTCGACTAGTTGGATGAGGTTGCCGTTGCGTGTGACGTGAAGGTCTCGACCCATCTTGTAGCCCTCGCTCTCACAGAGGTTGACGTAGCTCGAGTAGCCGCTCATGTCCTGGTGGGCCGGGATGATGTTCTCGGGCTGGAGCGCATCGAGCATCTCGTAGTGGCCCTCCTGGTTGAGGTGGCCGGAGACGTGGATGTCGTCGTAGACCCGTGCGCCCTGCATGCCGAGCAGTTTCTCGGCCTGATAGCGCTGGCCCTCGTTGGTCGGTTCCGGAATGACGCGAGCGGAGAAGACGACCTTGTCCCCCTCCTCGAGTTCGTAGGGCGTCTCGCCGCGAGCCATCCGGGTAAGCATCGCGCGGGGCTCGCCCTGGTGGCCGGTGACGATCGGCAGGTAGTTCTCCTTGCCCTCGTTCATGATCCGCTTGAACGTGCGGTCGACGGACTTGCGGTGGCCGAACATCCCCAGGTCCGAGGGGAAGTCGACGAAGTCGAGCCGTTCGGCGGTCCCGGAGTACTTCTCCATCGAGCGGCCGAGCAAGACCGGCTGGCGGCCGATATCGTCGGCGAACTCGACGAGGCTCTTCACGCGGGCGATGTGACTCGAGAAGGTGGTCGCGACGATGCCGCCGTCGTAGTCCTCGATGCTGTAGAGGACATCGCGGAGGTGTTCGCGGGCGACGCTCTCGGATGGCGTACGACCCTTCTTGTTCGCGTTGGTACAGTCCTCGATGTAACAGAGGACGCCCTCGCCTTCACGGCCGATCTCGCGGAACCGCTCCATGTCGATCGGGTCGCCGATGACGGGCGTGTGGTCCATCCGCTTGTCGAGGCCGTAGACGATAGCCCCTTCGGGCGTGTGGAGGACCGGGTTGATCGCGTCGATGATCGAGTGGGTGACGTTGACGAACTCGAGTTCGTTGCGGTCGCCGATCGACATCGTCTCGCCGGCCTCCATCTTGACGAGGTCGTTCTCGACGCCGAACTTCTGTTCGCTCTCGATCTGCTGTTTGACCAGCTCGATCGTAAACGGCGACGCGACGATCGGCGCGTCGTATCGGTGTGCCAGCTTCGAGATAGCACCGATGTGGTCGAGGTGGCCGTGGGTCGGCACGATGGCTTTGACGTCGCCCTCGAGGTCGCTCATGACCCGGTCGTCGGGGATAGCGCCCATATCGATCAGGTCGAGGCTGTGCATCCGCTCGGTTTCGACGTTGTCGTGGATCAGGACCTGCGAGAGGTTCAGACCCATGTCGAAGATGACGACGTCGTCGCCGGCGCGGACGGCGGTCATCTGCCGTCCGACTTCTTCGTAGCCGCCAATGGTTGCGATTTCGATTTCCATGGTTCGTAGCACTGAAAGCCGCTCTATGGACTCTCATCGAAACGGTCCGCGGACGCCTAGTCGTGTCCGGCCCCGGCGTCTTGCAGCGCGTCGGCCATCCCGCTATGCGCTCGGTGCGACGGCGGTTCCGTCTTCGATAGCTCGCGACATCGCAAGCCCCGAACGCACTTGCCCGCGGGTTTCGCTACTGGCCCATACACGCCCGGGTGTTAAAAACGCAGTGGGTTAGCTCGTCCGCCGTTAGGTCGGTCGTATTGCCGTCTCAGGGCACCTCGGCGGGATCGCTCCGGATCCTTCTGACACCGCAATTCATTTGCCGGTCGCTCCGAAACCGATTGCCACTAACATGCTCTCGGAGGGATCGTCGTGTACGTAATCATCGTCGGAGCCGGCGAAGTCGGCCGGTCGATCGCCGCCAATCTGGAGGACGGCCACGACGTGGCCGTCGTCGATCAGGACGCCGATCTCGTCGAAGAGCTCACCTACTCGCTCGACGTGCTTACGATCCGTGGCGACGGGACCGACCTCGAGACGCTGCGCGAGGGCGGCCTCGAACAGGCGAGTCTCGTCATCGCCTGTACGGACAACGACGAGACGAACGCGGTCGTCTGTGGCGCGGCGAAGGCGACGAGCGAGGTGTTTACCATCGCGCGGGTCCGCCGCCGGACGCTGCTCGAGACGTGGCAGGGCTCACAGGGAGCCTTCGGCGTCGACTTCATGGTCTGTACGGACCTGCTGACCGCGCAGGCGATATTCCGTATTTCCGGCCTGCCAAGCGCTCACGACGTCGATACGTTCGCCGGCGGGCTCGTCCGTATGGCCGAGTTCGATATCGCGACCGACAGCCCGATCGCGGATCGGACCGTCAGCGAGGCCGACTGTTACGATTCGCTCACGTTCGCCGCGATCTTCCGGGACGACGAAATGGTCGTCACCAGAGGCGACACGGTGATTCGGGGCGGGGACCGGATCGTCGTGATCGGCAGTCCGGAGTCGATCAACGAGTTCGCCGACGAGGTCGCCTGCACGCCGGACGAGGCAGAAGAGGTCGTCATCGTCGGCGCGAGCGAGATCGGCTTCCAGACCGCTCGCGAGTTCGAAGACCACGGGTTCCGGCCGCGACTGATCGAACGCGACCCCGAACGGGCCCGCGAGGTCGCCGAAGCGCTCCCGAACACGATGGTCATGGAAAGCGACGCGACCAACTCCGAGTTCCTCGCCCGCGAACACGTCGGCGAGGCCGACGTCGTGATCGCCGCCCTCGACAGCGACGAGAAAAACCTGCTTGTCTCCCTGCTCGCCGACCGGCTCGGCGTCGATCGGACCGTCGCCATCATCGAGAACCCCGAGTACGCCGACCTCTTCGAGACGGTCGGCATCGATGTCGCGATCAACCCCCGCGAGGAGACGGCCGAGGAAATCGTCCGCTTTACCCGAACCGATAACACGGAGAAAGTGGCGATGCTCGAGCACGACCGCGCGGAGGTCATCGAGATCGAGGTCGGGGAAGAGAGCGTCCTCGTCGGCCGGAACATCGCCGCCGCGACGAACGACCTCCCCGACGGCGTCGTCATCGGTGCGATCTCCCGGGGCGGCGAACACATCACGCCGCGCGGGTCCACGGTCGTCCAGCCCGGCGACCACGTCATCGTCTTCGTCGACGCGGCCGCGCTCGACGAGGTCGTCGAACTGATTTAGGACTTCTGTCTTCGTCTTCTCTCGATATACACAGTCGATCACTGCTAGAAAGCTGGTAGACGAATCTGGTTTCGGCCAGTATTCGCGACCGCTCGAGTCTCTGACCCCCGATCTCGACCCCTACTTCCCGAACCCGATTCTCGATTCCGACCCACCGATTCAGTGGCGAACGCCGCGGTAGAGGACGTACGCGACGAAGAACATGACGTATGCGGCGGCGAGTCCCGTCGTCAGAGCCGACCTGCCGGCGACCGCGATTACGAGTATCAGCAGCGGGCCGACGAGCAGGAGCGAATCGAAGACCCGGTCTTCGGCACCCGACTCGAGGAGGTCGCCGACGATCGGCAGCTCACTGACCCGCATCAGTAGAGCCCTCCGCGGCGGAAGCCGGCTCGTAACAGCACCAAGACGGGAATGATCTCGAGGCGGCCGATCCACATGTTGAAGAGGAACATGATCTTGCCGAGCGTCGGCAGCGATTCGGGGCCGGTGATCCCTGCAGAGAGGCCGACGTTACCCTGTGCGCTCGCGACTTCGAAGAGCACGTTCTCGAGCGTGTACTCGCCCTGCGGGAGCAGCAAGAGGAGCACGAACGTGCCGATGCCGAGAAAGATCAACCAGAGCGCGGTGATGATCGCCGCTTCTTCGAACTCCTGGCGCATCTCCTGTTCGTTGAGGCGGCGGCCGTTGATCCGCAGTCGGCGGACGGCCGTCTCGGGATAGAAGACATCCGAGATCCGGAACCGGATGCCCTTCACCAGCGTGAGCGCCCGGATCAGCTTGATCCCGCCGACCGTCGACCCGGCCGCGCCGCCGATGAGCATCCCGAAGGAGACGGTGAGCTGAGCTTGGGTCGGCCAGCGCCCGAGCGCCACGTTGGTCGCGTCGACGGCGGTCTGGAAGCCGGCACAGGTCGCCGCCGAGACGAACTGGAACGAGCCGTACCGAAACGCCGTAAACAGGGAGTCGTACGTGTCGCCGACGTACACCAACGCGGTGAGCAGGGCCGTTCCGAGCCCCATATAGATGAATACCCAGCGGGTCTGGAGGTCGGCATAGAGGTTCCGCAGGTCGCCCTGCAGGATGAGGTAGTGGACCGGGAACGCGATGCTGCCGAGCAGCATGATCGGCAGGAGTGCGAAGTCGATGGCGGCGCTGTCGTAGGTCGCGATCGAGTTGTCGGTGATCGAGAACCCGCCGGTCGCGAGGCCGGTCATCCCGTGGTTGATCGCGCCCCAGATCGGCATCCCGACGACCCAGAGCAGCAGGATCGAGACGAAGGTAAACAGGATGAAGATCCACCAGATCGTCTGCACCGTCGAGACGATGCTCGGATGGATCCGCTCCGAGCGAGCCTCGCTCTCGTAGAGGGTGAGCGAGCCGCTCCCCGGCCGAGCGAGGATCGCCGTCGTGAGGACGATGACGCCGACGCCGCCGACCCACTCGATGAACGAGCGCCACCACTGCAGGGTTCGGGGCAGGACCTCCTCGTTGTCGGTCATCGTCAGGCCGGTGCCCGTAAAGCCGCTCATGCTCTCGAACAGCGCATTGAGCGGGTTCGTAAATGCCGCCAGCGTCGATGTCTGTGACGGCTCTCCGAGGATCGGCGGCGCGAACTCGACCGTCCACGCGATGAGGACGAAGGGGAGCGAGCCGAAGATCGCGACGCAGAACCACCCCAGTGCGGCGATGATCATCCCGTGAAGTTTGCCGGGCCTGGTCGCCTTCCGGAACCGTGAACTCAGGGCGTAGCCGATCGCGAACGGAATCAGCCCGGAGACGACCAATGCCGGAATCGCGTAGTACTCGCCCCAAACCAGCGGAATGAGCGTCGAGACGAACAGGAGACCGGCCAGTGCCTGAAACATGCGCCCCAAGTCCCGGCCGATCGTTTCCACCGCCTCGTTCATGTCTCTCTCCTCGCTCCCGATGGACTCGAGTTCGCACCGCGCTGTCGATCACGCACTCGAGTCGAGGGCCGCTCGCTCGAGGCCGTCCGGTGCGGTCGATCGAGAGCAGTGTCCCGCTCGTGCGTGTCCGACATCATCGTAACCGGTCTTCGGGGTGGCCGAACACGTCCGTGAGTTCGGGATCGGCACCGAACGCCGAGTAGACGGTGAGCAAATCGCCGGCCTGAACCGTTGTCCCTCCGCGCGGCGTGATCGGTTGCTCTCGCCCATCGCGTTCGATCGCGACGATCAGGACGTCCTCGGAGAGGAGGTCTTCGTCCGCCGCCTCGATGAGTGTCTTCCCGGCGATCGGCGCGTTTTCGGTGACCCGGATCTCGAAGACCTCCGCTTGTTCGCCGATCTGCATGTAGTCGACGATCGCCGGGCGAGCGACCGCTCGGTAGAGGTATTCGGCGATGAGTTCTTGGGGGTTTTCCATCGTGTTGACGCCGATCTGGCGGAACACGTTCATGTGCTCGGGATCGTGGACCACCGAGACGATCGTGGGGACCTCGTGTTCCTGCCCGAGCAGGCAGACCATGATGTTTGTCGGGTCCCGATCGGTTGTGCTGATCAAGGCGTCAGCTTTCTCGATTCCGGCGTCGATAAGCGCATTGTGGGCCGTCGCATCGTCGTTCAGGACCAGACAGTCGTACTCACCGGCGACGTGATCCGCCCGTTCGGGGTCGTTCTCGATGACGACGACCTCGTTGCCCGATCGGGTCGCGATATCGATGAGGGGCATTCCGATATCGCCCGCACCGACGATGACGATATACATTACGTCGGTCTTGTCGGGTATTCGTTGAAAATATATCGCTTTACTGACCTCGATCGGGACCCGATCTCGAGTCCGAATCCGCCGAGCTGTCTCCGCCCCGGTACCGCGCAGGCCGCTATCGACGGGCCGACCGCGAGGTCACTTCCACGGTGGCGTCTGCCGACGCCGTTTCGACCGTGCTTCGGATTCGGCCAGAATCCGTTCGATCGCCCAGCCGACCCACAGGAAGACGGCCGCCATGAAGACGACCATCTCGAGTCGGATGACCGACCCGTATCGCACTGCGAGGACGAGGGCCATGATCGCCACCGCTGCGGCAACGACGCTGAACACGTCGTAAAACGAGTGCGGGTGACGAACGCTTGGTGGTCGAACGCTCATAGATAAGTATACGTGCCGTTCGTATATAGGCCCTTATCAAATTATATTGATACGATAGTCACGCCGAACCGGTCCGAATGACGCCACGATTCGCAGTGATCCGGGATCGATTATCGTCGCGGTGGCGGGTGCTTACGATGGATTAATAGGACCGAGCCGAAATGCCGTTAGATATCGTGCCCAGACGTGACTGCGAAATCGGGGTGTTCTATGCGGCTCCGTACTGATTGGCGGGCCAGTCTGGCGCTGGTCGGAACCGTCCTCAAGTACCTCTCCGTCCCGCTGGTGATCCCGCTCGTCGTGGCGCTCATCTACGGCGATCCCGCGTTCCCGTTCGTCGCGACGATCGCGCTGACGGTCGCCGTCGGCCACGGCCTCGAGCGACTCAGTCCCGAGCCGGACTTGGAGGTCCGTGAGGCGATGTTGTTCGTGGCGATTTCGTGGCTGGCCGTCGCGATCATCGGCGCGGTGCCGTACGTGCTCGCGGGCTGGGGGACCGAATCGACGCTCGCCCATCCCGTCAACGCCCTGTTCGAGTCGATGTCCGGGTTCACGACGACCGGAGCGACGGTGCTCAGCGAGATTTCCCTCGAGCGCCACTCGCATGCCGTGATGATGTGGCGACAGCTCACCCAGTGGCTCGGCGGGATGGGGATCATCGTGTTGATGGTCGCGATCCTGCCGGAGATCGCCGTCAGCGGCGCACAGCTCGTCGAGTCGGAAGCGCCGGGGCCGGAGCTACAGAAGCTCACGCCGCGAATCGCCGAAACCGCGCGGATCCTCTGGCTCGTCTACTTCGCCTTTACCATCGTGTACATGGCCATTCTCTACGGGCTCCACCTCGCGGGGATGGCACCCGAAATGAACCTCTACAATGCCATTGCCCACGGGTTCACGACCCTGCCGACGGGCGGGTTCTCGCCGGAATCCGACAGCGTCGCGGCGTTCTCCGCGATCGTCCAGTGGACCGCAATCCCGTTCATGATCATCGCGGGGATGAACTTCGCCCTGTTCTGGCACGTCTTCAGCGGGGAGGGGCATCGATTCGTCCGCAACTCGGAGTTTCGTGCCTATATCGGCGCGATCGGTGCGCTGACCGTTCTCCTCGCCGGGGTCCTCTATACCGGTGCCGCGCCGGCGCTCGGCGACCTCGGCGGCGTGACCGACGGGGTCCTCGAGAACTCGCTGCGACAGAGCGCGTTCCAGATCGCGTCGCTGCTGACCTCGACCGGCTACGCGACGAGTGACTTCGCCGACTGGAATTCGACGGGCAGAATCGTCCTTCTCTTTGCCATGCTCGTCGGCGGCTGTGCCGGCTCGACCGGCGGCGGCGTCAAGGTCGTCCGGTGGCTGATCGTCTTCAAGGTACTCCGTCGAGAGCTGTTTACGGCCTCCCATCCCGAGGTTGTCCGCCCGATCCGGCTCGCCGGCAACGTCGTCGACGAGGACGCCATTCGCGGCGTGCTCGGCTTTACGTTCATGTACCTCCTCATCTTCGCGATCGCGACGCTGCTCATCGCACTCGACGCCAGCCGCGTCGCCGCCATCGACAACATAACGCCGCTCGAGGCGTTCAGCGCGAGCCTCGCCACGATCGGGAACATCGGTCCCGGATTCGGATTCCTCGGTCCGTTCGGCAGTTATCTGGACTTCCCGATCCCCTCGAAGCTCCTGATGATCTTCCTGATGTGGATCGGTCGCCTCGAGATTATTCCCGTGCTCGTCATGTTTACCGGCGGGTTCTGGACCCGCTGAGCTGCCGCCGGATTTCGAACGCTTCCCGAATACCGCCAGTTCTCGCAGTTCTACCGGTCAAAAGAGAGTGAGTGCGAGCGGTCGCGACGGGCTCAGTCGATCGTCGTCCCCGGATTCTCGCCCTCGAGGAACGAGGCGAGCGCCTCGAGCCCGAAGATCGACGCCTCGGCCTCGAGTTCGAGCAACGTCTGCACCTTGCCGGCCATCCCGCCGGTTACGTCCGTCGCGTCGCTGGCCCCCAGCACGTCGGCGACGGTCTCGAAGTCGCCGATCCGGTCGATTACCGCATTATCGTCGTCTAACACGCCGGGGACCGTCGAGCAGAGGCCGACCCGGTCGGCCTCGAGGGCGCGAGCGAGGGCCGCGACCAGTTCGTCCCCGCTGATCACGGTCGCGCCCGCGCCGGCGTGGGCGATCATGTCGCCGTGGATGACCGGGACGAACCCCTCGCCGAGCATCGTTTCGATCTGGCCGGTCGGCAGGCTGAGTTGCCCCGCGCCATCCCGGTGGGCCGCCGAGAACGGGTGGACTGGCACCGCGTCCACATCGCGGTCGAGCAGGCGGCTCAAGACGAACTGGTTCAACGTTTTCATCGCACCGTGGACGTCGAGCGCCGCGCTCGCGTCGCGGGTCCCAGCAGTCGTGCTGATGCCGTGTTCGCTGGCGTTGTGGTGGCCGAAACTCCCGCCGCCGTGGACGATCACGAGATTCTCGAGTCCGGCGTCGAGCGCCGCGGCGATCGCGTCGGCCGCTCGCTCGAGGGCCGCGCCGTCGAGGGTTTCCGGGCGGTCCTTCTCGGTGATGACGCTCCCACCGAGTTTCAAGACGATCATTCGAGCCGCTTCACCCCGGTTTCGGCGAGTTCCGCGCGGAAGGCGTCCTCACAGCCCGGCGTAAAGGACAGCCCGGTCTCCGTCTCTTCGGTGGGGTCGAGCGCGACGATACAACCGCCGCCGCCGGCCCCGGTGAGCTTCGCGCCGTGGGCACCCGCGTCCCGGGCCGCCCAGACCATCGTATCGAGCGAGCGCGAGGAGACGCCGAGCGCGGAGAGGAGGCCGTGATTGAAGTCCATCAGCCGCCCGATCTCCTCGACGTCGCCGTCGGCGAGCGCGTCCTCGCCGTTCCGGACGATGTCCCCGATCGCTTCGACCGTGTCGGCCGCGAAATCGTACTCCTCGCGCAGGGAGCGGACGCCCGCAACCAATCGGCCGGTGTCCCCCGCGCCGCCGTCGAACCCGATCACGATCGGCAGGTCCGGAGCCTCGAGCGAGCGGCAGTCGTCGCCCTCGACGCGGACCGCACCGCCGGTCGCCGAACAGAACGTGTCGGCCCGCGAAGCCTGTCCCTCTTGGACCTGTGACTCCGTCTGATAGGCCCGCTCCGCGAGTTCCTCGGGCTCGAGCGTGACGCCGAGTTCGCGGGTCGCAGCGTCGATGGCGGCGACGACGACCGCCGCCGAGGAGCCGAGTCCGGCACCCAGCGGGATGTCGCTCTCGATCGTGACGTCGAAGCCGGCGTCGTCCTCGCCGGTGACCGCCCGGACCTGCTCGATCGCGCCGTCGACGTACTGTGTCGCCGCCGTCACCAGCGACTCCGGTACGTCAACGTCGGGACGGCTGTCCGCAGTCGCGCCGTACTCGACGGTGAACCCGTCGAGGCTGAGATCCTCAGCGTTGACTCGGAGGCGGCCGTCGTCCCGTTGGGTCGCCTCGACCCGTGCCCGTCGCTCGATCGCACACGGAACGGCGGGCTCGCCGTAAACCACTGCGTGCTCCCCGAACAGATACACCTTCCCGGGAGCGCTCGAGAGTGTCATGCCCGGCCGTTCGTCCGACGACGGTTAATAGCTATCTTTGTCGTTGTTGCCACCCGCCGGCGACCGTCCTCGGACAGTCGACCGATCCCGTGCCGGCAGAGGGGACTTATGTGCCTGCAGTCGAACCTCGGTCGTATGTCGCTCGTCTTGCCGAGTGAACTCGTCGTCGATCGGTTCCTGCCGACGGTACGGGCGATGCTGGCCGTCCGACTCGCCGAGCGCGGCCTGACCCAACGGGAGATCGCCGACGAACTCGGCGTGACCCAAGCCGCCGTCAGCAAGTACGTCGGCGGCGAAAGCGGCGGCGACGACCGGTTCCGGAACGACCCCGAAACCGTCGCGACCGTCGAACGCATCGCGGACGGCCTCGCGAGCGGCGAGTTAGACGGCTACGACGCCCTCGCCGAACTCCTCTCGCTCGTCCGCAGCCTCGAGGATCGGGGCCCCATCTGCGAACTCCACGAAGAGGAGATGCCTGAACTGCGCGGACTGGGCTGTGATCTCTGTGTTCGCGGACTCGACCCCGACGTGCGGGCCGAACGGGACGTGCTCGCGAACGTCCGCACTGCCACACGGACCCTCGCCTCGATTCCCGGCATGGTCGACGCCGTGCCGAACGTCGGGACGAACGTCGGCATGTGCCTGCCGGATCCCCGTGACGAAACCGACGTGGCCGCGATCCCCGGCCGGATCTACGCCATGGGCGGTCGCATTGAGATCCCGGCGAATCCGGAGTTCGGCGCGTCGAAACACGTCGCGACGGCGGTCATCGCCGCGAATGCCGTCGAACCCGAGGTCCGGGGCGCTATCAACATCGCCACCGACGACGACCTGCTCGAGGCCGCCCGAAAACGCGGACTCGACCCACTTGAGTTCGACGCCGACTACGAAGACCGCGGCGCACACCTCCGTCGCCAGTTCGCGGACCGCGGAACGGTCCCCCGCGTCGCCTACCACCGCGGCGCGTTCGGGATCGAACCCGCGACCTACGTTTTCGGCGCGACGGCCGCCGACGCCGCTGAACTGATCGACGATTTGCTCGAGGCGGCCGCGTCGTAACCAGATACTGGCCACCACTCCGGGCTGTGCTCAGCGCTCTAGTCGCTCTTGAATGTCACTGTACACCCGATCGCAGAACACAGCGTCTCGCGGCGGAATTACCCGCTCAGCCCACACTCCGAACTACTGCTCTCGCGTTTCCGCTCGAGGGTCCGACAGCCACTGACCAACCGATCGGGAATCTCGTCGGCGTTCGCATACAGGCTCTCGATGATAACACTTACTTCCTCGAAATCGCGACCGCGGTAGGCGCGCAACGGATCGTCCTCCCACTGGACGAGCTCCGCCTCCGCTAACAGCGGGAGGTGGTGGTGGCGCAATCGAATCCGCAACTGATCGAACTCCGTCGCCATGCTCGAGTTCGAGACGGCCTCGGGCAACCGGATGGACTCGCCGGCGGCGACATCGATCAACGACCTGACGACCTGCCGTCGCGGTTCGGCCGAGAGTGCAGTAAACGCGCGGTCCCACCGACGAATCGTATCGTCAGCGACGTGTGACCGTGACCTATCCATACGATCATTACCTTTCTATCACACGGTAAACCTTGTGGGGAGCTGTCAGTTGGCACAGTAACTGCGACGCTTGCCTCCTCAAACGTAGTGTCAGACCCGCTTCGAACGCCGAACGCACCGCTGGGCGCGCAAACGTCGTGAGAAAACGAACAGTATCAATATCGAACGCGTTAGACGCCGCTCTCGAAGTCCTCGAGCGAGTAGGACGGCTCTGCGCCGCGTCGGTCGAGGACCTCGTTGGCGAGCAGCCAGTAGACGACCGAGAGAGCCTTGCGACCCTTGTTGTTCGTCGGGACGACGAGGTCGACGTTACTGACTTGGTTGTTGGAGTCACACATCGCGATGACCGGGATGCCGACCGTGATAGCCTCCTTGACGGCCTGGGCGTCGCCGATCGGGTCAGTGACGACGAGCACGTCCGGCTCGATGTAGCCGTCGTACTTCGGGTTCGTCAGGGTGCCCGGGATGAAGCGACCGGTGCGGGCGCGAGCGCCCACGGCGTCGGCGAACTTCTCCGCCGGAAACCGGCCGTACTGGCGTGAGGACGTGACCAGAATCTGCTCGGGGTCGTAGTTCGCGAGGAAGTCCGCGGCCGTGCGGATACGGCCGTCGGTCTTCGAGACGTCGAGCACGTAGAGCCCGTCGGTCCGGACGCGGTGGATGAACCGGCCCATGTCCTCGGTCTTCTGCTGGGTCCCGATGTGGACGCCAGCGCCGAGGTAGTCTTCGACGGGGATCAACAGGTCCGCTTCCTCGTCGGACATCACGTCGTCGTCGAGGGTCGGACCGGCGTCGTCCTCGGCGTCGTCGGCTTGTTCTGCGTCGGCCGCGGGCGATCCCTCGGCGTCGGCGGGCTGTTCGTCTACTGGCTCGACGTCGTCGGCGTCGGCGGCGGGGCCAGCCCCTTCGGCTGGCTCCTCGTCGATCGCCTCCTCGGCGGCGTCGAGCCCTTCCTGGGTTGCGTCGTTCTCTGTCATGTCGCGTCGTCTGCGATTCGGATGAGCTCGTTGAGCTTTGCAGTTCGCTCGCCGCCGACGGCACCCGTCTTGATGAAGGGCGCGTCGGTCGCAACGGCGAGGTGTGCGATCGTCGCGTCTTCGGTCTCGCCCGACCGGTGGGAGACGACCGAGTCGTAGCCGTTCTCCGTCGCGAGTTCGATCGCGTCGAAGGCGTCCGTCAGCGTCCCGATCTGGTTTGGCTTGATCAGGATGCTGTTTGCCGCGCCGCGATCGATTCCCTCGATGAGCCGATCGGTGTTCGTGACGAACAGGTCGTCACCACAGATCAGCGTCTGGTCGCCGACTTCGTCCGTGAGGTCGGCGAAGGCGTCGTAATCGTCCTCATCGAGCGGGTCCTCGACGTAGACGAGGTCGTACTCCTCGACCAACTCGGCGATGTACTCGATCTGTTCGTCGGTGTCGCGGCTCACGTCGCTGTACTCGTACGTTCCGGACACGGAATCGTACAGCTCCGCGCCGGCGACGTCCAGTCCGAAGCCGATGTTGAAACCGACCTCGTCCTGAACCATCGAGACCGCCTCGGCGACGACGTCGAACGCCTCGCCGTCGTCGATCGACGGTGCCCATGCGCCCTCGTCGCCCTTGCCACACGGAACGTCGCGTTCCTCGAGTAGGTCTGCGACGGCGGCGTGGACGGCCGCGTTCGCGAAGACGGCGTCGGCGACGCTCGGCGCGCCGACGGGTGCGGCGAGGAACTCCTGAATGTCGGTCGCGTCGGCGGCGTGTTCGCCGCCGCCGACGACGTTCCCGAGCGGAATCGGGAAGTTCTCGCCACGGAAGGTCCCGCCGAGATGCTGAAAGAGCGGAGCACCGAGCACGTCGGCACCGGCCTTCGCGGCGGCCATCGAGATCGCGACCGCGCTGTTGGCACCAATCTCCGAGAAGTCGTCGGTGCCGTCGGCGGCGTGCAGTGCGGCATCGACATCGCGCTGGTTGCCCGCGTAGACCTCACCGACGAGCCGGGGAACGGCGTGTTCCCGGGCCGCGGCGATCGCCTCGCCCGGCGGCCGCTCGACGGCCTCGTACTCGCCGGTACTGGCACCGCTCGGTGCCGCGGCACGGCCGAAGCCGCCGCTCTCGGTTACGACATCGGCCTCGACCGTCGGATTGCCTCGGGAGTCGAGGATCCGACGCAGCCGGATGTCGGTGATAAGCGTCATTTCCTGTCGTACCCCCGCTTGACGGTAAACGGCAACACGCCAGCGTCGTACTCCTCGGCGGCGATGAGGATCGGTTGGGTCTGCTCGGTCTCGGTCAGCACCGGCGCGCCGTAGGAGATCTGCAGCGCTCGAGCGCCGAGGATGCGTGCCTTCTCGTAGCGGTTGTGCTGTTGTTGTTGCATTGTTACTGGTACGGGGAGACGACGTCGACGAGGTCCTTGTGACTGACGAGCATGCGCCGACAGCAGTAGCGCTCGACGCCGAGTTCGTCAAGAACCTCTTCGGGGTCCTCGTCGCCCTCGTTGGCTCGCTCGTCGAACTCCTCCCAGTGTTCGGCGACGACGTTGCCACAGGTGAAACACCGGACCGGTACCATCATGCTTGAATCACCTCAGCGGTAGGACTTCTGGTAGCGCGCCCGAGCGCCCGGGCCGCCCCATTTCTTCGGTTCGGACTGGCGGACGTCGTTGACCAGCAGCGACCGGTCGAACTCCATGAACGCGTCGCGGAGTTCGGCGTCGTTCGTGTGCTGGACGATGCCGCGCGCGATGGCGGTGCGGACGGCGTCTGCCTGGCCGCTGATGCCGCCACCCTCGACGCGAACGTCGATATCCATCTCGCCGCGCAGGTCGTCGCCGACGATGCGGAACGGCTCGAGCATCTTGAGCCGGGACATCTCGGGTTCGACCAGTTCGACGGGCTGGGAGTTGATTCGAACTCGACCCTCGCCTTCGCGCACCGTAGCGCGAGCGACGGCCGTCTTTTTCTTGCCACTCGTGTTGGTTACCATGTGACGTTAGCACCTAACTGTTCGGACACTTCGTGTAGGTGGACGAAGCGGATGTTCGACAGTCGATCCAGCGACGTCCCCTCGAGGACCTCCGACTCGTGGTCGTCGTCGTTCTCGTAGGGGTTGCCGACGTAGACGCGGACGCTGTCGAGTGCCTCGCGGCCACGCGTTTTCTTGTACGGCAGCATCCCGCGAACGGACCGCTTGAAGATCATGTCCGGTCGTTTGGGGTAGTACGGCCCGCGGTCCGAGCCCAGGTTTTGCCGCGTGCGGTACGTCTCGAAGATGTCGTCTTCGTCGCCGGTGATGACCGCGTCCTCGGCGTTGACGATCGCAACGCGGTCGCCGTCCAGCGCGCGCTGGGCGACTTCGCTTGCGACCCGGCCGAGAATACAGTCCTGTGCGTCGACGACGAGATCTGCGTCGAACTCTGCGAGACTCATCGAATCACCCGGACGTTAGACCCTTCGGGGTTGTCCTCGAGGGCTTCCTCGAGGGTGACCGACTCGCCGACCTGTTCGATCTTCGTCTCTGCGGACGAGGAGAACTTGACGGCGGCGACGGTGACGTTTTTCTGTAGTGCGCCGGAGCCCAGCACTTTGCCGGGAACGACGACAGTCTCTTCTTCGCGTGCGTACCGCTCGATGCGGCCCAGGTTCACCTCAGCGTGGGTGCGCCGGGGCTTCTCGAGTCGATCCGCAACGTCTCGCCAGATGCCGGCGTCCGTTTCGCGGGACGTCGACTTCAGCTCGGCGATAAGATCGTTGAGCCTCGGATTAGTCTTGCTACTCATTGGTATCCTCCAACTGCTAACTGATCGACGACGCGAGGAACTGCGCCGTCGACGATGGAATCGAAATTGTTGCCCTGACGGCCGACGTGTCCGCGGTGCTCGCAGTCGATCTGCGAGCTGTCGGAGACGGACTGTCGGTCGACAGTAGAGAAGTGATGCAGGGAGCAGGATTTGAACCTGCGGACTCCTACGAGACAGCGCCCTGAACGCTGCGCCGTTGGCCTGACTTGGCTATCCCTGCTCGCACTTCCGTCTACCCGTCGCCCCTTCAAACCCCTTTCGATTCCAGTGGACACGCGATCGCCGGTCTCGTGGCTCACGGCATCGGCGAGCGGCGTGCCCGAATTGGGTTGGGGGCGTCGGTTCATATCTACAGCTGTACTGCGTCTTCGAGTTCAGTCGCACGCGCCGCGATCGTGTCCGCGGCCCGCGTCGCGAGCTCCTCGATCGGGAACGAGCCGTCCGTCTCCACGTGAAAGACGAAGGCGTTTGGCACGTCCTCGACCCGGACCTCCTTGCCCGGATAGCGATTCGAGAGGTCGTGGTCGAACTCGCTCGTTGCAACGAGTTCGCCGTCGTCCTCAATGACGCCACGGATGATCCGGCTCTCTTCGTCCTCGAACTCGGGGAGGTCACCGTCGACCTCCACGCGCTGGAGGTGTCGGTAACCGACTGCGACCCCGCCCTGGTGTTTGGCGTGGTTCTTCCCGCGGTTGACGACCGCATCCGCCTCGGCCTCGAGGCGCTGGCCGTCTTTGAGTTCGATAATCGGGACGTTGTCGTCCGCGGGTTGGACGAGGTCGTCCTCGGAGACGAGGTCGCCGGAGTAGGCGGTCGCCGGCCCTTCGACGTCGATCGAGAGCGTGACGGTCTCGTCTTCGCCAAACTCGCCGACCGGCGGTGTCGTCAGCGGGACGAGTCCCATTCGGAGCGCGAGTTGCTCGTCGAACATGACCGACGAGTTCTCGACGAACCGGACGGTGTCGACGGCCATCGTCGGCACGTCGGCGACCATCGCTCGACGGATGCCGTTGGCGAACCCGGGTGTCACGCCGCGAATGAGGAACCGTGCTTCACGATCCTCGCGTTCGACGAACTCGACGTCGTACTCCTCAGTCATGATCTAGTAGCCGCCCTTGCCTTTCGGAGCGCGCGATCCGTCGTGGGGGATCGGCGTGACGTCCTCGATGCGCCCGATCTCGATGCCCGAGCGGGCGAGCGCGCGAATCGTCGCCTGCGCGCCCGGACCGGGGGACTTCTGGAGGTTGCCACCGGGGCCGCGCACGTGAACGTGCAGGCCCGTGATGCCGGCCGCTTTGACCTCTTCGGCGACGGACTCGGCCATCTGCATGGCCGCGTACGGCGACGCCTCGTCGCGGTTCTGCTTGACCGCCGTCCCACCGGAGGACTTGGCGATCGTCTCCGCGCCCGTGAGGTCGGTCACGGTCATGACGGTGTTGTTGAACGATGCGTGTACGTGGGCAATGCCCCATTTCTCGTCGTCCTGACTCATGTTATTGACCCTCCGCGCGTTCGGGGTGGAGTTCGTCCGCGAGCGGACTGTTCTCGTCGAAGGCCACCAGATCCTCCTCGTCGATGTCGACGACGTAGGACGGAACGCGGTGGCGCTGGCCGTCAACGATGATGTGTCCGTGCGTGATGTACTGGCGGGCCTGCTGGGCCGTATTCGCCAGTCCGGAGCGGTAGACGACCGTCTGGAGTCGGCGCTCGAGGACGTCCTCGATCTCGAGCGACAGGATGTCGCCGAGTTCGTCGGTCTCGTCGAGGATGCCGACGCGCTTGAGCCGACCGAGGAACTCCTCGGAGCGGCGGATGACGGTTTCGTCGTCCTGGGCCTGACCGAGCAGTTCTCGGGCCTCGCGCCGGTAGGAGCGAAGCTCGGACTGTGCTCGCCAGAGCTCTTCCTTGTTCTTGAGACCGTAGCGGTCGACGAGGGAGTGCTCGCTTGCGATGCGTTCACCCTGGTAGGGGTGGTTCGGCGTTTCGTATTGCTTGGTGTCAGTGCCGAGTGGCATTATTCACCCTCGTCCTCTTCTTCTTCGGCGGCGGCCTCCTCGGCCTGTTCTTCGCGGATCTCTTCGACGTTGACTCCGATAGTGCCCTCCGTTCGGCCGGTGGACTTGGTTCGCTGACCGCGAACCTTCTGGCCGCGCTTGTGGCGCGTGCCCTTGTAGGAGTCGATCATCTTCATCCGGTTGATGTCGTGCTGTCGAGTCAACTGGAGATCGTTGCCGATCTCGTGGGTCGTCTCACCGCTGTAAAAGTCGTCCTGTCGGTTGTTGAGCCAGTCGGGGACTTCGTCAGCGTAGTTCTCGACGACCTCGATGACGCCATCGATGACGTCGTCGTCGAGTCGGCCGAACGTCGCCGTTCGGTCGACACCCGCTTCCTCGGCGATGAGCCGGGCGGTTCGGCGACCGATCCCGTTCATCTCCGAGAGCGAGCGCTCGACGGACTTCGTCCCATCGAGGTCGGTTTGCCCGATGCGGACGAAGTATCGAAGATCTTCGTCGTCTTCTTGTTCTTGAGGTTCTTCGGCGCTCATGTGTCGTATATCTGTGTCTGGTCTGCGCGCGTTGCAAATTGACTGGCGGGAAAGCGCCAGCAAATGTCCGACGTTGTGGCGGGGATTTGAACCCCGGAGGCTTGACGCCACATGGTTAGCAACCATGCGCCTTGGGCCGCTTGGCTACCACAACACCGTCGGTCTATCGTCGCCCTTGCGGACTCGGGGATCGCTCCCCTACACGTAACGCACTCGGTCCTACCCCCGTCTTCTACTTAAGGGCAACGAAAGGTGGCGGCCGATCGTGTGTTTCTCTCTCGTACTCTGCCCCGCTCGAGTCCCGGAGATTCGACTCGAGTCGGCACCCGAAAACGAATCCGAATCAGGCTCCGGCGTACTCCTCGATGTACTTCTCGTTGATCTCCCACTCGCCCTCGTCGTTTTGGATCATGTACTCGCCGTAGTAGGGCACCCGGTTGGCGACGACGTCTCGAAACGCCTCGCGGATCTCCGGCTTGGTCATCTCACCCATCGTTTTGAGGTCGTCGTTGCGGTTGAGACAACCTTTGAGATAGCCCTCGTGAGTCACGCGGACGCGATGGCAGTTCGCACAGAAGGTGGGGTTCTCGACGGGGTCGACGATTTCGACCATCCCGCGGCCGGCGGCGTCCGGTCCGGCATCGGCCGCATCGGTCGATCCGTCGCTGACCCAGTATCGCTTGCGATCGTGCATCTCGCGGTGTTCGATCTCGTCGGCCTGTTCGGCCAGCCAGTCGTGAACCCGCTGGATGTCGATGTTCCACTCCGGCTTGCCCGTCAGTTCGGGCATGTACTCGATCAACTGCAGCTGGAGCCCGTCGTTTGCCGCGACGTGGTCGACCATCTCCGGCACGTACCCCGCCGTGTGCTCGAAGACGACCATGTTGAGTTTGACCGGATCTAAGCCCGCCTCGAGCGCCGCGTCGACCCCCTCGAGGACCTTCTCGTAGGCTCCGCTTTTGGTCACCGCGGCGAAGTCCTCCGGATCGAGCGCGTCCTGGGAGACGTTGACTCGCTCGAGGCCGGCGTCGACGAGGTCCTCGGCTCGCCCGGGAAGGAACGTCCCGTTCGTGGTCAGCGAGACCTCCATCTGATCGGGCGTGCGTTCGATAATCTCCGCTAAGTCCTGCCGGAGCATCGGCTCCCCACCGGTGAACTTGACCGCGTCGACCCCGAACTCGGCGGCGACCTCGAGGAACCGGACGACATCGTCGGTCGACATCTCGTCGTCCTGTGGGTCCATCGGCCCGCGGGTGTCGCCGAGCCCCTCGTTGTGACAGTAGACGCAGTCGAAGTTACACCGATCGGTGAGGGAGACGCGAACCCCAGAGACCTCCCGCCCGAAGTCGTCGGTGAGCATGCTACCGAGTTGCAGCCGGATCCGCTTAAGCACGCCGGGAATCTGACGGGGTCGTAACCGATTTCGGTTCCGAATGCTGTCAGCGCGGTGCAACGATGGAACGGGAACGAGAACGCCGGGGTTCAGCGGAGTCGGACACTCTTGGTCGTCCGCGTGATGAGGAGTCACATGAGTACCATCGCCGAACTCGCCGTGCCCGCCGCGGCGTTCGCGCTCCGGCACACGCTCGAGGCGACGGACGACCTCGACATCGAGATCGAGATCGAACGCGTCGTCGCGTACGACCCGGGTCACGTCATGCCCTACGTCTGGTTTTCGGGCTCTGAATCGACGCTCGAGACCGTCGACGACGCGCTGGCGGACGACCCCAGCGTCGAGGCGGCAGAACGGCTGACGAACCTCGGCGACGAGTGTCTCTACCGGATGAACTGGGTGGACGACGTGACCGTCATCCTCCACCTGCTGACCGAGGAACGGGCGACGGTCCTCGATGCGCACGTGGAGGGCAAACAGTGGCGATTCCGCGTCCTCTTCCCGGAACGGGAGGCGCTCTCCCGGACCTACGACTTCGCGACCGAAGCGGGATTGAGCGTCGAGATTCAGAAGATTCACCGACTCGAGGAGAACCGCCATGACCGGTTCGGGCTCACCGAGCCGCAGTACGAGACGCTGGTCGCGGCCCTCGAGCGCGGCTACTACGAGATTCCGCGCGGGATGGACATGGACGGGTTGTCGGACGAACTCGGTATCTCCCATCAGGCGCTCTCCGAGCGGCTCCGGCGCGCACACCGCACGCTCGTCGAGGAGGTGATCGACGTCGGCGAAACCGCTGGGAGCGACGAACGCGAGTGACCCGCGTCAGCCACCGGCCGGCGGAAGACCTACCCCGTCCACGCTCGAAGGAAACGGTATGGACGAGGACATGCTCGCAGACCAGCGTCGCCTCGTAGAACTCGTCGAGGAGGAAGGATGGGACGTGACCGACCTCGAGATTTCGGCCTACGACAGCCCGTGGGCCGACGAGGACGACCCCGAAGCGACGGTGACGATCACCGCGAGAAAACCGTACGAGGGCGACAGAAACGACGGCGAGGATGACGGCGGAGACAACGAGAGTCCGTACCGGCTGAAGTAGGGCTCGAACGACCGGAACCGATGGCCTCGATCGATCACCCCTTGATGTTACACACGGGGAACGTCCGCGCGACCTTGTCGCCGATCCCTAGCTCGTCGGAGACGCGGACGACCTCGTCGACGTCCTTGTAGACCCCCGGCGCTTCCTCGGCGATCGTGGCACCGGACTGGGCCTTCACGTAAATCGCCTGCTGGTCCTCGAGGTCTTGCTGAACGTCGCCACCCCAGTACTCGTTTTTGGCCTGCGTACGGCTCATCAGCCGCCCCGCACCGTGGGCGGTGGAGCCGAAGGTGAGGTCCATCGAGTTCTCGCCGCCGCGGAGGACGTAGCTGCCCGCGCCCATGCTGCCGGGGATGATCACCGGCTGGCCGACATCGCGGTAGGCTTTGGGGACTTCGGGGTGGCCCGCGGGGAACGCCCGCGTCGCACCCTTCCGGTGGACGTAAAGTTCGCGTTCGTCGCCGTCAGCGTTCACCGTGTGGGTCTCTTTCTTCGCGATATTGTGGGCCACGTCGTACAGCAGGTGCATGTCCATGGACTCCCACGAGCGGTCGAAGACGCGCTCGAAGACCTGCCGCGTGCGGTGCATGATCAGCTGGCGGTTGACCCACGCGAAGTTGATCGCCGCGTTCATCGCGCCGTAGTAGTCCTCGGCGAGTTGTGAGCCAGCGGGCGCGGCCGCGAGTTCCTTGTCGGGCAACTGATCCAACAGCCCCTTGTGTTGCTGCTCGATCTTCCGCAGGTAGTCGTTGCAGGTCTGGTGGCCCAGTCCGCGGGAGCCACAGTGGATCAACACGACGATCTGGTCTTCCTCGAGCCCGTAGGCTTCTCCCACGCCCGAATCGAAGACGTCGGTCACGCGCTGGACCTCGAGGAAGTGGTTGCCCGAGCCCAGCGAGCCGATCTGGTTCTTCCCGCGGTCCTTGGCCTTCTGGCTCACCTTTTCGGGGGCCGCGCCCTCGCGCATCCCTTCGTCCTCGCAGTGTAACAGGTCCTCCTCGACGGCGTGGCCGTTCTCGAGCGCCCAGTCGACGCCGCGGGCGAGGATCTCGTCGACGGCGTCGATGCCGGGTTCGACGATGCCGCCGCCGCCCAGCCCCGACGGGATATTCGCGAAGAGGGAGTCGACGAGTTCCTCCTCGCGGCCCTGCAACTCGTCGTAGGTCAGGTTCGTCCGCATCATCCGGACGCCGCAATTGATGTCGTAGCCGACCGCTCCCGGCGAAATACAGCCGTCTTCGGCATCGAGTGCGCCGACCCCGCCGACCGGGAAGCCATAGCCCTGATGGGTGTCGGGCATACAGATCGCGTGGTTGGTGATGCCGGGCAGGTGGGTCGTGTTTTTGATCTGCTCGAGGCTCTTGTCCTCTTTAATCTCCTCGAGCAGTGCTTCGCTCGCCAGCACCCGTGCGGGGGCGCGCATGTCGCCCTCCTGTGGAATCTCCCAGACGTGCTCGCGCACCCGCTCTAACGTGATGCCGTTTGCGTCGAAAGTGGTCATACTCGAGACTCGAGCCCCGGCGATGAAAGATGTTCGTCTTGCCAGCGACTCCGAGAGACCGTCTCATTGACGGATTGCGACGACGACCGGAGCTGATGCAAGCAGTTGCGTCTCGGGTTAGACATCGAAGACGACGTACGCCTCCCAGCCGCCGGCCTCGTCCTCTCCAACCCGCTCGAGGCGCATCTCCGAGTAGGTTACCGCCTTCACTTCGCGAGCGTCGACCGCGTCAAGGGGGACACCGCGGGCGCTGGCCTCAAGGTACCACTCCGCCGGTCTGTCGTCCGCGCCCGATCTGTCGCCCGACGCCGGCCCGGCGATCGAGTCGACGCGGTGGTCGACCGGCAGTTCCGCGCGGGTGTCCCGCAGGTAGATCAGTTCGTCGAGGTAGTCGAACAGGAGCGCCTCGCGGCTCTCCGCGGTCACGGAGAGCGAAAAGCGGTCGCCGGTCTCGGCCGGTATCTCGTCGCACGACGCGGCCGCGAGGCCGTCGGCGACCGCGGCGAAGACCGCCTCGAGCGAGTGTCCGGTCGCCGCCACCGCGACATCGGCCGTGTGATCGCGCAGTTCGAACCCCATCTGATCGCCCGTTCGCCGGCGTGACTTCTATGCCCGTCGTTTCGGCCGCGTCGCCGGCGATCTAGTCGCCCGCGAACGGAACCTGTTACGGACATGTCGGCTCCGTCTGACGTTCCCGCGGATCGACTGCCGGTGGAATTATATTGACGACGATGGTATGTGACGGTAGTGAGCGTCAACATCGACAGTCGCGTCGTCGCCCCGGGGAGCGACGATTTCGTCGACGAAGCCTGGCAGCTAAAAGAGGAGATCAACCGTCAGGAGGATGTGCTCAAACAGCGACACGACTTCTTTACCGACGCGTATCGCCGGTCGACGGTCCACTGTTACGTTCAAGACGGCGACCTCATCGGATTCGCCGCCGTTCGTCGCGACGGCTACATTCTCTTTCTGGCGGTCTCCCCCGACTACCGCGGTGAAGGGATCGGCAAACGGCTCGTCGCCCACGTGGCCGACGACCACGACACGATCACGTGTCACGCCCGCACGAGCAACGAGAACGCGTTGCAGTTCTACGAACACCTCGGCTTCGAGATCAAGCGCCGGATCGACAACTACTACGAGGACGGCGGCGACGCCTACTACCTGAAACTCGGCGCCGACGTCGGCCTCGCCGACCGAATTTCCGACCTGATCCGTCGGTGAGTCGGGTCGAGCGTCGCGTTGTCATACATAGTTGAGTCACGACTCCGTCCCATTCGGCAGGGTTATACACCACCACCGACGACTACCCGAAGCGCATGGAGGAGCGAACGAGGGCCTATCTGCGGGGCCGGTTCCGCGATCACTATCGACGGACAGCGATCACGCCGCCGCCCGCGGCCAACGAACGCGAGTGGGGGTTCATCCCCTGGACGGAGGGCCCGGACACGACCATGGTCCGCCACCGTTCGCTGCTCGAGTTAGGCGACCTCTCGGAGTTCCTCGTCCGGAAACGCCCGCGCCACGTCTACTTCTCGGCGGGGCGCTTTCGCGATCCGGGCGCGAGTTCGATGCACGAGAAAGACTGGCAGTCCGCGGATCTCGTCTTCGACCTCGACGCCGACCACCTGCCGGGTGTGACGCTCGGCGAGGACAGCTACGCCGAGATGCTCGCCCAGTGTAAGGACGCCCTGCTCCGACTGCTCGATTTCCTCGAGGACGACTTCGCCTTCGAGGACCTCGAGATCGTCTTCTCGGGCGGCCGCGGCTATCACGTCCACGTCCGCGATACGAACGTCCTGGAACTCGATCGGGAGCACCGGCGCGAAATCGTCGACTACGTCCGGGGCATCGGCCTCGAGTTCGACGAACTGATCGAGACCGAGACCGTCGCCGGGTTGGGCCGGAAGACGCCGACGGAACGCCGAACGCTGCGAGTCGAGGGCGGCTGGGGTGCTCGCATCCACGACCACTTCATGGCCTTCATCGACGACCTGCTCGCGGCCGACGAGGACGACGCCCTCGAGCGACTGCAGGCGTTCGACGGCATCGGCGAGGGGAAGGCACAGGCCACGCTGAACGCGGCCCGCAACAATCGCGAGCAACTCGAGGCGGGCAACGTAACGGTCCACACTGCCGTCGCGCAGTTAGCCGAACGGTTCGCGAGCACGGCCGTCGAGCGAGATAACGCGCCCATCGACGAACCCGTCACGACGGACACGAACCGACTCATCCGGCTCCCCGGCAGTCTCCACGGCGGGAGCGGGCTGAAGACGGTGCGACTCGAGCGCGACGAAATCGCCGATTTCGACCCGCTGGTCGACGCCGTCCCCGAGACGTTCGTCGGTCACGAGATCACGGTCGACGTCAGCGACGGTGGCGAGGTCGAACTCGGAGGAGATACTTTTACGGTCTCCGAGGGTGACCAGTCACTACCCGAGTACGTCGCCGTGTTCCTGATGGCACGCGGCCGCGCCGAGAAGGAGAAAGAATGAACCTCGACGAACTGCGTTCGGTCCAGAGCAAGGAGCGCCAGAAGGACAGCCTCCAGAACCTTCGCCCCTCGTTCTACCAAGAGGTCGGCGAGTACATTGCCGATCTCGAGGACGAACGCGACCGCGTCGCCGAGCAGGCCGAAGATCCCTTTTCCGCGCCCGAGGTCGGCCGGCTGACCGACGAGATCGAGACCGCCAAGGACGTCGTCGAGGCGATCTACGAGCGCCGGATGGGCAAACTCGTCAAACAGGCCAGCCTCGCCGCGGCCGGAATGGCAGCCAACGACGAGGGCCTGACCGCCGAAGAGGCCGACCTCTTCGACGATCTGGTCGACCGCATCGGCTCGAACAAGAGCCGGGTGCTCGACGTCCTCGAGGGCGTCGAGGGTGCGGCCACCGAACCGGACGCGCGGATCGACGCCGCGGCCGACTCCGATCCCACCGCGACCGACGGACCCAGCGGCCGCGAGTCCCGTCCTGACGACCCGTCACCACCCGGTGCGACCACGGACGAGACCCCGCCGGCACCGCCCGAGGAACCGGCCGGTCCCGAAGCCTCCGAAGCGGGCGGAAAACCGGGAGCAGGCGACTCGAGCGGCGTCTCTCCCGCCGACGTCATGGGCGGAGAAGGGCCGTCGACGGACGCGCCGGAGGCGGACGCCGTCGACCGGAGCGAGCCCGCCAACCCGTCGAACGACCGACCGGACGGCCCCAACGCCGCGCAGGGTTCGGGTGGGCCCGACGGGGCCACTGGGCCGGATTCCGCGCCGACCCCGCCGAATCCCGACGCCGACTCGGCGGCCGGCACACGGGACGATGACGAGCCCGCCGACATCGATCGGACGACGGTTCGGATCACAAGCGACATCGGCTCGATCCTCGGCGTCGACGACCGCGAGTACACGTTGACGAGCGACGACGTCGTCACGCTCCCGGAGCAAAACGCCGCTCCCCTCGTCGACCGAGAGGCCGCCGAACGGCTCGAGTGAGTCGGCGTTCGACTCGCCGCCGGTCCCGGTCCGTTTCCGCCGCGGCCGAGTTTCCGGCGCGGTGTGTCGCCGTGTGAAATCGCAACGTATACGGCAGCGGTCGCTAAGTCGAACCCATGCTCGATGTCGGCGACGAAGCGCCGGAGTTCGAACTGCCAAACCAACACGGCGAGACGGTCAGCCGCTCCGATTTCGAGGGGCGGCGGCTCGTCGTCTACTTCTATCCCCGTGCCAACACGGAGGGCTGTACCACCGAAGCCTGCGGGTTCAACGACGCGCTGCCGCAGTTCGAGGACCGCGACGTGTCGGTCGTCGGTATCAGCGACGACCCCGTCGACGACCTCGCCGACTTCGCTGACGACTACGACCTTGAATTCGACCTCCTCTCCGACGAGTTCGGCGAGGTCGCGACGCTCTACGAGTCCTACGGGGAAAAGCAGATGTTCGGCAACACCTTCGACGGCGTCTTCCGGAACACCTACGTCATCGGTCCGGACGGTCGGATCGAGGCGACCTACGAGGGCGTCTCGCCGGAGGGCCACGCAGACGACCTCCTCGAGGACCTCGAGGAACTCGACCCGGCAGATATCGCCCACTGACGGGGTTCGCGCGGTCCGTTCTCGGTCCCGTTGTTAGCCGTTGGAGTCGTCGTCGGCGTCGGTCGGACCCAGAACGCGAACGGAACCGCGATCGGAGACGCGGAGCAGGTGCTCGTTTAGTCGCAGTTCGACGGTGACGGACTCCTCCCGTCGGTCGTCACCCATCAGCGAATCGAGGGCCTCGGGATCGATGTGGTCGTACAGCGTGAAGCCGTGTTCGGTCGTACACTCGATCGGATCGGTATCGAGCGCGGCGGCGATCGCGTAGACGACGGCGATGCTGGCCGGCGTCGTCTCGTCGTGGGACCGTTCGGCCAGCACCGGCCGTTCGTCCGCGGGATCGCGATCGGGTCCGGACATTAGCCGCTTGCCCTCCGGCGGTTCGCTCGTCGCTCGTCGATCTCCTTGATCCGGTCGATCGATTGTCCGACCATTACCAGTGGTAGCCGATCGGCTACTACCAAGCTTTGGCTTGAATAGGTGAGTCCGATCGACGTACCTCCGTGGGGACACTGTTCGTGACATGCACAGCTGCCGAGCGAGTAAGCTGATATTACTCTCCGCGTGCCGGCCGCACAACCCGATTTTACCGGACTGAAGAAGTGGCATAGCTTTTCCGCGTTTCACGCCGATTACTCCCACACTATGGCTCCCTCAACGAGCGGTCGGTTCACCCATGTCTGAAGCTGATGCCATCGACGCGCTGGAGGAGTTGGGGCTTCGCACGTACGAGGCGCGGTGTTTCGTAGCGCTGACGCAGCTCTCTGAGGGAACGGCAAAGGAGATCAGTCAGGTCGCCGACGTTCCCCAGTCGCGCGTCTACGACGTCGTCGAACAGTTACACCGGCTCGGGCTCGTCGACGTCCAAGCGTCCGACCCGCGGCGATACGCCGTCGTCTCCGTCGATGTCGCCCGAGAACGACTCCGACAGGAGTACCGCGACCACCTCGAGACTGCGACCACGAACCTCCGGGACCTCGAGCGACGGACGACCGAGGGCGACGGCGTCTGGAAGGTCGCCGACCAGCGGGATCTGTCCCACCGGACGACGGCGGCCGTCGAGAACGCGACGAGCGAGATCTACCTGCTCGTGGCGGACGGAGACCTGCTCGAGCCAGCCCTCCTCGAGGCACTCGCCGCGGCGCGCGATCGGGGCGTCGCGGTGTTCGTCGAGGTACCGTCGGCGTCGGCCCGGCACGCCGTTCGGGAGGCCGTCGAGACGGCTCGGGTCTCCGTCACCGACTTCGCGTTCGATTCGAAAGGACCGGCGGAGCGGTCGCTGGGCCGTCTCCTCTTCGTCGACCGGGAGACGGTCGTGATAAGCGCGCTGACGGAGGGACTCGTCCCGCGGGAAACGGCGGAGACCGGGATCTGGTCGAGCGAACGCGGCCACGGCCTGATCGTCTGGTTCCGGTACGTCCTCGAGGAACGGTTAGCGACGGTCGCGTTCGAAACCGGCGGGCCGGTCGACTCGGGTGAGCAAAACGGGGAGTGCACGGCCTGCGAAGAATGAGATGACAGTATAGAACGGGCCCGGGAGCGGTCACGTGTCGTGACCGCGTGGCGACCTTACTGGAAGGTCCGTCCGAGCTGTTCGTCCTGTCCGGGTTCTGCCTGCTGGAACTCCTCTTCGAGGTCCTCGTACTGCTCGCGGGTCTCGGGGGCGACGCTCGGGTTGACCTCCTCGAGCGCCGTCTCGAAGTGTTCGCGGCTGATGCGGACGTTGCCGATGGTGTCGTCCATGTCCTCGGGGTCGACCGAGTTGATGAACTCGCGGCTGGCGGCCATCGACGCCTCGCGGCAGACCGCTTCGATGTCGGCACCGACGTAGCCGTCCGTCCGACTGGCAAGCCACTCGAGGTCGACGGATTCGGCCAGGGGCTTGTTGCGGGTGTGGACGTCGAAGATCGCCTTGCGCGCGTCCTCGTCGGGGACCGGCACGTGGACGTGGCGGTCGAGCCGTCCGGGACGGAGCAGGGCGCTGTCGATCAGGTCCGGTCGGTTGGTCGTGGCGATCACGACGACGTCCTCGAGTTCCTCGAGGCCGTCCAGTTCCGTCAGGAGCTGGGAGACGACTCGTTCGCCGACGCCGGAGTCACCCTGACGCTGGCCGCGTTCGCCCGCGATCGAGTCGATCTCGTCGAAGAAGATCACGGTCGGTGCGTTCGACCGCGCCTTCTCGAAGACCTCGCGGACCCCCTTCTCGGACTCCCCGACGTACTTGTTCAGCAGTTCGGGGCCCTTGATCGAGATGAAGTTCGACTGGGCCTCGTTGGCGACGGCCTTCGCGAGCAGGGTCTTCCCCGTGCCCGGCGGGCCGTACATGAGGACGCCCTTGGCGGCCTGCATGTCCATCTGCTCGAACACCTCGGGGTAGTCGAGCGGCCACTGGATCGTCTCGCGGAGCTGCTCTTTGGTCTCGCCGAGTCCGCCGACGTCGTTCCACGTGACATCGGGGACTTCGACGAAGACCTCGCGCATCGCGGAGGGCTGGATGCCCTTGAGCGCCTCCTTGAAGTCCCGTTCGGAGACTTCCAGCGAGTCGAGCACGTCGGCGTCGATCTCCTCGGACTCGAGGTCGAGTTCGGGGCGGATGCGACGGAGCGCGTTCATCGCGCTTTCGCGTGCGAGCGACTCGAGGTCGGCACCGACGAAGCCGTGCGTGCTCTCGGCGTACTGATCAAGATCGATCCCCTCGTGGAGGGGCATCCCGCGGGTGTGGACCTGCAGGATCTCCTTGCGGCCCTCCTTGTCGGGGACGCCGATCTCGATCTCGCGGTCGAAGCGACCGCCGCGCCGGAGCGCGGGGTCGATCGCGTCGACGCGGTTGGTCGCGGCGATGACCGTGACGCGGCCCCGTTCCTCGAGGCCGTCCATCAGCGAGAGCAGTTGAGCGACGACGCGTCGTTCGACGTCACCGCCGGCCTCCTCGCGCTTTGCCGCGATGGAGTCGAGCTCGTCGATGAAGATGATCGAGGGGGCGTTCTCCTCGGCTTCCTCGAAGACCTCGCGGAGCTGCTCCTCGCTCTCACCGTAGTACTTCGACATGATCTCCGGGCCGGAGATCGTCTCGAAGTGGGCGTCGATCTCGTTGGCGACGGCTTTCGCCATCAGCGTCTTCCCGGTGCCCGGCGGGCCGTGCAGGAGCACGCCCTTCGGCGGCTCGATGCCCAGCTGCTGGAACAGCTCGGGGTGGCGCATCGGCAGCTCGATCATCTCGCGGACCTGATCGAGTTCGTCGTCCAGCCCGCCGATGTCCTCGTAGGCGACGTTCGGGACGCCTTCGGCGGACGCGCCGCCGCCGGACTGGACCTGTTCGGCGGGGGTCTCGGAGATTTCGATGCTCGTCGAGTCCGTGATGACGACGGTCCCCGACGGCGAGGTGCTCGCGATCTTCAGCGGCACCGACTGGCCGGAGCTGGCCATGGGACCGAACGAGAGCGAGAACGGTACCGTCTGGCCCTCGGTGACGGCCTGTCCGGACAGCTTGTCCCGGACGAGCGGGCCGATATCCCCGCGAATGCGGAGGTTCTGGGGCAGCGCGACGGTGACCGACGTGGCGGGTTTGACATCCGCGGGTTCGATCGTGACGTTGTCGTCGATCCCGACGTCGGCCTCTTGGCGCAGGCGGCCGTCGATGCGGACGATGCCGCGTCCTTCGTCTTCGGGGTAGCCGGGCCAGACGCGAGCGACGGCCTGACTGTCACCCTTCCCCTTGATGACGATGTAATCGCCGTTCTCGAGGTCGAGTTCGTTCATGGAGACGCGGTCGATCGCGGCGAGTCCGCGGCCGGCGTCTTTCTGTTTCAGTGGTTTGACGGTGAGCTTCATAGTTCCTCCTCCAGTTCGACAGTGAGAACGCCGTTTTTCATAAACGTGTGCGCGTTCTCGGCGGTCTCGGGCAGTTCGATTTCGTACTGATCGTCCGCGAGGACGACGATAACGGTTCCATCGACGACGTCCACCGAGGCATCAGCCTCCTCGGTACCGAAGTCGACGGCCATCACCGTGCTGTCCTCGTACTCGTATCGACGGGCCACTTGCCCCTCTTCGCGGGTGAATTGTTCGAGAGTCATGCTGTAACTAACCCAAGGTAAGCACTGCTAATATATAAATCTTCCGCCGACTAATCGCAGGAAGGCGGCACGGTCGATCTGTAGTTCATTGTTCGTAGTTCACAGCGACAACGCCCACGCTGGTCAGTCAAGCGGTAGCTGCTACTCGGCCCGCGAGGAGGATAGCCCCGTTGCTGGCGTACTCCGGTGGCCCCGAATCGAGTCTTTATGCCCGCCCCGCTCGTGTCCTTTCGTATGGAAACGGTATCACACCACGGACGGGAGACGGCCTACGACGTTGTCGACCGCGGCGGCGACGGCCCGCCGATCTGTTGTGTCCACGGCAGCGGCGGCTCGCGCGAGGTATGGACCGGCCAACACCCGCTCGCGGACCACCACCCGATCGTCTCGGTCGATCTCAGCGGCCACGGGGAGTCGGACGACATCGATGCGAGCGCCGGCTACACGGCGCTGTCGGCCTACGCCGACGACGTACTGGCCGTCGCGGAAACAACGGATGCGGATATCCTCGTCGGGAACTCGCTCGGCGGTGCCGTCGTCTTACAGATCCTGCTCGAGCGCGATTTCTCCCCCGAGGCGGCCGTGTTGACGGGCACCGGTGCCCGGCTCGGCGTTCTCGAGGACCTGCTGTCGTGGCTCGAGTCGGACTTCGAGCGGGCGGTCGAGTTCCTGCACGGGCCGGACCGGCTCTTTCACGACCCCGATCCCGAGATCCGAGAGCGCTCGATGGAGCGGATGCACGACTGTGGACAGGCGGTGACGCGGCGGGATTTCCTGACTTGTCACGGGTTCGACGTTCGCGACCGCGTCGGCGAGATCGAGGCCCCCGTCCTCGCGGTCTACGGGGAGTACGACCAACTGACGCCGCCGTGGTTCCACGAGTATCTGGCCGACGAGATCGACGGGGCCGGCCTCGCCGAGATCGAGGACGCGGCCCATCTGGCGATGGTCGAGCAAGCGGCCGCGTTCAACGGGGCCATCGAGGAATTCCTGGCGACCGTCGGCGAGGATCGCAGCCGAGACTGGTACTGAGAGTCGGCCGACAGCCCGAGACGCCGCCTCCCTGCGCTGTTCTCAGTAAATCTCCTCGAGGTCGCGCTCCTCGTGGCTGTGTTCGTCGGCGGGAAACTCGCCGGACTCGACCGCCGACACGTACGCGCCGATCGCGGATTCCATCTCCCCGCGAACGTCGCCGAACTGCTTCGAGAACGAGGGCGTCCACTCGCTGAGCCCGATCGCGTCGTCGACCACGAGCACCTGTCCGTCGCAGTCGGGGCCGGCACCGATCCCGATCGTCGGGATGTCGAGCGCCGCCGTCACGTCGGCCGCGAGGTTCGACGGCACGTGCTCGAGGACCAGCGAGAACGCGCCCGCCTCCTCGTGGGCTTCCGCCAACTCGAGGATGCGCTCGGCGGCCTCCTGGTCGGTTCCCTGTCGCGGATAGCCGCCGTACTGATTGACGTGCTGGGGGGTCAGGCCGAGGTGGGCCATCACCGGAATCCCGAGCTGGACCAGTTTCTCCGTGAGGTCGACAGTGTGGGGGCCACACTCGAGTTTGACCGCGTGGGCGTCCTCCTCTTTGAGCATCCGCCCGGCGTTCTCGACGCTCGCGCGCTCGTCGACCCCGACGGAGAGAAACGGCATGTCGGCGACGACGAGGGCGTCGTCGGTCGCGCGTGCGACCGCGCCGGTGTGGCGAGCCATGTCGTCGACGGTCACCGGAAGGGTGTCCTCGTAGCCCAGACTGGTGTTCCCGAGGCTGTCTCCGACGAGGATGATGTCGACGCCGGCCTCGTCGACGATCGACGCCGTGGGCGCGTCGTAGGCCGTCAGCATCGTGATCGGTTCCTCGCCCGCCTTCGCTCTGAGATCCCGCACGCTAGGCATACCCACAGGTCGGTCCCCCGTGATTAAACGTCGTTGTTCTCCGGCAATCGATCGACCGCAAGCGCCGTCACCCCCTCGCACCGCACCGGCCCGGGGGCGACCCGGCGCGCTTAAGAGGGACCGGTCGCCATACTCACGCGTGCCAGAACGCGTCGAGACGAGTTCGCCCGACGGCGTCGACTACGGCTGGGTCATGCAGACCACCTTCGTCGCGACGATCGTCGTCGGCGCGCCGCTCGTCGCCGCGCTATCGACGACCGCGACCCTCCCCACGTGGGCCGATCGACTCGAGTTCGCGATCCGGGTCGGGGCCCCCGTCTGGTTAGTCACGTCGATCGCGGTGTTCGCTTACGCGAAACGAAAACAGACGTAGCCATCCGGCGACGCGAGCCCGGATTCGGACTCAGACTCAGACACCGGACGGCCCCTCGCCGACGTACTCGAAGTCGACGCCCGCCCGTTCTGCCGTCCGCTGATCCCGCGCGGAGTCACCGATGAACAGCGCCCGCTCTGGTTCGACCCCGAGTGCGCTCACGGTCGCGAGCAACGGCTCCGGATCGGGTTTCCACGTTCCGACGGAATCCCGGCCGACGACGGCGTCGATCGCCGGCGTCAGCGCGTGTTCCTCGAGCGCGATCCGACACGCCCGCTCGCAGTTCAGCGAGCAGATGCCCGCCGGCAGCGATCGCTCGAGTAACCCGTCGGCGTGGGCGAGCCGATCGGCGGTCCGTGCCCCGTCGTGTTCGTGTGCGGCGATCACGGCCTCCACTTCGTCGGCCAGTCCGACATCGGCCGCGGCCTCGAGCATGTCCCAGAGCCCATCGCTCGGCGGGTCGACGGCAGCGCTGTCGTACACCTCGCGGACATCGACGGCGACGGCATTCCAGTCGACATCGAGATTGACGAGGGTGCCGTCCAGATCGTAGACGACGGCGTCGTAGTCGGTCATAGCCGGCTCTACGGGCGACAGGAGAATAGGAACTTCGGTCGCGGCGGTCGCGGCGTGGCGACCGGTCGGCCGCTCGAGCCGAGCGGCGGCCATCGAACGACCGTCCTCAGTCCAGCAGTTCCCGCGCGATCACCGTCTTCTGGATCTCCGTCGTCCCCTCGTAGATCTCGGTGATCTTGGCGTCGCGGTAGAGCCGTTCGACCTCGCTCTCGGTGACGTAGCCGTAGCCGCCGTGGATCTGTACCGCCTCGTTCGTCACGAACATCGCCGCCTCGCTCGCGAAGTACTTGGCCATGCTCGCCTCGAGCGCCGCGTCCCCGGCCGCCCGCTTTTGGGCTGCGTCGCGGGTCAACAGCCGTGCGGCGCGGGTCCGCGTCGCCATCTCCGCGAGTTTGTGCCGGATCGTCTGGATGTCCGCGATCGGGCCGCCGAACTGATCGCGCTCCTGACTGTAGGCCATCGCTTCCTCGAGCGCGCGGCGTGCGAGCCCGACGGACTGGGCGGCGATGGCGATCCGGCCGCCGGTAAGGATGTGAAACGCGGCCGAGAGCCCCTTTCCTTCCTCGGTGAGCCGGTTTTCGGCCGGAATCCGAACGTCGTCGAAGGTCAGGCTCGTGGTGTCGCTCGCGCGCAGGCCGAGTTTATCCTCTTTCTCGCCGACAGTCAGCCCGTCGGCGTCGCCGGGGACCAGAAACTGCGTGACCGAGTCCGGATCGTCCCGGTCGGTCTTCGCGAAGAGGACGTAGACGCCGGCGCGCTCGCCGTTCGTGATCCACTGCTTCTCGCCGTCGATGACGTATTTGTCGCCGTCTCGAGAAGCCTCGGTCGACATCTCCGCCGGGTTCGATCCCGCGTGGGGTTCCGAGAGCGCGAAGGCACCGACCGGCCGCCCCGCGGCCATTTCGGGAAGCCAGCGCTCCCGCTGGTCCTCGCTTCCGAACTCCGCGATACAGGAGGTGGCAAGCGAGTGGACCGACAGCGCCGTCGCCACGGCTAACATTCCGGCGGCCACCTCCTCGTTGACCACGGCGGCCGTCACCGGGTCCGCGTCGTAACCGCCGTAGGCCTCGGGGACCGTCAACCCGGTCAGATCGAGGTCGGCGAGCCCGTCCCAGACGTCCTCCGGAAACCGCTGGTCCCTATCGGCCTCGAGCGCGGTCGGCTCGATCTCCTCGCGCGCGAACTCCCGGACGACATCGCGGACCGCCGCCTGTTCCTCGGTGAGTTCCATGGCGGCCATTCGACGGCCGTGGCAAAAATCTCCGTGTCGGATTCGGACTCAGTATCGGTCTCGGATGCGGCTCAGACCGCGGGCGGGACTCAGACCCCCTCGAGGTTGAGCGCCTGCAGCTCTTCGCGCAACTCCGCCACGCCGTCGTCGTCCTTGAGTCGCAGCGGGCTCCGGAGCGGGCCGGCGTCGAAGCCCCGTATCCGGAGCGCGGTCTTGACGCCGGACATGTACGCGCCGCCGGCCTTGAACGCGTCTCGTACCTGGAAAATCTTGCTCTGCAGTTCTCGCGCACGGTCCTCGTCGCCCGCGTCGTAGGCCTCGTAACAGTCGACGACGAGTTCCGGGAACGCGTTCGCGACGGCGCTGACCGCGCCCGAACAGCCGACCTCGAGCCCGGTGAATATCAGCGAGTCCGAGCCGGCGAGGAAGGTCAGGTCGGGGTGGGAATCGATCCCCTGTGCGAGCCACGGCACGTTCTTGCTCGAGTCCTTGACGCCGGCGATGGTGTCGATGTCGGTGAGTTCGGCGAGGGTGTCCAGCGAGAGTTCGTTCCCGGTCTTGCTGGGAATGTGGTAGATGTAGACCGGCAGGGAGACGGACTCGGCGACCCGGCGGTAGTGCTCGAGGGCCCCCTCGCGATCCAGCGGGTAGTAGTAGGGCGTGACGACGACGATGCCGTCCGCGCCGACGGACTCGGCGTGTTCGGCGTGGCCGACGGTCTGGTGGGTACTCGGCGCACCGACGCCGGCGATGACCGGTACCTCGCCGCCGACTTCGTCGACGACCGCGTCGATGACTTGGTCGCGTTCCTCGCCCGACAGCAGCGGGAACTCGCCGTTAGTTCCCAGCGGAAAGACGCCGTGTGCCCCGCGGTCGACGACGAACCGGGCGTGTGCGGCGGTCGTTTCGTAGTCGACGGACTCGTCCTCCTGAAAGGCGGTGACAGTCGGCGGGACGATACCGTGAAGCGACAACGGATCGGCAACACCGGGGTCGTGATTCGCCATGAACGCCCCTCCGCCCGGCACGGTCAAAAAACGCCCGCCGTCGGCCCGCCTCGGGCGGCTCAGTCGGGCGTTGCCATCTCGCCCGCCGGCTCGTCTAACTGTTCGCCCGCGAGCACGCGATTCGCCCGACGGAGCCGCTCGGAGAGGGCCTGATGGGAGATATCGAGTTCGTTCGCGAGTTCCTCGAGCGAGATTTCGCGGGGCACGTCGTAGTAGCCCTGCCGGTAGGCCTCGGCGATGGCCTCCTGCTGGGGTTCGGTCAGCGCCGCCGTCGTCTCGAGGTCCTCGTCTTGCCCGGCCTCGACCATGCGCTTGACATCGATTCGGACGCCGCGGTCTTCGATGGCCGAAACGGCACTCGAGAGCTCCTCGCGGTGGGGAAAGAGCAGGCGGAGCGTCCACTGGCCGTCCGAAACGTGGGCGTCGAGTACCGTCCCGCCGTGTCGGTAGACACAGCAACAGACCGACCCGACTTCCTCGGTGTACTCGAGCCGGTAGAACAGTTCGCCGTCTGCGGTGTTCTCGAGCAACTGGCGGTGCTCGGCGACGGTCGGATCGTCCTCGAGAACGGGCTCGAGATCGTCCCGGTCGACGTTCGAGAACCAGACGAGCGGGACCGTTCGGGACGGCCCCTCCGCGACGACGCTTTCGACGCGGACCTCGAGGGCCGGTAGTTGCTGGAAGGTCTCTGCGAGTGCGAACTCGGTCGTCGAAAGCGAAAGTTCTGCGATCGTCGTCATTGGGATCACCTCATAGCGCTGGCTCGAGTCCGACCGGCAACCGACGCCGCCGTGAGAACGGGACTCGAGTCGTCTCGTCGGTTCGCCGATCCGCTCGGCCTCGTCACGAACGGGCCGCCAGCGGCCGTGAGGCAGTCGCTGCCGACCCCGTTCGCTCGGATCGTGCTGATAGAAGGGAGGATTCCGACACGGTTGATGAGCGGGCCTTTGTGTTCCGGCCGTTTAAGAGAGCACGTCACCCGTTGCGACGGTCAGAATCCCGTGACGGAAGCGGATTCCGGACGAGTCACTCGGCGGGTGGGCTCACCCGAGTCGGGCGAGTCGATTCAGCGCGTAGACCGTCCGGAGCACGTCCCCGCTTTTCCCGCGATCGAAGACGAGTTCGTCCGTCTCGAGAACGTGCTCTAAGGTGTCTTGGGAGGCGTGTTCCGGGGCCGCTGCGATCCCGGCGTCGGTCTCGGCGACCCACTCCATGACCCGCAGATCGCTCTTGGAGTCGCCCATCACGAGCGCGAAGGGATCATCGACACCTAGCACGTCCAGTGCCCGCTCGACGCCGACCACCTTGTTCAGTTCGAGGCTGCCGATCTCGGCCGCATCGGCCTCGTAGTAGGCCACGTCGATGCGCTCGAGGAGCGCCGCGAGTTCCTCGGGCACCGCATCGGCCTCGAGGTCGGGATACGCGCCTTCTCCCTCGAGGACGGCCCTGATCTCAGGGTCCTGTGCGGCATAGAACGCGCGGGTCCAGTCGACGACCGCCTCGTCGGCAAGTTCTGTGCTGCCGTCGTTGCCGTCGAGCGTCGTCCCGGCGGCGTCCGCGAGCAGATCGATGAGATAGACCAGCGCCTCGTCGATGACCTCGCGAGCGTCCGCGGAGCCGGTCTCGTAATTGGGTTTCATCGTGACGTTGAACTCGTTGCCCTGCAGGTGACAGCCCCGGCGGAGTTCCTCGGGCGCTTCGGGGAGCACGCGCGAGCGCACGTCGTCGAAAACGGTCCGGATCGACTCTTCGAGGTCCTCGTAGAGCAACTGCTTCGTCTCCGCGCCGTGGCCCGGCGTGAACACGCCGGTTCCCGCCTCGTAGACGATCGAGAGGTCACCCGAGTGGACGATCTCGCTGCCCAGTCCCTGAATCGCGAACCCTTTGACGTTCTCTAAGGTCTGGCCGGTACAGATGACGATCGGGACCCCGGCGTCGTAGAACTCGGTCAGGAGGTGCAGCGTCTCCCGCGGAATCTCGTTGTCGGTTCCGCCGGCTGAGCGCAGCGTCTCGTCGACGTCGAGCACGAGCACGTTCACCGCGCGGCCGTACTTCGCCTCGAGGTCGAGCGCGGTAAAGGCCTGGTCCCGGGTCGCCCGCGCGGCGACCTCGGCGAACGTTTCGCCGGCCGCAAACGCCGAGCGGATCTCGTCCTTGCGCTCCTCGAGTTCCTCCGTAGCACCCTGCCAGTGCTCCAGGGCGACCCGCGAATCGACGGCCGGAAAGATGTCGACGAACTCCTGGTACTCTCGCAGCGTCTTCGTGTCGTACTCGTCGTAGAGCCGATAGACGAGGTCGTATCGTTCCATGTGACCTACAGGCAGGGGCAGTCGGATAATCGTTTTCAGTATCGGTCGCCCGACGACCGCCGCCGCGTCCGTGGCTCTCGACTCACTGTCCCGACCGCACAGCTATTTACTCGAGTAGGAATAAATATTTAACATCACGGTTCCTACCGGGTTCGTATGAAAGCCATCGCAGTCGCGCCCGGAGCGGGCGTCCCCGAAGTCGTCGAGCGGTCCGTTCCCGAGCCGGCTCCCGGCGAGGCGCTCGTGCGGATCTGTCGCGTGGGCGTCGACGGAACCGATTACGAGGTCATCGAGGGCTCTCACGGCGGGCTCCCGGATGGCGACAACGAGCTAATTCTCGGCCACGAGGCCGTCGGCGTCGTCGAGGATGCGAACGGGACCGCCCTCGAGGCGGGCCAGTACGTCGTGCCGACGGTCCGACGGCCGCCCACCGGCGTCGAGACCAACGCCTACTTCGAGCGCGGCGAGCCCGACATGGCACCCGACGGCGAGTACGTCGAACGCGGCATCGTCGGAGCCCACGGCTTCATGGCGGAGTACGTCACGAGCCCAGCCGACGACCTCGTGCCGATCGCCGACGATCTGGCACAGTGGGGCTTTCTCGTCGAGCCGATCAGCATCACCGAGAAGGCCCTCGAGCACGCTCGCGCGACGCGCTCAGCGTTCGACTGGCACCCCGAGTCCGCCCTCGTGCTCGGCACCGGCTCACTGGGGCTTCTGACCGCCGCGATGTTCACCGAGACCCTCGGCTACGATCGGGTCTACTGTCTCGGCCGGAAGGATCGGTCGCATCCGACGGTCGACATCGTCGAGCGACTCGGCGCGACGTACATCGACTCCCGCGAGACGCCGGTACCGGAGATCCCGGACGCGTACGAGCCGATGGACGTCGTCTACGAGGCGACCGGCTACGCGAAACACGCCTTCGAATCGATCGAGGCGCTCGCGCCGAACGGCGTCGCGGCGCTGCTCGGCGTCCCCGGCGACTGGGCGTTCGAGGTCGACGGCGGTCGCCTCCACCGCGAACTGGTGCTCCACAACAAGTCCCTCGTCGGCAGCGTCAACTCGAACCGCGGCCACTTCGAGGCGGCCATCGACACCCTCGCCGACCTCCCCGAGTGGGTACTCGAGGGGATCGTCTCTGGCATCTACGATCTCGAGTCGGTCGATCGGGCGTTCCCGGAAGCGACCGCGCGCGTCCCGGCTGGCGGCCGCGGATCGGCAGGAACCGTGGATGACGACACGACTATAAAAACGGCGGTCGAATTCGAAGGCATATGAAAAACGTCGACGACCTCATCGAGAGCGCGGCCGAGCTCGCGGCCCGGGGCCTCTCGAAGGGCGAAATCGCAGACGAGCTGAACGTTTCTCGAGAGACCGCGAGCTGGCTCGTCGAGCGCAGCAGCACGAGCCCGCAGCCGGCCGACCAATCGACCCAGCGACCGAACAACGGCGGGAGCAGCCCGCAGGACATCCACGTCGACTGGTCCGCGATCGGTCGGGACAGCAAACGAATGGGTGCCATCGCGGAGGCCATGGCCGACATGCTCGCCAAACACGGCGAGGACGTCGACCTGACGATCGGGATCGAGAAAGCCGGCGGCCCCATCGCCACCCTCGTCGCCCGCGAACTCGAGACCGACCTCGGGACTTACACCCCTGCGAAACACCAGTGGGAGGAAGGCGACATCGACGAACTCGGCGGCACCTTCTCGCGGAACTTCGCCGGCATCCGTGACCGCGAGTGCTACATCGTCGACGACACCGTCACCAGCGGCACCACCATGCGCGAGACCATCGAAGCGATCCGCGCCGAGGGCGGGAAACCCCTCGCCTGCGTCGTCCTCGCGGACAAGCAGGGCCTCGAGGAACTCGAGGGCGTCCCCGTCTACTCGCTGTTGCAGGTCATCAGCGTCGGCAAAGACGAGTAGTCGAGTCCGGGACTCGAGACCGGCGACTGCGCGATCGAGCAGCCACGCGGCCGCGGCAGTACACGGTCGAATTTTGCGCGTAAGCAGGCGATCACGCCTCCTGTCGGATTATACAGCTCCCGCTCGAGTGCTGACCACGTGACGGTTTCGGCAGCGATCCCGGCGACGACGACAACAGCGCAGTCGCTCGGATTCGAAATCGCAACGAAAGAAAACGGCTGGAAACGGCGCGGCGTTACCCGTGAATGCCCATCGCTTCGATCTGTTCCTGATACCGGTTCCGGATCGTCACTTCGGTCACCTGTGCGACGTCGGCGACCTCCCGCTGGGTCTTCTTCTCGTTACAGAGCAGCGACGCGGCGTAAATCGCGGCCGCGGCGTAGCCGGTGGGCGACTTGCCCGAAAGCAATCCTTCCTCGGCCGTCTTCTCGATGATCTCGTTGGCCTTGGTCTGGACCTCTTCGGAGAGTTCGAGTTCGGAACAGAAACGAGGGACGTACTTTTTCGGGTCGACGGGTCGCATCTCGAGGCCGAGTTCCTGCGAGATGTATCGATACGTGCGACCGATCTCTTTGCGTTCGACGCGGGAGACTTCCGAGATCTCCTCGAGGCTTCGCGGAATCCCCTCCTTTCGACAGGCGGCGTACAGTGCCGAGGTCGCGACCCCCTCGATGGAGCGGCCGCGGATGAGGTCTTCCTTGAGCGCGCGGCGGTAGATGACCGACGCGACCTCGCGGACCGAGCGCGGAACACCGAGCGCGGAGGCCATCCGATCGATCTCGCTGAGCGCGAACTGCAGGTTCCGTTCGCCGGCGTCTTTGGTACGGATCCGTTCCTGCCACTTGCGCAGCCGGTGCATCTGACTGCGCTTTTTCGAAGAAATCGAGCGTCCGTAGTCGTCCTTGTCCTTCCAGTCGATCGTCGTCGTCAGTCCCTTGTCGTGCATCGTCTGGGTCGTCGGCGCGCCGACGCGGGACTTCTCCTGTCGTTCCTGGTGGTTGAACGCCCGCCACTCCGGGCCAGGATCGATCTGTTCTTCCTCCACGACGAGCCCACAGTCTTCACAGATGAGCTCACCCCGGTCGGAGTCCTTAACGAGATTATCCGATTCACACTCGGGGCAGGCACGTACCCCCTCCTGATCCTCGGTCTCGTCCGTCTCGCGCGTTCGCTCCCGCTGGCGGGTGGACCGTGTCATCGCACTTTTATAGTAGTATCACCATGCTATATAAATATTTGGTGGCAGTTTTGCACCACGGGCGGATATCTGCCGAAAACAGCGAGTACAAGCGTTACAGACCGAGGTTTACGATTCGGTACCGGAAAGCCTTTATACGGATATGGCCGATCACGGAGACGAATGCCGGTTATCGAGTGCGACGTCGAGACGGCTCGCGAACGACTCGAGGCGGCGGGCGTGACCGTCGACTCGGGAAACACTGACCACGAGCGCTGGCGGGCGAGCCGGGGCGGTGCGACCGCCGTCGCCTACGACGACAAGGTCGTCATTCAGGGTGCCGAGCCGCGGGAGATCGAGGCCCTGCTCCGCGAGGACGGCGGGCGCGCACACGTCTACTTCGACGGCGGCTCGCGGGGCAACCCCGGCCCGGCCGCGATCGGCTGGGTGATCGTCACCGGCGACGGGATCGTCGCCGAGGACGGCGAGACCATCGGGACGGCGACGAACAATCAGGCCGAGTACGAGGCGCTGATCGCGGGCCTCGAGGCCGCCCGCGACTACGGCTACGACGAGGTCCACGTCCGCGGTGACTCCGAACTCATCGTCAAGCAGGTCCGCGGCGAGTACGACACCAACAACCCCGAACTCCGCGAGAAGCGGGTCACCGCCCACGAAATCCTGCAAGCGTTCGACGAGTGGACGCTGGAGTACGTTCCTCGAGAGGTCAACGACCGCGCGGACGGCCTCGTCAACGAAGCGCTGGATCAGGCGTAGCGTAGCCACTGACAGTCATTGCACGCCTGATCGCACGACTCCGTCGCAATCAGTGTATACCCCGTTTCAGTGGCTACTACAGCGTCGCCGGTTCGGTGGCCCCGGTGTGCTCTCCGGGTCGACGGATCGGTCGGTAGCGACCGGATTCGGGCGAGTGACGAACATACAGAGCCAGTATCGATTTAAGCGCTACCTGAGTAGTCTGTTCCCAGTAATGGGCCACGGCCATGATCCGATTCGTGTGCTCCACGTCGACGGCGATCCCGAGTTCTCCGAGGCGGTCGGCCGGTTCCTCGAGCGCGAGGACGATCGGTTCGATGTCACGACCGCCCCAGACGTCAGCGAGGGGCTGGCCTCCCTCGCCGAGCGCGATGTCGACTGCATCGTCTCCGACTACGACATGCCCGGCCGGGACGGCCTCGAGTTCCTCGAAGCCGTCCGGAGCGACGATCCGGATCTCCCCTTTATCCTCTACACGGGAAAGGGGTCCGAAGCGGTCGCCAGCGACGCCATCTCCGCCGGCGTCACCGATTACCTCCAGAAGGAACGCGGAACCGACCAGTACGCCATCCTCGCGAACCGAATCGCAAACGCCGTCGAGGCGCGGCGCTACCAACGGCTGTTCACCGAGCGAACGCGCCGCCTCGAGACCCTGATCGACAACCTCCCGGGGATGGTCTACCGGTGTCGAAACGTGCCCGACTGGCCCATGGAAACCGTCGAGGGCGAAGTCGAATCGCTGTCGGGGTACACGGCCCGCGAACTGGAACGCAACGAGGTGAAGTGGGGCGAGTCGGTGGTCCATCCTGCGGATCAGGCGGAGACGTGGGAGACGATCCAGGACTCACTGTCGGCCGACGGAACCTTCGAAGTGACCTACCGGATCGTCACGGCCGACAGGACCACGAAGTGGGTCTGGGAGCGCGGGCGCGGTATTGACGAAGCTGACGGCGATCCGGAGACGTTGGAAGGGTTCATCACGGACGTCACTGAGCAGAAACGGCGCGAGCGCGAGCTCCGACGGGCCCGCGAGGAGTACGGGGCGCTGATCAACGGCATGAACGACACCGCGTGGGTCCTCGATATCGACGGCACGATCCTCGCAGTGAACGACGCCGCCGTCGAGACGATGGGCTACTCGCGCGAGGAACTCCGGTCGATGAGGCCCCACGATTTCGATATCGGTCTCGACGAAGCCGAACTCTCGGAACTCATCGAAACCATGCCGACAGACGGGATACAGGTCTTCGAGACCGTCCACGAGACCAAAGACGGCGAGCGGATCCCCGTCGAGATCAGTTCCAGTCTGATCCCCTATCACGGCGACACGGTCGTCTTGAGCATCGCGCGGGACATCTCCGATCGGAAAGAACGCGAGGAGCAACTGGAGCGCTTTGCCTCCATCGTCAGTCACGACCTTCGGAACCCGCTTAACGTCGCGCAGGGCCACCTCGAGTCGGCTCGCGAGGAGCGCGACAGCGAGCACCTCGAGCACGTCGCTCGCGCCCACGAACGGATGGCGGCGCTGGTCGATGATCTGCTGGCGCTCTCGCGTGCGGGCGCTCGGATCGGCGACGTGGAGTCGGTCGATCTCGGGGCGACCGTCGACCACTGTTGGCAAAACGTCGCCACGGCGAACGCGACCGTGCGGACCGACATCGATAGAACGGTTCGAGCCGATCCGACCCGACTGGCACAGCTCTTAGAGAACCTGTTCCGAAACGCGGTCGAACACGGCGGCGACGAGGTGTCGATCACCGTCGGGGAGCGGCCGGACGGGTTCTACGTCGCGGACGACGGGAGGGGAATCGCCGAACAGGAGCGCGAGGAGGTGTTCCGCGACGGCTACTCGACGGCGGCCGAGGGAACCGGCTTCGGACTCTCGATCGTCGAGCAGGTCGCCGACGCCCACGGCTGGTCCGTCACCGTCTCCGACAGCGAGCACGGCGGCGCGCGGTTCGATGTCGTCGGCCTCGAGTCGGCCGACGACTGACGCCCGAAGGGAACTGCGGGAGGACCCACCGCTGTCCGTCTCCCCCCGCCAGCCACGCCGGACCGGATCGTCAAGCGCAAAACCGCTCGAGTGCGTAGACGCTCCTATGACCGAGTCGAACGCGAGCGACCCTGCCGAGGACGGAGACGGTACGAGCGACGACGGGCTTCCACGGGATGTCGTCGACGAAGTCGAACGCCTAACGCGCCTCGAGCGCGGTGCGGTCGACGAGAACGAAAGCGAGGCCTACGAACAGCGGCGCGACGAACTGCTCGACGACCACGACTTTACGGCCCGTGTCCGGGACGACGACGGCGACGACATCCTCGTCTGCCACCCCGAGGAGTGGCATGACGAGGAAAACGGCGTCATCAGGACCGAGCGGATCGACAACATCGACCGCGCGGTCGAGATCGCGCTCGAGGGGACGGCCGACCCGGACGACTGGGCGGCCGTCGACGAGCACAATCGGGATCTCGTCGCAGCGGTCAAGGAGGCCCACGGCGATGTCCACGGCGATAACGCCGCCATGCTCGCTGATTTCGCGGGCAATCACTACGCGAAGCCGATGGAATCATTGACGAGCGAGGAACTCGCCGAGTTCGGCACTGACTACGTGGTTCGGAACGCGTGGCCGTCGGCAAAACAACAGGAAGTGATCGCGGAATCGATCGAACTCGTCTTCGAGACCGCCGAAGAGCCGGTCCCGGAGATCCGGTTCTAGTAGCTGTTTTCGACGATCTCGCTGATCTCGTCGGCGCGGTCGTCGCCCGTGACGATCTTCGAGAGCGACCACTGGATGCCGTCGAGGACGGCGTCGTAGCCGTCGTCGGTCAGCGAGTACTGGTTGGTTCGCTTGTCGAGTTCGCTCTTCTCGACCAGTCCGAGATCGACGAGTTCGTCGAGGTTGGGGTAGAGTCGGCCGTGATTGACTTCGGTCCCGTAGTAATCCTCGAGTTCCCGCTTGATCGCCAGGCCGTACATCGGCTCCTTGGCGAGGATGACGAGGATGTTGTTCTGGAACGCTGTGAGTTCGCGTGCAATACTCTGTTCGCCGGTGATTGATTGTGCCTCTGACATACGTATGCAAATGTCACCAGACTATTTAAGACTTGTCAACTATTCCTTCGTATCAGTCGGCCGGACAGGCCGTTACCGACCGCTACACCGCCGGACACTGGTGTACGTGTCCGATTCGTGTCTGTCGATTATCTGGCAACCGTCGCGTCAATAGTGACACTCGATTACGAAAGTACTTTTTGATCGACGGTGGATGCTCCGGTACATGGTCAACCTCTGGGAAGACCTCGAAACCGGACCGAATCCGCCAGAAGAGATCTACGCCGTCGTGGAGTGTCTCAAGGGCGAGCGAAACAAATACGAGTACGACAAGGACGTTCCCGGCGTCGTGCTGGACCGCGTGCTCCACAGCAACGTCCACTATCCGAGCGACTACGGCTTCATTCCGCAGTCGTACTACGACGACGAGGATCCCTTCGACGTGCTCGTCCTCGTCGAGGACCAGACGTTCCCCGGCTGTGTCATCGAAGCCCGTCCCGTCGCCCTGATGAAGATGGACGACGACGGCGAGCAAGACGACAAGGTCATCGCCGTCCCGAGCGAGGACCCGCGCTACGATCACATCGAGGACCTCGAGGACATCCCACAGCAGGAACTCGACGAAATCGACGAGTTCTTCTCGAGCTACAAGAACCTCGAGGAAGGCAAGGAAGTCGAGACGCTGGGCTGGGAGGACAAGCAGGCGGCCTACGACGCAATCGAGCACGCACAGGACCTCTACGACGAGAACTTCTAGAGCCGATCGACGGCAAGACGGTCACCGACGGACCCACCGCGTCTGCGGTGGTCCTGTTCTCGCAGTTATCGGCGACTCGAGTTGATTCCCGAGAGTTATCCGCGCCCGTTCGGGAGATGCATTATGAGCATGGGTAATTTTATCCCCGAACACGCCGTAGTCGTTCCTGTATGGTAGCACCCGACCCTTCCCCGCGACCGTCACCGTCGGCCGACGACGCGGTCGAGTCCGCCGCCGGCATGGCCCACCCCACGGTCGTCCCGGCCAACTTCGATCCTGAGGACTCGAGCGACCGCGACGAGTAATCCTCGCCCGCGGATTGCCGAGACTCCAGATCGGTGTCTCTCGCTCAATTCACCGCTGAGATGCGAAATCTGACATCACTATAGCGCCGGACGGTGGGACACCAGCACACGGAGTGTCAGCGGTTCGCAAAACACTATCTCGAAACGAACCTTCTTGTATGCGGTCGAACTACGTCCGTCCATGGGTCTGTTCGATCGATTGCGGGGCGACGGCGACCCCCGGGTCGCATTTATCGGGGTCGACGGCGTACCGTATAGTCTCCTCTCGGAGAACGAGGAACTGTTTCCGAACTTCGCTGCGCTCGCCGACGACGGGACCGCCGCGGAAATCTCGAGCATCGTCCCGCCGGAGTCGAGCGCTTGCTGGCCGTCGCTGACGACCGGCATGAACCCCGGCGAGACGGGCGTCTACGGCTTCCAAGACCGAGAGGTCGGCACGTACGACACCTACGTCCCGATGGGCCGGGACGTCCAGGCCGACCGCGTCTGGGACCGCGTACAGGAGGACGGCCGCAAGGCCACCGTGATGAACGTTCCCGTCACGTTCCCGCCCCAGCGCGACGTCCAGCGAATGGTCTCGGGCTTTCTCTCACCCGGCCTCGATAAGGCCGCCTACCCCGACGACGTGCGCGACTACCTCGAGACGCTCGATTACCGGATCGACGTCAATCCGAAACTCGGCCATCAGGCGGACAAATCCGAGTTCATCGAGGACGCCCACGCAACCGTCGACGCCCAGTATGAGGCCTTCCAGCACTACATCGACGAGGACGACTGGGATCTCTTCTTCGGCGTCTTCATGACGACCGACCGGGTCAACCACTTCCTGTTCAAGGACTACGAGCGCGACGGCGAGAACAAGGACGCGTTCATCGAGTTCTACCAGAAGGTCGACGACTACATCGGCCGCCTGCGCGACTCACTGCCCGACGACGTGACCATGATCGTCGCCTCCGACCACGGCTTTACCAGCCTCGACTACGAGGTCCACTTCAACGAGTGGCTCCGCCAGGAAGGCTGGCTCTCCTTCGGGACTGACGACCCCGAGGAACTGGGCGACATCTCCGACGACACCACGGCCTACTCGTTCATCCCCGGCCGCTTCTACATCAACCTCGAGGGTCGCGAGCCCCACGGGTCCGTCCCCGAAGACGAGTACGACGCAGTTCGGGACGAACTCAAGGCCGACCTCGAGGCCCTCGAGGGGCCAAACGGCAACAAGGTCGTCGAACGCGTCGTCGAGAAGGAAGAGGCCTTCCGCGGCGACCACGACGACATCGCGCCGGATCTGGTCGCGATCCCGAACAAGGGCTTCGACCTCAAGTCCGGGTTCAAGGGCGACTCCGACATCTTCACCACCGGACCGCGAAACGGGATGCACAGCTTCGACAACACATCGCTGTACATCGACCACCCCGAGGCGACGATCGACGACGCCGACCTGTTCGACATCACGCCGACGATCCTCGACCTGCTGGAGATCGACTACAGCCGCGGCGATTTCGACGGCGCGAGCCTCGTCTAAGCGGCGGCCTCGAGCGCCAGTAGGTATTTCTCCGCTGCCAGTCACGTGCGGATATGAACGATACCCTGACCGTCGGGAGCAGCCTCGTCGCCGCGATCGTGCTCGCCGGCATCGTCGGCGCGCTCACCGAGAGCCCGGCCGTCCTCGGGATCACGGCAGCCGGAATCGCGATCTATCTGGCCGTCGGCATCGGCCTCCCGCAGTACCTGCTCTCGCGCCGGCGCGGGTCGACACTCCAGGTCGGACTTGCCGTCCTCGCGATCGGCGCTGCGGCGAGTGTCGTGGCCGCCGGCGTCGCGACGGGAACGCTCCACGACGACTCAGGCCCCGGATTCGTCGCGATCTTGCTCCTCGTCGTCCTCGGCAACGCCGTCGGTGCCGGCCTCCGCGAGTTCCGGTCCGGCTACCGCTCCGCGTCGTAGGTCGTCCGTCTCGCATCGCAACGCGGACTGGACCGCACCACCGCACCGAACGCGACACGCGCCGTCGCGCGACGACCGCGATTCGATCCCGTTTTCCGCCCGGCACCGAACCGCCGTCCATGGACGAAGTCATTCGCGCTCGCGGCCACGAGAACGTCAGCGCCGAGCACGCGAGCACCTTCGAAGTGACGACCGACGACTACCTCACTCCCGCCGGCGACTGCATCCTCGCGATCGAGGCCGACCGCGCCCCCGCCGATTTCGACCCCGAGTTCGTCGCGGCCTGCCGAGACGCCGACGCGACGATCACCGTCACCGTCGAGGCCGACGGCCACACGGAGACCGTCGAGGGACGCGGCGATCCCGACCTCGAGTTCGCGAACGAGCGCAGCGCGGTCGGGCGCACGAGCGACTACGTCGACGACCGGACGATCGTCGTGGGTGCCGAGTTCGCGGCCGAGGGGTTCGATCGCGGCCTCGTCGCCGCGCTGGCCGACGGGGCCGAGGCGACGGTGACGATTTCCGTCGAGTGATCGCTCGCAGGTCGGATTGAGGGCGCGGGCTCGAGCCCCCGGTTCCGCCGCGGTTTTGACCCTGCGGCCCTAACGCGGCGATATGAGCGACGATCCGGAGCCCGCAGTCAACATCAGCGGCGGTGCGACCGGCGGCGGCGTCGCGGCCGAGTTCGATCCCGCGACCGCGGACACCCGCGCGGAGGAGGTCGTCGACCGACTGGGGGAACTGTTCTGGCAGAAGCAGTACGGTGGGCGAGACGCCTTCACCTGCCTCGTCCGGACGATCCTGAGCCAGAACACCAGCGACAAGGCGAGCCAGCCGGCCCACGACGCGCTGCTCGAGCGGTATGACGGCCCCGATATCGACCTCGCCGAATCGCTCGCGAGCGCCGAGCAGTCGACCCTTGCCGAGACGATCAGCGGCGCGGGGTTATACAACCAGAAGTCCGAGACGCTCATCGACACCGCCGAGTGGGTCCTCGCGGAGTTCGGCTCGGCTGCCGCGTTCGATACCTTCGTCAAGGACGAGGAGCCGTCGGCCGTCCGCGAGACGCTGCTTTCCGTCCGCGGCGTCGGGCCGAAGACCGCCGATTGCGTCCTGCTCTTCGCGGGTGGTCGCGGCGGCGTCTTTCCCGTCGACACTCACGTCCACCGAATCTACCGCCGCATGGGAATCGCGCCGCCGGACGCGGACCACGAGGCCGTTCGGGCCGTCCTCGAGCGCGACGTGCCCGCCGAAAAATGCGGCTTCGGACACACGGCGACCATCCAGTTCGGCCGCGAGTACTGTACGGCGCGCACACCCGCCTGTCTCGAGGACCCGGACGCCTGTCCGATGGCCGATATCTGCGATCAGGTCGGCGTCTATCCCGCGACGGACGAGGTCGTCGATCCCGCCGCCGCTCCCGAGGACGAGTGAGCACTCGAGGCGACCAGCGAACGCGATACTATAGTAGCCACTGAAACGATTTACACACTGATCGTGACGCAGTCGTGCGATCAAGTGTGCAATGACTTTCAGTGGCTACTATAGCCGAAGAGTCTCCGCTACTGCTCTGCGATCCACTCCAACGCGTCCGCTTCGCTTCCGAACGTGCGGTATTCGAAGTCGGGATCGATCGCATTCAACGTCGATTCGATGCGACCCATATCCAGACTCGAGATCGCGGAGTCCGCGTACACGCCGGCCCCTGCCCTGACGCCATGGTCGATCAAGTTCGGCAGCCAGGTCTCGCCGAGCCACTGCTTGTCCTCCTCTTCGTGCGCCATGAACGCCTCGGTGTTGACGACGTACCGTTCGACGCCCGTCGCTTCGATAATTGCCTCCCATCTGCGGGCGACCTCCCGAAGCCGTTCCCCCGTGAGGTATTCGTTGTACGTGAAAATCGGCACGCCGAGCGCGTCGGCTCGTTCGATCGTGTACTCCTCGGTCCGCTCTAGGACTGTCGTAGTCATGTACACAGCGTTCCTGTGCACTGTTTTAAACTATTTGGGCGAAGTATCCGTACTGATATTCTCATCGTTCCTCGAGCACGAATCGTACCGCCGGATGACGTGCCGAACGGAACCGATGACGTTGACGGGTGCGAGAGCCGACGAGGGCGAGGAAATATAACAGGTATATGAGCGTTGTATAACGCGGCGCTCGTTCGATCGCGCGGCCGGGCCGATTCCCGTCGCTGCTCGAGTCGATCGACCGCCGATTCGACGCTATTACCTTCGGTATGGCATGGTTTTCCGTGTCACGGTCTCAGGCGGAAATCGAACTGGAGACGAGATCGAACCCGCCGCAGTCGGGAGCTTCGACACGCCATGCGCGATTTATGACACGTTTTCCGGACTTCACAACGGTTATATGTCGGTATCGGGGTAGACCCGGGGTACCAATGCCTGCAGGCCCAGATCGGGATGCAGAGACGAGCGGGTGCGAGTCGACGGCAGCGTCGCCGACCGACCGAGCGCGGAACGCGGTCTCGCGCCGACGGCTGTTGTCGGCGACTGCGGCCGGCTCGGCGACCGCCCTCGCCGGCTGTACCGAACTCCTCTCCGGCGGAGGCGGCGACCCGCTGCGCGTCAGCGTCTGGAGCGGAAACTACGCCGATCGATTCGAAGAATCGGTCGTCTCGAGATACGAAGACGAGTTCGACGCGGAAGTCCAACTCGAGCCGGGGTGGAACAACATCCTCAGCGACATTCAGACCGCGCCGGACGACGATCCGCCGTACGACGTGACGATCACGGAGGGGAACTTCTACTACTACGGGAGACAGGACGATCTCTTCCACGAGATCAGGACGGAAAACGTTCCCAACTTCGACGAGGTCATCGACTACTACGCGGAGTTCCGAAACACGGAGTACGGGATGCCGGTCGATGGCGCTCCCTGTACGATCATCCACCGCGAGGGGATGGATTTCGAGCCGGACTCGTGGGCCGACCTCTCATCGCCGGCCGTCGCCGAAAGCAACGGCGTCGGCGTCGATACCGGCTTCTGGTGGTACCCGATGTACGCCGCCGCCGTCGGCATGGACGAGGCCGAACTCGGCGAGGAGATGCACGACGCCGACCTGCACGACGACGTCCTCGAGACCGTCCGCGAGTGGCCCGTCGAGAGCTGGGCGAGCTCCGGCGAGGACATCTGGCAGGCGTTCCAGAACGACGTCATCGACGTCGCCCAGTGGTACTACGAGCAGACGGCCTACGACATCGACGACTACGACGGCCTGACCCACACGATGCCGGAGGAGACGACCGGCTATCTGAACCACTGGTGTGTCGTCGAGGGTACCGACAAACGCGATCAGGCCGAGGAGTTCATCAACTTCCTCATGGATTCCGAGGTCCAGACGGCGTGGTCCGAGGAGATGCCCACCCTGTTCTGTAACGAAAATACCGAGTACGCCGGCGATCTAGCGGACGATCTGCCGAGCAACAGCGAGGAGGCACGGAACATCGCCTTCCCGGACTGGGAGTTCCTCTCGGAGCACAGCGGCGATCTCTCCGACGACTTCACCGAGATGCAGTCGAACGCCTAACGGGTCGCCACCGCCACACCATTCATGTCTGAAATTACGCTTTCCGGACTCGAGAAACGGTACGGAGACACGCTCGCCGTCGAGGACGTCTCAGTGACGATCGACGACGGCGAACTACTGTGCCTGCTCGGGCCCAGCGGCAGCGGCAAGTCCACGACGCTGCGGATGCTTGCCGGCCTCGAGACGCCGACCGACGGCGAAATACACATTGGCGACGAGGACGTGACCGACCGCCCGGCCTACGAACGCACCACCGCGACGGTGTTTCAGGACTGGGCGCTGTTCCCCCACAAGACGGTCCTCGAGAACGTCGCCTTCGGGCTGAAGATGCAGGGGACGGGGAAAGACGAGCGCCGCGAGCGGGCCAAGGAGATGCTCGAGCGCGTTCGGATGGGCGAGTACGCCGACGACGACCCGATGAACCTGAGCGGCGGGCAGAAACAGCGCGTCGCGCTCGCGCGGGCGCTCGCCGTCAACCCCGACGTCTTGTTGCTCGACGAGCCGCTGTCGAACCTCGACAAGCGGCTCAGCGAGGACATGCAGATCGAACTCCGCGAGATCCACGAGGAACTCGAGGAGACGTTCGTCCACGTCACCCACGACCAGGACGAGGCGTTTACCCTCGCCGACCGAATCGGCATCATGGCCGACGGGAGCCTCGTGCAGGTTGGCGAGCCGAACGAGGTCTACGAGAACCCGAAGAACCGGTTCATCGAGGCCTTTCTCGGGGATACGAACTTCGTTGCCGGCGAGGTCGAGCGGACGACGGCGGAGTCAGTCCACGTCGAGACCGAACTGGGCCGCGAAGTCGTCCTCCCGAGGACGGGCGACGCGGACGACGCGGACGCCCTCACCGAGGGCGAGTCGGTGGCCCTGTCGCTTCGTCCCGAAGTGCTCTCGATCGAGCCGGCGGACGCGGCCACATCCGACGGCGAGTCGGACCGGACACAGCCGGTTCGCACCGACGGAGACACGACGAACGCCGTCGTCGGTACCGTCGAGAACGTCCTCTATCGGGGCTCGACGATCCGCTACTCCGTCGCGGTCGAGGACACGTCGGTGTTCGTCGAACGAACCGTTGCCGACTCCGGCGCGTTCGACGCCGGCGACGAGATCCGAATCAGTTGGGACGGTGCGGACGTCCTCGCGTTCCGTGACGACGGCTCGAGGGTCGACCTGTAACGATGTCCGGAACGCACTCATCGTCCGCACTGCCGGCTCCGATCGCGCGGCTCTGGGAGTCGTTACGGGAGCGATCGCGCTCGAAGCGGGCGCTGCTGTTGATGGCCCCGCTGCTGGTCTTCGAGTTGCTCCTGTTCGTCGCGCCGTTTCTGATCCTGCTGCGGATCAGCCTCACGGACGGGTCACAGGACCTCCGCTACGCGCCGGGAACGTGGTCGATCTCCGGATACGGCGAGGTGTTTACCACCGACGTACTGCTGAACGCGATCACCTACTCGATCAAGCTGGGACTGCTCGCGACGGCGATCACGGTCGTGATCGCGACGTTTTACGCCTACGCGATCTGGCGATCCGAGGGGCTCGTCAAGTCGGCGCTGCTGTTCTCGGTCATCTTGCCCCTGCTGACGACGCTGGTCATCAAGACCTACGCGTTCATGCCGCTGCTCTCGCCCAACGGGACGCTCAACGATGTCCTGCTATCGCTGAACCTCATCTCGGAGCCGATCCAGTTCGTCCCCGGGACGGTCGGCGTCGTCGTCGGACAGGTCTACATCGTCCTGCCCTACGCCGTGCTGGCGATCTACAGCGTCCTCGCGACGATGGACTGGGGGATCGTCGAAGCCGCTCGCGACCTCGGCGCGAGCCGCCCGCGCTCGGTGCTCGAGGTCGTCGTGCCCCAAGCGATGCCCGGCATCATCGTCGCGACGGTGATCTCCTTTGCCTGGAGCGTCGGTGCCTACGCCGCGCCGGGACTCCTCGGCGACGGGCAAAACAAGGCGAGGGCGTTCGCGCTCGTGGTCGAGGAGCAGCTGCTGACGAACCTTCAGTGGGAGGTCGCGACCGCGTACGCGGTCGTCATGTTGCTCCTAATGGTCGTGAGTATCGTCCTTCTGACAGCCACGCTCAACTACTTCGGAGGTGAGTTCGAATATGCATAGAGAACAATTCGAGAACGCCCTGTTCCGGGCGGGCTATCTGGCGATTTTGGTGTTCATGCTGTTACCGCTCGCGGTGGTCGTCGTGACCTCCTTCGCGGAGTCGGGGAACCTCGCGTTCCCGCCCGAGAGCTACTCGCTGGTCCACTATCGCGCGTTCTTCGAGCAGACGCGCTGGCTGTCGGCGTTCGACAACAGCCTCCTCGTCGGCGTCGGGACGACGATCGTCGCAACCACGCTCGGCGTCACGGCCGCGTTCGGTCACGAAATCGACGACGGCCGCGCCGGACAGGTGCTCGCGCCGCTGGTCCTTGTCCCGCTGCTGATCCCGCCGATCATCCTCGGGATCTCGATGCGGGTCTACTTCGTCAGGGCCGGCCTCGAGGCCTCGTACCTGAGCATCGTCCTTGCGCACACGCTGTGGGCGACGCCGCTCGTCTACTTCGTGATGCGATCGGTGTTCAGCCGGTTCGACTGGCAACTCCTCGACGCCGCGAAAGACCTCGGCGCGGGACCGATCCGGTCGTTCGTCTACGCCGTCCTCCCCAACGTCAAACACGGGATCTTCGTCGGCGCGCTGCTCGCCTTTATCATCAGCCTCCAGGAGTTCGTGATGGCGCTGTTCCTCTCGAGTCGCAGCACGGAGACCATCCCGGTCGTCGCGTGGACCCAGATCCGACAGTCCCTGGACCCGATGGTGAGCGTCGTCTCGACGTTCCTGATCGTCATCTCGCTCATCGCGATCGTGATCGCAACGATCGCCACGAACCTGGACTGGCTCTCGAAACAGCTGTCCTGATCGGTCGGTTCCGTTCGGCTCTTTTTTCGATCGGTTTCTCACCGACTCGAGCAGTCGGTAACGTAGCGAACCCGAACGGCCGGCAGAAACCTGTGGCAGTGACTCTGACTAGTGCAGTGGCTTCCACCGATGCGGTGGCCGTCTCGAGGGCTCGCCGATTCGGCGAGCCCTCGAGTCACGGGGGAGGGCAGGCCGATCGCGCGGCTCGCGGACCCGCGAACCGCGCCAGTGCGGTCCTGGCGGACATAAAAAGGGCGAGTGAGGCCTGCCAAGGCCGAACGAGGGCTTTTATAGGAAGCGGAAGGTCTCGAGGTTCTTCGGCGCGAAGGTGCGCATGTCGTAGTCGTGGTAGAGCGCCGACGAGAGGTCCTGGGTGGAGCGTTCGTCGCCGTGGACACAGAGCACCTTCTCGGGGCGGGGATTCATCGTCTTGACGAAGTTCTCGAGGCCGGCGCGGTCGGCGTGGCCGGAGAAGCCGTCGACGGTTTCGACGTCCATGTTCAGCGAGAGGGTGCCGCGACCGCCGCCGTTGCCCATGGCACCGACCTCGCTGGTCGGGATCTCGTCCCAGCCGTTCTGGATGCGTCGGCCGAGGGTTCCCTGGGCCTGGTAGCCGACGAAGACGAGCGTCGAGTCCGGATCGGGACCGATGTGACCGAGCCAGGACATGATCGGGCCGCCGGTGACCATCCCGGAGGTCGAGAGGATGATACAGGGCTCGCCGTCGGCGACATCCTGTCGTTCCTCCTCGCCGCCGTCGATGTGGTTGAACTCGTCGGCGAGGAAGGGGTTCTCATCCTCGTGGAAGATGCGGTCGCGCAGGTCGTCGCGCAGGTATTCGGGGTAGGTCGTGTGGATCGCCGTCGCTTCCCAGATCATCCCGTCTAAGTGGACCGGCATCTCGGGGATGTCGCCGCTGCGCATCGCCTCCTCTAAGACGAGCATGATCTCCTGTGACCGGCCGACCGCGAAGGCGGGAATGACGACCTTGCCGTCCTGTTCGTAGGCTTCGTTGATGACTTCCTTGAGCCTCTCCTCGGAGTCCTGCTGGTCGGTCTGGTAGTCGTTGCGACCGCCATAGGTCGACTCGAGGACGAGCGTTTCGACCCGCGGGAAGTCGTTGACCGCACCGTTGAACAGGCGGGTGTCGTCGTAGTGAATGTCGCCGGAGAAGGCCACGTTGTAGAGGCCGTCGCCGATGTGGAAGTGCGAGACGGCCGAGCCGAGGATGTGGCCGGCGTTGTGGAAGGTGAGTTTGACGTCCGGCGCGATGTCGGTGACATCGCCGTACTCGAGCGGGATGCAGTGTTTGATCGCTTCGCGGACCTGCTCGCTCTCGTAGGGCGGACTGCGGCCTTCCTTGGCCGCGACGTCGAGGTAGTCAAGCGTCAGCAGGCCCATCATGTCCCGTGTGGGCTCGGTACAGTAGATCGGGCCGTCGTAGCCGTACTTGAACAGGAGCGGGATCAGCGCGGAGTGGTCGAGGTGGGCGTGGGTCAGCACGACCGCGTCGATGGTCTGTGGGCCCGCGCCGAGCGCCTCGGGTGCGTGGAGGTAGGGCACTTCACCTTCAGCGCCGGGCTTGTCCCCACAGTCGATGAGGATGCGCGTTTCCGGCGTCGAGAGGATGAAGGAGGCCCGACCGACTTCGCGACAGCAGCCCAGCGTCGTGATGCGGACGTACTCGTCGTCGGACATCTCCTCGCGGTGGATCTGTCGGCCGACCTTCTCTAAGATGTCCCGTCGGTCGTCGCGTTCCTGCTTGAGGAAGCTGCGAACGTTCGAGACCGTCGAGGATTCGATCGGCGGCGTGCGGACGACTTCGGGCGTCCAGCCGACGTTTTTGGTGATTTCGCGGAGCGTCGACCCGTGGCGGCCGATGACCATGCCGGGCTTTTCGGCCTCGATGACGACCTCGCCGGTGTCGGCGTGGAAGTCGAGGTCCGTGACCCCCGCGTCCTCGGGGATGACGTTCATGATCTCCTCGCGAGCCTGCTCGGGTCGCGAGAGGACGCTCGGGTCCGGTCGGACGGTGATCCGCTTGCGGAGCTTGCTCGCGAGCTGCCGAATCAGATCGCCCTGCTGGGCGAATTTCTTCGGATCGCGCGTGTAGACCACCAGTTCCGGGCCTTCGTATTTCACCGAGGAGACCGAGATATCGCTCGGTAACTCGCTCGTGATCTGTGCTTTGAGATCGTCGAGTTGCTGCTCTACAGTGCTCATAGGTCGCCGAATGTGGATTGCGTGAACTCACCGTCCGGAACCGGACACGACGTCAGGACAGGAGTCGGAGATCGGAGACGGCCGAGAGAGATCGGTTCGACGGCGGCCAACCGACGGCCGCCGTGCCGGAATCGGGAGCGCACCGCGTCGCCCGCGGGGGCGACGGCGCTCGTCTGCCGGTTCGTCTCCCGAATCATCGTATCCGACTCCGTGTCGTGACGAACATGCTCCCGGATCGGTTATCCTGGTCCGTGCGGGACAATTCCAGGGAGAACCCGCTTACTCGACGCTATTCTTTGCGTGGTATAAAAGCCTTCGCAAAAACCAGGGCCGTGGGGACGATAGTCCTCACCTGCACATGCACGTTTCACCCGCTCGAGTCGCCGAGGAGCGCGATTGGGTCATCAACCGCGCCGACACCGTCGTCCCGCTCATTAACAACGTTCGCGACGATCTCGGCGAGGTCTTCGGGACGGATGTCGATTCGGTCTCGGAGTCGGACTATCGCGACGCGGTCGACGCCGTCTTTGCGGACGGCGATCTGGCCGTCAACGTCGCCGCGATGGTCGCGATTCTACGAGAGCTCGACGTGGAGGGGGACTATCCGGGGTTCGTGGTCGATGAACTCCTCGGCCGCGAACTGGCCGCGACGATCGCCGGCCCGCAGCCGCTGCGGACGCTCGGCGAGGCCACCTTCCACTACGCCGACGTTCGAGTCCACGGCGAGGCCGACGAAAACGCCGGTATCGACGACTGCGAGGCGGCGCTGGCCGCCGGCTTTCAGGAACGACTGCCCGGCTGGAACTGGACGGAACGGGAGAGTCCCTTCGCCCTCGAGCGCTGAGTCACCCACTGGCGAGAGCGGTAATGACGCCGGGTACGCTAAGTATGCCGAGTACGAGTTAGCTTGCCGTTTCGTTCCCGGAATCCGTCTCGTTGCCGCCGTCGGAGCTGTTGGTCTCGTTGCCCGCTGTCTGCTCCTGTTGTTGCTGTTGTTGTTCGCGCATCGCCTGCTGTTGTTGCTGTTGCTGGACGAATACCTCGTACTGATCGCCGGGATAAATGCCGTCGACGGTGCCGTCTCGAAGCGTCCCCATGATCGCTTCGTCGGACCCGGTGACGCGGAAGAGGCCATACTGTGTCTCGGAGTCCTCGATCGTGAAATCGCGGTCGGACGCCGAGTCCTCGAACTCGCTCCCGGCCTGCTCGATCAACTCGCGCTGTTGTGCCACCGCTTCCTCTTGGGTAAGGTTTCCGCTCTGGTACTCCTGGTTGAGACTCGCGAGGTCTTCCTGATCCGGAGAAACCGCCACCGTGACCGCATCGCCCCCCGAATCGTCCGACTGCGTCAACGAGTCGAGTTGGGAACAGCCGGCGAGCGACGCGGCTGCTCCGGTACCGGTCAGTGCGAGGAAGTTGCGGCGAG
>NZ_AOID01000050.1 GCF_000337195.1 Natrinema versiforme JCM 10478 | reverse complement strand
ACCTGAAACAGCAGCCGTTCCTCTGCACGCAGCTGGACTTCGACGGCATTCCCGACTAGTTCATACTCTACCGCGCGTGGGACGACCGCCTCGAAGATGTCCACGACGCAGTACGGGACGCCGCCAAGGTCGCTATGGACATCGCCCGCTACTACGATATCCCGCGCCCGAACCCGAGTTCCTCCCCGACCAGCCGACCGAGACGGTCTCGCGCTAGAAGAGTAAGGACACGCTCGCCCGCGAGAAAGCCCGTGAGGTCTGGAAGGGCACGAAGCCCATCGTCGAGGACTGCTTTCATTTGGACCGCGGCGACAACGCCTCGATTCCCGAGGGCGCGTTCTGGGTGCAGCAGTCCTACCTCGGAATGCGAACGGATATGCACCCGAACGACGGTGCACAGTCCTTCGCTGCGGACTCCACCCGCAGAAAGACACTATCGGGGGACCCCACCGGTTACAGACGAAGACGCTCGGCGTTGAGCGCATCCGGACGATGCTCCGGGAGACTGGCCGGATGCTCTTCACTGCCCCAAGTATGTAGTCAGAGGGATAGCGAGACAGCCTCTCGCATAGTTCGAGGCGTCAAGGGGCTGAAAGAGGGCAGGAACGCGGTCCTTGTGACGGTCCAACTGCTGATCCGGAGAACTGAGTCGTCAGTCAGGCTATCGACTGGCGCAATCTAGAGAGCGACCGACTGTCACCGGCGACAATCTGGGGTCGGACACTCGCCACTCGTCGGGTTCGACCGACCCGCACACGAAACAGTAGAAGAACGCTCCCTTACTCGTCTTCAAGCGCTGCGTAGATCTCCGCGTGGCGGCGTCCGTCAAGCTTCCCCATCTCGAGGGCAATTTCGTGACGTTCGGCGTCGCTTTCGACTACCTGATACTGCTCATACAGCTGGCGGACCTCGTCGTCGCCTGATCCTGATGAAGTAGTGGTAGACGTCATTTCTGTCGCAGGGTCCCTAGGAAGAGTATCTGTGGACAGTCACCGGTCGCGCAGTCGATCTCGAGCAGCCGCAAACTGAACGGGGTCCGTGTCGCCAGCTGCAGCCATCTCGTTCGCCGACTGGAGTTGGGAGTCGATAAGGCGATTCTGCTGGCGTGA
>NZ_AOID01000049.1 GCF_000337195.1 Natrinema versiforme JCM 10478 | reverse complement strand
CGGATGAAAGCCCGATGTCCGAACTGTAACGAAGGATTGGGTGAACAGGTCAGAAAATACGTCTCTGACGGCTCTCCGGTCGCGGACTTCGTCTGCCCGGATTGTGACCACGAGTGGGCGCTACCGCTATGAGCCCGCATCAGATTTCACCGCATTTCGAGTGGACTGGACAGCGCCGCTGTGATCGGTCGCTGGCGGTTCAGCTTTCGGGCCTCGAGGACAGCAGGTAGCCGATCAGCCCGTGTCGGCTACTCATTTCGTAGGACGGCGACAACGTGGGACCAGTCAGTGAGTCGGGTCCAGTTCAACGTCTGACTGTAGTCGACGTAGAAAAAGTGTGGTTCGACTCATTTCGCCACCGGTCGGAGACAAATAGACATCGGCTCCGATTCGGCTGTTTTGCGGATGGGGGCTGACGGAACCTCGAATTGCGATTTTCGCGCGGTTTAGGGGTTCAACACTCATGATCACAAATCGGGAAGGTAATCACGTCGCTGGTCAGCCTTCTCACGGGCGTTTCGGCGGTCATAGTGGCGATCAAGAACCTGGTTACTCGCATCGAGTCGGTCTCCGACGACGCGACGGGGAACTCCATCACGTCGATAAGCAGTTACTCGACCACTTCGAACGTCGTGCGGAGAGCGAGAGGAAGGACACTTGCTCGCGAGCGTGTGGACCGTCGCCTCACACTCATCTATATCACGATCGTGCGGGCACCCTTCACCGCGCCAGCACGGACGAGTGATCGCATACATCGTGCTTCGAATCGTTCCACCACTCGGCCGACCATGGGTCGTCGTCAACAGTGGCGACCGACCGTGGTCGTCTGTCACGTCATCCCGCGGTCCGTCGATGTAATCCTGCAGAACACCGGCGACGTAGCCGCTGATACCGTTCCACCGTTCGCCTTTCTGACCGTTCTTGAGCGGCGTATCCGTCTCAGGCCGATGCGAGAACTGTAGCCCCGGCGAATCATCCTCGAGGTCGCAGTCCTCAAGGTCGAGAGATCGGATACCTCCCATACGCGCGCCCGTGTGCCAGAGCAGGAGTAGTGTAACGTGTCTCCGCGAGGCGTATTCGTACCGCTGCAGGTAGTCGAGAATCTCGACGACCCGATTGGGCTCGAGCGTCGTGTCGCTCACGCCCTCGCTGGCGGATACAGTCGGGAGCGGAACCTTGCTATAGAGATCCTCCGGAACAGCGTCGATATCAGCACAGAACCGAAGGAACGTACGCAACGTCGAGAGCTGTCCGCGGAGGGTAATCGTCGCCACCTCCTCGCGGCCCTCGCCCTTCCCCTCTCGTCGCCAGACACGGTAGGAGTAGAGGTCGCGGCCGGTGAGCGTGTTCAGGTTCTCAATGTCCTCTTCGTCGCACCACTGCGTGAACGCCTCGAGCCGGTAGACCTGCGACGGGAGCGTTTGGTCACTCAGTTCGTCCCGGCGACCTTCGACGTACATGTCGAGGGCTTGCTCGGGGCTGATCGGCTCGAGGTTACTCATCACGATCACCTCCCCAGTTTGCCGGACTCCCCCAGCGGAACTCGGGGCCGTCGTTCTCGAGCTGGTCGCGCTCGAAGAGCCGATCGTGAATCCACGTCTGCAGCGCGGGGCCGGACCGATCGTGCGGCGGATGGTCCGGCACGTGATGGTCGTCGACGCGAGCCGAGAGGTCGTCTAGACAAGCGACCATCTCGCACAGGACTGCGTTCTGGTACCGCATCTCCGTCGCGATCGCTTCCATCGCCTCGGTCTGGCGCTCGACCGCGTCCGCTTGCCGCTCGAGAGCCTCGAGTTGTGCCTCGAGTGCGAGGAACTCGTCACTCCCCATCGTGATCACCGTCGACGTAGAGGTCCTCGAGATCGCCCTGACTCGCGGTGCTCTCCTCGTCGGCGAGCCCCTCGGTGAACGTCTCGACCTCGCTACGGAACAGCCGGAAGAACTCGCGGGTGCTCTCTTCGGAGCGGACCTGCGAATGCTGTTTCGTAATCGAGGCGACCATCGATTCGAAGATCTGGTCCTCGTCCTCGAGGACTTCGATGCCGTCGGAGAGTCGCCGGTAGGCGAGCATCTTCTGAAACCCGCGCGTGTTGACGACGGCCTCGATCTCCTCGTCGGAGAGTTCGTCCGTGTCGATCATGCGCGATCACCCATCCCCGAGCCGTCGGTCGTGGCGATCCCGATCTCGCAGGCGTCCACGAGGCGCTCGACGCGCTGGATAAGCAGCGCGCGCCCACTGTCGGTGAGCACGTACTCGTTCGTTCGCTTGTCGAGTGCGGACTTCTCGACGAGCCCATCGTCGGCGAGGTCGTCCAGATTCGTGTAGAGTCGCCCGTGGTTGACCTCGCCGTACTCCCGCTCGAGACGGCGCTTGATCGCGAGCCCGTAGCTGGTCTCGGCGTCACGCTCGAGGCGAGCGATCGCCGCCAGCGTATCGCGCTGGAATCCAGTGAGGTCGCCCCACGTCGTGCCACCGTCGGCTACGAGTCGCTGGTCAGAAGCAGTCGATACGTCGGTCGTGTCGGGGCTTTCAAGACCCCGCGAATTGTCGTCGTACATGGCTGGCGTAGCCTGATTACGCGAGCCGCCGCGGACCCGGTGCCCATACACCGGACCGCATTTTCCGAACGGACCCAACGGACAGTCGGGCCCACGTGAAACTCGCGTTATCATACCGGTCTCTACTCTATCCAAATAAATGTGTCCACAATATCGTGTACTACAAATCACGATTATGTATATACATTCTGCCCCATCGACGGATGTAAGAATCACTCCGATAGTTTCCCAGTAATGAGGAAACGTGCGGAGTGGATGAAGGATGCTGACGAGAAAATTCTCGACATCCTTGAGGGTGGTTTGATGCTCGGCCCAACCACTATCGCAAAAAACCTTGATCTGTCCCGTTCCTACGTAAGCCGACGCCTGTCTATACTGATAGCCTACGGCTTTGTTGAACAAATCGAAGAGGGTTACTACCAGATCACTGACCGGGGCGAGATGTGGCTCCAGGGCGAAGTCGACGCGAGCGAACTCAACCCAACCGAAGACTGACCCCGTCACGCTTCGACCCCCTCGAGTCCGATCCGTCGGAGCAGCGGCTCGAGCCAGCTGGGGATCTCGTCGTCGATGCGCTGACCGTTCTCGTTTAGCGTCAGGACCAGGCCCGCGACTTGGTCCTGCACCGCGAGTACCCAGTGTCGCCCACGCTCGACATGAACGTCGATCCGTTTCTTGTTGTCCGGCGAGCCGGTGATCTCGACGTCGACGGATCGACCGTCCTCGAGTTCCGTACTCAATCGCGATTCGCTCGGTCTCGACTGGCCTGTTCGAACAGACATGGGTGAGTGAAAGCCGCAGATATGGATAAGACCAGAGCGGAGACGAACGGAAAACGGCCGAAAACGGCTCTCGCGTTCAATATCCCACGATAGCGAGCCTCTTCGGCGAATAGCGGAAAACGAACGGAACGAACGGAAAACTCAGAAGTCGGGGACGGCGTAGACCTTCCCCTTCCCGTTTCCGTTCGATTCGATCAACCCATACTTCTCTTCGAGATTCACGAGGTACTTCCGACGGGTGCTCTTGGCCTTCGGATTCTGCGCGCGCTGTTCGTAGGTCTCGTGCAACTGCGAGCCCGAGACCTCCCGTGCCGCTTCAATGATATCGTAGAGCAACCGCTTGTGCGTCCCCAGGTCCTCGACGCGCTCGAGGTGGATCTCTTCGAGGGCGGCCGTGCGAACCTCGTCGACGACCGCGGTCGTGATCTGCGATCGGTCGTCGTCTCTCGAGACGACCCGTGATGCACTCCGGAGGATACCGATCGCCTCCCGAGCGTCGCCGGCGGCGATGTCGGCGATGTAGTCGATCGCGTCGCTGGAGATCGTCCCCGGCCGGAGTCCGGCTCGAATGCGAGCCTGGAGGATGTCGACCAACTGCTCGTGGTTGAACCGATCCAGCGTAATCATCTCCGCGCTCCGGAGCCGGCTTCGAACGCGAGAATCGAGATATGCGAAGAGGTCGTCTTCGTCGATCGTGATCGCGACGATCGTCACGTTCGGCACGTCGATGAGCGCCTGCAACGTCGTGTCGTCCTCGAGCACGTCGACCTCGTCGATAATCGCGACGACGCGCTTGTCGCTCTCGCGGAGTCGGTCGATGAATGCACTCGTCGGCGAGCCCAGCTTCTTGAGGTTCGCACCGAGATCCGCGTCGCGCATCACGCCGTGGAGGACCTCTGCTTTCGACGAGCCGGAGATACAGTTGTGATAGCCCCAGCGGAGGTCAAGCGTCTCCCGCTCGAGTTCCCGAACGACGAACCTCCCGAGGGTAGTCTTCCCCGTGCCGCTCGGACCGAAAATAAGCACGTTCTCACCGGTGTCCCCGTCCGCAATGGGCCGGAGCGCGTCGGCTAACTGCTCGATTTTCGCGTCCCGGTGGTGGAGATCGCTCGGGATATGAGATGGTCTGAGTGCTCGAGCATCCGTAATCATGAACTATAGTTACTGGACTACCTATTAATTACTGATGGGTGGAGGCGATCATGAACCGGGGCTAAAATTGCATACAGAGGACTATCATAGAGCGATTGTCTCTTGAGATTGGTAGTCAAAAAACATTAGTCACTGTGATTGAAAGAGAAGATAATGCGGTTACGTCGCTCTCAATCATCTGAACGGGCAGTTTCACCTGTTATTGGAACCGTATTGCTTATCGGAATGTTTGTGGCTGTGATGACAGTTCTTGCAGCAGCGATTCTTGGTGTTGGTTTTCTCCAGCAACCGCCAAGCGCAGAAATGGTCTTTCAAGAAGATGAATCAGTAGCGATCGTGCTGACCGATGTTCGGGGACTCTCCGCTGATAGCACTGAGATCCAGCTCAGAGGCGAAGGGGACTGTGGTCAATGGGATAGCAGTGGCACCCTCAAGAAAGGTGACGTGACGATCGTGGAGAGGAATGATTGTCCTGATCCACTTGAGAAAGGAGATGTGTTGCAGGTAGTGAGTCCGAAGGTGTTGCTCGACACGTATGAGGTCCGTGGAAATTGGTATGATCGGTGCGACGCCCTCACCAACGGCAATGATCTCACCGTCTCTAAAGACGACTCGCCTCTCAAATGCGATATTGTTGGTGATGACGGGGGACGGGCCGATATTAAGGTGACCATCAATGAGGATGCTGAACTCATCGGTACTGTCAAACTCAGTGACTCGTCAGAATCTGATTTTAATATCAAACAAGAGGGGAAGTTCACTGGGACTCTCAATAGTGATTCCATGCCAACAATCAAAGATAAAGCGACGATCAACGGTGACATTACACTCCCCGAAGAGCCGAACGGAGATACACTGAAATTAAACCAAGATACAGAAATGAATGGATCAATCAAGACAATTGATGAAGAAGTCCAGTTGAAAAGCAACGTAATTGTAAGAGGCGACATTATAGTTGAAGGTAGCGGCATGGACCCCGGAGTCGATCTTGGAGAGAACGTCCTCGTTGATGGAGATATCGATGCGAATGGGCACTCAGTAGATGTATCAGAGTCCGCGAATGTTACGGGGACGATTACGCAGAACGGGTAAAAATCTGCCATAATCGTAGCCCTTGTGTAGATACTCACTCCAGTTTCACATCACCGCTTGATGTACCCAGGGACCGCGCAGCATCCGCTGACACCACGATATTTCGCTCCCGTAACGCAACCCTGCCGCCGGCCACGTGGTCAATCAACGCCACCAGTTCCTCGAGATAGTCTCGGTTTCGATCTTCTCGCACCGTGAGTGTGGCTTTCCCGTCGTGTTCGATCGCCCGATTCTCGAGATACGAGTAGACGAACTGTTCGCGAACGCTCGCGGGTGCGTGCTCGAGATACGTCGGCAGTGAAAGATGTTGGTCGGTTTTCGGACCGACAGGTGCACCGAGGACCGAAAGCACGCGGCCAAGGACAGAGGCGTCATCGCTCGGTCGGACTTCATCGGCTCGGCCGTCGCGATCGGCGACGACCTGATAGTCGACGCCGGCCAACTCAAGAGCGTCGAGCACATGGCTGTCCTCGCCGCGATGGTTCAGCGCGAACGACGGTTGATAGTGCGTTTGTTCGATTGAGCCGCCCGAAAAGACGTTCGCGACGAGCGTATTCAGCGCCGTAAACGCCGGGTCGTCAAATCCGGTCTCGAGCCAGCCGTAGTCCCGGGCCGTTTCGATCCCGCGGACCACGTCGGGTTTCGAATCGTCGAGCCACGGTCGAATGCGACCGCGCGGTAACTCCAGTGCCGACGCGATCGCGCTCGAGCCCTTCGAAGGGTGCTTGCTCGCATACGCCATGACCTCGCGGTAGTCTTCGACGGCCTCAAACGGGTCCGAATACGAGGGTGGATCGTAGGTGCGAGCGAGCGCGCGCTCGGAGATCGGCGCGTCGGCAGCGGGCATGAACGGTACTTGGATTGAGTCGTCAAATTCTTACTGTTTTGGTTATCAGTTTGAAAATCGCAAGACAGCGGCGTTTCAAGAGGGTGCTGTACGGTGTATAGCACCTGCTGATTATCAGGTCTGAAAGCCTTTCGCGATAGTTCTTCGGTTCGAGAGTTGTACTATCGAATAGATATAAGTAGGGCTAAGCGAGTGGTTGTGACAGCATCGGTGACGACGGTAATCGCGAGAAAGCGGGAACGGTTGGGTTGGTCCTATCTCCCTGCGTGTTCCAGTCCGACAAGCGGACAAATAAGCTTTCTCACCGTTCACAGGCGATGCACGAGTAAACCAATGATGGACGGAAAATCAATTCGGAAGAAACTGGTTGGCAATGAACAGGAACGGGCAGTGAGCCCGGTTATCGGGGTCATCTTGATGGTGGCCATAACTGTGATCCTTGCTGCTGTGATCGCAGCATTCGTGCTTGATATGGGCGACAGTGTTGAGGAAGAAGCGCAAGCAGGCGTGAATATTGAGGTTGACGAACCAAGTAATCAGACTCAGGCAACATGGACCACCCAAGGAAACACAGATAGTATTACTATCGCTGTGTCCGAGGATGGTGGCGACGGTGAAGCAGAATTTGAGTTGGAAGAGGTTGGTGAGTCAGTCACATTCGATAACGAATATTTGGAGGATGACTCTAACGATGGTGTCACTAATGCATTCAGTGACAGCGGGTCACCCAGCGAGGGCGATGAATATAGCGGAAGTATTACGGCTACAGCGACTATTGAAGGTGGATCGTCTACTGTAGTTGCTACTGAATCGTTCACGATACAATATTCGGGCTGAGATATCGGGCTATAATCTCCGTTTGTTTTCTATTTTTCCAGATTTTTCAAGTAGATCTTAGATCATGTGTCGATTGCGTCGACAAGTTCGACCGTCCACTCACCATCACCGATGTAGCGGATGTGAAGGTGGTGTTCTCCCTCGAGGTCGCCGTGCTCGTCAAGCAACCCCTCGATGCGGAGATCGTCTTTCGGCAGGGTAATTCCGAGCGAGTTCTGGTCTAAGCGTCTGAGTTTGTTCAGTGCCATGTAGCGGCCGGCAACCCGCCTTGGTATAAAGTTTGGTGAACCTTGGTTTTCCCGACTTTTTCGGTGAGAGGGGTTGCGGACCGAGCGTATGGCGCTTAGCCTACCGCAGAAGTACGTTCCCGACACCGTTCGTCGGGAAGACGGTATCGACCTTACAGACAGCATCCTCGCGCCCATCTTCGTGCTCGCGTCGTTCGCGATCGGATCGGTCGGCACGCTCGAGTTCGGCGAGCCGCTGAACTTTGCACTGACCGATGCACTGTATAGCGCGCACGGGACCGAGATCACCTTCGCGTTCATCATTTCGATGGGGGTGCTGGTGATCGGATGGCTCACGAACGAAGCCACGCCAGAGGACTACACGGACGTTGAGACGGTTGTGCTCTTGCTCGCCGTGATCCTGAACGTGCTCGGCGCGCTCGTGCCCGCGGTCGCCGTGACCCTCGAGTCGATGTGGTACCTCGGCTGGTTCACGGTCTTCCTGAACGGCGCGGCGTTCTACCTGATCGCCTACAAGTAACTCGAGGGCTGATTCAATGAATTTCAACGTTTTCAGCGATACAACGGACGGCTGGTACAGGTCTCTGAGTACCGCGCTCAAGGTGGCAGAAGATGCGTTCCTCGCACTCGGGTTGCTCGTCGTCGGCGCGATCACGGCCTACGTCGTGGTGGCGACTCTCGTCGTGTCGTTCGGGGGGTGGTTCCTATGACGGCGGCCCAAAGCCCACAGCCCACGAGTTCGGACGGTCCGACTCGGCGCGGCTTCCTCGAGCGCGTCGGCGTCGGGACCGGCGCGGTCGTCACGCTCGGCGTCGGCGGCTCGGCAGTCGCGCCGCAGTTCTCGCCGGTCGGACGGGCACAGGGGATCGCCTGCGGCGGACTCTGTATCGGCGCTGCGGCCGCTGGAGGGGGCGTAGCGCTCGGCTGGGCACTCGGCGAGTGGGACCCACTCGAGGACGACAGTCCGCCGGAAGGGACGACGTGGGAGACGCTCATCGAGGACGTGTACGACACGGCGCTAACCCGTGAGAGTGAGAACGCCTCGACGTTCATAGATAACCAGAATATTCTCGACGGTGCTGAACACACTGCCTATGGAGATGGTAAGGTCGCTGGTATCGAATCTCTGAACAATCAAGATGCACAGACTGACGTTACGCAAGCTGCGCAGGATGCGAATGCGGAGTACTGGACGACCATCATCACGAACCTGCTGGAGTCGTGGAACGAGTCTGTCCGAGAGCTTCGCAACTACTTCGGAAGGCTGAACGGCCACGTAGACTCTCCGAGCGGCAACTTTGAGGGCGATCTGGCGATCCTTGCAGCGGATGGCTACTCGTCCTCGGTGTCGCGGGTGGTCGAGGGGACTATGGAGTACGAGCTACCTGACGGATCGACCTTTGAGGTGGAGGATCTGATCTTCGAGCGCGACAACGACGCTGGGGGCGGCTGGAATCTGATCGACGTTGACCGGTACGCTGACGATCGTTTCGGCTCTGATCCGGTCGTCACAGTCAGCCTCTCGACACGGAGCGATGACGTGACATACCTGTCGTTCAGCGAGTGGAACGGCCTATTCCAGTCGATGATAGACTCGTACAACACCGTGAACGACGGCCTCGCGACGTGGGTAGACGGCGTATATGGAGAGATTCAGTCTGGCGAACTCGACACCGAGGACCTGCTGACTCCGCGAGAACTCGCGGAGATGTCGGCCGACGAGGAGGGAATCAATCAGGCGATCGCCGACCTGATGGCGCTCAACATCCCGGTCGACCTCGAGCGCGAAGCGACGATCTCCGTCGAGAGCGAAAACGAGACGGCAACGCTGTCGGGAATGCTCGCGCCGACGACCCCTCCCGCGGACGGAATTCAGTCGGGAGAGACCTACGACCCGTCCACGATGGAGGGAGATATCTATTTCAACTACGATATCTCTCAAGGATCGGCGATCTGGACCGCCTACGACAGCGCAGGCGTCGATGGCGGGACCGTGACGTTCACGAGCGAGCCCTACGGGGGCACGCTGTTCAGGATCAACACGACGGCCGGTGAGCAAGCAACGGTGTCCTCTGGGGACTTCACTCTCGATGACGGCGGGACGCCGGACGACGACACGGACGACGTGTGGACCGTCGACATCTCGGATCCTGTCTCTTATACACATCTCNGGGACGCCGGACGACGACACGGACGACGTGTGGACCGTCGACATCTCGGATCAGGTCGAGACGGCGATTACCGAGATTGACGAGGTGGAGATGGTCGCCGAATCCGGCGATACGAAGTATCAGATGATCATTCTCGATCAGCCATTCACGGTCGAGAAAATCGAGGATAGCGACGGGAATGAGGCCGATTCAATGGAGTTCTCGAACTCCGAGCCGCAGGATGACTCGAACTACATCACCGAGGAAGAATGGCAGGAGATGCAGGAGCGGAATCAGGAATTGATCGACAAATTCGAGCAATCGCAGAACGACGGCGGTTCGATCGTCGATGCTCTAGATCCCGAAGCGCTCGCCCAGGACTACGGTGGCGCGGTCGCCGGTCTCGTCATCATCTTCGTTACCCTATCGACCGTCGTCGGCTATGTGACGGGCAACATCCCCGGGATGGGTGACTGACCGATGCGGCGGATTTTCCTGTTTTCGCTGGTCGTAGCGGCGGCGCTCGCGATGGGCATGGGCGTTGGGCCTGTGGGCGCACAGGACTCCGCGAACGAGACCGCGGAGAACGCGACGGCCGACCTCGAGCACGTCGCCGAGTTCGCCGATGGGGAGCTGGTCATCACAGATTACGAGCTCGAAGACGGAACCGCGACGATCACCTTCGACGCGGAGCGGAGTCGAACGGTCACCGTCTCGGATGCACTCGCCGGTGTGGGCCAAGATGGAGCTGTGCAGGTTCCTGAGCAAGACTACGAGATCGAGCGCGGCGTGACGACGATCTCGATGGACGTACGCGAGTTGCAGGGTGCATCGACGGTCGGCATCTCCGTTGACGGCACGACTGTCCGACTGTCAACCGAACTTGACCAGAACGAAGCGGACCCGTTCGCCACGTTCGGCGGCGAGAGCGGTCTTTTCACCGGCGTTATCATGACGGTCGTCCTCGCCGCAGCGGGCGCGTGGTGGGTCATCCGCTCGGAGAACAGCGGGGTGATCGAGGCATGAGCGACAAGACGAGCGGCACCTTCGGTGGGTGGGCCGATCGACTCACCTACGTTCTCGCCGAGGGTCAGCTAGTCGTCCTCGGTCTCTCGGTGACGCTCGGTGCGCTGTTGCTCATTATCCAGCCGGAGATACCCGGTGTGCCGCCGATCACGAAGGGGATCTTCGCCGCGCTGTTGCTCATGGGGCCGCCACTACTGGGGATGTTCGTCACCGGTGCTCGGAAGCTTCGGAACCGGAACATGGTCGAGGTCTACCACATCAACGGCATCGACGATACCCGCCGGAAGCTCTACGTCGCTCCCGAAGTCTGGAGCGAGAAGACCGTCGAGGGACCGTCGCCGTACCACTGCAACGACGGCGACGCCTTCGAAGTCCGCGAGTTCACCTATCACGAGGACACCGGCCAACTCGTCGTCCGCGGCTGCTACTTCAGCCAGCTCGCCGACTCCAAACTCGTCACCATCAAGGCCATGCTCGAGGACATCCACGGCGACCTCGTCGACGCCTTCCTCGAGTACAATCGGCTTCGCGGCCGCATCTCGAAGATGGGCCTCCAGATCCAGGGCGACGTGATCAACGAGGAGGCCGAAGCTGACGAACGCGGGTTGATGAACCCGCGAACGACGGTGAAGGACCGCTTCGAAGCGGCCAAGGACGACGCCGAAGCCCGCGACGTTGACGAAATCAAGGACATCTCGCAGTACGTCGACGACTACACCGAACAGCACGGGCCACGGACGCCCGTCGAGGCGGACGAACAGGCAGCAGAGCCAGCAGTAACCGACGGAGGAACGGACCGATGAGCGACGAGCAAGACAACTACACGGTCGGCGGCTTCGGAGAGTGGCAGCGCGGTAACCTCGAGCGGGACCCGGACGAAGTACTCCCGCACACGGGGTTCGTCCGCGATGAACAGATCGATCGACAGATGACCGTCCGTGCGCTGCATCACGATCCCGACCACTGGGAAGGAAAGGCAGCAGCGACGTACATGGACGTACAGAAGAACCGTGACATCCTCCGCGGGGAAGGTGGCCACACGGCCCGCGACGCCCTCGAGAACGGCGACACGGTCACGCTGAAACACTACATCGGCGACCCGAGCCAGCAGGCTGACCTTTCGGGTATCAAGGCGATCACGCGCCTGCAGGAGATTGTCGCCGGCCCGGCTCCGGTGATCGTCGTGCTTGGTGAGATGGGAGCCGGGAAAACGAACCTCGCGTGCCTCCTCCTGCAACTGCGTGACCGGTGGGTCAACGGCGATCTCCTCGTCGGCTCGAACATCCGAACACTACCGCGCAACGACGAATGGGTCCGCGACGACGGCACCGTCGAGGATGGCTGGATTCCTCACTACCCGCTCCTCGAGGAATGGGTCGGCCAAGACGGGAACCCGGTCGAGAACTCACAACGGCCGAAAGCGTTCGTCGGTGACGAGTTCAGCACAAACGCCTCGGGAACCGGCGAAGACGGGCAGAAAGTCCGGAAACTGATGGGGCCGCTCGTGTTCAAGATCCGGAAGTACAACGGGATGCTCATCTACATCGGCCATGACGAATCGTCGATTCATCCGATGCTCTGGCGTGTCGGGACGATCATTAAGAAGCCCGATCGCAACGACAAGGGGAAGGCGATCGTCGCCGATCGCATCTCAGGCGGGAAACTGCAGGATGTCGACCCGCGGCCGTTTACCGGCATTCCACCTGCTGACTTCGAACCGCACACGAACGACGAGGCTGATTGGTCGTGGAACGCTCCTGCCGGCGACGAGGACGGACCGGCGATCGCCGAAGGCGAGGTCAAACAGGTAGCTGCGTGGACGATGGAAGAGTGCCGAAAGCAGGGCATGTCGTCCCGCGAAACCGCCAAGTTCGTTCCGTACAGCCACGCTACCGTCTCAAACTGGTGGAAAGACATCGATGACGGCGGAGAAAAGCGAGACTGGGTTGACACCGTCGAACAGGTGATCGCATGACTGCGTCGGGGTGGAAAGCCGTAAAGCGCAACCTGACCCCCTTTAGTATAGAGGCCCACAGCCCACCGCGCTCGCTCCCGATCGGGAGCGAAGCGAGCGATGGGCACAGCGTCTCGCAGCCGGCGGAGGCGTATATATATCGACGCGCGGAGCGCGTGTGTAGGTATAAGGAAAATTATATTTTTGAGAGTAGATTTCGAAAAAATCGCGGCCCGCGCGAAAGGGGGAGCTCGGCATGACCGCACGGCTTCTCGCGACCATCCTATTCGTGGCTCGATCGACCGCTATCGATCTCGCGTACGAACTCCGGCGCGACCTCGAGCGAGGCGTCTTTGACCAACAGACGCTCGTGGTGATCGGTGTCTTCCTGATCGTCGCGATCGTGGCGGTGACCCATCGCGCGTGGGGCCTCTCGGTAACCGCGGGCTCGGTCGGCGGATTGATGACCTACACAGTCGCTCGAGCGGATCGGTGCTGGCGTGATGACCGGAGGGCGGACCTGTGAACCGCTCGAAACGCGCTAATCACTTCGGGACCGCCGTCGAGAAACGGATGGCCGAGAAGCGACGGTTCGACCTCGAGCGGGCCAGTTGGCACGACGCGAGATTCGGGAACGGAACGCCCGTCGAAATCAAATCGACGATGCACGAACACGCCGACGGCCAGCCCGGAAACTGGAAGGTCTACCGGGAGTACCACGAGAAACTCCGGCGTCACGACGGCTGGTACTGTTTCGTCGTCTACCGGCCACATGGGCGGTCAGGTCTCACGCTCCTGCAGGACAAGATGGTTCGGTCGAGCGATCTCCCGCTGCTCCGCTGGCATGGCGGCGGCGATCACCGCGGAACCGAACAGGCGAAGATCCAAATTGACGCTATTTTTTAGCGAGAGCACTGGACACGGGTGAAAACGATAGGGGGAGTGGGGGCCTCCGGAGTGGGGGGAAAGATACGGAGGCAATCGATTAATTTCGGTTATTAGTCTTAATTGTTCGGGACGATATCAGCTGGCCAATAAGTTTATTTTATCGCAAGGTTGAGTTACAGGTGGCGGGGGAAGGATACGGTTGTCTATCCAGAACCGATCCGCTCCGAGACACTCCCTCGCTTCACTTGAGATCGTCTCACCGTGATGCCAATAGCCATATTGTCAAACACCCGATCTCAGACCCACCCCAATTGACACACCACTTGAGGGATGGGGGCTCTAACGCCGGTCTCTGACCGGCGTTTCTCGAGAGATCGAATACTAACAGCGGTATGCTTCTCACATCCAGCAGCCGTACTAAGGGGGAACTCTCACTCGGTTTCGGTGACGACCTCGGTACTGACCTCGAAGGTCACCGCCCGCGTCGAGAGCGTCTCGGCGATCTCCCGACGCTGCTCGAGGGTAAGGTCGTCGCGCTCGAGGACCTGGCGGGACGCTTGGACGAACTTCGGCACGTCGTCGCAGGAACTCACCACGGCTTTCGTCTTGTTGCAGTCGTAGAAGTCAGCTGCACGTTCGATCGCGTCTCGCCGGTATGCGTAGTCACCGTCAGTTCTGATTCGCATACTCGTACACACGACCCCCGAAATCCTAGTTTTTTCGGCTCACTGGACGGCCCATTTCGGCCTGAAATCGGCGGAACGTGTTAGCTATCCAGAGAAGAACGGCGGCTCGAACGACGGATCGGCCCACGATATGCACACGACGAGTCGCGGCTCGTGTGCATATTCGGGAAACGGATTCTGTCGACGTGCAACCCCAGACAATGGGGGAGAGGGAAAGAGAAAATGGAGATCGATTCAGTCTTGATCTTCAATTTCTAGTCCATCTTCTACCTCTACATATTCCATCATGGCGGTTATTGTTTCAGAGGCCATTGCAAGTGTTACTGATGCCTCATGAAGAGATGGAGACCGATTTGGATGATTGACTTCATTTCTTTTCCTACGTAGATAGTCTAGATTCGATAAAACATCTGGATCTTCCCCTCTCTCATTAAATTCGTTCTTTAACTTTCCTAACACTGGTCCCCATGGATCGTCAGCCTCTTCGTTCAGTTCTTGCTTATACCATTTTCGTAAAATGTCTTCGATACTCCTGAGGATCATTATAACACTCGCTGTAGGACAATGTGCTGCAAGGGACATGCATCCCTCCTTCACGTCCTGTTTTGTTTGTTCGGGAAGACGATCCCAAATATCATCTTCAAACAGATCACTAGGTGATTGTAATATCTTTTCGAGGTCGATTACTGGTGCATTGGCAATCGTGAATCGATGTTCCTGAGATAATTCATATCTTAGAACAGTTCGCCAGGTTTCAACCTTATTTGTTAGCCTATTCCCATACCCTGCTGATAAAGTTGGTAGCTCATCGTCGTCAGAGCTACCATCATCGTCTGTACTACCGTCGTCGTCAGCTTCAGCAGCATCCTCATCCTCAGCTTCAACATATTCTTCCTCAAGTTCTCCCTCAAATGAACGGATGCCACTTTTTACTGCAGGAGAGGCCCCTATTGTGTCTAATGTACTCCTCACCTCAGACAATGCATTCATTACATATTCACTGTCTTCAGAATAAGCTGGGTATCTATTGTGCCCTGCCTGTCTCAAATATTGTAGGTTCCAGCCAAGATTAAACGCGCCGTGCAGACTTAGGTGTAGATCCCTATCTTCATCCTCAGGAGACTCCTCGGATGAATCGTCTTCAGGTGACTCCTCAGGAGACTCCTCAGATGCATCGTCTTCAGATGGTTCCTCGGGAAACCCCTCAGATGAAACGTCTTCAGGTGACTCCTCAGGTGACTCCTCAGATGCATCGTCTTCAGGTGACTCCTCAGATGCATCGTCTTCAGGTGACTCCTCAGATGCATTGTCTTCAGGTGACTCCTCAGGAGACTCCTCAGACGAACCGTCTTCAAGTGACTCTTCAGAGGGTTCATCCTCAGTTGACCCCTCTGACATATCATCTTCCGCCTCTGAATTTTCTTCGTCTGTCATACATATCCAACTCCTGTATTGCTGATTAAGTATTGGGATTCTAGTGAATCTCTTTAATTGACGGCAATATTTCCACAATTAGGACATATGATACTGAATTTGATCTCGGCTCTACTGATAAATCGTCGTGAGAATAACCCCTGTTTCAGGTGTTTCAACTGGAGATTCTCGCGCGAAGATGGAGTGGGGGCGCTGTAATTTTTTGGCGCTGTCCCCTTGGGGACACCCGCCAAGGGGGTTTTCGCGCGAAGCGCGAAACGACCCCGCAGGCGTTGCGGTGCGATCGCCGTGCTGACCCCCGCCCTCGAGGGACTGGATACAACCAGAGTTGCAGAAGAAACGGAGGTAGTCAACCTAACTTGCAGAAAAGAGCGAAAACGAGAGCGTTGCCACTATGCAGGCCGCTTCAGCGATCGGCGATCGCGCCGACGAATCCAGATTCGGTCCCACCGCCGGGAGTCTTCCAGGTCAACTCGAGCCCGCGGAGTGCCGTCGGATCGTTCCCCGACTTCGACCACTTCTCGAGAGCCTCACTCGCGATCGTCGCGACGTTCTCGAAGCTATCCGACTTCAGTCGGGAGAGAATCGTATCGATCCGCATCTGCTGGGGCTCGCCGTTCTCGTCGAACTCGAGGTCGGCCCCGTTTGTCGCGAGCCACTCCTGGAACGGCGACGACTCGGCGACGTGATCGGCCAGGCCCATGATGTGCTGCATCCGATCGGCGTAGCTCTCGATCGCGTACTCGGCTGACTCGACGAGTGCTCGAAGTTCCTCGCGGTACTTCCGGGCCCGGAACGATACGTCACCTTGGTCGAGGTCAAGGACCTCACCGAGATCTTCGATCGCCCGGTAGATCGTCGCCGGATGCTTTCCCAGCTCGTCGGCGAGACCGTCGACGGTTGCACCGCCGTCGGTCGCGACCGTTTCCGTGACATCGCGAGCGGTCTCGCCCATGTCTCGCAGCGTCGTCATCAACAGGTGGTCCGACTTCGCCTCGAGGCGCGGGGTAGGATCTTCGTAGAGTTCGACGAGATCGTCTCGAGCGACGGCGTCGAAGTGATCGTCCGCAATGTAGACACCGCTGCCGTCGGGCCCGAGTGGGATGTCTTCCCAGTGGAGCGCGTTCAACAGCGTCTCCTCGATCTGTTCGGTGACCTCGTGGCGATCGGCCCACGCCCATGCCTCGCCGTCGTTCATCGACTTGTTCACCAAGACCTCCACCTTCGGATGGTAGGACGGGTGATCTTTCGATACCGCATCCGGGTCCTTCAGCTGGTAGATCTCGAACTTTCGCCCGTAGGTATGGCCGGGTAGCAGTTCGCCGGCCGACGTAGGGTTCAGGAACAGCCGGTTCTGGTGGTTGATTACCTCCCGGTTGTCGATGTGAAGCTCGGCCTTCACGCCCTCGAGGTCGGAGAGATAGTGCGCGACCTTCTGGAGGACACCGGCCGACGAGAGCTTTTCCGCCCACTCGCGACGGATTCGAACGTACCGCTCGTACGCCCACATTCGACTCGCGTCGTGCGGCTCGGTTCGGAAATACTCTGAATGAATCCGCTCGCCGGCGTGATCGAAGATCGCCCCGAAGAACTCCGGGAGCAACTCGAGTCCGCGCTCGGGCTCGAGGTTGCTCATGTGAAACTCGACGTCCACACCGTCGACCTCGCCGACCTGGTTTTCCCACGGGAGTTGCAGTCGCTCACCGCTTTCCCAGTGGCGCATATCCGGGAACCGCGGACCGATGTTGTACGATGCCTTCCGTTCACCGCGCCCACGGCCCACGATATCCCACTCGTAGAGTCGCTCGGCGTTGATCCCATCCGACAGTCGCGGCGCGAATCCCGACTTGCTGTAGCCCACCTTCAGGTGCCACGGTTCGCCGTCGATCTCCGTGTCGATCTCGAGGTAGCCCTCGAAAGGCGGACCGAGCATCACCGACGAGAGTGCGTCATACGGACCGCGACCCCAATCGGGCCACTTCCAGCGGCCCTCGATCTCGTGCGGCGTCGTCTCGACCTGCGACATCACGCACCACCGGCTTCGGCGAAATCGGCGAGCGTCGCATCCGGATCGTCGTCGGGCTCGTCGTCACCGGTGTCGACGGGGATCGTCGACGGGTCCGGGTGATGGACGACCTCGATATCCTCGAGTTGAGCGACGACCGCGTTCGCGAGCAACCGCCGGTGGCACCACCGAGCGTCTTTTTCCCAGCAAACGAGCCAGATATCCCGCTCGCGAGCGCGATCGGCCAGTTCCGAGATTACCGTCTGTGGACCCGGCTGCTCGAGAGACTGGAGATACCGCCGCTCGTAGTCGACGGAGTCCCACGCGATGGCAGCCGGGTTCGGCTCGCCGTTCTCGTCGGCGGCCTCCTCGACGGCCTTGTACGCGTTCAGGAGATCCTCCGGCGGCGCAACGGCGGGAATATTCCGATCCGTGATCCGGTCCACGAACTCCCGCGGGTAGCGAACCACACCGAATACGTCATCCTCGTCACCGGGCTCGAAACTCGAGTTGAGACCGCCGAAGTAGGTCGTTCGGATGGTCACCGTCGATCACCCACGGTTACCTCCGGATCGACGCCCGCGGGATCGATCACGTGCGACCACGCGAGTTGCGCGACCTCCTGTTCCGAGCGCGAGCCGCCGACCTCGTACCACCGGCCGGCGAGCAACTCGTCGACGAGCGTCGCCGGCACTATCGCCCGTGCGACCTGCGGCAGTCCCGGCCGCGGGAGGTACACCACGAACAGGTACATTCCGCCCGCCTCGAGCAGTTGCTCGTGAGCGGCCCGCTTGACGTAGAACCGGCCGCGAGTCGACCGACTGCCGTTACTCGTCTCTATCTGGCAGCCTTTGATCTCGACCGGAACCGCCGGCTCGACCAGGACGATCCCGTAGAACGGCAGCGACCGACTCGCCTCGAGGACGGTGGTGGTCCGGGCGTCGTGCCAGGTGGCGGTGTGATCGCTGACGTACTCGAGTTCGTCGACGACCTGGACGATCTCCGCCTCGAGGGCGTCGCCGCTGGCTTTCGAACTCTCGAGTTCTGACGCTCGAGAACTCATAACGGCCCCTCCCGTGCGTTCCGAACCGTGCGCGTACACTCCGGGCAGAGCCGACGGAGCGCGTCGACACGGTCACCACAGCGTTCGCACTCGTCGGATTCGACGAGGCGGCTCATCGCGAACCACCGTCTGTTCGGTCAATGCTAGACTGAAGTGAATAGCGGCTGACTTCGAGTACAGGCGTAGATTTTTCCCAACATTTACGGCATCTAATTAGAGAACGCTCACTATGTCCTCCGAGAAGGATTCCGAAATAGGGCAGACAACCTTTGGAATAATTGCCATTTTCACGACTATTGGAGTCGTTGGCGTCGCCCTGACGAACGAGGGAGGGACCTTCGTGACATGGTTCTGGATGGGGATCGGATTGGCCGCAACATGTCTCCTTTATAGACTGGTCATTATTGCTGAACGGATTCTCGATACCACTTAATCGTTCAGTCTCGCTCGAGGACCGGCCACCGTTGGCCCGCACTACCCGATCCTCAAGGGCGCGACGAACGTCCTCATCGGTTGCTTGATGGGCCGGATGGGCGATGGGCGTCCGACTCTCGACATCGTACAGCTGGCTTACCGGAACGAACGCGCTACACATCGCCCTGCCCTCCGTGCCGGCCGGGCGACGTTTCTGGATCGGGGATCGATACGTCGACGCCAGCAGCAGAGCCGCGGGTCAGCCGCGTGTACGTATCGCAGTCGCCACAGCGATGGACTCGGTCGCCGTCGTCACCGAAGACACGGCGGAACCGGTCGGTGACGTGGGCTCCGCAGTGCTGGCACGTCGAGCGGTCGACCGACGGCCACGGCGCGACCGTCACGCTGACCACCTCGTTTCGGCTACTACTTTCGCAAGACAGCGGCGACCTGGAACTAGTGACTGATTCAGTTCAGGTTCAGACGGGGGTAACGAGGAAACAGAAAAGGCACGCCTCGAGTGGTTGAAGCGCCGCTTAGTGGCCGAAGAGGATTCGGCCGAAGTTCGGGTTTTTTGCGGATGGGCCCTGACGGATTCGAACCATCGACCACTCGGTTATGAGCCGAGCGCTCTAACCAGACTGAGCTAAGGGCCCGTCAATCGGGAAAAATCGTGCGCGCTAATTAACGCTTGCTGTCCGGTCCGCTCGAGAAAAAACGGAAGGCCGCTACGCGGACAGGGCCTCGAGTTCTTCGTCGCTGAGTTCGGCCTCGAGCGCCGCCCGAGTATGGGAGTCGAGGATATCCTCGCGCTCCTCGGCGTCGAGTTCGGTGACGGATTCGAAGTGGTGGCACATAGCAGTCGAATGCACGTGCGTATACTCAATAAAGGCTGTTTCAGGCGAGTTGACTGATCGTCCGTCACCTCGAGACGGACGAGATGGGAACCGCCTGCCGGGAGGACATTTCCACGGGTGCGTTGAGAGCGGTGTCTACTTCGGTGCCGACAGAAGCCGATGGACTGCTCGCAACCGGTCTACTCGCTTCCGTAGTCCGCGAGCGTCTGGTCGCTCGCCCCGGTTCGGTGACGCGTCGCCAGTCCGGCGAGGTGGGGCGTCTCGGGGACGATCAGTTCCTCGCAGGCGGTTTCACAGGCGCTCTTGCTCCCGGGCAGACAGAAGACCAGGGTATCGACGGCGATCCCCGCCGTCGCGCGCGAGGCCATCGCTCGCGTTCCGACTTCGTCCCACGAGAGCGATCGGAACAGTTCGCCAAAGCCCGGCAGTTCGCGCTCGAACAGCGACGCGGTCGCCTCGGGGGAAACGTCGTCGACGGTGACACCGGTGCCTCCAGTCGTACACACCACGTCGATATCTCGGCGCGCGACCAGCCCGCGGACGGCGGTCCGGATCGCCGAGTAGTCGTCTCGGACCAAGACTCGCTCTCGAACCTCGTGGCCCGCAGCTTCGAAACACTCCTGGATGGTATCCCCGCCGGGATCATCAGGATCGTCTTCGCCCGCCCGCGAACTCGAGACGGTGACGATCCCGACGAAGAGGGGATCGATGATGTCGTGGCCGTGATCGTCGGTACTCCGCCGGTCGTCGGTATCGCTGGGCATGTACGCACGTCACTGCCGAAAGACGATAATCCCTCCCCCGATGGGAGACGACCTGCAGTTCGACGTGACTGCCATCGTCGACACGCAGCAAAGACGGATCGCTTTCCGTCGTGAATTAGGAAGAAGCGCCGAAGCCAGGACTCGAACCTGGGACAACCTCGTATCTGCGGCGGACAGGCAGTACCTGCATCGCCGTAACAGCGAGGTGCTCTACCATCTGAGCTACTTCGGCTCATCTCGTGATAGTCGGGTGCATTTGATAGGGCTTTCGTTTTCCCTTCCCGCGGTTCGATACCCTTTCACGCACCGCTCGAGTACGGCACCCCAATGAGCGAGGAGGACGCTGACGGCGACGAGCCCAACGATCGAGACGGTGATCGCGACCTCGAGCGGGTCGTCGCCGAGGTGCGAGCGCAGGTCACGCCCGACGCGGACGAACGCGTGCGGCTCCGCGAGGTCGCCGACCGGCTCATGGAGCGAGCCGAACGGGCGGCGACGGAGCGGTGTGACGGAGCCGACGTGTTGCAGGTCGGCTCGACCGCCCGCGACACGTGGATCAGCGGCGATCGGGATATCGATATCTTCGTCCGCTTTCCGCCGGAACTCGACCGCGAATCGCTCGAGGAGTACGGCCTCGAGGTCGGCCACGCCACGCTGCCCGAGGGCCACGAGGAGTACGCCGAGCACCCCTACGTCAAGGGCGAAGTCGAGGGGTTCGACATCGACGTCGTCCCCTGCTTTCGGCTCGAGTCGGCGACCGAGATCCGCTCGGCGGTCGACCGCACGCCGTTTCACACCCAATATCTCCAGCGGCGACTCGACGATGACCTCGCCGACGACGTGCGGGTCACAAAGCAGTTCCTGAAGGGGATCGGCGTCTACGGCAGCGATCTCCGGACCCGCGGGTTCAGCGGCTACCTCACCGAACTGCTCGTCGTCGAGTACGGCGGGTTTCGACCGCTGCTCGAGGCCGCGGCCGACTGGCACCCGCAGGTCGCGATCGATCCCGAAGGTCACGCCCGCGCACGCGAGACGGAAAGGAGGGCGGCCGGCGACGCCGCCAGCCAGTTCGACGATCCGCTGGTCGTCATCGATCCCACGGACCCCGAACGCAACGTCGCCGCCGTCTGCTCGCGGGAAAACGTCGCCCGCTTCCAGCACTACGCCCGCGAGATCCTCGACGCACCGCGTCTCGAGTGCTTCGAGCCGGACGACCACGAGCCGCTGACGGACTCGGAACTCCGCGACCACCTCGAGCGGCGGGGCACCACTCCCGTCGCGGTTCGGTTCGACGCCCCCGACCTCGTGGAGGATCAGCTCTACCCTCAACTTCGGAAGTCCCTCGAGGGAATTACGCGCGGGCTCGACGACCGCGGATTCGATGTCTTCCGGGCGACGGCGATCGCGGACGACAGCGCCGTCATCGTCGCCGAACTCGCGGTTAGCGAGCGTCCCGAAGTCGAGCGCCACGGGGGACCACCGGTCCACGTCCGAGATCACGCCGAGGGGTTCTACGACGCCTACGCGGACGACGCAGACGCCTACGGCCCGTTCATCGAGGGGGACCGATACGTCACCGAGCGTGAGCGGGAGTTCACCACTGCTCGCGAGTTCCTCGAGAGCGACCGGCTCTTCGACGTGGGACTCGGGGCACACGTCGAAACGGCGCTCGAGGACGGATACGACGTGTTACTCGATGAGGAAATCACCACCCTCCTCGCGGAGTTCGGACCGGAACTCGCGGCGTACTTCGATCCCCGGCCCTGAGGACGGACGGCGAGAAATTTAGAGGTCGTCCAGATCGACATCGAGATCGTGTGCCTCGAGAACGTCCTCTAGCGCGGACGCCGCTTTGTCGTCGGGGTCGTCGTCCGGTTCGATCGGTTCGCGGCCGTCGAACGTTTCGTGAACGAGCGCGACGCTATCCGCGAGGACATCCAGTCCGTACCCGCCCTCGAGGACGAACGCCAGCGCGGCGTCGGTGTCGTCGGCGAGGGTTCGAACGCGGTCACTCATCAGGGCGTAGGCTTCCGTCGAGAGTCGGATGCGGGAGATCGGATCGTGACGGTGGGCGTCGAATCCCGCGCTGATGAGGAGGAGGTCGGGATCGAACTCGGTGAGCGCGGCGGAAATCGGTCCCTCGAGGGCGGCCAGATACTCGCTGTCGTCGGTCCCGGCCGGCATGGGAACGTTCATCGTCGTCCCTTCGCCGTCGCCCTCGCCGATTTCGTCGACGTCGCCGGTGCCGGGATAGAGCCCCTGTTCGTGCAGCGAGACGAAGAAGACATCGTCCCGGTCGTAGAAGATGTCCTGCGTGCCGTTGCCGTGGTGGACGTCCCAATCGATGATCGCCACCTGGTCGACGTCGTACGCATCGGAATCGAGGGCGTGCTGGGCGGCGACCGCGACGTTGTTGACGAAGCAAAACCCCATCGCGTTGTCGTAGACGGCGTGGTGGCCGGGTGGGCGACCGATCGAGAAGGGCGTGTTCCGGCCCGTCGCACCCTCGAGAGCCTGTTCGGCGGCCCAGCAGGCGAGCCCAGCGCTCCGGCAGGCCGCGTCCCACGTTTTTTCGACGGCCGTGGTATCGGGGTCCCAACTCCCGCCGCCGTCGGCACAGAACTCACGGACCGACTCGAGGTACTCGCGCTCGTGAACGGCCGCCATCGTCTCGAGATCGCAGGGATCGGCCTCGACGTACTCGACGCCGTGTTTCTTCTTCAACCCCTCTCGGATCGCCCGTAGCCGGTCCGGTGACTCTGGGTGGCGCGAACCGGGATCGTGTGCGAGACAGACCTCGCTGTAGCCGAACTGCATCTGCTCACTCGAACAACGAGAAGTACGTCTCGATGTCGTCGTCGGTGATGGTCCGCCGATCGGCGTGGCGCGCGAGGATCGCCGCCGCGCGAGCGACGTTGTCCGCGTAGTCCTCGAGGATGTCCGCGAGGGCGACGCGGGCGTCCATCGAAACGCGATACCGGTCGTCGATTTCGAGCCGGGCGATGCGGTCGACCGGGGCGACCGGTAACTCGAGGTCGTCCTTGTCGATGACGCGCTCGACGCCGAAATCTTGGGCCATCAGGGTCTTTCGGCCGTCAGCCGTCGCCTCCTCGGCGGCGTCGATCGCGAGTTCGCTCCCGTGTTCCTGAATCCGTGTTGCGAGTTGCTTCGACGCGTCGGCACTCACCCGAAGATCGCCCGCGTTCCGCCGGATGATCGTATCCACCGGGGCGAACGGGAGTTCGACGTTCATATCATGATAGGCGGAGCTAACTCCCTTAACGCTTTTCCTAGGCGGACGATTCGGTTGCTCGCGACCTCAGAACACGTCGTTTGCCTCGAGACGGCCGTCGCGGACGACCCCTCGGGCGGTTACCTCCTCGCCGAGTCCGACGTCGGTGTCGGTCGCGACGCTCATCGTCGTCTCGCCGTCGTCGAGCACGAGCGGGTTGCCCGCCTGGACGACGACACCGGTGAACTCGAGTTCCTCGCCGTCGGACGGGTCCTCCGAATCGTCGTCGGCGTCCGCGCTGGCCGTCTCGGCACTGTCTGCCCCAGCCGCAGCCCCGCCGGACGACTCGGCGTCGGCGGAGTCGACCGTCGCCGATTCCACGTCGGTCCCGTCTCCGTCACCGGCGAATGCCGACAGGCCGGCGTTCTGGTCGCTCGAGCTCTCGGCGTCGTCCCCGGAATCGCTGGAGTCGGCCGAATCGGATTCCAACACCGTGATCGTCGACTGCCAGCCCGCGGAGGCCTCGAGGTCGTCCTGCCAGCCGTCTTGAATCTCGACGTCGCCGAGCGCGACCTCGTCGCCCGGCCCCACGTCGATGTCGGCTTTGTCCCCCCAGAGCGCGACGCGGATGTCGCCGGTAGCGTCCTGGACGCGGATGTTCCGGACTTGTCCCTCAGAGCCGTCGTCGCGGTCGAAGGTTCGCTTTGGATCGGCCGAGCGAACGACGCCCGCGATGTCGACGGTCTGGTCGATCTCGAGGTCCTCGATCGGCGTGTTTTCGGGGACGTACTCGACCTCCTCGTCGACTTCCTCGACAGCGCCGCGGTTGCCGACGTGGAGTTCGAGGCTCCCGTCGCGTTCCTTGACGTAGCCGTCGATTACCTCGACGGTCGTGCCGGCCTCGAGTTCCGTAGCGAGGTCGGCCTGCTCGTCCCACAGCGTCACGCGGATGCGTCCGGTCGAATCCCCGAGGACGAGGTTCGATACCTTCCCCTCGGAGCCGTCGTCGCGGTCGAACGTGCGGACGCTGTCGGTATCGAGCAACAGGCCGACGAGGTTGACGTTCGAGAGTCCGAGCGAGAGGTCGTCGACGGCGTACGTATCGGAGATCTGCACGTCGATTTCGGTGTCCGGATCGGGCTCGACATTGTCGACGCTGACCTCGACGCCGCTAAAGCCCTCCTTGGGTCGGCCCCCGATCCGCAGGACTTGCCCCTCCTCGAGTTCCTCGATCGCGGCTTCGGCGTGTTCGTCCCAGAAGGCTGCCCGCACGGAGCCGGTCTCGTCCGCGACTTCGACGTTGACGACCTGTCCGTCCTCGTCCTCGCCGTCGCGCTCGAAGGTCCGTTTCTCGCCGATCGAGAGCACCTTGGCGACGAACTTCGCCTCCTCCATCCCGGGTTCGATATCGGCGATGCCGCCGACCTCGCTCTCGCCGACCTCGTGAGCGATGAGCATCGCCGCCGTCTCCTCGTCCGCGAGTCCACCCATCTGCTCGACTTTCTCCTCGACGGCCTCGCGAAACTCCTCGAGAGAAACGTCGGCCTCGAGGTCCTCATATACGCCCTCGATGTCGCTCATTCTATGCTCGTGCATGGGTAGCCCGCGCATAAGCGTTATCCATTCGGTGTCTCAGTGCGGTACCGCGTTCGACAGCGACGACGGCCGTGTCCGGCGAATCGGCCGATCCAGACCGTACGGAAACGGCTCGTCGCGGCCGCACTCCGACGGGGCTCGAGCGGGAGAGCATACGCCACGCTGGCCGCCCGACAGTATATAAACGTCAGTACGGGTCACGCGTCGCCAGGACAGTCACCACAACGCATGCGACCCACCGAAAGCGGTCACGCGAGAGTCCGAGTCGAAAATCAAGACTCGAGCGGGCGAAAATGTCGACAAACTGCACCGAAACCCCGTGCCGGCGGGAGTCTTTCGAAAGGGCTTTAATGTTCACCGGGGTATGAAGAGATGAGTCCTGATAGGGTAGTGGACTATCCTCTTGGCTTGCGGAGCCAGGGACCGGAGTTCAAATCTCCGTCAGGACGTTTCTGCCGACACCAAACCGCGAGCGAAGCGAGCGGCTGGTATCGGCGAAACTCTAACATGGAGATTTGAGCAGACGAGTCGCAGCCCGGGAGCGAACGAAGTGAGCGACCCGGAACGTCTCGGCGTGTTCAAATCTCCGTCAGGACGCTCACTTATCGCGAGTGCTTCACGTTGTTCAGCACTCGCTCTTGCGCTCGGTCCTGACGTGCCTTACGCTCGCTGTCGCTCGCGTAAGACTCCGTCAGGACGCTTTTATCGGCACTAAACAATGAGAGTCGAGCCGATCGTCAAGAGACTACCTTTCGGGATCATGGCACGTCTTCGAGCGGGCGCAGTCGCTCTCGAACGTGAAACTGGGTGAGAGGAGTAAGCCCCCTTCTGTTCGTCCCGGCATTCGGCTGAGCGTCCGCGCCGCCCGCGGAAACCGCGGTTCGTTCGGGCTACCACGGCGCGGACTTGCACCGGTGAGGATTCGCCGTTCCATCGCTCCTCGGCCGTCCGTGTGCGGTCGGTCGTGACGAACACGACCTGTGGTTTCGAACCACGTTACTGCGACCGCCACCCTCTGCGGGTCAACTCCCCTTCCTCTCGGTCGGGTTCGCACGCATCATCGGTCGGGCCGAGACGTGTCGTTTCTGTTCCAGAGCCAGCGGTCTCCCGCTCCGGACTTGCGTCCGGTCACCTGCCCGAACAGGTGGGGGGACTTTCCTCGCGAGCGTGATGCATCCCGAAGGGATGGATCACGTTGTGAGCGTGGAGCGACTCGAAGAGTCGGTCCACGTTACGAGCGTGGCGCACCTCGAAGAGGTGGCCGACGTTGTGCGCGTCGGTCACCCGCAGGGGTGCCGACGGCATGGTGGTCGCGCCGTCGCCGGCACGACCATCGCGGCAACCGGGCTCTCTCTCCCACTCGAGATAGGTTCGTCGGGCGAATAAGTCCCCCGGTTGGGACACAAAAAAGCGCCGCGCAGCGAATGGAAGCGTTTTAGGACGACTATCCCCTTGTCCATCTGTATGTCCCAGCGACAGGGCGCAGACCTTTCCTACGAATACGGTGCTCGCGCGGTCGAACTCGCGCGTGAATCCGTCGAATCCTACGTACAACACGGGCAGCGAGAACAACCGGGCAGCATGCGCGAAGCCTTCTACGAGCGAACCGGCGCATTCGTCCGTCTCGAGTCGACTCGCGGCCGGGGGAGCCTGCGAGGCTGTGCGGGTGGCTATCGTTCGGACGACCAGCTCGGTCACGTCATCGTCGACGCGGCGATCGAGGCAGCCAGCGAGGACTCCTGTGGCTCCGAAGTGAGCCCCTCGGAGCTGCCGAACCTGACGGTCTCGGTTTGTACCGTCAAGAACGTCATCCTGACCGACGATCCGCTCGCCGATCTCGAGCTCGGCACCCACGGCGTCGCCATCGACGCCGGCGAGGGCGGCTGGCTCTACCCGACGGTACCGGTCCAGAACGACTGGAGCGCCCGCGAGTACCTCGATCGGACGTGCCGCAAAGCGAAGCTCGCGCCGGGCGCGTGGGAAGACGACGACGTCATCGTCACGCTGTTCGAGGGCCAAGTCTTCCGCGAGCGCGAGGCCGACGGCAGTATCGAAGAAGTCTAAGACGCAATTTCCGAGTCGATTCCTCGGGTGCAGTGTCACTCGAACCTCCGGCCGCCAGATCGATCAGTCGGATCAATGACGTAACCTCCGGAAGGAGGTGTGTGGAACCGAATTACGGATTCACCTCGCCGGTTTCGTCCTCAAGCGAAGTCTCGACCAGCACTACCACCGACTCGAACACCAGTTGAATGGCGATCCAGAATCCGACGAGATTCACGACGATCCCCGCTGCGATACCCCAGATCGAGCCGAACGGTATACCGAACTGAATGCCTATCGCGACGAATTCCGTCAAGCCGACAAGCACGACGAGCCGTCCGAATAGCCAGTTCGCAAGTTCGAACCCCGAATCCGTCGGTTCCGGACTGAACGCAGCCATAGACGTATCTGCCATCCACAGCAGATTTATATTTTACATCTGGGCCGAATAAATATGGGCTGGCTTGGCTACGATCGATCAGTCTCCCGGTTCAAACGACTCTCACTCGAATAGGCCGGACAACGCCGCGACTATCGAACCATCCGTGATTACGCTCCGTCAGGTTCGCTATCACCCAATTACGCCGTCGAATCGTCGAATCCGACGGCCTCGGCGTCCTCGAGACACCGCTCGCTCGCCTCCTCCAGATCGAACTCCCGGACGATGTCGCCGTCACGAATCAGCGGCTCGAGCAGGGAATCGCCCTCGGAGGGCCCCTCGCGGTCGGCGAGGGCGACGTGGTGGCCGCCCTCGGGCGTGCGATAGACGTCTTTGACTCCCGAAAGCTTGCCCCGCTTGGAGATCGGCTCGTCCTCTATTTCGACGATATCGAGGCTGAAGTCAACCGAGTCGGCACTGGTGATGTGGCTGCCGACGCCGAAGCCGTCGGCGACATCGCGCAGGGGTCGGATCGTATCGGGACCGAGGCCGCCGCTACAGAAGATGTCGACGTCCTCGCGGTCGCGGGCGTCGAGTTCCCAGCGGACTTCGCGGATGATGTGGCGGAAGTCTCCCCGGCGCGAACCCGTGGTGTCGATGCGGACGCCGTCGAGGTCATCGCCAAGCGTTTCGGCGGCCAGCAGGCTCTCGCTTTTCTCGTCCCAGAAGGTGTCGACCAGCGCGATTCGGGGCACGTCCGCGCCGACGGCCTCGTCGAACGCCGTCCACGCCTCGGCTTGGTTGCCCTCGCCGAAACAGAACATGAGCGCGTGGGGCATCGTCCCGCCCGCCTCGCGGTCCAGAATCTCGCCCGCCGCGACGTGGGAGAAACCGTCGAGTCCGGCGAGCAACGCGGCTCGCTCGACGGTCGACGCAATCGAGGGGTGGACGTGGCGCGCGCCGAAGGAGAGAACGAGCGAGTCGGGCGCGGCCAGTCGGGCCTCGAGTGCGGCCGTCGCGAAGCCGCTGGGCTGGGAGAGAAATCCGAGCAGTGAGGTCTCGAGTTCGGCGAACTCGAGGTACGGTCCCTCGATCCGGCAGACGGGACCGCCGTCGAACAACTGTCCGTCCGGGAGCGCGTCGATATCGACGTTTCGGCCCTCGAACAGCGTCGCAATGTCTTTGATGCCGGTGAACACGTCGAAGCTGCCGGTCGGGAACTGGTCGGCGGTCACTTCGGCGACGACGTGGGGATTCTTGTCCGCGTGCTCGAGCGTGGCCCGCGTGCGCTCGAAGTAGGCGTCCGTGGCTTCCCCCGCGAGAATCGCTTCCGAGGGAACGGTTCCGAACGGATTTGACATATCGCCGGTTTCCCGCGGGAGGCAAAAAAGCTACCCGTCTGCCGACGTGTGCGCCGGTGGCGTCGTCGACATCGCCCCCGCTGCAGCCGGTTCGGGCCGCGGCGAGACGGGAGTCGGCGGGCCGGTCACCGACTCGAGGGCCGACTGCGACTCGAGCGAGCGAGTCGACCCCGACTCGGCGGCGTGAATCGCCTCGAGGTCGTCGATGGCCGGTGCGCCGACGATTTCGACCGTGTCGTCGGTGACGGCGACGCGATACGCGCCGGCGAAGGACTCGCCGTCGGGAATTCGGTAGACGCCGTCGGCGGCGTCGACCCGTTCGGCTCCGTTGTTCGTGAGAAGCCGGCGGTACGCGTCCGCGAATTCCGTTGCATCCGCGGGGCTCTCCCACGCGAGTCGCCAGACGTGACCGGTCCGGTCAGGGTCGTCCGCGTGCCGGTAGACGCGGATGCTATCGCCGGCCCAGCCCGCGGTCGCGGGGTGGGAGTAGTTGTACTGCGGTGGCTCGGTCGCCCCCGCCGCGAGCGGCCGGTCGATCACGCCGTTGGCCCAGAGCGTCGCGAACAGGGTCGCCTCGCCGACGGTTTCGGTTCGGGGCTCGCCGCCCTCGGTCTCGTCGCCGTCGCTGCCGCTGTCACCGTCGCCAGTGCTGTCGGTGATCGGCCGCCAGTCGTCGCTCGAGCGGTCGGGAACGTCGACGGCGACCGGCTCGGTCTCGGGATAGCGATCGGGGTGGATCAACTGGGCAGTGCTTTGGGGCGGCTCCTCGTGGGCGCGGTCGACGGCGTCCCAGCCGCCGCGGTGGGTGAGATCAGTGACGAACGGCGGCCCTTCGGCGTAGGGCACGTAAATCGAGAGGAAGAGGCCGACGTTGAACGGCCGTTGGGCGAGCGCTTCACCCGACGCCGCCGGCGGCTGGGTGTCGGACAGACACTGCCACTCGTCGCCGCACCGCCGGTCGTAGCGCTCGGGGACGACGGTCGCTTCGCCCTCGAGCAGCCCGTTTTCAGCGCGCAGGCCGTCGATCGTCTCGCTCTGACGGCCGATGCCGAAGTGTTGGTCTTGCAGCGCGTGGGTCAGTTCGTGGACCAGCGTCCGGCGGTCGATCCGGATGTCGTCGGCATCCTCTGCGACGATGACGATCCGATCGTTCACGTAGTAGCCCTGTACGGAGTCGCCGTAGAGGTCGTCGAACGCCTGATTCACGTCCGTCTCGCCGTCGATGAGGAACGCGCCGCGCCAGAGTTCGTTCTCGAACGCCGACGCGTTCTCGGTCCCGGCCCTCTGCCGGTCGCGGAACTCGGCTCGGTCGATCACCTCGAGGGAGACGTCGCGGTCGTACTTCAGCCCGCGAACGACCTCGATCCGGGCCATCGAGCGGTACTTGACGGCCTCGAGTTGGTCCGCGGTGAGGCCGTCGCTCGCGTCGAACTCGAAGACGTCGTCGTGGGAGTAATCGGCGACGCGGCCGAGTTCGCGGTCGGTGTCGAACCCGCTCGAGTTGCCGGGGAGCGCACAGCCCGAGCAGACGACGAGGACGACCACCGCGAACAGTCTGAGCCGACTCATTGGGTGCTCGTTCGTCGAAGCGGTAACGGAAGCGTCGATCCGTCGTGCGGGCGATCAGTCACTCGCGTCGATCACCGCCGGTCCGGCCGCGGCCGATGACGATCCGAGTCCCCACGCCGAGCACGGCGATCGCGATCGCGCTCACTGCGGCCAACGGGCCGAAGCCGGGAACGGTGTCGGTCCCGGTCCCGCTCGAGTCGGTGATCTCGAGGGTGTCCTCGCCCTCGGGTGCGGCACCGGCTTCGACGGTCGGGAGTTCGTCGACCGACGGCGCGCGGACGATCGTCAGCGTCTGCCCGGTTCGATTAAGGTAGTACGCGCCGGCGTAGCCGCCGTCCTCGTCGATCACGTAGGTGTCCTGTCGCCCGTCGACGGGCTCGGCGTCGTGGTTCTCGAGCAGCCGGAGATAGCCGTTGACGAACTGTTGGGTGTCCGTGTTCGACTGCCACTGCGTTCGCCAGACGTAGCCGGCGCGACCGGCCGCCGCAGCCGGGTCGCTTGTATTCTCGACCTCGTCGTTCGTGTAGACGACCAGTTCGTCGCCGGCCCAGCCGTTCGTGTACGAGTGGTTGTAGTCGTAGCTCCCGGTTCCCTGCAGGAGTTCGGTGGAATTGATCACCGAGGGCCGGGCGGAGTCGAGCGCATCGGCGGCGAACATCGCGACCATGCCCGCCTCGCCGACGGTGTCGTTCGCCGTCTCGCCGTCGACCCGGAGCTGTCGCCAGTCGCCGCTCGAGCGGTCGGGGACCGAGACGTTCGCCGGTTCGCGCGCCGAGCCGGGGTGGATCACCGCCGAGGTCGTCGTCGGCGGGTCGTCGTAGGCCGCGTTGACGGCCGACCAGCCCTCGCCCTGATCGCGAAGGTAGTTGACGTAGTCGGGCCCGTCGCTGTAGGGTTGATAGACGCTGAAGTAGATGCCCCAGTTGATGTCGAGCCCCCCGTTGCTCGGTCCGTCGGCGGGCTCGAGACAGTCCCACTCGGTGCCACACCGGTGCTCGTACTCGCGTTCGACCCGGCTGGCGTCGCCTTCGACCAGCCCGTTTCTCGCGGTCTCGCCGTCTTGGGTCGTCCCCTCGAGTTGGGACAGATTGAACCGCTGGTCCTGTAACGCGTGGACAAGTTCGTGCCCGAGCGTGAGTTCGTTCAGTTCGGGCGTGTCGGTGTTTTCGGAGACGATGACGATCTCGTCGGTTTCGGGATCGTAGTAGCCGGCGACCGCACCGCCGTAGACCGTCTCGGCAGCGTCCGAGGCCGTGGTGTTCCGGCCGACGGTAAACAGCGCCTCGTAGCCGACGTTCTGCTCGAGGCGGTTCCCGGAGGAGATGTTCGCAAAGCGGTCGCCGTTCGTCTCCCGGTACTCCTCGCGGGAGATGACGTCGACGGAGACCCGATCGTCGAAGGTGAGGTTGCGGATGCGCTCGACGCGAGCCATCGCCCGGTAGACGACCGGGTCGAGTTCGTCCTCGGCGACGACTGCGGTGGACTGATTGTCGACGGGTAAGTCGTCGTCGTACCAATAGCCCGCGACGTAGCCGATGGTGTCCTCAGTGGTCGGATTCGCGGGACGGTCGTCTTGGGTCGCGGCCGATGTCGTACGTGCGACTGCGGCCGAATCGGCAGCGAGCGCGGAAGACGACCCCGGAGCAGCGGTGACGGAGTCGGATTGGGCCGCGGCCGTGGTCGCCAGCGCCGGACCGGCGAGGCCGCCGGTCGCGAGCAGTACAGCGAGGGTCACTGCGAGGAGGGGGCCGAACGGGCGGGTGCGCGTCGGTCTCATTGGGAGGATTAGCTATCCGTACGAATGGCAGTGCAAAAAGAACGACGGTTGTCCCAGTCGACCGCCGTCGCTGCCGGAGCCGGCGCGAACGTTTTGACGATCCCGACCGTACGACCGCCTAATCATGCACCTCGAGCCAGCCAGTACGGCAGTGGTGGTCGTCGACATGCAAAACGGGTTCTGTCACCCCGAGGGGTCGCTGTACGCGCCGGGGAGCGAGGCGGTCATCGAACCGATCGCCGAGGTAGTCGACCGCGCCCGCGATGCGGGCGCGCGGCTGCTGTTCACCCGCGACGTCCACCCGCCGGAGCAGTTCGACGACGCCCACTACTACGACGAGTTCGAGCAGTGGGGCGAACACGTCCTCGAAGGGTCCTGGGAGGCCGAGATCGTCGACGAACTCCCCGTCGAAGACGCCGACAACGTCGTCGAGAAACACACCTACGACGCCTTCCATAACACCGAACTCGAGGGATGGCTGAACGCCCGCGGGATCGACGATCTCGTCATCTGTGGCACCCTCGCGAACGTCTGCGTGCTCCACACCGGCGCCAGTGCGGGCCTGCGGGACTTCCGCCCGATCATGGTCGAGGACTGTATCGGCGCGATCGAGGACGACCACCGCGAGTACGCCCTCGAACACGCGGCGTGGCTGTTCGGCGAGGTCGAGTCGAGCGAGGACCTCGAGTTCGCCTGAGTGAGGCAGCCGTTCCATTCGATCCACACCGACATCCGAACGAGCCGGACAACGCTGGGTCTCGAGTTGCAGTGTTTTACCGAGCCGGCTCCAAAGACAGCCTATGACCGCGCGCCTTTCGCGACAGTCGGTACCGATGATCCGACCGCACCTCGAGCCGACGGACGGTGAACGCGAATGAACAGACAGCAGCTACGACCGGTTTACATCGTCGGGATCGCACTCAACGCGATCGCGTTCACGTACGCCGTGACGAACGGCACGTGGCTGTACGCCGGCGCGTTCGTGTTCGTCGCGGTCTATCTCGTCGTTCGCCTTCGGATGCTGTCCGCCGATACGTAGCCTCGAGCGGCCCGCTCGAGGAGGAGATATAAACACAGTGTCGGCCGGGACGAACCGACGGTGCGAGGGTAGCCGTCAGTGAATAGCTTTTACTACCGAAGCGCCGACCCACCGATATGGAAACGCGGCGAGCGCGGCTCACAGCCCGGGGAGACGGACCGCGGTGTGACTCGAGGCCGGCGGAGGGAGGCACTTGAACGAACAACAGCTGCGGCCCGCGTACTTAGCGGGGATCGGAATCAGCGCGTACGCGCTCTGGTATTTCGCCACGGCCGGCTCTTCCCTTCCCGCCGTCGCGTTCGGGGTCGTTCTAGCCGTTTTCGTGGTTCGGCTTCGACAGTTGACTGCCGATTCCTGACGCCCCAGCCTTGTGGATGTATCGCGATGAAACTTGAGGTTCAGACTATCGTAAGCGTTAGAAATAATTGCCCACTTTTGGAATCGAAAGTTGGTCTAGAGCGGTATCGATCGCGGGGGTCAGTTGCTCAAGC
>NZ_AOID01000048.1 GCF_000337195.1 Natrinema versiforme JCM 10478 | reverse complement strand
GTCTTGGAGTTCTTCGACAGAGATCTCGTCGAGATGGTCCATTGACTATAGCAACAATCTCTGAGCGGAAAATTCTAACGGATACTATAGTCGGAACGGAACACCCGGTACGCGCCCTGCCCGATCGCGACGGGTTTGGTCTCCCCGTCGGGAGCCGTGCTCTCGACGGTGATCTCGCTGACGCCGACGCTGCCGCCGACCCGGATCACGTCCGCGGTGGCAACAAGGTCGCTCGTCGCCGGCCGAAGGTAGTTAACGTTCAGGTTGATCGTCGCGATCCGCGCGCCGAAGGGGTCGTCCATGGCGGTCCGCAGCGCGAGGCCACCGACGGTGTCGATGAGGGTGGCCGCGACGCCGCCGTGGAGATCCGCCTGCTCGTCGGGGTCGGGGTTCGGCCGCGTGTTCGTCAGCTTCTCGTCGTAGGGAATCGACATCGTCATCGTCCCGTCGCCGACGTTGTCGACGGTCGTTCCGAGCCACGAGAGGAACTCCTGGTTCTCGTCGAGGAAGTACTGGAGCATCCCCTCGAGGTCGTCGAACTCCTCGAGCACGTCCATCGTCGGCGTGTCCTCGGCCATGGCCACCCGTCCGCCGGCGACGGTCTTGACAGCTACGTTTCTCGACGTGTCCGTTGTTCGGCGTTCATCCGATCGGGTGACCAGCGACGCGATCAGTCCTCCGTGCTCGAGCGAACCCGCACCCGAACGCGCTCCCCGCGCTCGAACGGCCGGTCCGGACAGATCAGCTTCGCGCCGAAGTCCCCGTCTCGAGCGCAGAACAGCGACAGCCCGGTGATCGGCTCGCCGTTCGCCGTGACGGTCACGTCGTCCCACGCGATCGTGCGGCCGTCGGCGACGCCGAGGCGGTCGCCGTTCAGCGAGACGACGGGGTCGCGGTCGCACTCCGCGTCGATCGATCCGCCCCGCTCGAGCAGCCCGCCGCCGTCGTAGTGTGGGAGCCCGCCGTCGAGGACGCCGCCGCTGTCGGCTCGCACACCGACGAATTCCGCGCCGGGATTCGGATGCGCCGGCGAATCGAGCACCGCGTAGGTCTCCCCGGTCGAGACGACGCGGCCGGTGCCGTCCCACTCGAGCGGCCGGACTGAAGCCCCGAGTTCGAGCGGGAGCGAGCCCGACGCGCGGTAGGGGTTCCGGTCGGGGCCGCGAACGCCGACGTGGAGGTGGTTGTCGACCCACGGCGCGAAAAACCCCGCCCGGACGAGCCGACCCAGTGAGTCGCCGCGGTCGACGCGCTGGCCGGCTTCGACCGACGGCTCGACGTGGAGGATTCGGACGGTCAGTCCCGAAAGCGGGCTCGAGGCCGCGGGCTCGAGCAGGATCAGGTGGTCGTGTTCGGGCGCGTAGGGTTTCGGCGGCGCACGGACGGTTCGGGTCTCACGGACGGTGCCGGCGACCGGGCTCGGCGCGGCAGTCGTCCGCCCGTCGACCAGCGTGCCGGGATAGCAATCGATCGCGCAGCCGCCGTCGTGGGCGGGGTACGGCGAGTTGTACAGCGAGAAGCGCGCGTACTGCGCCAAGACGGCCTCGGGAAGGGTGACGGCCATTCGTTGTCGGTCTCTGGAGGCGGGAGCGTTTAGGCCCACCGGGACCTACGGCCGCTATGCGCGTTTTTCGCGGCCGGGCGGCATCTATCGAGGCTGATCGCGACGCGAGCCGCCGGCTGCTCTCGGTCGCCGCCGGCGGCGAGCCGGCCGTCCGCGTCTGGACGCCCCACCGGCAGGTCGCCTTCGGCCGCCGGGACACCCGTCTCGAGGGGTTCGATCGCGCCCGCGAGGCCGCACGCGAGCGCGGGTTCCCGCCGATCGAGCGCGACGTCGGCGGCCGGGCGGTCGCCTACGACGGCGAGAGGACGCTGGCTTTCGCCCGCGCCGAACCGATCGCGGACTTTCGCACCGGGTCGACGGCCCGGTACGAGCGCGCTACGGCGGATCTCGAGCGAGCGCTTCGAACGCTCGGCCTCGAGCCGAGCCGCGGCGAACCCGAGGAGTCGTTCTGTCCCGGAACGCACTCGCTGTCGGCGACGGACGCGAGCGCCGACGGGAGACGGCGAAAGCTCGTCGGCATCGCCCAGCGCGTTCGGGCCGACGCGGCGCTCGTCGCCGGCGTGGTGCTCGTGGCCAATCGCGACGAACTCGCCGGGGTGCTCGAGGGAGTCTACGACGCCCTCGGGGTGGCGCTCGATCCGGCGACGGTAGGGACCGTCGCGGGGGCAGGCGGGCCCACTGATCCCGAGCCCGTTCGGGCGGCCATCGAAGATGCTCTACTCGGGGAGGCGGACGACCCGACCGGCGCGTCAGTCGAGCACCTCGGCGACGGGGGGTAATGACTCATCGCCATCCCGAAAACGGCGCGAAACACTGTCGGACACCCAGCCGCCAACCGAGAGAGTTTTCGACCCGCGAGCCGGTGGGAGACCATGGGAGAGCGATTCGACAACGTACGGGAACTCGCCGCGTTCGCCAAGGCCGTCGCGGACGCCGAGCGGGAACCGGTGGTCGTCGTCGCTGGCTGCGGCGCGGGAGCGACGGTCAAGCGGCTGTGCGAGCACGACGTGGCGGCCTACGGCTTCGACGCGTCGGGATCGGTACTGGAAACAGCGGAGCCCCAGGTTCGAGAGCGGCTGCGCGAGGCGGACATCCGCGACGAGGACCTGATCCCGTCGCTGCGCGAGGCGTTCGGTATCGACGCGATAGACGTGTTCGTCACCGAGTGCATGCTGTCGTTCCTGTCGCTCGGGGAGGCGAAGGAGACACTGGCCCGGATTCGCGAAACCGACGGCGTTGGGACGCTGATTCATCAAGTCCGAATAGATCCGCCCGTAGCGGCTCAGGAAGGGGAGGTCGATGCGACGATTCTGCCACCGGCGGAGTGGCAAGCCGAGTGTGATCCCGACGACGAGGACGTCTGGCGTGACGCGATGGAACGGCTCGATCTTCCACGGACGGAGGCGGAAGACCGCGACGGGGACTGATCGATCCGCGGTCGCGGTGAGGGGTATCTCGGCGTCGTCGGCCGTTGTCTGGTGTCTACGGGCGTTCGCGAGACCCAGTTCGGGAGAGTGGGGTAACGTTTTTCCGCTCCGGGTCGTCGCCCTCGAGTATGACGACACGAACGCGACCGGAGGAGATCCGATGACGGCGGAGGAGTCGGTTGAGGGTTCGAAGCCGTCGGGGCCGCTGTGGGACGAACTCCTCGCCGACGCGCGGACGATCGCGGAGGAGTACCGCGAGGACGGCTGGGACGCCGTCGTCCTCGAGCCGACGGCCGTCTCGCCGGTCGACACCGAGGAGCGGCTCGGACTCGAGGTCACGGTCTCATCCGAAGCGTACGGCGTCCTCGAGGACCTCATCGAGGAAGGCGACGTTACGATCACCGCGGCCGACGTGTACTATCGGCCGCTCGCGGACGAGGATAGCGACCGGCGAGTCGCGCTGACGGTCGAGCGCGACGAAATGAGCGAGACGGCCATTTTCGTGCCGCTGACCTACGACCTCACGGACTGCAGAGCCGTCTTCGAAACGGCGCTCGTCGAGGAGGAGCTACTGACCCACGTGACCGCGGCGGGGACGGAACGGTGGGTCAGCTTCTCACACGACGACCCGTCGCTGTTCCTCGAGGAAGCAGACGTTCGCGCGTGGAACGCGGACTGAGACTCACTCGCCGGTCCGAAACGACAGATCCAGCGACGGCGCGGAGTGGGTCAGTGACCCCATCGAGATCACGTCGACGCCCGTCGCGGCGTAGTCGGGCACGTCGGCGAGGGTGATCCCGCCGCTGGCTTCGGCCAGCACGCCCTCGTAGTCGGCGAGTTCGCCGACGGCGGCCCGCGTCTCCTCGGGTGTCATGTTGTCGAGCAAAACGATGTCGGCACCGGCCTCGGCAGCCCGCGGCGCGTCGGCGACGCGTTCGACCTCGACATCGATTTTCGTCGCGAACGAGGTGCGGTCCGCGAAGTGTTCGATCGCCCCCTCGAGTCCCATCTCGGCGATGTGGTTGTCCTTCACCATGACCATATGCGAGAGATCGAGCCGATGGGTGTCCCCGCCGCCCGCAACGACGGCACGTTTCTCGAGGCCGCGGAGGCCAGGCGTGGTCTTGCGTGTCGCAGCAATTCGGACGGTCTCGCTCTCAGTGCGCTGCTCGCGGCTTTCGACCGCTCGCTTATCTGAGGCGCGTTGCGCCTCGCGGGCGGCGTCGACGGCCTCCCGCGTCCGCGTCGCGATCCCCGAGGCGTGGCCCGCGAGGTTGACCGCGACGCGCTCGCCCCGCAGGACCTCGCGTGCGGGTCCCTCAACGCGAAGAACCTCGTCGCCGGGGTCGATTTCGTCGCCGTCCTCGAGTCGGTCGGTCACGGCTACGTCGAGGTAGTCGAAGACGGCCGTCGCGGCCTCGAGGCCCGCCGCGACGCCGGACTTTTTCGCGACGAGTCGCCCCATCGTCTCGCCCGGGACCTGATTCGTCACATCGTGGTGGCCGATGTCCTCGCGGAGCCAGCGCTCGACCTGTGTGTCGGTGATCATGGCCCTCAATCGTCCGCCGTCGGTTCGGCCGTCGACTCGTCGCGCTCGGTTGCGACGTAATGGCAGCCGACCGATTCAGTGTTTTCGCTCGCAGCGCGCGCGATCAGGAGGGCCACGACGCTGGCGTTCCGGAGTTCGTAGAGGTCTCGGGCCGTCCGCGTGCGGACGTAGGCGTCGACCTCGCCCTTGAGCCGCCGGAGGACGGCGCTCGCGCGGGCGACCTCGTCGGGGTCGCGCTCGAGCCCCAGGTACTCGTCCATCGTCCGCGTGAGTCGGGTGAACTTCTCGGCGGCGAAGCGGTCAGGAAGTGCGGGATCGCTGTCGCGGAGTTCGGGGGCCTCGACGGGGTTGGGCTCGAACCCGGTCGCGTCCTCGCCGGCGCGCAGTCCCCAGACGAGGCCCTCGAGCAGGCTGGTACTGGCCAGCCGATTTGCGCCGTGGACTCCGGTGCGGGCGCACTCGCCGACGGCGTAGAGCCGGTCGAGGCTCGTCCGCCCGCGGTCGTCGACGTCGATTCCGCCACAGAGGAAGTGCTCGCAGGGCGCGACCGGGATTCGATCGCCCTCGATCCCGCGGTCGCGGCACTTCTCGGCGATACCGGGGTACTCGGCGTCGAACTCGAGCGGGCTCACGTCCAAGATGACCTCGCCGGTTTCCTCGCGCTCGGTGTCGACTGCGCGCGCGACCACGTCCCGCGGTGCGAGGTCGCCCTGCGGGTGGTAATCCTCCATGAACCGCTCACCGTTGCCATTGCGGAGCACTGCACCCTCGCCCCGCAGGGCCTCCGAGAGCAGGAACGGATTCTCGCCGCCATAAGCCGTGGGGTGGAACTGCACGTACTCCATGTCCTCGATGTCCGCGCCGGCGAGGGCGGCCATGGCGATCCCGTCGCCGGTCGCGTCGTCGGGGTTGGTCGACCGGCCGTAGAGCGCGCCGATCCCGCCGGTCGCGAGGACCGTCACACCGGCGTAGATCGGGTGGCCCTCTGGCCGTTCATCGCTGACCACACCGTGAACGCGTCCCTCAGCGGTGATCAACTCGAGCGCGGCGGTATCCTGCCGGACCTCGATGCGCTCGTGGTTGTCGACGTGGTTGAGGAACGGCCGCAGGATGTGCATGCCGGTCGCAGCGTCGACGTGGAGGATGCGGGACTCGGAGTGGGCGGCTTCGCGTGTGTAGTCGAACGCCCCGTCCTCACCCTCGTCGAAGTCAATCTCGAGCGTGTCGACGAGCACGTCCTCGACGGCCTCGTCGGCGTTTTCGACGAGGGTCTCGACGGCCGCGGGATCGGCGGTGCCGTCGCTGGCGTCGATAATGTCCGCTTTGAGCGACTCGGGATTCCCGCGCGTAGTCGAGATGCCGCCCTGCGCCCAGTCAGTGCTGGCGTCGTCCGGTTTCGTCGCTTTGGTCAGGAGGAGTACGTCCGCACCCTCCCTGGCCGCCGCGAGCGCGGCCGCACAGCCCGCGATCCCGCTGCCGACGACGAGTACGTCTGCGCGTTCGCCGTCCGTCGTCGTCTCCGTGGCGGTGATTGTTTCGGTCATGATTAGATCTCGAGCATGCGATCGAGCGCGACGCCGGCGAGTTCCTTCTCCTCGGGCGCGACCTCGATCACGTTGTGTTCGCGGCCCGCGGCGAGTTCCTCGAGGACCCACGCGAGGTAGTTGGGGTCGATCTGGCGCATGGCGTTGCAGTCCATGCAGGCGTCGCCACAGAGCGGGACGACGTTCACCTCGGGGTGCCAGCGCTGGAGGTGATTCGTGAGGTGGATCTCGGTGCCGATCGCCCACGTGTCGCCGGGATCGGCGTTTTCGACGGTCTCGCAGATCGTCGCGGTCGATCCGGCCTTGTCGGCAGCCTCGACGACCTCGCGGCGACACTCGGGATGGACGATGACGTTGGCGTCCGGGTGATCCTCGCGGACCTGCTCGATGTGACCCTCGCGGAACCGCTCGTGGACCTGACAGTAGCCGTCCCAGAGGATGATGTCGCTCTCGGCGACCTCGTTGGCGTCCTTGCCTTCGGGGTCCCACGGGTCCCACTCGGCGATCTCGTCTTCCATCCCGAGCCGGTGGGCCGTGTTCTCCCCGAGGTGCTTATCGGGGAGGAACAGGACCTTATCGCCCTTGTCGAAGGCGTACTCGAAGGCCTCGTGTGCGTTCGAGGACGTACAGACGAGGCCGCCCTGACTCGCACAGAACGCCTTCAGATCCGCGTAGGAGTTCATGTACGTGATCGGGACGATGTCGGCGTCGGGCGCGGCCGCCGTGATTTCGGCCCACGCGCTGTCGACCTGCAGGGCCTCAGCCATTCCTGCCATCGGACACGAGGCCTCCATACTCGGGAGGATCACGGACTGGTCGTCGTCCGTGATGATGTCCGCGCTCTCGGCCATGAACGTCACCCCGCCGAAGATCACGTACTCGGCGTCCGCGTTCGCTGCCTCCTTCGAGAGCTGGTAGGAGTCTCCGATGAAGTCCGCGTGCTCGACGATTTCGCGTCGCTGGTAGTTGTGCCCGAGGATCACCACGTCGTCGCCGAGTTCGGACAGCGCCGCCTCGATCCGTTTCGTTCGTTCAGCTTCCTCGAGATCCCGATACCGAGGCGGGAGTTGTTCGAGGTTGTCGTATTTGAACAGACTGAGGTCGGTTTCCAGCTCCGCCGTTTCCATTTTGACCATCTTACGTCACCTGTGGGTTATCGCATATCACGGGCGACTATTGAATAACTTTTTCCTTCGAAAGGGTGTCATGGGTGAATACCACCGGTGGATAGTAGCGTCGAAAGCGAAGCGACTGTCGTTCATCGATACCGACCAGTTCTCGGTTGAGATTCTCTCGCAGACGTTCACTGCCACCTTTTTCGCCCGAGCCCTAGAGACGGTATGGCACTCGAGGACTGCTTTGCGAACTTCACGCAGCGGGACTGGGAGCAAAAATCGGTCGCAGGCACCGTTCGGCTCGCGGTGATCGGGATCGGCGGCTTCGCCCGCCAGCGCGCGCTGCCCGCGATCGCCGCGGGCACCTACTGCGAGACGACGGTGCTCGTCACGAGTTCGCCGGACCGCGCCACGGATATCGCCGCAGAGTACGACGTGTCACACGTCATCGACTACGACGCGTTCCTCGCGGGGGACCGCGCGGACGCCTACGACGGCGTCTATATCCCGACGCCGAACGCCTTTCACGGCCGGTACGCGACCGCAGCGGCCGAGTTCGGCAAGCACGTTCTCTGCGAAAAGCCACTCGAGACCACCCTCGAGCGCGCTCGGAACATGGTCGACGCCTGTACCGACGCCGGCGTCGTCTTGATGCCGGCTTACCGACTACAGACCGAGCCGACGGTCCGCCGGACCCGGGAACTCGTCCGCGGGGACGTCATCGGCGACGTGGTGCAGGTCCACGGCGGCTTTTCGCACCCGCTGCTCAAGCACGCGAGCCCCGAGACGTGGCGGCTCGACCCCGATCTGGCCGGCGGCGGCGCGTTAGTCGACCTCGGGATCTACCCGCTCAACACGACCCGATTCGTCCTCGACTGCGAGCCCACGGGCGTCTTCGCCACCACCCACTCGAGCGGCGAGCCCTTCGACCGGGTCGAGGAGCATGTCGCCTTTCAACTCGAGTTCGAGACCGGTGTGACAGCCTCGTGTACCGCCAGTTTCGACGCCCACGCCAGCAGCCAGCTCGAACTGGTCGGCACCGAGGGGAAGATCCACATCGAGTCGCCCTTCGGCGGCGTCGTCCCCCACGAGATGGTCGTCGAGAGCGGCGACGTGCGCACGGAGTACACCGGCCCCACGGTCGACGAGGTCCGCGAGGAGTTCGACTACTTCGGCTACTGCGTGCTCGCCGGAACCGATCCCGAACCCGACGGTGCGGACGGGCTGGCGGACCTACGCGCGATCGAGGCCGCCTACGAGTCGGCCGAGACCGGGTGTCGGGTGGGGCTCGAGTGAGACGATCCTCCCGAGCAGAAATAGACGGCTAACTCGCTCCTGTTGGTACTCGAGGTGTCCTATTGAGGAACGGTTTCGCGAAGAGATCAGAAAGAGCCTAGGCCGGGATTTGAACCCGGGCTCTCGTCCTTACCAAGGACGCGCTTTACCGCTAAGCTACCCAGGCGCGCACTTCTTCGTTGACCGGAGATGTCTTTATGGGTTTCGATTCACGCGGGCTGTGAGTCGGGTTATCGCGGTGCCGTCCCACAGTTGGCAGCGGCTCACGGATCCGTCGCCGAGGTTGCCCGGTCGACGTGGTCCTCGAGCGAGTGTTCTCGAGCCGAGGGCTCGAGGTCGCAGAGCGAGTCCTCGACGGGCGGAAACGAGGCCCCGGCGCTGTCCGCGAGGCCCTCGGCGACGGCGAGCAGGTGCGGCGAGGGGGTTTCGCCGACGGCGACGGAGCCGGTGAGGACGGCGAGTTCGAGCACGTCGCGCTCGAGGTTGGCGTCGAGCGAGGCGGGATCGCCCCCGCTGGCGGCGCGCTCGGCGCGGTGGGTCTGGTCGCGACCGAACGACTGGACGGTCCGGACGGCTTTGTCCGCGGCGTCGGTGCGAGCCAGCAGGTAGAAGCCGCGGGCGACGAGGATGTCGGCCGCGAGGATCGCGAGGTCGCCGTCGGCGGCGTCGGTCTCGGCCTCGGTCGCTGTCCACGGTTCCTCGCGGGCGAGCGATCGGGTCAGTCGCAGCCCTTCGTAGATGAGTTGGACGCCCGCCGCGTGGGTGACGACGCCGTCGAGGTCGCCGTCGGCCGCTCGGGCTCGGTTCCCGTCGTCTCCGTCGTCGAGACCCGCGACGGACTCGTCTTCGAGGACGTGCTCGGCTGCCATCATCGCGGCGCTCTCGAGCGTGAGTACCCCGGGGACCATCGATGCACGATCGAGGGTAGAGTCGATATAGTCGTGTAGCTGTGGTGGTTCGACGTCCGCGACGGCCTCGGCGGCGGCACGCCGACAGCTGTCGGCCTTCTCCATTAGCGGGGGGTTACGACGGAGGAGCCAAAGACCTTTGGAAACGCCCGATCGACTGCTGACGTGATCCACAGCGACGCCGACGGCCCGATCCGAACCGTGACGATCGACCGCCCCGAGGCCCGCAACGCCCTCACCGTCGACGGTCTCGCGGCCCTCGAGACGGCGGTCGACGACGCCGAGGAGCCAGTACTCTACCTGCGGGGATGCGGCCCCGCGTTTTCCGCGGGAGCCGATCTGAACGAGGTCGCGGCACTAGAGGGCGATCGCGACCGGGCGGCGGAGTTCGCGCGGCTGGGCCAGCGCGTGGCGCGGACGATCGAAGATTCCCCCGCGGTCGTCGTGGCGGGGATCGACGGGCCCGCACGCGGCGGCGGCCTCGAGCTCGCGCTGGCCTGTGACGTGCGGGTCGGCACCCCCGACTCGACGTACGGCGAGCCGGGGGTCGGCTTCGGCCTGTTCGGTGCGTGGGGCGGGACCGTTCGGCTGCCCCGCGTCGTGGGCGAGGGCGACGCCCTCGAGTTCGCGCTTTCGGGCCGCCCGATCGACGCCGAGGAAGCGCTGCGAATCGGACTGATTTCGCGGATCGAGGACGAGCCCCGATCGGTCGCCGAGGAGATCGCGGGCAACGCCGACGACGCGCTGGCAGTTCTGAAGCGCCGACTGCGAGACGATAGCGAGCGCGCCACACAGGAGCGCCGCGAGGCCGACGCCTTCGCTGACCTCGTCACCGCCCACGCCGACGATATCGACGCGCTGCTCGAGTAGGGGGAGGAATCGGAGCGCCGACTTGCCGATTCAACGAATCGACCGGTACAACCGGTCTCTGTAACAATTGCTCGAAGACGAGTGGCGGGCGTGAGCGCGGGCCGATTACTCGAGCGGGTCCGGCGCTGGTGGCGCGTTCCGCTTGTGCTCGCTGCGCTCGTACATCTCGCGGACCCGCTCGACGGTATCCGCGTCGACCTCGAGCAGTCGAGCGGTTGCCGTCGCGGAGAGCGGGCCGTCGATGTGGGTCGCGAGGATCGAGTCGAGCGCGTCGTAGCTGATTCCGAGTTCGTCCTCGTCGGTCTGGTCGGCCCACAGCTCCGCGGTGGCGGTTTTCGCGGCGAGTTCCTCCGGGACGCCGACGTGGCGGGCGAGCTGGCGGACCTGTCCCTTGTAGAGGTTCCCGATCGGGTGGCAGTCGACGGCCCCGTCGCCGTACTTTGTGAAGTAGCCGACGGCGGCCTCGCTGCGGTTGCCGGTTCCGAGGACCAACCGTTGCTCGTGATTGGCGACGAGGTAGTTGAACACCGCTCGGACGCGAGCGCGCGCGTTTCCGACCGCCTCGCGGTCGCCCTCGGCCTCCGGATAAGCCGACAACAGGGCGTCGACGATCGGCTCGACCTCGAGGACGTCGTAGGTAATCTCCAAGTCCTGTGCGACTCGCTCGGCGTCGCTCATGTTTTCCTCGCTGCTGACAGTGGCCGGGAGGACGAGCCCGTGGACGTTCTCGGTCCCGAGTGCCTCGACAGCGAGCGTCGCCGTCAGCGTGCTATCGATCCCCCCCGAGAGCCCGAGCACCGCACCGTCGGCCCCTGCGGCGTCGACCTGCCCCCGAATGAAGTCAGTGATGTGTTCGCGCTGCCGCTCGAGTTCCGCCTCCGAAAAGCGAAGGTCGATCATATGACCGGATACGGACGGCACGACCTAATAGCCTCCCCTCCCCGGAAAAAACTGACTGGATGGTCAATTTCAGCGAGCGCTCGCGACTCGAGACGACTCGGAAAAGGTCCGGGTGCGAGAATCGAACTGCGCGTCTCAGCCGCCACGGGCTGACGGTTGCCACTACCCCAATCCGGACACACTGTCTTGCTGCAGCTATCACTACCACGGTGGACACCACTACGTACGGAGAGTCTGCAGTTCCTGCAACTCGAGGCCGGATTCTTGTGACGGCGGAGGGAGGATCGCTCGAGAGCGCTACGTTGAAGTGTGATCGGAGGGTATGCTCAAGTGGAAGCGAACGCAGTAAACGGGCGCTGGTGGTCTAGTGGTAGGACATGAGCTTCCCAAGCTCATAGCCCGGGTTCAATTCCCGGCCAGCGCACTTCTCGAAGACTCATGCTTCGATAGCGACGGCTCTCCGATCGGTGTCGTCGATAGCCGCGGTCAAAACGGAGGAAGCCGACTTACTCGTGGATGCCCATCGCTTCGATCTGCTCCTGATACCGGTTGCGGATCGTGACCTCGGTCACCTGCGCGACGTCCGAGACCTCCCGTTGGGTCTTCTTCTCGTTACAGAGCAAGGAGGCGGCGTAGATCGCGGCCGCAGCGTAGCCGGTCGGGGACTTGCCCGAGAGGAGTCCCTTCTCGGTCGTGACGTCGATGATCTCGTTTGCCTTGACCTGGACCTCTTCGGAGAGTTCGAGTTCCGAGCAAAAGCGCGGCACGTACTTCTTGGGGTTGACCGGCTCCATCTCGAGGTTGAGTTCCTGGGCGACGTACCGATACGTGCGACCGATCTCCTTGCGCTCGACGCGGGAGACGGCGGCGACTTCCTCGAGCGATCGGGGGATGCCTTCCATGCGGCAGGCGGCGTAGAGCGTACTGGTCGCGACGCCCTCGATCGAGCGGCCGCGGATGAGGTCCTCGTCGAGTGCGCGCCGGTAGATCACGCAGGCGACTTCCCGGACCGAGCGGGGGATCGCAAGCGAGGAGGCCATCCGGTCGGTTTCCGACAGCGCGAACTGGAGGTTTCGCTCGCCGGCGTCTTTGGTTCGGATCCGTTCCTGCCACTTCCGCAGGCGGCGCATCTGATTGCGCTTGTCCGAGGAGATCGATCGGCCGTAGGCGTCCTGATTCTTCCAGTCGATAGAGGTTGTCAGCCCCTTGTCGTGCATCGTCTGGGTCGTCGGCGCGCCGACGCGGGACTTGTTCTGGCGCTCGGAGTGGTTGAACGCGCGCCATTCCGGCCCGTGGTCGATGTTCGTTCCTTCGACGATAAGCCCACATTGGTCACAGACGAGTTCCCCCTGATCCTCGCTTTTGACGAGCGTCCCGCCGTCACACTCGTCACACACCCGCTCGCGCTCCGATTCCTCCGTTTGTTCTGTCGTTTCAGGATCGCGTTCGCGCTGACGGGTGGGGCTTGCCATTTCATGTAGATAACGAGGTTGGAAGGACTTAAGGGCTCGCCACCGAAGACGCGCGGATCGAACGACAACAATGCCGTCGATTGCGGCAAGATAGGACGCGACGACGGCTCAGAGGTAGCCAAAGAGGGTCCCGGCCAACACGAGCAGCCACATGACCGTCCCGACCAGCAACATGTCGTTGAACTTCGAGTCGCGCGCCGCGCGCTTGGCCGCGCCGCCGGCGATCAGTCCGAGCGCGACGACGACGAGCATCCGCTGGGCGACGACGTCGACGGGAAGTGACGAGACGCCGAGCAGGCCGTAATCGAGCCAGACCGCGAGCGCGAGCGAACCGGCGGCGACGACCGCGGCGTCGAGTCGGCGCGTGAGCCCGCGCGCAATCAGGTAGGTCGCGGCCGGAATGCCGACCCCGATCACCGGGTACAACAGCGCGGCGATCTGGTGGGGGGTGAGGAACCCGGCCTGGCGCTCGAGGACGAGGCCGCCCATCCGGACGCCGAGATACAGCGCCAGAATGGTAAAGACGAGGAGGACGTGGCCGGCCTCGAGGCGGGCGTAGGCGGCCGCGAGTCGGCGGCGATCGACGTCGGTCAGGTGGTCGTCGATCGCGTTCGGCGCGCGCTGGGCCACGCGGTCGACGGGCTGTTCAGTGCCGCTCGAGGCATCGAGGCGGCGTTTACCGGCACCGACGCCGACGAGCGTCGGGACGACGAACAGCCCGGCGAGTTCGACGAGGGTCGCCCAGCCGTCGGCGTCGGCGGAGTTCCTGTTGTCGAGGTAGATTCGGGTCACGTCCTCCTGGACGTCGACCCGCGGGTGGTCCATGAAGTCGTTCTCGACTTTCGTCTGGGCGTCCTGCGAGCCGTGGACGCGGTGGCGGAGCGTAAACCAGTCGAAGTGCTCCGAGTGGGTCTGCATCGCGACCCAGTCGTCGCCCTCGTTGGGGCTCTCGTAGAGCCGGATGTGGTACCGCTGGCCGTAGTAGTCGCCGTCCTCGAGCTGGCGGGATTCGGTTATCCAGTAGCCGCTCTCGTTGGGGCCGGGGTCGACGTAGGCGTAGCGGGTCCCGCCGTCGGCTTGGCCCCAGTCGAGGTTGGGGAGAGAGCCACGCGGTTCGTCCACCTCCTCCTCCTCCTCGTCGGTCGCGTTTTCGGCCGAGTCGTTGGCCGCCGAGTCGTTGGCCACCGTTTCGTTTTCGGGCTCGGGTTCGGATGCGGGTGCGGGTTGGTCCCCGTCGGCGGTCGCGTTGGCCGGTTGGGTTTCGTTGTCGGATTCGTTCCCGCCGGTGAGCGAGTACGTCTCCGGGAGCGCCTCCTCCTCGGACTCGTTGATCTCCGACCAGTCGCCGTCGTCGGCGTCGGTCAAGACCCGCTCGACGTCGGCGAGGTCGCCGCGGACGACGACGTTGACGGGGCTTCGCTTCTGGAACCCTCGAGTGGGGCTGAGATACTCCCAGAAGCCGCTCTCGGAGTCCTCGAAGGACACGAGATCGGGCGCTGGCTCCGTCTGAGCCGGCTGCTCGGAGGCGACCTGCTCGGTCGATAGCGACAGCAACAGCGACGGCCCGCCCACGAGTACGAAGGCGAGAACGAGCAGAACGGCTGTAATTACGATCGAACGGCGCATCTCCGCGTCACTAGTGACGGAGCACACATCAAACCATGCGGTACCGTTCCGGCGTGTCCCGCTCGAAAACAGCGGCGGAGCGGGCGACGGCCCTGATCATAGTGCCGGCAGGAATCGTCTTCGACCGCACTCGAGTCGACCAGCGATCGACCATCGGAACCCCCGTCGATCGGATATCGAACCGCTGGCTATCAGACGTCGGGTCCGACGGTGGTGACGGGGACCGGAGCGTCGCGGACGACGCGCTGGGAGACGCTCCCAACGACGTTGCGTTCGTACTCGTCGCCGCTGGTTCCCATGACGATCAGATCGACATCGGCGGTCTCGGCGTAGTCGACGATGCGCTCGGCCGGGTTGCCCGTGTCGACCGCGGTCGTCGTCTCGAGGCCGCGATCCGCGGCGCGGGTCGCCGCGTCGTCGGCCGCCTCGCGGGCGGTCGCCTCGAGGTCGTCGCGGACGCGCTCAACGCGGTCGTCCTCGAGGACGAGGAACGCGCGGTCGTCGACGACCGAGAGGACGTGGAGGGAGGCGTCGTGTGCGGCTGCAGCGTCGATGGCGTGGGCGGCGACGGTCGCCGCGTGGTCGCTGCCGTCCGTCGGAAAGAGGATCGTCTCGTACATTGCTGTCTGGACGATAGTCTCGAGCGGACGGCAAAAGCAGTTGCCCACGTTCTTTCGGTGCGGGAATACCGGCGACGGGCTCAGACGCCCGGAATGCCGAGCGCGTCGGGGGTGACGAAGCCGACCACGGCGAGCGCGTAGAGGATCCCGACCGCGACGATCCACGCGACGAACCCGATCGCGGCCGCCGAGCCCCAGCCGCCGGGATACCGCCAGTTGATGACGCCGACCCAGATGACCAGCATCAACAGGACGCCGAGGATGGGGACCCATCCGACGAAGAAGCTCGTGATCGCCCACGCGGCCGCGCCGATGAGCGCGGTCACCGCCGCGTTCACGAAGCTCGCGTCCCTGTCTAGCACCAGCCGCGCGCCTGCCAGGATCCCGATCGTTCCGACCAGTAAACTCAGGACGAAGATCAGGATGGAGTCCGCGGCGGCCATGTTAGGGTTTCCAGCTCAGTTCGATCTCGACTGTCTCACGGTTCCCACGGAGCATCGAGGAGCGCTCGACGGTCTCGACCGAGACGTCGATGTTGTGGGGTGGGTTGAGCGACACGTTCTTGTTCCCGACCCTGATCGAGACCTCCTCGCTCTCGCCATCGAACTCCGTCGCGAGCTCTTGGAGGTACGCGGCGAGTTCCTCTCGCGGCAGCGTTTCGTCGGCTGTCGTCCGTTGGGCCATACACGACTATCGGACACCTACCCGCAAAAGTATGGAGCCTGAACATGTCGATACGTCGCTCTTACTCGATGGAATCGTACTGTAACGCTCGATTGACCGAAAAGAGGATGATGCGATTCGATCAAAAGTATCTTTGTTGATACATTACCCCCGTGAGTTCGGACGGGTTCGTCTCCCGGAGCGGTTCGCGTGACGGACCGTCCGGGTCTCGAGCGGTAGACCGGTCTCGCGGAAGTCGTCCAGCCGGGCCGGTGGCGGGACGGAGACGGTACCCTCGTGACTCGAGGGCCGGCACGGGAGGTCCGTCTCCGGCGTCGACCCGCCCGAGAGCCGCGCTGGCGCTCGCCGGACAAGCGTGGCTTTTTGACGACGGGGCGGGTAGCCGCCGACGATGGACGTCGCCGTCGGCATCGTCGCCCAACGTGACAACGAGCGTGCACAGGAACTCGCCGCCAGCCTCGTCGACGCCCTCGAGCGCGAGGGGGCGAGCGTCGTGGTCGACGAGGCCACCGGCGAGGCGGTCGGGGCGACCCCCGTCTCGGTCGCCGCGATGGCCGGTCGGGACCTCGTCGTGAGCATCGGCGGCGACGGGACGCTGTTGTTCGTCGCCCGCGAAGTCGGCTCGACGCCGATCCTCGGGGTCAATCTCGGCGAAGTGGGCTTTCTCAACGCCGTCGCGCCCGCGGATGCGCTCGGCGTCGTCACCGATCTCGTGACGGACCTCGATCGAACGGGGACCGTCGAGGGTCGAGAGCTATCGCGACTGCAGGCGACCGGCGTCGACGGGGACTGGACGCTCGAGCCCGCACTCAACGAAATCGTCATCCACGGCCCACGGCGGGGACACGGCGGCGGGGCGACTATCGAAATCGACGTCGACGGCCAACGGTACGCCGAGAGCCACGCCGACGGCGTGCTCGTGGCCACGCCGACGGGGTCGACCGCATACAACCTGAGCGAGGGCGGGCCGCTGCTGCACCCGACGGCCGACGCGCTCGTCGTCACGCAGATGGCCGCGACCGAGGCGATGCCGCCGCTGGTGGTCGAACCGGACACCGAAGTAACACTCACCGTCACCGGGACCGACACCGCGTACGCGATCAGCGACGGGCGCAACCGCCAGCGCCTCGAGCCGCCGGCGGCGGTCTCGGTCTCGCTCGCGAGCGAATCGGTTACGCTCGCCGGGCCGCAGGCGAATTTCTTCGACGGCCTCGACAAACTCGAGTGAGTCGGCCGCGTCTACCGACGCCCGCCGGAGCCGTCGCCCTCGACGAGTCGTTCTAAGTGCTCCGGCGGGACCGCGCCGCGGGCGACGTGGCCGTCCGAGAGGAAGGTCGGAACGCCGGTAACTCCCTTCTGCTGTGCTTCGGTGAACAGATCCTCGAGTTCCGTCTGGATACCCTCGTCGGCGACCGCGTCGCGGATCTCGTCGGTCGGCAGATCGATGTCGTCAGCGAGGTCGGCCAGCACGTCGACGTCGCCGATGTCGCGTTCGTCCTGCCACAGCGCCGTGTAGATCGCCTCGTCGAACGCGGCCCACTGCTCGGGGTATTCCTGCTTGACGTACCACGACGCGACCTGTGCGTTGAACGAGTCCACATCGGACGCCATTTCGTGGGCCATCTCGACGCCGTACTCCTCTTGGAGCCGGCGGACGTTCTGTCTGGCCTGCTCGTAGTACTGGTCGTCTTTCCCGTCGTCGACCTCCTGGTCGATCGACCCGTCGGGGTTCCGCTTCCCGTGTCGCAGGTCGAAGGGGTGCCACTCGACGGTCAGCGGCTCGTCGCGCCCCTCGCGGTACTGCTCGAGCGAGCGCGTCCCCAAGTAGCAAAACGGGCAGACGTAGTCGGCGTAAATTTCGATGCGATCGGTCGTCTCCGTCGTCGATCCGGTGTCTGCGTCAACCATAGCACCGCTAGGAACCCGTGCCGGAAAAGTCGCCGGTCACCGGCAGCCGACGTGCCGTGGCTCGAGACGAGGTGCGGACCCGGTCCGGCCGGCGGGAAAAAGGGACAGACCCGCGGCCGTCGCCCGTTAGCTCTCCGATCCAGTCGCCGGCGCGTCGGCGGCGTCGGTATCCGCGTCCGTCACGTCCGGCAGGTTCGGATCGCGGTAAGGGTTGCGCCCGTAGGCCGGCAGTTCGTCCTCGAGTTGTGACTTGAGCACGCGGCGCAGCCGGTTCAGGCTCGTCGTATCCAGCCCGTAATCGGCCGCGAGTCGCTGGAAGGTCTCCTCGTCGGTGATGTCGTGAGCGCGGTACTGCCCGAACAGTTCGTCCATCCGGTCCGCAGAGAGTTCCTGTGCGTCGATGTCGTCCAACCCGAAGTACTGCTGGCGGTCGACGTCGACGACGTGGCGGATCACCACCAGCGCGACCTTCTCGATCGCGCGCTGGCTCCCGAACTCGGTGAGGTCGATCTCGTCCATCACGCCGAGCGCGAGATCGCGCTGCCACGGCGTCACCTCGAGGGCGTTACACAGCGCCTGCGTGGTTCGCAGGCGGTCGAGGTGGTGGGCGCGCTCGCTGTAGCCCGGCGTCGCCGCGTGCTGTTCGTCGTGGAGGCGACGGACGCTCTCGGAGAGGTCCGCGTCGGGCGATTCCGCGCGGCCGATGACCGTCGCGCTCGGCGTGACGACGCCCCACTGGCGGACCGTCGAATCGCGCTGGACGTCCGCTCGAGAGAGCGAGCCGGACCCGGGACGGGTCTCGAGGCGGCGCTCGCCGCCGGACTCGGGGTCGATACCGTCCGCGGCCGCGGCTCGCTCGGAATCTGGACCAGGGTCGGCACCGTCGTCTTGCATCGTCTGTCGCTCGGAGGGGGAGAGTGAAAAAGGCTCGCTCCTTTCAGTGCACCAGTTCGACGGACAGACAGCCTTTCTAACACGTCTCGGACGAACCGCGTCGATCAGTACCGGGCGCTATCGCTCGGTATTCGATGTGAGTGGTCCGCGAAAAGCCCTTCGTAGCTTCACCTTGTGACCAGAGACACTTAAAGAACGAGCGCTCGAGTCAATCGGCGTCCGTCGCGACCGATACGCCGGCTCAGTGAGCGACCGGTCGAAACAGCGAGCGCGCCGTGTGGAGATAGGCGCTCGACCGCTGGTATCGCGAGCGGCGTCGCTATCCGGTCGAGACACAGTCGGGAAGGAACCGTTCTCCCGTCGTAGCTACATCTTGTGACCAGAGACACTTAAAGGAGCGACGCCGGCACGAGCTATCGGACCGCGGCGACCAGTTCGTCGATGAAGTCGTCCAATCGATCGGTATCCGGGCCGTCTCGAGCGTGAGTGGCGGGATCGATCGCTTTCGGTGGATGAGCGAAGTCACGACCGACGGCATCGCCGATCTCGGTCGCGCCCTCGCCCGCCCGTTTCCGCTCGAGCAACTCGCGAGCGCGGTCGATCCGGTCGGCGTCGAAGGACGCGGGGGCTTGCTCGCACAGGAAGGTCTCGAACTCGAGCGCGGGCAGGTCGTGTGCGCCGCGTTCACCGGTCGCTTTGAGGTAGTAGGCGGACATGGCCGCCCGACAGATCGTCAGGTTTCGCTTCACGGTCGGCTTGGTCTGGGTCTCGCTGAATCGGTCGTCGTCTGCGGGAACCGTCATCGTCCCGTCGTCGGTTTCGACGGTGTACGCCCCATCGCCCGACTCGAGAATCGGAAAGAGTTCGTCGTCAGTACTGACCAGATGGTGCGAGACGTACTTGCGGTAGTTGCTCGTCGCGATCCCGCGCCACGCGTGATAGAGGTCGATCGGGTTGTACGCGCGTTCGACGTAGGCCGCGAGGTCGGCGGGGTCGTACGCGCGCCGGTAGCGGATCGGACTCCGCAGCAGGTCGAGCGCCCCGTCGTTCGAGTCGGCGAGCAGGCGCGCGAAGGTCCGGACGTCCCAGCCCTGATACTCGAATTCGCCGCGGTCGTCGACGAGGGTCTCGGGCGGCCCCTCGAGGTGGGCGTAGCGCCGCAGATCGGTGGGCGCGAAGACGAAGCCCACGTCGTAATCGCTGTCGGGACTCGCCGCGCCCCACGCGTGGCTCCCGCGGGCGACCGCTAGCGCGACCGCGATGTCGTGCTCGTGTTCGATCGCCGCGAGGTGATCGTCGACGGTCTCGTGGACGTGGGTCGGAACGGAAGACATAGCTGTGGCTCGAGGGGAGAGAATGAAACCCGAGAAGGCCGGGTGACGAATGCCCTTCGTAGCTTCACCTTGTGACCAGAGGCACTTAAAGAACGGAGCAGAGCGGACGCTGTCGGCAGCCCGAAACTCGCTGTATCGCCCCAGACTGATATGCGACCCCACACACCTGTGAGATAATGTCCGCCCTCCGATCCGCACTGCTCGAGTGGGACCGAAACCGGATTTCGCGGGTGCTTCTCGCCGGACTCGCCGTCTTCCTCGCACGCCGTGTCACGGACGGGGTTGTGACTGGGGTGGGCGCAACGTTCCTCTTCCTGTTCGGACTCGCTCTCGCGTGGGAAGCGATGAAACGGCTCTTCGGTGACTCGTGCGGGTCGTGACTCCGCCGGTCGCTGGGACTGGCCCGTCTGCCGATCGACCGGGAACCGAAAAGACGGCGACGCGACTATCGGCTGTGAGTTACTGACCGCAGAACGACTGTCCTCCCGTCATAGCTCTACCTTGTGACCAGAGGTACTTAAAGAAACGACGGCTCGCTCGAGGCGGTGTCGAGGGCCGATCCTCGCCGGGCCGACGACTACTGGTTCCGAAAGGTTGAATCGCCCGCTGCCCTGAATGCGGCCAATGAGTCATCAGTTACCGGACGTGCAGGCGGCGTCCCCTGACGTGACCGTCGGCCTGAGTCAGGTCGGCGTCACCGGCGTCGACAAGCTCGTCAAAATCGCCCGCGAGGGCAAGCGACCGATCGTCCTCACCGCCGAGTTCGAAGTCTTCGTCGACCTCCCCGGCTGGCGCAAGGGCGCGGACATGAGTCGCAACATGGAGGTCATCGACGAAATTCTCGAGGACGCGACCCGCGAGGAGGCCTATCAGGTCGAAGAGGTCTGTGGCGAGGCCGCCGAACGGCTGCTCGAGCGCCACGACTACACCTCGAAGGCGGAGGTTTCGATGGAGGCCGAGTTCATGCGCCGCGAGCAGACGCCGGCAAGCGACCGCGAGACCCAACACACCGTCGACATCGTGGCCTCGGCGACGGCGACCGAGGAGGGCACTCGCGAGGAGATCGGCGCGCGAGTCACCGGCATGACCGTCTGTCCGTGCTCACAGGGAATGTCGACCGCCCGCGCAAAACAGACCCTCGAGGACTTGGGCGTCGAAGAGGAGACGATCACGGCGTTCCTCGATGAGGTGCCACAGCCGGGTCACTCCCAGCGCGGTCATGCGACGCTAACCGTCGAAGCGGGCGGCGATCCGTCGGTCGATCTGAACGACATCATCGACATCGCCCGGGACTCGATGAGCGCCCGGATCTACAACCTCGCCAAGCGGCCCGACGAGGACCACATGACCTACGCGGCCCACGCCGACGCGAAGTTCGTCGAGGACTGCGTGCGCGCGTTAGCCGAGGGCGTCGTCGACGAGTTCGACCACCTCGATGACGACGCGGTGATCACGATGAGCCAGTCCAACGACGAGTCGATCCACCAGCACAACGCCCACGCCGAGCGCGTCGTGGAAATGGGGACGCTGCGCGACGAAGTCGCCGACTAAAATTCGAGCGGTTCCGCTTCCTCCCACCGCGGGACGAACTCCTCGCGGACGTTCGCCGCGAACTCGGGGTCCTTGAGATCGATCATACCGAAGGCCTCGCCCGAGGTGAGTGGGTTCGGCACCTGAATGCAGATCTCGACGCCGTCGATGATGTTGAACGAGCCCGTCACGTCGTCGTTCGTGCGAACCTCGAAGTCGTCGAGTTGCTGTAAGGTCTCCCGGTAGCGCTTGCCCACCTCCTCGGACATCGCGGCGACCATCTCGCGGGTCATCAGGAGTTTGACGGAGACGCCGCGGCCGATCGCGTCCTCGAGTTGGGCGGTGATCTCCTCGCTGACCGCTTGCATGTCCCACTGCGGGGAGGGGTGGGAGGATACCATCACGATATCGCGGTCGGCGGCCGCCAGCCGCTCCAAGAGCAGGTCCATCGTCTCCTCGGGGCCGACGGCGGCGGTCCAGAACTGTTCTTCGACCGGTTCGGCCGCGTCGAGCTCGTCGGACAGATCGTCGACGATCGACTCGTACTGGTCGGCCTTCTCCTCGAGTTCGCGTTTCTTGTCCTCGAGCAGCCGATCGAGGGCCGTCGAGGGTTCGACGGCGACGTATTTCTTCGGCCGGCTCGCGGTCTGGCTGCGCACGAGGTTGTACTGTTCGATGCTATTGAGCACGTCGTAGATCCGCCCCATCGGCACGTCGCTCGCCCGCGACAACTCCTTGGCCGTTGTGGGGCCGGTGGTCAGCAGCGAACGATAGGCTCGAGCCTCGTACTCGGAGAGCCCGAGATCCCTGAGAGTAGCCATGTGGGAACGCAACCCACTGGAGAAACATAAACACTGTGGTAGTTTGGCGATTAGACGGGTTCGACCGGTAGGGACCGAGTATCAGCCGTGAATCGTCTGAACCCGTTCACTCAACTCGTCGGGAGTTTCGGCCGGAGCCGACACGTGGTCGCCGCGTTCGACCCGTGCGGTCCCCGGCTCGAGGTCGTCCGCGTCGGGGACGACGACCTTCTCGTGGTCCGCGAGCCGGAGCGCCGCGCGGTGGAGGTCCGAGCCGGGATCGGCGGCGACCCGGATCACCAGCGGCCCCTCGAGCAGCCGGGAGACGGCCGTCGCGTAGCGGGCGATCTGGACGCCGAATCGGTCGCTGGCTCCGGCAAAGGCCTCGAGGGTCTCCCGCGCGAAGTCGCGGTAGCGGTCGTCACCGGTGAGGACCGCCAGATCGATGAGCGCGTCGGCGAACGCGACGTTCGCGTCGAGCGGTCGCAGCGGGCGATCACAGAGGCCGACGCCCTCGGCGGGCCCGTCGAGGAACGAGTCCTCGTCGTGGAGCCGGTCGATCGTCGCCTCCGCGACGGCCGTCGCATCCGCGATCGCGTCGGGCTCAAGGGTGCTGGCAGCCGTCGTCAGCGCCGCGAGCGCACGCGCCTGATTCGTGAGGAGCGGAATCGCGTCGCCGTCGGCGTCGCGTTCGACGGCCTCCTCGCGTGCGTGGGCGACGATCCCCTCCTCGTCGAGCAGGTCCTCGCGGAGCGTCGCCAGCGCGCGTTCGGCGTACCGGCGAGCGCGCTCGTCGTCGGTATAGGCGTAGTACGTGAGCAGCCCCTCGATCGCCAGCGCGTTCGGGCCGGCGAAGACGCCTTCGTCGACCGGCGGCTCGGCGGCGGCCGCTCGATCGGTCGCATCGAGGCTGTACGCGTCGTCCTCGCCGGGTGCCTGACTGTTCGCGAAGGCGTCAGCCTCATCGTTCCACAGCGTCGTCGTCAGGAACTCGACCGTGCGCTCCGCGGGGGTTCGGTACTCGTCTTTCCCGGTGTGGAGGTAGGCGTTGGCGAACGCGCGCACGAGCGCGCCGTTGGAATCCAGTAGCTTCTCGCGTTGGAGTCCCGACCAGTCGCGGTCGGTGGCGAAGCGATAGAACCCACCGTCGTACTCGTCTAACAGGTTCGCGCCGACCGCGTCATACGAGCGCAGCGCCATCTCTCGGTCCCGCTTGAGCGCAAACTCGAGGGCGTCGGGCAGCGGGAACTTCGGGGTCTCTCCCCAGCCGCCGGTGGTCTCGTCGTAGGTGTCGGTGAGGTGGCCGAGCATGCCCTGCTCGATCTCGGCGGTCAGCTCGCCCGCGGGCGGGTTGTCTTCCCGGAGCGGGCGCGGAACCCGGGCCGCATCGCTGCCTTTCGTCTCCCACATGGTTCGGACGCTGTCGAGGACCTGCCGCATCCCGTCGGGGCCGAGGTAGCCCGCGCCGGTCAGGACCCTCCCGTCGGGTGCCAGAAAGACCGTCGACGGAAAGCCGCCCATGTTGTACCGATCGCGGACCCGCGGATGGCGGTCCACGTCGACCCGCACGGGAACGAAGCTATCGTTGAGGTTGGCCGCGATGCGGGGCTCGGAATACGTCTCCTCGTCCATCTCGTGGCAGTGATCACACCACGTCGCGGTCAGCGAGAGCAAGACGGGGCGGTCGGCCGCCGCGGCGTCGTCGAAGGCCTCCGGTCCCCAGTCGCGCCACTCGACGCGGGTCGTATCGTCCATACCGGACCGACGGACGTTGCGAGGGTAAGCCCTTCGTTCGCGTAGGCCACGACCCGCTCGGCTCCGACCTCGAGGCGGCGCGATTCCGTTGCTGGAACGAGAGTAAAAGATTTTCACCGTTCGGCGACTATATCGGACTATGCTCCGGTGGATCTTCGCGCTGTTGCTCATTCCGTTTCTCGACGCCGTGTTACTCGCGGTCGTCGTCACCCAGTTTAACTTTCTGAGCTGGGTCGGGATGATCCTGCTCGTCGTCCTGACGGGCCTGATCGGCATGCTCCTCGTCCGCGCCGAAGGCCGGCGGACGATACGAAAGATGCAGCGGACGATGGCCGAGGGCAAGCCGCCGACCAACGAACTGCTCGACGGCGGGCTCCTGATCGCCGCCGGCGCGTTCCTGCTCACTCCCGGGCTCGTCACCGACGCCATCGGGTTCCTGCTCGCCGTTCCGATAACGCGGATCCCGATCCGCGCCGTGCTCAAGCGCTACGTGATCATCCCGTACGCGGACAAGAAAACGGGCGGGTTCGCCAGCGGACAGGTCTGGACGTTCGGCTTCCCGAACGACGGCCCAGCGGAGGGGAACTCCGACTCGAGCGGCGGCGAGACGTACGACCTCGGCGACGACGCCTACACCGTCGACGGCGAGGGCTCCGAGGACGCCTACTCGATCGACTTCGGCGACGAGCGCACGGACGACGCGGACGACGAGCGAGACGACGACCCCCTCGCTCGGTAGCGATTCGCACGGGTCCGAGAGAAAGAAACGCTTAAACGTCCCACCGAGCAACTATCGAGTGCGAAGGAAGGCAGTGCGGGCCAATAGCTCAATTAGGTTGAGCGCCACTCTGATAAGGTGGAGGCTCTCGGTTCAAATCCGAGTTGGCCCATTTTTGCTGCGAACAATGCAAACGTAGTGAGCCGTGAGCAGCGGAAATGCAGTCAACTCGGATTAGAATTACGGCAGACGCATGCTCACGAGCGAAGCGAGTGAGACCGTCTTCAGGTGGTTCAAATCCGAGTTGGCCCCATACTTTTGCCGCGACTTGCTCCGTGAGCCAAGCGTAGCTGTGGCTATAACGGGTTGATGGAGGCTAATAGACACCCGCGAACGCAGCCAGTAGAGCCGTCTGCAGCCAGTTTGGACCCGATGATAGTATCTCGGTTCGGAACAGTTCGTGGACACTCGAGACCGTCTGGTCCGGTTCGTAGTCGTTGCTAACCCGATCGGGCAGACTGATCAACTCGCTATTACACACCTAGTGGAGCTCAGTATAGAACTAGAGTCGTCCAATTCGCACAGATATATCACTATTAGATACAACTCAGGTTAGACATAGTTGGTGGTCACTAGTTGCAGAATTCACGATCCAATTGGAAAACGAGTGCAATCGAAAGCCCGCGAGATCGGTCACTCCGACTCGCGTGAGACGTGGTCATTCATGCGTCCAGCAGATGACCAGTGGAACCGGTCGTACGCCACAGATGTGTTTTCCTACCACAGAAACACTGTATTTGATGACAGAGTCTGAGTGAAAGACGTTTATCTCCGGTTTTGACCACTAAACAGGTTTGGTCCAATTCGAGATATCGCCTCGAGACAGCAACTCGTTCAGACGAGGGTCCATCGATGACAGTTCCGATCTCGAGAGACGAAATTCGAGAATGGTAGCCCTGTTTTCTATATACGTATATCGATAGGACCTACAATATACCATATTTTGCACTGTTTAAGCACACCAGTCTACCGATCTCAGAACGACCGTAGAAGTTCACTTGTATCGATATCTATCGATCGAATCCACAACAGAACGTACTCGATCAGATGGCTCTCCTCGAGACAGTCGAAACAATTCGAACCATAAATGTAGAACGCGCAACTTTTCTGCCAACGTTCATTTGGGGGCCAGTTGTCATGTCGTGTGTGACAATCACGCTCGAGCGCGATCGGTTCGTAGAGACGATGCGGGAACAGGCCGAAATCGGGGGTACTGACAACGGTGGCCTCCATCGAGTGACACTGAGCGACGAGGACAAAGCAGTCCGCGACTGGTTCGTAACGCAACTCAAGGACGCCGGACTCTCCGTCCGGATCGACGAGATGGGGAACGTATTCGGCCGCCGAGAGGGGCGTCGGAGCACCGAGCCCGTGCTCGTCGGCTCGCACCTCGACTCCCAGCCCAACGGCGGGATCTACGACGGCGCGTTGGGCGTCGTCGCCGCGCTGGAGTTCGTCCGCGCGCTGAACGACCGCGGTCTGGAAACCGAGCGTCCCGTCGAGATCGTCAACTGGACGAACGAGGAGGGATCGCGGTTCCAGCCGGTCTTACAGGGCAGCGGCGTCTGGGCCGGCGCGCTCGACCTCGAGGCGGAGTACGCAAAGACCGACGAGAATGGGCAAACCGTAGAGTCGGAACTTGAGCGGATCGGGTACAAGGGGGACCATCCGGCAGCGCCCGCCGAAGCGTACGACTCCTACCTCGAACTCCACATCGAACAGGGGCCGTCCCTCGACGAGACGGGCGCAGACGTCGGCGTCGTCACCGGTATCGTCGGGCTCACGTGGGGCGAAGTGACCTTTCGGGGCGAGGCGAGCCACTCGGGTGCGACGCCGATGCACCGCCGCAGCGACGCCCTCGTCGCGGCGTCGGACCTCGTTACGCAGGTGCGTCGGATTCCGAACGCGATCGGCGAACGAACCGTCGGGACCGTCGGTTCCGTCGACGTACAGCCAAATTCGATTAACGTCGTTCCCGGCGAGGTGACCGTCAGCTACGGGTTCCGCGATCCGGAGGCAGCCGTAATCGACCGCGCTGAGGAACGCGTGCAACGAGAAGCGGCAGCGGCCGCCGACCGCGAAGGCGTCGCGTACGACCACGAGGATCGCGCGCGAGCCGAGCCGGTCTCGTTCGACGATCGCTGTGTCAACGCGGTCGAACGCGCGGCGGCAGCGTTCNGGCGTCCACGACGCGACCCACGCCAACGAGGTGTGTGACGCCGGGATGGTGTTCGCCGTCAGCGAGGATGGCAAGAGCCACACCGAAGACGAGTTCACCAGTTGGGACGACTGTTACAGCGCCGCGAACACCCTCGCGTCGGCCGCGCTCGCGCTGGCGACCGACGACGCGTGAGCCGAGAGTACCCCGTCCCGTCGAGACGGAGTCGTCCCATCAGCCTTGCAAATTATACGGCCGTAGGTGTGTAAGGGAGAGCGTAACGTCCCGACGAGAATCACGTTCGAGACGACTGAAACGAAAGCCGAACTGGGAGGCGACGACAGTTCGTTTCGGACGGGGACTCACGGTATCAACGGCGTGAGCAGCGGTTCGCGAGAGACCAGGAGGACGACGTTGTTGCTCGCGAAGACGGCATACAGGACGACGGTCGCGGCCACGAAGGCGATATCGAACGGCCGCGAAAGGACGTAGCCGATCGCGATCACGAAGCCGGCGTAGATAACGGCAGCGAGGACGACGCCGGCGAGTCCGAAGAGCTCGTGCAGAAACACGGTCACCGGATTCAGTTCGTACGCGTAGGGGACGACGAAGAACATAATCGTCGCGACGAGATCGACGAACCAGACGCTGAAAAACGCGGCGCGGAGGCTGGTGGTACCCGGCCTGTCCAACCCGATTCCGATCGAGGACGTTTCCACCATCGTATTCGGACGGAGTGGACTGCGAGCATTACGCCTTTGACTTGCTGTTTCCGGGCACTGTGAGGGGTTCACACCATCGATATCGACGGCGACGACACCGGCTGTAAACGGCCGCCGGAGGGCCGTTCACGGGGTTCGTTTCGGCCGGTGTTCTCCGGCGTTTAACTCAGCCGTCGGCCGAGAGGCGTTCGAAGTCGGGGTCGGGACACCCGTTCGGCTTCGCCGGGACGTATCGGTGCGCACGTAGCTCGCCGTCAACGACGGCGGTCAACAGGATGTCATTCGCCGCGATCGCCTCGAAGCGATCGACCGGAAGCACGAGCTGGTCGACAACCGCCTCGCCGTCCTCGAGCAGGAGAACGACGTGTTCGTCGTCGACGATACGGTCGACGACCCCGACGTACAGATCGGTGCCGTCGAGTTCGTCGTCGATCGCAGCGTCGGGTCGTTCGGACGAGTTGCCGGTGCTCGCGCCGGCTGCAGCCGGCGTGGCGAGCGTACCCGCCCCGAGCACACCGAGCGTTCGAAGAACTGTTCGTCGCGATCGCCGGGAGTGATCCGACATACCCCTGTTGGCCGCGGTTTGATTGATAAACCCTCGTCCAACCGGCGGTTCCGTGCTGTATAGTGGGCATAGAATTCCGTCGCAGTAGTGGGACTGGTATGGTTCTCGAGCTCGTCGTCTCCGTTCTCGAGATCCGCCATCCGAACGGGACAGTGAAGTGTTGGTTCCGGACCCAATCGGTTTGTCGGTCGGACACTGAACTAATCGTTTCGGAAGCCGAGGAACGTCGTTTCGATGAGAAGGAGAGTCTATCCGTTCTCCGGGAGATACGGCCTGGATATTGGAATATCACTCCCGATTTGAGGGAGCGACTACGAATATCTATCCGTATTTTCCCTGTAAGATGCCGTCGGCCGGCCGGCGTTTCATCCAGTAAAATACGGGTTCCGACGGACGGTTTAGTCGCCGATCAGCGAATACGCACAGTCAGTCGACCGGTTTCGGCAGCCGCTTCGATTTCGACACATCAACCGTATGCGAGCGTGACTCTGATCTCGCCCGCCTTGTCCCGGAGTCGCGTCGGGAGATCGTCGTGGACGTACTCGTCCGTGAATCGGCTGGTCGGCCCGAAGACGGCCAGCGAACCGAGGAACTCGTCGTCGGGCGTGTAGACGGGGACGGCGACACCGCGGAGCCCGTCCATGTGTTCCTGATTGTTCACCGCGTACCCGCGCTCGCGGATCGACTCGAGTTCCGAAAACAGCGCGTCGGAGTCGGTAATCGTGTTCGACGTGATCCGCTCGAGGCCGACCTCGTCGATATACTCGCGGACCGCCTCGTCGTCCCACTCCGCGAGAATGAGTTTTCCCGAGGCCATCGAGTGCAGCGGCCGTCGCTGGCCGAGCATCGTGTTCGAGAGGCTGCCATAGCGGTGGACGTAGACGGCCTCGTTGTCCTCTTCGACGATGAACACCGCTCGTTCGTCGGTCTCCTGTCCGAGTTCGAACACCGCGCGCTTGGCGGCCGTGTATCCCACGTTTCGGGACCGGGCTTGTTCGCCGAGTTCGACGAAACGGAACCCGACGTAGTAGTTCCCGTCGCGCTCGATCACGTAGCCCAGATCGGTAAGCGTTTGCAGGTGTCGGTAGACGGTGCTCTTCGGGAGGTCGGTCCGCTCCGTGAGGTCCGCGATCGTGACGCCCTCCTCGGCTTTGAGCGCCTCGAGGAGCGCGAACGTTTTCCGAGTCGTCGAGACGCCTACGGCGTCGGCGTCGACCTCGGTTTCGTCCCGATCCGTATCCATATACGATGATATTCACACGTCGCAATCAATGTTCCGGATACTGGGACGGGGACATCACTTAGTGGAACGGACGTTGCAAATCCGGACCGGTGTCGGCGAGGGCGGGCCTCGAGTCGATCCCCGAGCGGAAACCGCGAAGAGACGCAGAGAGAAGCCGAGAAGCGAAGACGGGCTGCCGGATCGCGTCGTTACTGGTAGGCGGGAATGCCGGTGAACTCCTCGCCGAGGACGAGCGTGTGGATGTCGTGGGTCCCCTCGTAGGTGTAGACCGTCTCGAGGTTGGCCATGTGCCGCATCGGGGAGTAGTCCGTCGTGATGCCGTTCCCGCCGAGCATCTCGCGGGCGATGCGGGACTGATTGCGCGCCATGCGGACGTTGTTTCGCTTCGACATCGAGACGTGCTGTGGCCGCATGTCGCCGCGTTCCTTGAGCTCCGCGAGGCGGTAGGCAAGCAATTGGGCCAGCGTGATCTGGGTGCCCATCTCCGCGAGCTTGCGCTGTTGGAGCTGGAACCGGCCGATCGGGCCGCCGAACTGGTCGCGGTCCTTGGCGTACTGGCGGGCCTCCTCGAAGCAGTCCCGGGCAGCGCCGACCGCGCCCCAGGCGATGCCGTAGCGGGCCTGCGTGAGACAGGAGAGCGGGCCCTTCATGCCCTCGACGCCCGGAAGGACGTTCTCCTCGGGCACGTGGACGTCGTTCAGCCCGATTTCGCCCGTGATCGAGGCTCGCAGCGAGAGCTTGTCGTCGATCTTGTTGGTCGAGACGCCGTCGCGGTCGGTCTCGACGAGGAACCCGCGAACGGGGTCGTCATCGGCCGACTTGTCGCGCGCCCAGACGATGGCCACGTCGGCGATCGGCGAGTTCGTGATCCACGTCTTCGCGCCATTGAGGACGTAACCGTCGCCGTCGCGCTCGGCGCGGGTCTCCATCGCCGACGGGTTCGAGCCGTGTTCGGGTTCGGTGAGACCGAAGCAACCGATCGCCTCGCCCCGCCCCATGTCCGGCAGCCACTCCTCTTTCTGCTCCTCGCTCCCGTAGGCGTGAATCGGATACATCACCAGCGCGCCCTGGACCGACGCCATCGAGCGCAGCCCCGAGTCGCCCGCCTCGAGTTCCTGCATCAACAGGCCGTAGGCCGTCTCGGAGACGTTCGGCGAGCCGTAGCCCTCGAGGTTGGGGGCGTAGAAACCGAGTTCACCCATCTTCGGGATGAGTTCCTTCGGGAAGGTTCCCGCCTCGAAGTGGTCGCCGATGTCGGGTTTGACGTGCTCTTCGACGAACTCCCGGGCGGTGTCCCGGATCATCCGCTCTTCTTGGTCGAGGTCTTCCTCGAGCTGAACAAAATCCAGCATACGTCATACTTCGGCAAGGGTGCAATAGGCGTTGCGGTACGGATTATCAAGCGGCAGATAGGCGCATAATCCGACGTCGAACCGTCGTTTCTGATGCACGGACGGAACCGACAGGAGGTGAGGCTACCTCCCGTCAATTGGAGCCGTCCCGTTTGCTTCCATCGGAGCGAGTATATCGTGGATATTGATTCGAACGCCCGGCATGCGATCTCACGAGAGAGCGGAAGGATTATAATAGCTAAGTATGAAGGGGCGTCTCATGGTGGAAGAGCGAACTAACATCTCCAAGGACACGACTCGACGATCACTCCTCGCAGCAGCCGGCGTCGGAAGCGCGACTGCACTCGCCGGCTGTATCGGCGGTCAGTCGAGCGGCGGCGGCGGCAACCAGAACCTCGAGACCCTATCGGACATCAACGAGAACACGTCGGTGTCACCGACGCCAAGCGGCTCCGGAACGGCTCCGGCGCTCGAGCGTGCGCTCGATCACGCGACCGACGGCTATGACCGCGTGAGTACGAGCTACAGCGAGCAAGGCAACGCGATCAACGAGAACCAGCTCGACGTCGGCGTCGGGACGCTGATGAACTTCTCGATCACGCCCAGCTGGCTCCAGCAGACGGCAAGTACGGTCGACAACCTCCGCGTCCTCGACGTGAGCGACGAGACCGAACAGGCCTGGAACGACGACGACCGGCTGCTGATCCAGCCTGCCGAGACGGGCCAGATCGAGAACGTCGACGCCCCGGAGGAGGTCCCCACGCCGACGTTCGCGTACAACTTCGTCTCCCGGGCCGACCTCGAGTACGACACGGTCTATACGTTCCTCGAGACGCTGTACGAACAGAAATCGGAACTGGCGGAGTACGCCGGCCTGCTGGCGACCCACGAGGAAGACGACTTCTGGGTGGAGAACATGTACGACGGCGTCCCCTTCCACGACGCCGCGGCGGACTTCTACGAGGAGATCGGCGTCTGGAGCGACGAGTTCGAGCGCGCCGGCGGCAGTACGAGCGGCGGCGCGACCGGCGACACGGATGTCCGGATGCGGACGTCGACGTCGACGACGACGGCCTACACCGCCAACCAGGGGATGGCCAGTGCCGTCAACAACGCGACCAGCGACATATTCGTCGAAGCCCAGACGAGCGAGGGGACCGAGGCGAACCTCGGTGCGCTCGACCAGGAGGACGCCGAGATGGTGTACATCCAGAACTGGTCGGCACAGGAGGTTCAAGACGGAGCCGGTTCCTACAGCGAACTCGGCTTCGATATGGCACAGATCGTCCACTTCTACGATCTGCCGTGGTTCTTCATCGCCGCCGGCGGTAACTAACGGAATCAATGTCCGAAACATACTCCGATCGCGGTCTCCCCGAGTTAGCCCTCGGAGCCCTCGTGTACGCACTGGGAGTCATCCTGACGGGATACACAGTCCTGTACGCCGTGTCCCTCGTGGGCGGCTGGCCCCTTACCGGCCTCGTCGAGGAACCGCGCTGGGTAGTCCGGGACAAACGATACATGATCCTCTTTTTCGGCATGGGGATCACGCTGTACTACCTCGACTACGTCTATCAGCAGCTCACCGACGAGGCCGCCGGCGTCGATGTCGAGGACGACGCAGCGACGTCCGCATCGGCCGGCGAGAGCGCCGACGGTGCGCTCGAGCGAGCGCGACGCGTCTGGAAGCGAGTCGATCCGTACGTCGCCCTCGTCCTCGCCCTCGCGGCGCTGTACACGATGTACCACGTCTACACGAACTTCAGCCGACTCGACGGGGAAGCGTACATCCTCGGTTACACCACCGCCGACCACGTCGTCGGCGTGGTGTTGATCGCGATGGCGGTCGACACGACCCGTCGGGCGTTCGGTACCACGATCGCGGCCGTCGCCGTCGCGGCGATCGCGTACGCACACACCGCGGTTGGCCCGCGGCTGTTCGGCGTCTTCCAGCACTCGGGCCAGAGCTGGGAGCAGATCGCCGAGAACGGTGCGATCGCGCTCAGCGGCGTCTACGACGGTACGATGATGGGGATCGGATCGACGTGGGTCGCGATCTTCATCATGTTCGCCGGGATCGCGAAGGCGTTCGGCCTAATGGAATTCGTCCGCGAGGTGGGCGAAGAGCTCGGGACGAGCCTCCGGACCGGCGTCGTCCAGATCGCCGTCATCTCGAGTATGATCATGGGCTCGATCACCGGCAGCGCGGCGGCCAACACCGCGACGACCGGCAGCTTCACCATCCCGATGATCAAGGACCAGGGCGTCGACGACGATATCGCCGCCTCGATCGAGGCGGTCGCCTCCGCGGGCGGCCAGATGCTGCCGCCGGTGATGGGCGTCGCCGCGTTCCTGATGGCCGACATCATTCAGGTCCCGTACCTGGATATCGTCAGGGCGGGCGTCATTCCGGCAGCGCTGTTCTACTTCAGCGTCTGTCTCGCCGTCCACTTCACGATCCTCAAGTTCGGCTGGATCTCGAACGACCTCACGTCGTTCAGGTGGCGGCTCCTCCTCAACGGACTCCACTTCGCGATCCCGATGGGCGTCCTCCTGTATACGCTCGTCTATCTCCGGTACACGCCACTGTCGTCGGGCATGAACACGATCTTCGCGATCGTCGGCGTGATGTTCGTCCGAAACTTCGTGGTCGGCGTCTTCGACGTCGGCTCCGACGAAGTGACGGCGGAGGTCTTCGGACGGGAAATACGGGGTGACGACCCGCTCGGGAACCTCGCCGCGACGGTTAAGCAGACCTTCGACGGGTTCAAGCAGGGCGGGACCGACATGGCACCGCTCGTCGGCGTCCTCGCAGCTATGGGCGTGATCGTCGAACTGCTCGAGGGAACGGGGCTGACGGCCCGCGTCGCGACGTCGATCGTCAGCCTCGGCGACGTGAGCCTGCTCGGGTTCGGCGGCGGGCTGTTCGTCGTGTTGTTCCTCGCGATGATCGCCAGCATTCTGTTCGGGCTGGGGATGCCGACGCCCGCGGCGTACATCCTCGTGGCCATCCTGGTCGCGAAACCGATCACCGAACTGGGGACCCCAGACATCGCGACGCATATGTTCGTGTTCTACTTCGCGATGCTGTCGGCGATCACGCCGCCGGTCGCGATCTCGGTCGCGATCGGGGCGCGGATCGCGGGCGCGGGCTTCCTCCAGTCGGCCAAGCAGGCGCTCCGACTGGGCGCGCCCGGGTTCGTCATCCCCTACGCGTTCATCGCGAACGAGAGCCTCATCTACTGGTCGAGCGAGACGTTGCTCGCGTTCCCCACGGTACTCGCCGGTACCGTCGCCCTGATCGTCGCGACGATCGGCTTCGACGGGGCTCGAGACCTCTCGGCACCGGTTCGGGGCCTCTACATCGCCGCTGCGTTCTGTGCGATGTTCGGATCGCTCGCCCACGTCGCGATCCAGGTCGTCGCCGCGGCCGCCATCGTCGGCGTGTTGCTCCACGCCCGCTTCGTCGTCGGTTACGAGATGCCGACCAAAGAGGGTTCGGAGGCCGATATCGAGACGACGTCGACCACCGACTGATCGCGGCCCTCTCCGCCGGACTGGCCGCCCGTTTTCTCGAACAACCGAAATAAATTGGATCGATGAGTAACAATCCTTTTGTGGGCCTCAGACGACCATACACAAGGTATGACAAATCTCGTGCGGGACGTCGGCGGGACGGTCGATGCGAACCCGGATTCGGCTGCGATCGCCTACGACGGCGCAGAACTGAGCTACGAGGAGTTCTGGACGCGAGCCGGACAGTTCGCGCAGGCGCTCGAGGACCGCGGCATCGGCGAGGGTGACCGCGTCGGGATCTACCTGCCGAACCTGCCCCAGTTCGTGACGGCGTTCTACGGCACCCTGCGTGCCGGCGGGATCATCGTCCCGATGAACCCGCAGTACAAGGCCCGCGAGATCCGCCACATGCTCGGCGACAGCGGGGCGAAAGCCGTCGTCGCGCTGGCTGATCTGGTGCCGAACGTCCTCGAGGTACAGGACGACACCGACGTCGAACAGATCGTTAGCGTGGGCGCGGACGTCGACAGCGCGACGGCGTTCGACGAGTTCCTCGCCGAGGAGACCAAGGAGACCGTCGACCGCGCGGACGACGATGTCGCGGTCCAGCCGTACACGTCGGGGACGACCGGGACGCCGAAGGGCGTGCTGTTGACCCACCACAACCTCGCCTTTACGACGCGGGCCAACGCGAGCGTGCCGCCAGGCGGCTTTCAGGCCTCCGACCGACTCATCGGCACGCTCCCGCTGTTCCACATCTACGGCATGTCCGTCGTGATGAACGGCGCGATGTACAGCGGCGGCACCTACTACCCCGTCCCCGAGTGGGACGCTCCAACGGTGATGGACCAGCTCGAGAACGACGACATCACGATCATGTTCGCCGTTCCCGCGATGTTCAACGACATGATCAACCAGCCCGACGCCGAGAGCTACGAGTTCGAGGCGCTTCGCTTCGCCAACTCCGGCGGCTCGAGCCTGCCGGTCGAGGTCTTAAACCGGTTCGAATCGCTCTGGGGCGTTCAGCTCAACGAGGGCTACGGCCTGACCGAGACGAGTCCGGTCACCCACGCCAACACGAACGACGCCCGGCGGAAGGGCAGCATCGGCCGGCCCCTCGAGGGCGTCGAGGCGAAGATCGTTGACGAGGACTTCGACGAGGTCCCGCGCGTCGAGGAGGGGCCGATCGACGAGGAGGAAGCGGCGATCCACGAGATCACGGGCGAACTCGTCATCCACGGGCCGAACGTGATGAAGGAGTACTACGGCCTGCCCGAGGCCAACGAGGAGGCCTTTACCGACGAGGACGGCAAGCGCTGGTTCCACACCGGCGACATCGGCTACTGGGACGAGGATAACTTCTTCTACGTCGTCGACCGGGAGAAGCACATGATCGTCACGGGCGGCTACAACGTCTATCCGCGCGAGGTCGAAGAGTTGCTCTTCGAGCACGAGGACGTCGCCGACGCCGCCGTCGTCGGGGTGCCGGACGAGCGCCGCGGCGAGACCGTCAAAGCGTTCGTCGTGACCACGCCCGACGCCGAGGCGACGCCCGAGGACATCAAGCAGTACTGCCTGACCAATCTCGCGGAGTACAAACACCCCCGCAAGGTCGAGTTCGTTCAGGAACTCCCGCGAACGACGACGGGGAAGGTCCAGAAGTTCGAACTTCGCGGCGACGACGCCGACGACGTCGGCGAGTAATCGCGAGCGCGCGCCGCTCGATCTCTCGCGATCCGTTCGTTTCCATGCTTACGGGCCGTTCGACGGGATATTAACAAAAACAAATTTCGAGCATATCCGAAGCTACTTTGTAAGACGACACCAAGCAAACGATATGGCATTCCAGCTGTCAGCCGAGCACGAGGCGATCCGTGAGGCCGTCCGCGAATTCGGTGAAAACGAGATGGTTCCGGTCGCCGAAGAACACGACCGAGAAGGCAAGTATCCCGAGGACCTTCGCCGGAAGGCCGCCGAGTACGACTTCGTCGCGCCGAGTATCCCGCTCGAGTACGGCGGTGCCGGGATGGATAAGATCGCCAGTACCATCGTCACCGAGGAACTCTGGCGCGCGGATCCGGGAATCGGCTCCGCGATCGGCAGCGCCGGCTTCGGCTCGAACATGATCATGGAGTTCGGCGACGAGTGGATGAAAGAGGAGTGGTTGCCCAAGATCGCCAACGGCGAAATCGCGTCGGTGTCGATGATCTCCGAGCCCGCACACGGCTCGAACGTCGCCGGCATCGAGACGGTCGCCGAGAAGGACGGCGACGAGTACGTCGCCAACGGCAACAAGATGTGGATCACCAACGGGACCGTCGCCGACGTCGGCGTCCTCATGGCCAAGACGAGCCCCGGCGAGGGCCACAAGGGCATCACCGCCTTCCTCGTCGAGATGGACTGGGACGGCATCACGACCGACAAGATCAACAACAAGCTCGGGATCCGCGCCTCCGACCTCGCGGAGGTCGTCATCGACGACGTCCGCATTCCCGAGGAGAACGTCATCGGCGAGGTCGACAAGGGCTTCTACCAGCTGATGGAGTTCTTCGCCGCCGGTCGTGCCAACGTCGCCGCGCAGGCCGTCGGTGCCGCACAGGGCGCGCTTGACGCCGCCATCGAGTACGCCAACCAGCGCGAGCAGTTCGACCAGAAGATCTCCGAGTTCCAGGCCATCCAGCACAAGATCGCCGAGATGGCCACCAAGGTCGAGGCCGCCCGCTCGCTGACCTACCGCGCCGCGACCCAAGTCGAGCAGGAAAACCAGGACATCGCCGCACAGTACTCGAGCATGGCGAAGTACTTCGCGAGCGAGATTTCGGTCGAAGTCGCCGACGAGGGCATTCAGGTCCACGGCGGCTCGGGCTACGTCACGGACTACCCCGCCGAGCGCTACTACCGTGACGCTCGCATCACGAAGATCTACGAGGGCACCAGCGAGATCCAGAAGAACATCATCGCCGACCAGATCCTCTGAGCGGGCACGCCACAGCGTAGATCGATCTCTTCTCTGCAGTTTTCACAGCTCTTTCCAGTCCGTTTCAAGACCCGTCTCGTGAGACGGGTGTCTGAAGCGTGAAATCCACTCGAGTCCGCTCTCGAGTAGTCGCGAGACCAACGACGAAGATAGCTCGAGACGCGAACAGAGCGGTACTCGCCTACTGCTCCGGGACGCGGAGTTCGACGGCAGCACCTTGACCATAGCCGACACACATCGTCGAGAGGCCGAGGCCGCCGCCCCGGCGCTGGAGTTCGTGGATCAGCGTCACCGGAAGACGAGCGCCGGAGGCCCCAAGCGGGTGGCCGATTGCGATCGCGCCGCCGTTGACGTTGAACGTCTCGTCGTCGAAGCCGAGTTCGTCCCGGCAGTAGAGCGTCTGGCTGGCGAAGGCCTCGTTGAGTTCCACGAGGTCGTAGTCGTCGGCATCGCGGCCGTTTCGCTCCCAGATGCCTCGCACCGCCGGCACCGGACCGATGCCCATCACCGTGGGGTCGACGCCGGCGACGTTGTGATCCTCGATTTCGGCCATGATCTCGAGGTCCCGCTCCTCGGCGAATTCGCGGCTCGTGATCAGGACGCCCGCAGCGCCGTCGGAGACCTGCGAGGCGTTGGCGGCGGTGACGGTACCGTCCTCCTGAAACGCGGGCGGGAGGCCGGCGATTTTCTCCGCGGTCGTGCCGGGTCGGAGCCCCTCGTCCTCGGTGATTGTGCCCTCGGAAGTCTCGATGGGGACGATCTCCTCGTCGAACTTGCCCGCCTCGGTGGCCTCGCAGGCGCGTTGCTGGCTCCGGGCACCGTACTCGTCTTGGGCCTCGCGGGAGATGTCGTACTCGCGGGCGACCTTCTCGGCGGTCTGGCCCATCGCGAGGCCAGCCGCGTCGTACTGCTCGGCGATGCCCGCGTAGGAGTCGATCTCCTTTCGGCGCTCGTTGCGGGACATGTTCTCGACGCCGCCGGCGACGATGACCTCGCGCTGGCCCGCTCGAATGGCGTCGCTTGCGCTCATGATAGCCTCGGCCGAGGAGGCACAGAGCCGGTCGATGGTGGTTCCGGGGACGCCTTCGCCGAGATCCGACAAGAGGGCGATCACCCGGGCAATGTTGTTGCTCTGCTCGTTGACCTGCTTGGCACAGCCCCACCGGATGTCGTCGACGGCCTCGCCCGCGAGGCCGGTTCGCTCGAGCATCGCGTCGACGAGCGGGACCGACAGTTCCTCGCTGCCGGTCTCGGCGTAGACGCCGCCGTGTTTTCCCTGGGGAGTTCGGACTGCCTGGACGATAACTGGCTGGCGATCGCTCATTGCTACTGAGTGACTCGCGCTCCTGAACTAAAGTAGCTCCGTTCCTCGCGATCCGATCCTCGGGTTACAGACGCAGCATTTCACCGTCGTGAGCAGACAGGTGCTACACACGGGTAGAAAAGAGGTGCCCAGAAAGCCCCGAGAGGGCTCGAGTCGGGGAACTCGCTTCGCTCATCGGCCGCCGGCCTGCGGTGCGTACGTCAGCCGCCTTCCTCGAGCCCGCTCGCCCCTTTCAGTCCCGCCCGGCACAGCGCCACGTCCTCCCCACCCGACTGCGGTCCTCGCAGTTGCTGCGGTCCTCGTCCATAGGGAGACGCTCCGCGTCTCCCACGCCTTCGCTCTCATGTTCGCGAAGACCTCGCGCACCGTCGTCGATCCGTTCTCACTACCGTTCGAACGTGATCGACAGCGCACGCCGGATGGTCCGAGAAGACTGCGTTTCGGACCGTCGTCACTCGAGACGGCGCTGGGACATCGTCCGAAAGGGAACGCTTTTGATCGCTTCGTCTGTGGGTTCGCACATGCAAATCGCAGTCCTCGGAGCCGGGAGTATGGGACACGGAATCGCACAGGTCTCCGCGATGGCGGGCCACGATGTCGTCCTGCGGGACATCGAGGAGGAGTTCGTCGAGGACGGCATCGAGGGGATCCGCGAGAACCTTCAGGGCGGCGTCGACCGGGACAAGCTCACCGAATCGGAGATGGAAGCGGCCTTAGAGCGCATCGAGGGGACGACGGACCTCGAGGCGGCGGTCGACAACGCGGCCCTCGTCGTCGAGGCCGTCCCGGAGGATATGGACCTCAAGCAGGACGTGTTCGCGGACATCGAAGCCGCCGCGAGCGAGGACACCGTTATCGCCTCGAACACCTCCTCGCTGTCGGTGACCGAGATGGCGAGCGTCCTCGACCAGCCCGAACGAGCGGTGGGACTGCACTTCTTCAACCCGCCCCACATCATGGACCTCGTCGAAATCGTCATCGCCGAGCAGACCGACGATCGCACCGAGAAGTTCGCCGTCGACTACGTCCGGGGCATCGAGAAAGAGGACGTGGTCGTGCGTGATACGGCCGGTTTCGCCACCTCGAGACTCGGCCTCGCGCTCGGCCTCGAGGCGATCCGGATGGTCGAGCAGGGCGTCGCCAGCCCGGCAGACATCGACGAGGGGATGGAAATTGGCTACGGGCACCCGATGGGGCCGCTCGAGCTGACCGACCATGTCGGGCTGGACGTGCGCCTGCACATCGCCGAACACCTCCGCGAGGAACTGGGCGAGCGGTTCAAGCCGCCCCAGTCCCTGCGCCGGAAGGTCCGCGCGGGCAACCTCGGCAAGAAGACCGGCGAGGGCTACTACGTCTGGGAGGACGGCGAACGCGTCGGAATGAGCGGCGAGTGGGGCGACGAGTAGTCCGACCCCTACTAGTTAGGCGCGGCGCTTGTTTCGGTTCCGCTCGTCTTTTCAGGTACCGTCCGATCGCTCGGGCGGCGGCCCCGGGGGCGCACGTGGGAAAACGACGGGGCCATTTTCGACTCGGTCACCGACCGCAGCGGAACTCGCGTTCCGACCGGACGGAGTCCGAACCGTCCGGTCGTTTGTCACCGGTCTCGACCCTCGCTAATGCGGACGCTTTTAGCCACCCGTGAGTAAAGCTCTCGTATGGCATCGGAGCCGAGCGCCGACCCGGCCGCCGACCGGCGAGCGAACTACGACTACCGGAGCGACGATGTCGATCGCCCGGCGCTGGTCGCGGACCTCGAGGCACTCGTCGACTGCGAGGTCCGCGCGGACTCCTACTCTCGCGAACTGTACGCGACCGACGCGAGCCCCTACGAGGTGACGCCGATCGCCGTCGCCTTCCCCGAGTCGACGGCCGACGTGTCCGGCATCCTCGAGTACTGCGCCGAACGGGAGATTCCCGTCCTCCCGCGAGGTGGCGGGACGAGCCTCGCCGGGCAGACGGTCAACCGGGCCGTCGTGCTGGACTTTACGCGGCATATGAACGAGATCCGTGAGATCGATCCCGAGGACCGCACGGCGACGGTCCAACCGGGGACGGTCCTCGGAACGCTGAACGAGGCGCTCGCCCCCCACGACCTCAAGTTCGCCCCCGACCCCGCGTGGGGCGACAAGAGCGCCATCGGCGGCGCGATCGGCAACAACTCGACCGGCTCGCACTCGCTACAGTACGGGAAAACGGACGCCTACGTCGAGGAAGTGGAGGCGGTCCTCGCCGACGGTACTGTGACGACCTTCGGCGAGGTCACCCTCGAGGAGATCGGCGAGAGGGCCGATCCCGACGGCGACCTCGAGGGCCGGATCTACGCCGAGGTCGACCGAATCCTCGAGGAAGACGCGGATCACATCGCGGAGACCTATCCCGATCTCAAGCGCAACGTCTCCGGATACAACCTCGATCGCCTCGTCGCGGAGGCTCGCGGGGAGGAACTGCCGGGTGGTGAGGAGACCGGCGACCCGGGCACCGTCAACCTCGCGCGGCTGCTGGCCGGCAGCGAGGGGACCTTAGCGATCGTCACCGAGGCGACTGTCTCGCTCGAGCAAATCCCCGAGACGAAGGCCGTCGCCCTGCTCTGCTACCCCGATCTCCACGAGGCGATGCGAGATGTCGAGACGATCCTCGCACACGACCCCGCCGCCGTGGAGGTGTTAGACGACGTGCTGATCGACCTCGCTCGCGACACCGCGGAGTTCGGCCCCGTCACCGAGATGCTTCCGGCGGGAACCAACGCCGTTCTCTTGGTCGAGTTCTACGCCGAAGACGACGAGCACGGGAGAGAGCAGGTCGCCGGCCTGCTGGCCGACCGCGTGCCGTCGGCGACGCCGACGGCCGAGCCGGCCGCCGACGCGCCGCGGAGCGATAGCGACCCGCTCGCCATCGAAGCCCTCGAGGCCTACGACGACGCCGAGCGGGCGAAACTGTGGAAGCTCCGCAAGTCCGGGCTGCCGATCCTGCTCTCGCGGACGACCGACGAGAAGCACATCTCCTTCATCGAGGACACCGCGATCCCGCCGGCACGGCTCCCCGAGTTCGTCGAGCGGTTCGAGGAGATTCTCGAGAGCCACGACACCTACGCGAGTTTCTACGCCCACGCCGGCCCCGGCGTGCTCCACGTCCGCCCGCTCGTGAACACGAAGACAGAGATCGGCCTCGAGCAGTTGCACGGCATCGCGGACGACGTGACGGACCTCGTGGTCGAATTAGGGGGGTCGGTTTCGGGCGAGCACGGCGACGGCCGCGCCCGCACCCAGTGGAACCGGAAACTCTACGGGGACGATCTCTGGGAGACCTTTCAGGACCTCAAGACGGCGTTCGACCCCGACTGGCTTCTGAATCCCGGACAGGTCGTGTTTCGGGAGGACGACCCCACCGACCTGCGCGAGCACCTGCGGTTCGACCCCGACTACGAGTTCGACGCTGGCTTCGAGCCCGCCCTCGAGTGGGAGAACGACAACGGCATGCAGGGGATGGTCGAACTCTGCCACGGCTGTGGCGGCTGTCGCGGCGAGCAGGAGACCACCGGCGGCGTGATGTGCCCGACCTATCGGGCGAGCCAAGAAGAGATCACGGCGACCCGCGGCCGGGCGAACGCGCTCCGGCAGGCCATGAGCGGCGATTTGGATCCCGACGAGGCCGTCTCCGACGAGTTCGTCGAGGAGGTGATGGGGCTCTGTATCGGCTGCAAGGGCTGTGCCATCGACTGCCCGAGCGAGGTCGACATGGCGAAGCTCAAGGCCGAGGTGACCCACGAGTACCACCAGCGAAACGGCGCGACGCTGCGCGATCGGCTCTTCGCCAACGTCGCGACGCTCTCGAAAGTGGGGAGCCAACTCGCACCGCTGTCGAACGCCCTACCGAAGCTCCCGGGCGCGCGCAAGGCCCTCGAGGTGGCCGTCGGCATCGATTCGGATCGGCCGCTGCCGACGTTCCACGCGACGACGTTCCGGGACTGGTTTCACCAGCGGGGCGGCGCTCGCGTCAGGGAGGCCGACGCGACCCGCAAGGCCGTCCTCTACCCCGATACCTACACGAACTACAGCCATCCCGAGGCGGGGAAGGCGGCGGTTCGCGTGCTCGAGGCCGCGGGCGTCCACGTCGCGGTGCCCGACGACCTCGGCGACACCGGTCGGCCGGCGTTCTCGAAGGGCTTCCTCGAGAAGGCCGAAGACGCGGCCCGCGAGAACGTCACCGCGCTCGCGCCGCGGGTCGCCGAGGGCTGGGACGTGGTCGTCATCGAGCCCTCCGACGCGGTCATGTTCCAGTCCGATTACCTCGACCTGCTCTCCTCGGAGGCCGCCGAAACGCTCGCCGGCGCTACTTACGGCGTCTGCGAGTACATCGACACCTTCCGGCTAGACGAGGACATCGCGTTCGACGCCGGGTCGGCGACGCGGGATCTCGTCTATCACGGCCACTGCCACCAGAAATCCGTCGCGAAGGACCACCACGCCGTCGGGGTGCTCCGGCGGGCCGGCTACGCCGTCGACCCGCTCGATTCGGGCTGCTGTGGCATGGCCGGCAGTTTCGGCTACGAGTCCGAGCACGCCTCGATGAGCGACGCCATCGCCTCGATCCTCTACAAGCAGGTCGACGAGAGCGCGGGCGACCGCGTCGTCGCCCCCGGTGCCTCCTGTCGCACCCAACTCGAGAACCGGCTGGGCGTGCCCGAGGAGCCGCCGACGCCGATCGAAGTCGTGGCCGACGCGCTCGAGTGAGGAGCTCGGTCAGTCGTCGGTCCCGGACCCTCGAGCGACGTTCTCGAGGGCACGATCGCCCAACAGGAGGACGACGGCGGCCCCCACGAAGTTGAAGACGAGATCGAGCGCGGTGTCCCGTTTGCCGTAGGTGACTAGCACCGGTTCGACGCCGAGTCGCTTCGCCGTCGCGTGGATGGCGTACTCGAAGAGTTCCCAGCAGCAGCCGGCGACGGCGACGGTCGCGACGACGCGCGGGCGGGGATTCTCGTCGCGGCGACGGGCGGCCGCGAAGGCGAGGCCGCCCACGAGCGTCGACGAGTGGGCGTGGGTCAGGTGGTCCCACCACCAGACATCGTCGTAGGGGCCGAGCATGCCGACGGCGTGGGTGAGCATAGCGACATCGACGTACGCGCGCTGCCACGGCCGGAACTCGAGGCCGAAGACGCGTTCGACGGCGACGGGGGCGTACGTCGCCGCGAACCCGACGACGGCGTTGACGACCGCGCCCGGATCGCGCCGGCGCACGCCCGCGATGACCACGGCGACGAGTCCCGCTCGGACGCCGCGTTCGACCGCTCGCTCCCCGTTCATTGCGGGATCCGTCGGAGCGCCGACTGATAAAAACACCGTTCGATTGGGTCGGCCGACGGGAACGGTCGACTCGTGTCCCGCTACGCGCCGAGCAGGTCGTCGTAGCGCGCGCCGGTCTGTTTCAGCGTCTCGGTGGAGTAGAGTCGCTCGTGGTCGACGGGGAGGTAGTCGGCGGCGAGTTCGTCGATCTTCTCGTCGACGGCCGCGGGGTCGCGCCCGTGGATCATCGTGAACAGGTTGTACGGCCAGTCCTGCTCGGGCCGGCGAGGCCGGTGATAGCACAGCGTGACGTAGGGCAACCCGCCCGCGCGCTCGCCCCACTCGTCGAGGGACTCGTCCGGCACGTTCCAGACGACCATGCAGTTGGCGTCAAAGCCCGTCACGACGTGGTTGACCACGCAGCCGATCCGCTTGATACACCCCGTGTCCCGCAGCCGTTCGAGCGCCTCGAGGACGTCCGCGACCGCGTAGCCGACGTTTTCGGCGATGTCGCGGTAGGGCGTCGCCGACAGCGGGAACCCGTTCTGGATCTCGAGCAGGAGTTCCGCCTCGAGCGGGGAGAGGTCCCCCGTCGCGGTCTCGCTGATCCGGGTCGCCGAGGAGTCGGTGCGGTCCGCGAGCGATTCGCGTGCAAAGCGGTCGGTGTTGACGACGGGGAACTCGAGGTCGATGTAGTAGTCGGTCAGCATCGGTAGGTTGAGGACCGTACAGCCGGTTCGGTCCTCGATTTCGGCGAGGATATCGTCGCGAGCGTCCCGCGAACCGGCGGTGACGACGAACCACATGTTCCACTCGTGGTCGCGGGCGTAGTTGTGGTTGACCTGCCGGTAGTCGTTGATGACGGCCGCGACCTCGTCGAAGCGATCCGCGGGCGCTCGGACCGCGGCGAGGGTCGACGAGCCGATGACGGGCGGGTTGAGGACGGCACCGAACCGGCGGACGATCCCCGACTCCCGGAGGGCGCGAACGCGGTCGACCGCTGTCGATTCGTCGATCCCCAGATCGGCGGCGACGCGGCGGAACGGGCGCTCGTCGATCGGGAAGCCGCTCTGATAGCCGTCGATCAGGGCTGCGTCCACGTCGTCGATGGCCTCGCGCCAGTTCCCCGACAGGGTGCTCATTGGTGGCCCTAGGGAGAAGACCACCGTATCGTTTTCGGGTCATCCCGAACCCCGGGAGGTCGGTTGGGTTTCCGGTAGTCCATACTGCTGGTGATGAAAAACCTATTATTCGACGGCGGAGTGAGTACCGGAAACGGGGGATTTTTGCGCCGTCCGTCCCAACGAGTGCACATGGCCCAGGCAACACAGGAGTTCGGCGACTGGCCGCTGAAACGGCTGATGACAGACGTTGTCGGTTCCGGCCCCAAATCGGCCGACGACATGGACCGCGAGCAGGCCCGCGAGGCGTTCCAGCGGATTCTCGCCGGGGAGCCCGACGAGACCACGCTGGGCGCGTTCTGGCTGGCCAACCGCTGGAAGCGCAACAACCCCGAGGAGCTGGCGGCCTACACCGATGTGATGCGCGAGGAGTCGGTCGTCACCGCCGAGCCCGACGCCGACCCGGTCGACTGCGGGGCGAACTACGACGGCAAAGACACCTCCGCCATCCTCGGCGTCGGTGCCGGCATCGTCGCCGCCGCTGCGGGCACGCCGGTCGTCGTCCACTCCGGCGATCGCGTCCCCTCCCAGAAGGCGACCCCGTACAAACACGTCCTCGACGAACTCGACATTCGGACGGAACTCGAGCCCGGGGAAAGCGCCGACATGGTCGACGAGACCGGCTTCGGCTTCTACTATCAGCCCGCCTTCAACCCGGGGATCGACGACCTGTGGGACCGGCGCGACGAGATGGGCGTCCGGACCTTCGTCAACACCATCGAGACGATCGCGAACCCCGCGAACGCCGACGTCCACCTCGGCTCGTTCTACCACCTCGCGTTCGCGAAGAAGCTGACGGACACGCTCAAGGAGAGCGACCGCCTCGAGTACTCCCGTGCCATCTTCTTCCAGGGCATGGAGGGCTACGACGACATCCGCCCCGGCTACACGAAAGTCGCCGAGTGGGACGAGAGCGAGGACCTCGAGGACTACGAGGTCGAGACCGCCGAGTACGCCATGGACATGGAACGCGACGACCTCGCCGTCGACGATATCGCGGCCGACTCCGCGACGATCACGACGGAGGTACTCGCCGGTGACCGCGAGGACCACTTCGCCGACGCCATCGCGCTCAACGGCGCGTTCCGGATGTACGCCCGCCAAGACGTCGAGAGCTTAGACGAGGGCCTCGAGCAGGCCCGCGAGGTCATCGCGGACGGCAGCGCGCAAGCGGTACTCGAGGAGTTACAGGCGTTCTGACCGGCCGGGTCGTCTCGCGTTGACCCTCGCTCCTTGACTCTCGACTCCCGCACTGTACACTGGCCACCGACCGGAGCCGGTATGAGTCATAAATTCTACTATCTGCCAGTTCTGTCATTTGTAGAGAGAGCACAGATATGATTTTAGCCTGTTAGGACTCCGTAGAAGGCCGCATTCGGCTCTGTCTCAGCTATTCCTGGATCGATACTCGAGTGTCAACTGAAGAGCACCAGCACGGGGTAGCAACCGCATCGGCCACCGCTATCGATGGTATCGGATCTCATTCGCGAGTGCAACCGATCGTGTTCAATTTGAAATAGCTGCCTCAACATACCAATTTCTATACCCCTATTCGACAAGTGCGCCGACGGTCGAGAGGCGATCGACCCCCGACCTGCGAAAAACAGGACACCTTTTTGATCGGTGGCCGAGACCAGCACCCATGGACGAATCACTCGAGACGGTTCTCGTGCAGTTCGACGACGACAGCGGCATCGGCACGCTCACGATGAACCGCCCGGACGCGCTGAACGCACTGAACGGCCAGCTCAGAGACGACATCATCGCGGGGCTCGAACTGCTCGAGGAAGAGAACGCGGACGCCGACGGCGTCGCGCTGCGCGCCGTGGTCCTCGAGGGAGCCGGCGAGAAGGCCTTCTGTGCCGGGGCGGACATCGGCGGCTTCGCCGACGAGTCGGCGGGCGACTCCTCGGCCCGGTCCCACTACGAGGTGATCAGGGACTTCCCGGCACCGGTCATCGCAAAGATCGACGGCTACTGTCTGGGCGGCGGCCTCGAGACCGCGCTGGCGTGTGACTTCCGGCTGGCCAGCGAGGGGAGTACGTTCGGCTTCCCCGAAGTGAACCTCGGCATCCTCCCCGGTGCCGGCGGGATCCAGTACGTCGAGAAACTCGCCGGCCCCGCGGTCGCGAAGGAACTCGCGATGACCGGCGAGCACATCTCCGCCGAACGCGCGGGCGAGGAGGGCATCGTCACCCACGTCTACGCCGACGACGAGTTCGGAGACGAGGTCGACGCGTTCGTCACCGACCTCGCCGGACAGGCCCCGCTGGCGATTCAGGGCATCAAGAAGTCCGCGACTATGGCGGTCCAGACGGGACTCGAGGAGGGACTGGCGTACGACCGCCAGCTCTTCGAGGGGCTCCTCGAGACCGAGGACCACGCGGAGGGCGCGGCGGCGTTCGCCGAGGACCGCGAGCCCGAGTTCGAAGGAAAGTAGCGGGACGGCGGGCGACTGCCGTCTCACTCCCAACTGATTTTCCACCTGCGGTGGCGCGCGCTGTGGCGCGGGAGGACCAACGAACCGCGACGCAACGCTGCGCGAGGGATGAGCGAAGGAACGGAGTGACTGAGCGTTAGCGCGGGACCTGCGGTCCCGCGAACCATCCGAACGGCGCGGAGCGCCGTGAGGAGAAATCGGCTGGGGAGGACGTGGAATTCTTAGTTGCCACGATAGCAGCGCACTCTATTTTGGTCGATGGCACTCGTCGAGCGATATTTAGAACACGAGTGAGAGCGTCCTGCTATCGTGGCAACACGGGGGGACCACGCCCTCCCCAGCCGATTCGCTCGCTCCAAAGTCGCTCGCTCATCCCTCGCGCAGTATCGAACCGCAGTTCGCTCGCCGCTCACTGCGGTTCAGCGCGCGCCGCCACATCCCAATTCATCAGTCGGAGACTGAAGCGAATCTGCAATAGCTCTCGAGACCGATTGTCAGTCCCACTCCTCGCCGAGGCCGGCCAGCGAGAACGGGCCGACGGGGAGGTTGTACCCCTCCTCGAGCGCCGTATCGACCTGTTCTTTCGTAGCGATCCCCTCGTCGACGATCTTCGTGGCCTCTTCGCGCATCGCCGCGTGACACCGGTTGGCGAGGAAGCCGTAGGAACCGGGATCGTCGTCGATGGTGACCCGGGTCTTCCCGATTTCGTCGACCAGTTCCTCGGCGCGCTCGACGACGGCCTCGTCGGTCTCCGGTGCCTGAACGATCTCGACCATGTCCATGACCGCGACCGGGTTGAAGAAGTGCGTCACCGCCACGCGCGAGGGGTCGTCGACGGCGTTGGCGATCGAGGTCACCGAAAAGCCGCTCGTGTTCGAGTACAGCGGCTGGTCGTCAGTCACCTCGTCTAAGTCGCGAAAGACCTGCCCCTTGATCGCTAAGTCCTCGGTGACCGCCTCGATCGTAAAGTCGGTCCCGTCGGTCGCCGCGTCGAGGTCCGTGGTAAACGTCATCCGATCGAGGACCTCGTCTTTCTCCGCCTCGGAGAGATAGCCACCCTCGACGGCGTCCTCGAGGCCGTAATTCCCCGAGATAACGCGTTCGCGGGCCTCCTCGGCCAGTTCCTCGTTGATCTCGCGGACGGCCACCTCGTAGCCGTTTCGCGCGAGAACCTGTGCGATGCCAGCGCCCATGATGCCGCCACCGACGACGGCAGCACTCTGTCGTGCCATGCCAGCAACCTTCACAGGTATTGACTTAATTCTTCTCACGAGCGGAATCGGGCCGGTGATCGGGCTCGCCGTCGAACGGACTGGACGCGACCGACACCGGCCGCAGATTTAATAGTTAGCTCGCCGATGTTTGGTGCATGGCAACGGAGTACACGCCAACGGAGATGATGGACCGGGAGTCCCGGTCGAACCGCTACTATCGCAACGCGGTCGAGCGCCACTGGGATCCCGGGGAGATCGACCTCGAGCGGGACGTCGAGAACCTGCTCGCATTCATCGAGGCGTCGGAGTCGTACGACCGGGAGTCGTGGTACGGCACCCTCAACGGCATTGCGAAGTTCGGCGCGGGCGAGGACGCGGTCACCGAGGACCTCGCGCCGCTGGGGACCGTCCTCGATAACATCGACGACCAACTGTTCCTGACGACCCAGCTGTACGAGGAGGCCAAGCACGCGGACTTCTTCGACCGCTACTGGCGCGAGGTCGTCTGGGCAGTCGAGGACGAACTCGGCTGGGAGCGATCGAACCCCCGCCACGAGCGGTGGTTCAACGACCCCTACATCGAACTGTTCGACCGCAACCGGAAAGCGCAGTTCCGGCTGCTCGAGGCTGACACGCCCGAAAACAGAGCGAAAGCGTACTGCCACTACCACCTCACGGTGGAGGGCATCCTCGCACAGACGGGCTACTACGGGATGCAGACCTCCTACGGCGGCGAGTTCGAGGGGCTGCCCCACCTGCCGGGGCTCGTGCAGGGCTTCACCAAGATCCGCAGCGACGAGGGCCGCCACGTCGGCTTCGGGATGAACCAGCTCAAGAAGCTCATCGCGGAGGGGGTCGACCCCCGCCTCATCGAGGAGACCGTCGAGGAACTGCTCCCGCTCGTTCAGGGCATCACCGAAGACGAGCGGTTCCAGCCCGACGACCCCGCGGACCGAGCCGGCCTCGAGTCCGGCGAACTGGCCGAGTACGCGATCGAGAAACACGCCGATCGGATGCGACAGATTACCGATGCCGCGGCCGACATTCCCGACGTCGACGACCTGGTGCAACTCGAGGGCGACGACTGAGAACGGAGACGGTGGTTCGGCGGGCGATTCATCGAGTGCCCGGCGACGGTAGGCTTTTGGAACCCGACAGGGACGTGGTACCATGCGACTCGATTCGGTGCGGATACTCGATCTGTCGCGGCTCCTGCCGGGGCCGTACGCGACGCAACTGCTCGCCGACGCGGGCGCGGACGTAGTGAAAGTCGAGGACACCGACGCGGGCGACTACGCCAGACACACGCCGCCGACGACGGACCGCGGCGTCGGCGCGTTGTTCGATAGCGTCAACCGCGGCAAGCGCAGCGTCGCGCTCGACCTGAAATCGGGGGCCGGCCGCGAGGCGTTCTACGACCTCGTCGAAGAGGCCGATGTCGTCTTCGAACAATTTCGGCCGGGCGTCGCCGACCGCCTCGAGATCGGGTACGAGACGCTGGTCGAGTACAACGAGGACCTGGTCTACTGTTCGCTGTCGGGGTTCGGACAATCGGGGCCGTACGCCGAACGCGCGGGTCACGACCTCAACTACGTCGGGATCGCCGGGTTGCTCGACATGACTCGCGAGGACGAGGCGATGGCTCCCCAGATTCCGGGCTATCAGGTCGGCGACCTCGGCGGCGGGCTGTTCGCGGCCTTCTCGATCGTCGGCGGCCTTCTCTCGCGGGAACTCGGCAACGGCGGCGAGTACATCGACGTAGCCATGACCGATGTCGTCGCCTCCTTCTCGCAGGCGGTTTCCCACGAGGCGCTGACCGGCGGCGACCCGCGGCCCGGCGAGACCGCGCTCACCGGCCGCTACCCGTGGTACGACGTGTACGAGACCGCCGACGGGCGATACGTCACTCTCGCTGCGCTCGAGCCGAAGTTCTGGGAAGCCTTCTGCGAGGACGCGGGTTGCGAGGATCTCGTCGACTATCACGGGAGCGAGGACCCGGCCGAACTGGAAGCCGTACGCGAGGAACTGACGGCCCTGTTCGCGGCGCGCACGCGGGACGCGTGGCTCGACGAACTGAGCGACGAGGCGATGGTCGGGCCGGTGTGTACGCCGGCCGAAGCCCTCGAGCACCCGCAACTCGAGGCCCGGGGACTGATCGAGCGGCCCGACGACGCGCCGCCGCGAGTCGGCTTTCCGGCAGTGGGATCGAACGTCCCCGAGCGCCGCGACGAGTCGGTGCCCGGCCACGGCGAACACACCGACGAACTGCTCGCCTCAGTGGGGTACGACGAGGGCAAGCGAGCCGCCCTCCGCGAGACGGGAGCCATCCGCTGACGGGGCGTCGGACCGTCACGGCGGCAAACTCGTCCCAAATGATAAGGTACTGGACAGAATAGTGGCGACGGCCATGATGGGTGTCCAGTTAACACTTGACAAGCTCCTCGAGCGGGCGGTCGACCTGTACCCGGACCGGGAACTGGTGACGAAACTGCCCGACGGGAGCATGCATCGGTACACGTACGCCGACGCGGCCGACCGAATCAATCAGCTTGCCGGCGCGCTCGACGACCTCAGGCTTGAGGAGGGCGACCGGGTCGGCGTCGTCGCGACGAACCACTACCGGCACTTCGAACTCTACTTCGGGCCGGCCTGCTCGGGGCGGTCGATCCACATGTGCAACATGCGGCTGCCCGACCACCACTTCGTCCACACGATCGACGACGCCGAGGATCGCGTGCTCTTCGTCGATCCCGGCCTCATCGAGAAGGTCGAGGCCAACACCGACGACCTCGAGACGGTCGAGCAGTACGTCGTCCTCGACGACGAGGTGCCCGAGACCAGCCTCGAGCCAGTAACGGACTACGAGTCGCTGCTCGAGGGCCAGCCGACCGACTACGAGTGGCCGGAGATCGACGAGGACGCGGAGTACGGGATGTGTCACACCTCGGGGACGACGGGGCTGCCGAAGGGGGTCCCCTACTCCCACCGGGCGATGTACCTCCACAGCATCATGGGCGGCCACGTCGACGCCAACGCGATCGGCGAGCGCGACACGGTCCTCCCCGTCGTCCCGATGTTCCACGCCAACGGCTGGGGAATTCCATACGGCGCGACGCTCGTGGGCGCGAAGCAGGTCTTCCCCTCGGTCCACACCGACCCCGAGTCGATCGCCCGCCTGATCGACGAGGAAGGCGTGACCTTCTCCGCGGCCGTGCCGACCATCTGGCTCGAGATGGCGGAGTTCTTGGACGAGAACCCCGAGGTCGACATCTCGAACATCGATCGACTGACCGTCGGCGGCTCCGCGCCGCCGGAATCGCTCATCCGGCGGTACGACGAGGAGTACGACGCGCCGATCATCCAGGGGTGGGGGATGACCGAGACCTCGCCGCTGGGCACGCTCAGTACCCTTCGCAAGGAAACCGCGCAACTGCCGAGCGACGAGCGATACGAGTACCGCGCGAAGGCCGGCCTCCCCGTCCCCGGGATGCAGACTCGTGTGGTCGGTGACGACGGGACGGAAGTCCCCGCTGACGGGGAGACGATGGGCGAACTGCAGGTCCGCAGCCCGTGGGTGACCGACGGCTATCACAACCGGCCCGAGGAGAACGAGCAGGCGTTTACCGAGGACGGGTTCCTGCGCACCGGCGACATCGCCACCCGCGACGAGATGGGCTATATCGACGTCGTCGACCGTGACAAGGACGTTATCAAGTCCGGCGGCGAGTGGATCTCCTCGGTCCAACTCGAGAACGAACTGATCGGCCACGAGGCCGTCACCGAGGCCACCGTTATCGCGGTCGACCACGAGCGCTGGCAGGAGCGGCCCATGGCGGTCGTGGTGCCGCGGGATGGCGCGACCGTCGACGCGGACGACCTCGAGGCCCACCTCGGCGAGACCTTCCCCTCGTGGTGGCTCCCCGACATCTACGAGATCGTCGACGAGATCCCCAAGACCTCGACCGGCAAGTTCGACAAGAAGACGCTTCGCGACCGGTTCGATATCGTCCTCGAGGCGGACGACGACGAGCCGGCGGTCGACGAGCAGACGACAGACGACGAGCAGGCACCCCAGCAGTAAGCGGTTTCACCGTATTTCATCATGGCAGCAAATACCACAGGCGGCGTGAGTTTCGACACCGACGAGGAGACCGAACTGATCCTCGAGAGTCTGGACGAGTTCGTCGCACGCGAGGTCGAGCCGATCGTCGAGGAGCTGGGCGACGTCTACACCAATCCCCGCAAGGGCCGCCGCGAGAACGGCCGCTGGACCGACGAGCTGCTCGAGGCCCGCGAGGAGATCAGGCGGAAGTCGGCCGAGGCCGGCTTCTACGCGATGAATCTGCCCGAAGAGGCGGGCGGCGACGGGATCTCGCCGGTGACGTGGTACCGGGCCAAAAAGCACCTCGCCACCCACGGCGGGGGCCTCGAGCGCTACGCGCTGGCCGGTCCCGAAGGCCCCAAGCCGCTGCTGTTGCAGGCCGAGGGCGAGCAGCGCGAGAAGTACCTCGAGCCCGTGGTCCGCGGCGAGAAGTCGACGGCGTTCGGCCAGACCGAGCCCGGCGTGGGATCGGACTCGCCGAACATGGAGACCACCGCGGAGAAGAGCGAGGCGCAACGCGCCTCGGAACGGAGCGGCGCAGCCGCGGAGAGAGACGGGGACGAATGGGTGCTGAACGGGCGCAAGCAGTGGATCACCAACGCGCCCTACGCGGACTTTGTCCAGCTCTTTGCGCGGACGACACCGCAGGAAGAAGCCGGCCGCTACGGCGGCATCACCTGCTTCATCGTCGAGGAAGACGAGTACGAACTCGGCTCGTACAACAACGCCGTCGGGGCCGTGGGCTCACAGGCCGAGATCGTACTTGACGGCGTGCGCGTCCCCGAGGACCGCGTCCTCGGCGAGGTCGACGAGGCGTTCTACGCCGCGATGGACTTCCTCTCGCTTGGCCGGCTCGAGTTGGGTGCCGAGGCGATCGGGTACAGCGAATACCTGCTCGAGGCGGCCACCGACTACGTCACCGAGCGCGAGGCCTTCGGCGAGCCAATCGGGAACTTCCAGCAGGTCTCGACCAAGATCGCGGAGGGGAAGGCCAAGACCTACGCGGCCGACGCGGCGGGGCTGAAACTCGCGTGGAAGATGGCCCAGGACGAGCGGACGGTGATGGACGCGTCGATACTGAAATGGTTCGCGACGAACGTCCTCTGGGAGGTCGCCGACGCGGCCGTCCAGGTCCACGGAGCCAACGGACTCGCCGAGGAGAACCCCTACATGGATCTGGTCCATCAGGCCCGGATCCTGCGGATCGTCGAGGGAACCGACGAAATCCAGCTCAATACGATCGCGAAGTCCATGGGGATCACGGACTGACCGCCCATGACCGCACCACCGACACACGCGACCGCCGCCGGGCTCGCGAGAGCGATCCGCGACGGCGAATATTCGCCGACTGAGGTCGTCGAGGCCACCCTCGAGCGAATCCACGACCGGAACGAGCGGACGAACGCTTTCGTCACGGTGACGGACGATCTGGCGCGCGAGATGGCCGCGGATGCGAAGCGGGCGATCGAGGAGGGCGAACCGCTCGGGCCATTACACGGCGTCCCGATTGCCATTAAGGATCTCGACGACGTCGAAGGGGTTCGGACGACCTCGGGATCGCTGCTCTTCGAGGATCGGGTCGCCGAGTCGGACTCACCGTTCGTTGCCCGGCTCAAAGAGGCGGGCGCGATCGTCGTCGGGAAGACCAACACGCCCGAGTTCGGGCTCGGCACGACGACGGACAACCGCGTCGCCGGGCCGACGGGGACGCCGTTCGACCCGGACCGGGTCTCCGGGGGCTCCTCCGGCGGGGCCGGCGCGGCGCTGGCCGACCGGCTCGTGCCGCTCGCGCCGGGCTCCGACGCCGGCGGCTCCGTCCGGATCCCGGCGAGCTTCTGCGGCGTCTACGGCCTCAAGCCCACGCAGGGCGTGATCCCGAACGTCAGTCGGCCGAACGCGTTCGCCAGTCACACCCCGTTCTCCACGAACGGGCCGCTGGCCCGCACCGTCGAAGACGCGGCGCTCTCGCTGGACGTGATGGCGGGGTCACATCCGCGCGATCCGTTCTCGATTCCGAAACAGGGCGAGTACCGTGCCGCCGCCGACCGGCCGATCGACGACCTGACGATCGCGTTCAGCCCGGACATGGGTGTCTATCCGATCGATCCCGCCGTCCGCGAGGTCCTCGAGGACGCCGTCTCGGCGCTCGAGAGCGCCGGCGCGACGGTCGATCGGGTCACCCCCGATCTGGGACACGACAACGAGGAGATACTCGAGGCCTATTACACCATGGCGACGGTGCGGTGGGGATCACTGCTCGAGAACCTCAGGGACGAGGGGTTCGACCCGCGCGGCGAGGACCGCGACCGCCTGCGGCCGTATCTCGTCGACCTCATTATGGACGCCGAGGAGCCGACCACGCGGGAGTACAAGCGCGCCGACGTGGTCCGGACGCACGTCCTCGACGGGTTGGCCGACCTGTTCGCGGAGTACGATCTCCTCGTGACGGCGACCGTCGGGACGACGCCGTTTCCCCACGACGAGGAACCCGAGGCGATCGACGGCGTCGAGATCGAACCGTATCGGGGCTGGGTGCTTACGCAGCCGTACAATCTCACCGGCCAGCCGGCGGCCTCGGTCCCGGCCGGGTTCGTCGACGGACTCCCCATCGGCATGCAGATCGCCGGAGAGCGCCACGACGACGACGCGGTCATCGCGGCCAGTGCCGCCCTCGAGCGATAGCGGCCGTGGCACGACGCGTATCCCGAGTGACGATCGGCGAGGGGCGCGGCCGGTCCCCACCCGCGATCAGAAACTGAACAGGTCGATTCCGCCGGTCACCCCGATCACCTGCCCGGTCACGTAGCTCGCCTGTTCCGAGCAGAGATACGTGACCATATTGGCGACGTCCTCCTCGGTCCCGAGGTGGCGCATCGGCGTTGCGTCGGCGATGCGGGCGTAGTACTCGTCGACGTTCTCCCGAAGTTCGTCGGGGCTCATGTCGGCCCAATCGCCGACGACGATGTTGGGTGCGATGACGTTGGACGTGACCCCGGACTGAGCCCCCTCGAGCGCCATCGTCCGGCCGACGCCGATCATGGCGGCCTTGGTCGCGGAGTACGAAAACTGGCCGAAGCCGCCGTACCAGCCGGCCATCGAGGACATGTTGACGATCCGGCCCCAGCCGCGCTCGCACATCCGCGGGAAGAGTTCTTTGCTGATGTTGTAGGTCCCGGTGAGGTTGATCTCGACGTCGCGGTCCCAGATGTCGTCGTCGTAGTCGCCGACGCGCGAGCGGGCGTCGACCATCGCGGCGTTGTTCACGAGAACGTCGACGCCGCCGAACGCGTCGCGGACCTCGGCCATCGAGTCGGCGACGTCCGCGCGGTCGGTGAGATCGCACTCGAGGGCCATCGCCTCGCCGCCCCCGGCGGTTTCGTTGATCTCCGCGGCGGTCTCCCCCGCGCCGTCGGCGTCCACGTCGAGGACGACGACGTTTGCGCCCTCGTCGGCGAGCAGTCGACAGTCTGCGCTTCCGATCCGTCCGGCCCCGCCGGTGACGACGGCGGTCCGGTCCTGAAGTCCCAAATCCATCGCCCGAGCGACTACTACACTATCTGATTTAGTCGTTGTGGAGAGATAGCAATCAACACACCGATTCGGAATCACGATCGGTCCGAAAAGAGTCCAGCACGGTCGATCACGAATTTATGCACAACTTCTATGATCGATCGTAGAATACTCGAATCCACGTCATGAACTCCGCAGTCATCGTCGACGCCGTCCGGACGCCGTTCGGCAAACGGGGCGGCTCGTTCCGCGACACGCACCCGCAGGATCTGGCCGCCGCACCGCTCGAGGCGCTGCGCGAGCGCAACGGCTTCGAGCCGGAGACGATCGAAGACGTGATCTACGGCTGTGTGACGCCGGTCGACGAGCAGGGGCTCAACATCGCCCGAATCGCGCCGATGGTCGCCGGCTGGGGCGATATCGTCCCCGGCGTCCAGTTGAACCGGATGTGTGGCTCCGGCCAGCAGGCGGCGAACTTCGCCGCGGCGAACGTCATGGCCGGCCAGCACGACGTGCTCGTCGCCGGTGGGGTCGAACACATGACCCGCGTTCCGATGGGGTCGGACGGCGCTGACGGAGCGGACAGCGCCGACAGCCTCACCGACACCTACTTCAAACACTTCGACGAGGTGACTCATCAGGGCGAGGGGGCCGAGCGGATCGCCGAGGAGTACGGCTTCTCGCGCTCGGAACTCGACGAGATCGCCGTTGACTCCCAACGCCGGTGGAAAGAGGCCTGGGACGAGGGTCGCTACGACGACCAGATCGTCCCCGTAGAAACCGAACTCGAGGGGGAGGAGAGCGAGTCGCGAAGCGACTCGGATAGTCGAACGGGGAGTGAAACGACCCGTGAGACGGTCGTCGTCGAGCAGGACGAACACCCGCGTCCCGGCACCGACGCCGAGACCCTCGCCGAACTGCCGCTGTCGTTCCGCGAGGAAGGCGAGGGCGTCCACCATCCGGGGAACGCCTCGGGGATCGTCGACGGCTCGAGCGCCCTGCTGATCGCGAGCGAGGAAGCCGCCGCGGAACACGGCTGGGACCCGATGGCCCGCATCGTCCAGACCGAGGTCGTCGGCGTCGACCCCGTGACGATGCTCAAGGGGCCGATCCCGGCGACCGAGAACGTCCTCGAGAAAGCCGACATGACGATCGGCGACATCGACCTCTTCGAGGTCAACGAGGCGTTCGCGGCGGTCCCGGCGGCCTGGCTCGAGGAGACCGGCGCGTCCTGGGAGGACGTCAACGTCAACGGCGGCGCGATCGCCCACGGCCATCCGCTGGGCGCGACCGGCGCGATGTTGCTGACCAAACTGGCCCACGAACTCGAACGCACCGGCCAGGACACCGCGCTGTCGACGATGTGTATCGGCTTCGGACAGGGCGTCGCGACGATCATCGAGCGGGTCTGAGCGGCCCGCTTCCCGGCAGACCCGACTCGAGAACCGGACCCGGCCGGCCGGAACGACGGCCCAACGCGGGGCCACCACGGAACCGAGGAGCCGATCGTCTCCCCGCCGGTTGCCAGTGTATGCGTTCTTCGACCTATAGCTTTACAATGCTGTGTGCAATGATGGGTGATATGGAATACCACGACTCCGAGAAAGCGAAGGAAGTTGCGGGCCGGGTAGAGAACTTCATGGACGAAGTCGTCATTCCGCGCGAGCGAGAGGCGCTGGCCACCGGCGAGGCGATCACGATGGACGAGATCGAGGAGATGTGGGAACTGGCCAAGGAGCGCGACCTGTTCGCGCCGCAGGTCCCCGAGGAGTACGGCGGACAGGGACTCGACTTCAGCGACATGCTCCCCTCGTTCGAACAGGTCGGGCGCTCGCTCATCGGCGCGCTCGCCATCCGGGCGAACGCACCCCAAGAGGGGAATATGCACACCTTAGAAATGGTCGGTACCGAGGAGCAAAAGGAGGAGTACCTCGAGCCCCTCGTGCAGGGTGAGATCTCCTCGGCCTTCGCGATGACCGAACCCAAACAGGGCGGCGGCTCGGACCCGAAGATGCTCCAGAGCACCGCCGTCAAGGACGGCGACGAGTGGGTCATCAACGGCCACAAGTGGTGGACCTCCGACGGCCTCAGCGCCGACTTCTACCTGGCGATGGTCCGAACGGATCTGGACGCTCACCCCTACGAGGGCACCTCGATCATCCTCGTCCCGCGCGAGGCCGACGGCGTCGAAGTCGTCCGGAACGTTCCCCACCTCGGCGGGCACGGCATCACCGAGCGCGAGGGCGGCCACGCCGAAGTGAAGTTCGACGACGTCCGCGTCCCCGTCGAGAACACGATCGGCGAGGAAAACGAGGGGTTCCAGATCGCCCAGATGCGACTCGGCGGCGGCCGGCTGACTCACTGCATGCGCTACTCCGGCATGGCCGAGCGCTCGCTGGACATCGCGAAGGCCTACCTGCAGGAACGGGAGGCCTTCGGCACGACACTCGAGGAAAAACAGGCGCTGCGCCATCGCATCGCGGATGCCGAGACGCGCCTGCACGCCGCGCGGTGTATGGTCCGTCACGCGGCGCGCGAACTCGACCGCAGCGATGCCCGCATCGAGGTCGCGATGTCGAAGATGTTCACCGCGAACGTCACCAACGAGACGATCGACCTCGCCTTGCAGTGTCTTGGCGGCAACGGGATCGGCAAGGACCTGCCGATCGCGCACTTCTACGAGAACGTCCGCGCGTTCCGCATCGTCGACGGGGCCGACGAGGTCCACCGCCGCTCGATCGCCCGCTGGGCCTTCGAGGACGTTGACGAGGCCGAAATCGAGAACGCCCTGGAGTTCGACGAGGACCTGCGCATCGACGCACTCGACGAGTAATCCCGGTTCGTCCGGGCTCCCTTCGGCCGCCGTTTTCGCTCCGGACTCGCGGTCGACGCTAATCCGTCACCGCGGAAGATCCGGGGGTCGATCTGCATCGCGACGGTGCGAAACGGCATGTGACTTCGTCCCATAGTTTTTTACGCGCAGACCGGGATATCCGGGACATATGAGCGGGGACACGTCACGCCGGAGTTCGGACAGTGCCGGGCTAGAAAATATCCGTGAGGCGTCGGACGCGGTAGAGCAGTCTACGGCAACGATCTTCGTCGAGAAGGTGCGCGAACGGTGGCGAATGGCCAGTGCCGTCATCGTGCTGGCGGTGACCACCGTCCTGCTGTTCCGCGTGGACGGCTACCTGTCCATCGACACGCAAGTGTTCGCCGGGATCACCGTCGTTCTCCTGCTCTACTTCCTCGCGACGCTCCGGACGGACATCAGGATGGAGTGACCGCGACCGTCGTCCTCCCGTCGAGGGGTAGATATTTCGTGCAGTCTGACGATACGTTCGCCATGAACGGCGGGACGGTGACACCGTGATCGACTGGAAACTGAACGGGTTCCTCCCGACCGAGCGACAACCAGCACCCATCCCGGAGAGCGCGGGCGATCGCGACGTGTTGCTCGCCCGCAGCGGAGCGGCGGTCATCGATTTGATTGTCTGCTACGTGCTGCTCGAACTCCCGGTCATCTACGTGTTGAGCCTGGTGTTCCGCGGGCCCTACGAGTCGCTTGGAGGGGCCGCCGTCGGCCTGTCGCTGCTCGGGCTCGTGCCGATTTACGCGAGCTACTCGTTCGTCTGTGAGTGGCGCTACGGGCGGACGCCCGGAAAGGTCAACCGCGGCCTGCTCGTCGTCATGGCCGACGGCAGTCGCTGCACCTATCGCGCCAGCGCCGTGCGGAACCTCCTGTTGTACGTCGATCTTCTCGGCGTCCCGCCGGTCGTGATCGGCCTCGTCTCGGCGCTCGTGACCGACGGCCGCCGCCTCGGCGACCACGCCGCCGGGACGATCGTCGTCCGCTCGACGGCCCCGGCGGACCGCGACCCGGCGGTCTCCGCAGACATCGACGCGAGTGCGGCCGCTCGAGCGGATGAGAACGGCAGAAACTGATTCCGGCTTAGTTTCTCAAGCGATCCGGACGCCGGAGTCGGCGTCGAACAGTTGGATGTACTCGTCCTGGAAGACGAGGCCGTACTGCTCGCCGTTGCCCTCGAAGTCCGGATCGGTGACGACGACGATCTCGCCGAACTCCGTGTCGAAGAAGCTGTGCGTCGCATCGCCCAGCGGTTCGTCGAGCAGATGCGTCGCCGGGATGCCGGCCGCGGGGTCGTCATTGACCCTGATGTACTGCGGGCGGAGGCCGACGCGGACGTCGTCGCCGGCCCATCCCTCGAGGCCGTCGCGGGCGAACTCGTAGTCGTAGCTGCCGACCGCCAGTTCGGCGGTTCCGTTGACGGCCCTGACGTTGCCATCGAAGAACTGCGTCGACGGCTGGCCGATGAACTGGCTGACGAACTGCGACTCCGGTTCGTCGTAGATCTCCTTCGGCGGCGCGACCTGCTCGAGTTTACCGTCGTTGATGACCGCGACGCGGTCCGACATCGTCATCGCCTCCTCCTGATCGTGGGTCACGTACAGCGTCGGGCAGCCGATCTCGTCGGTGACCTTCTCGATGACCGGGCGCAACTCGGCTTTGAGCTTGGCGTCTAAGTCCGACATCGGCTCGTCGAACAGGAAGACTTCCGGGTCCCGCACGAGCGAGCGGCCGAGCGCGACGCGCTGTTGCTGCCCGCCCGAGAGGTCCGCGGGCATCTTCTCGAGCTGGTCGGTGATCTGGAGCAACTCCGCGGCCTCCTCGACGCGGGCGACGCGTTCTTCCCGCGAGAAGCCGGAGATCTTGAGGCCGTAGGCCATATTCTCCAAGACGCTCATGTGCGGGTACAGCGCGATGTCTTGGAAGAGCAATGCGATGTTTCGCTCCTGGACCGGTTTCTCCGTCACGTCGCGGTCGCCGAACGTGATCGTTCCGCTGGTCGGCTTGTTCAGCCCTGCGACACAGCGGAGCGTCGTCGTCTTCCCACAGCCCGAGGGGCCGACGAGCGTGACGAACTCGTCGTCTTCGATGGTCAGGTCGACATCGTCGACGGCGACGATTCTGTTCCCCGATTCCTCGTATACCTTCGTCAGGTTCCGGATTTCGATGTCTGGCATCTGTCGTTGTGTTTCGTGAATGGTGATTGGCAGTCGATACGCGCTCACAGCGCCCTGACCTGGAATCCCTTGAGCAGATAGCTCTGCATGAAGTAGGCAAAGAGCAGCGGCGGTAACGTCATGGCCAGCGAGATCGCCATCAGGTAGGCGTCCGGCAGGAACTGGGCCTGCCCCATCGCACGGAGGATGCCGGGCGCGAACGTCGTGGTGTCGGTCTGGGGCAGGAGGATCTGCGCGAACGTGAAGTCGTTCCAGGCGAGCGCGAAGGCGAACAGGGCCGCGGCGATGATCGCCGGCCGGCACTGTGGAATGATGACATCACGGAAGCCCCGCCAGCGCGAGGCCCCGTCGACCCATGCGGCCTCCTCGTGGGCCTCCGGAATCGTCATGATGTACTTCCACATCAGCCACACCGCGAAGGGCATCGAAATCGCCGACAGGGCGATGATGAGCCCAAATCGGGTCCCGAGCAGCCCGATGTTCTGCCAGATCTGGTAGAGCGGGATCCCGATGACAATGGGGCTGAAGAGGTAGCCGACCAGCAGGATGCGTGCGAAGTTCTCCTTTTGTGGGAACTCGAGGCGCGCGAGGCCGTACCCGGCGAGCAACGAGACGAGGACGACCGTCACGATCGTGCCGATCGCGACCACGACGGTGTTGAACATGTAGGTGTACATCTCCGGCTGTGTCAACACCGTGAAATTACCGAGCGTGAAGATGTCGGGCGTCGGGAAGGCGGTGACGGAGTCCTCGACCGCCTCGTACTCGGTAAAGGCTAACTGGGTCATCCAGTAGATCGGCCAGGCACCGACGAGGACGATGATCGCGGTGCTGATCAGTTTCAACGCTTCGATGACTCGCGTTTCGCCGTCGTATGAGAGGCCGAAGACGCCTCCCGGTGGTTCGCTTTGGCTCATGTCGTCGTCTCCACCTCCTCGCTGGGGTTGAAGAGCTTGAAGTAGATGATCGCCGACGCCAGCAGGAACAGGAACATGACCACGGAGATCGCGTTGGCGAGCCCGTAGGCCTGATCCGTGTAGACGGTCTTGTAGGCCAGGACGGGCAGCGTCGTCGTCGCGTTACCGGGGCCGCCCTCCGTGAGCTGCCAGATGATGTCGAACTTGTTGAACATGAAGACCGACCGGAGCAGGACGACGACCAGGACGATCCCCATGAGACGCGGCAGCGTGATGTCGCGGAACATCTGCCACCGGTTCGCGCCGCAGACCTTCGCCGCCTCGTAGAATCGATCGGGAATTGCGCGCAACTGCGCGAGCGTGAAGATGGTGACGAAGACGGCGAACTTCCAGGTCCCGATGAGGATCAGCAGCCGCATGGCCCAATCGCGCGAGCCAAGCGGCGCAGTCTGGGCTCCCCACAGGCCGAACCACTCGGCACCCATCATCTGGAACACGCCCCCGAGCGGGTCGAACACCCGCAGCGCGACCAGCGAGACGATGATCGTCGGGATCAGATAGGCCGTGAAGACGACCGCGGTGAGCAGTTTCTGCCCGCGAGTGATGCGGTTGAGCACGAGCGCCATCCAGAGCCCGACGCCGAGCTGGAGGAGCGTGCTGCCGACCATGTAGACGATCCCCCGCCACAGCGAGCCCCAGAACGTGGAGATGTTCAGGACCTCCCGGTAGTTCGCGAGGCCGGCCCACTGCCACTCGGGGTTGAGCGTGTGAATCTCGTGTAACGATGCCCAGAACGCGAACGCGATCGGGAGCACCGCGATGAGTACGTACAGGACGATGACGGGCAGGACGGTGCCGATACCGGCGACCGTCTCCCGCTTTACCGGCAGGTCGTCCCACGGAATGTACGCCCTTCCGGGCCGTATCGACTCTCCAGTTTCACTAGCCATCTCTCGGTCTCCTCTTCATATGTGTGTCAATAACACGGTCGATCATAAAGATTCGCTCCGTATCAAACGTGGGTACCGACGACCGGACCGCACGCGATACTGACTATCCAAACTGCTCCTGTGCGTCCGCGAAGGCCTCCTCGAGTTGCCCGTAGCCCCAGTCGTAGGCTTCTTGGACGGACATCGAATCGGTGACGACGCGGTTGACCATCTCGCCGTAGAACCACTGCCGTTGCATGTACAGCGACTCGGGCGAGGAGGTGTTGGCCTCGTCGACGCTCCCGTAGTGGTTCCCCCAGATTTCGTCCTGAACGTACTCGAGTTTCTCGAGCAGGTGGGGATGGGCCTGGAAGATGTCCTGGTTCTGGAACGCGTCCGAGTCGATCACGTCGGCGTAGGTCGGCAGGAACCGACCGGGATCCGTCTCGTAGAAACTCGCGGTCTGCTCCATGCTGTCGGCGTAGAGCCACTCGAACCACTGCTTGGCGTCGCCCGGTCTGTCACCGTTCGCGAAGATGTGGTAGCCGTCGGGGGCCGGAGCGGAGAGCCAGTTCTCGTCCGGGTCGACGCCGTCCATCATCGGATACGGGATGATCTCCGTGTTCTCGGCGACGAAGCGGAGGTCGTCGTTGTCGTTCGCCTCGGCCGTTTGCGCCGTGACGCCGATCGGCCAGGCGTTGAGGTGATAACACTGGGCGTACTGGCCCTGGACCCACTGACTGAGCGACTCGGCCCAGCCGATGCTGGTCGGGTCGGGCGAGTACTGAGAGAGGTCCTTGACGTACTGCAAGACCTCGGTGACCACGTCCTCGGGCCAGTGGATCTCGAGTTCCTCGCGGGTGTCCGGATCGCTCCAGCGGAGGCCGATCCCGGAGATGCCGGCGCTCGCCAGCATGACAAGGATTTCGTCCTGACTCTTGCCCGTCGGCGCGCCGGCGAGCCCGTAGCCGCGGGCGTCTACTTCGTCCGACTCGTCGATGATCCGGGCGTTCTCCAGAACATCACTGAAGGTCTCGGGGACGTCCAGACCGAGCGTCTCGTAGATGTCCGCCCGATACTGGAAGTTCGAGACGTACAGCCCGTGAGGGATCTGGTAGAGTTCGTCGCCCTCTCCGAGGAACGCATCGGTGTTTATCTCCCCGTTGACCTCCTCGATCGACGAGACGACGTCGTTGACGGTCTCGAGTTGGTCGGTCTCCCAGATATCGGCCACCTGATCGAACGTGGACGTGTTGGCGTCCGGCGGATCTCCCGACTGGATCAGTTGCGCGAGCCGCCCCTCCTGGGTCCCGGACATCCCGCCCTCCTCGATGTTCATCGGGATGTCGGTCTCGTCCTCGAACGACGACTCGAGGTCGTCCCAGAGGGGCTGCCACGCGTCGTTGTAGTAGTCCGTAATAAAGTGGACGTCGTCGTCGCCACCACCGCCACCGAGACAGCCCGCCATCGCCCCCGCGAGTCCGACACCCATTCCCGAAAGTACCCGGCGTCTGTTGATAGTGTTCCGTGTCATCTGTGATCAAGCCACGTTTGCACAACGGTAACAGCCATGGGCAGTCATATAAATCTTCACTATTAATTCACATATATCTCCGGCCGATTATTTCCGATCGGGACCGGAAGTTATCAAACGAGCGGTCATTCTGACACGGCAAAAGCGACAGTAACGGCCCCCGAACCCCGCTGAGGCTCGGAGACGATCGCGTCGACCCAGGAGGCGTGGTCGCCTGCCGGCGGTGGACATTGCAGTTCGGCTCGAGCATCGCGTTCCACTCATTGCGGCCTCACGGTCTTCGTGACCCAGCCGGTCGCCCCGTCCGGCTTCGGGCCGTCCTCCTCGGGGATCTGGAGGTTCCCGTCGCCGTCGCGGGCCCGAACGATCACGTCGTGTGTGCCGGCCGCGCCGTACTCGTAGCGCCACTGCCGCCAGACGTCATCGCCCGGGAGGGGGTCGGACAGTTCGGCCTCGACCCAGGTGTCGCCGTCGTCAGTAGATACCTCGACGGCATCGATGCCCCGCGTCCCGGCATACGCGTGGCCGGCGACCTCGATGCGGCCGCCGCCGAGGTGGTTGACCTGCCAGAGCTTGGCGACCGTCTCGACCGGGCCGGTCCCGTGCCAGCCGCGGTGCTCCCAGTAGCCCCTGGTGTCCTCGTCGCGAACCTCGATCTCGGTCACCCACTTCACGTTGATCTCGCCCCAGTGGCCCGGGACGAGGACGCGCGCCGGCGCGCCGTGGGCCCGCGGCAGCGGCCGGCCGTTCATCCGGGAGGCCAACAGCCCCGGCCACAGCGCCTCGATCGGGAACTCGTTGTAGTACGAGTCCGCCCCGTGCAAGACGACTCGGTCGCCCTGGGGATTCGCGTCCTCGAGGAGCGCCGCGACGGGGACACCGCTCCAGAGCGCGGTGTCCATCTGTCGGCCGTTGAGCTGGTCGCCGACACAGCGCAGCGTGACGAACCGATCTTCGACGTCCATGGCCTCGATGTCCGCGATATCGTACTCCTGCTCAGCCTCGACGGCACCCGTGATCGAGAGCGTCCACGCCTCGCGGTCGACGGCCGGGTTCACGTTGGCGATGTCGACCTCGTAGAAGTCGGTGCTGACCAGCGGCTCGAGGCCCTCGACGGCGAGCGACTGGTCTTTCGCCCGCGTGAGCAACTCCCGAACGTCGGGCCGGGAGTCCTCGGGAACGTCGAAGGCCGACGGAACGGAGTCCTCGCCGGTTCCGCGGACGAAGACCCCGAGTGCGCTCAGGCCGATCGCGGAGCCGACGGCACCGAGGACGCGCCGCCGACCGAACGAACCGGGAGCGGTGTCTCCGTCGGCGGCGAAGACCGTCGTTACGGCCACCACCAGTACGACAAGACCGGCACCGGCAGCCGCGGCGATGCTCGAGACCGGCGACCTCGTCAACCCGAAGGCGACCAGCCCCGGCAGGACCGTCCCGGCGACGACGCCGGCGAGCGTGCTGGCGCGGATACTCGACGGACCGAGAGCGGGTCCGCGGTCCCAAAGGAGCAACACGCCCGGCAGGGCCGCCAGTCCGAACAGGACACAGGTCAGTGCGATGGCCGTCAGGAAGGCCAACTGGTGGCCGAGCGTCCCGAGTTCGGTGATCGCGAATGCGACGAGCGCGTCGGGGCTGGCGACGATGACGAACCGATCGATCGGCGTCGCGACGAACCCCGGTCGTCGGCCGACGGACAGGTACGAGCCCCCCACGGCGGCGAGGCCCGCAGCGAGCGCCACGGCGATCGGCGGCAGCCACGGGCGCAGCCGAGCGAGCGCACCCCTGATGCGTGACATTACCTACCAATACGGTCGGGTCGGATATGAAAGCTTCGCGAACGCCGCCGGCGGCTCGACCCGGAGACGACGCTCAGTCCGCTTTTACCTTCGTCCGGGAGACCTCGGGGTTGCGCAACAGCGGCAGCGAGACGACCGTGAGACAGCTCAGTACGAGCGCGGCACAGAGCACGTACGTCACCCGGTAGCCGAACCAGAGATCGACGGCCGGGATCGCGACCAGTGGACCGAGACTGAGCCCGATATCACCCATCACCTGATAGACGCCGCCCATCCGGCCGAGTTCGTCGCCCGGGGTCAGATCGCCCATAATCGCCAGCATCGCGGGCGCGGCCGCACCCATGCCGCCGCCGACGAGTACGATCGCCCCGAGCAGCGCCTCGATCGTCGGGACGTACGCGATGATCAGAAATCCGATCCCCATCGACAGGAACGCCGGAATCGTCAGCAGGGTCCGATCGCTGACCATGTCCGACACCCAGCCGGTGATGACCGTCGTCGATCCCGACGTGAGGACGCCGAGTCCCATCACGATCCCGCTGATACCCGCCGCACCGAGCGCAGAGAGCTCGAGCCCGTAGTCGCTGGCGTACCGAGCGAGCGTCGAGAGGATGATGCCGCCCCAGAGAAAGCGGACGGCGAAGTTGCCGTAGCCGATCAGGACGACGGTCGGGTTGGCTGCGAGCAAGGCGGGGACCTCCCGGAGTTTGGCGGCTCTGCCCTCGTCGGTACCGCCGTGAACGTCGGGCAGGACGAGCGTCGCGACGGTGCCGGCGATCAACGCGAGGACACCGGCGGTAACAAACGCCGTTTGCATGCTGGCGAGATCGGTCAGGAGGCCGCCGAGGACGAGTCCGGTCGGGAACCCGAGCGACTGGCCGCCGCGCATGTAGCCGACCCACCGGCCGCGGTTGTCAGCCGTCGTGACGTAGGTGATAGTCGCGAACGCGCCGAGGAAGACGAACGCGCTGCCGATCCCCCAGAACAGCCGCGCCGTGACGAAAACGACGCCCGGCAGTGACACCTCGCCGAGCACCGGCACCGCACCCAGATCGGTCGGGGGCGTGTGCAGGCCGACGACGTAGCCGAAGGGGGCCAGCGCCTGGGTGAACAGCCCGAAAATCATCGGTTTGCGCGCGCCGACCCGATCGATGAGCGTCCCGGCGGGCGTGTTCATGACCAGCCGCGCGATTCGGTTGGCCGAGAGGATCACGCTCAGCATGACTGCGCTGATCACGAGCCGCTCGTCGAGCAGCGGGAGCGTCGGGAAGGCCACGCCGGTCGCCACCCCGCCGAAGAAGATGCCGGCGATGACCGCGAGCGCTATCGTCCGGATCTCCCCGTTCGAGTACGCGGAGCCGTCGCTCTCGTCAGTCATCGGCCGTCGCGAGCGACCGCCGAGAGCCGTCTCGAGCCGAGGGCCATCGCACTCCGACCGGTGGTTCCTCGAGAGATCGATCGGGTCCCGTCACGATTGTCTCCCGTGTGCCTTGATGCAGTCGTCTCGCGGGTCCGTCTCGCGGAGCTTCCCGCTGCCGCGCTTCGGGAGGTCGCGACGGACCTCGACGATCCGCGGGTGTGTGTCAGGAGCGAGTGCGCCGAGGACGGCCGTCTCGGTCGTCATTCTTGCCCCTCCACGACGGCGATACCGGTTACTGACCGTTCTCTCGAGTCGAGTGTGCGATTCGCTGCCATTCCTGGTTACGGATTCATCGACCGCCGGTATAAGCGATTCGACCGGTTGATCCGTAGCGTAGCCCCACGCGGTGCCGACCGCGTTCCGCGAGGGGTACTGTTATAGCGGTCCTCGGTAAACCGTGGTGGCAATGAGGCGCGGACAGCACGGAGACGGAACGCAACGCGGCGCAACCGAACGGCGGACGGCGGCCAATACCGTCGACACGGAGGGACGCGATGCCGAATAAACCGATCGAGGAACTCGAGGCGATGGTCGGCGACACCACGGTCACGGCCGAGGAGTTCCGCATCGAACCGGGCAAGGTCGAGGAGTTCGCACGGGCGATCACCGCCGACGACCCCGTCTTCCGCGACGAGGGGGTCGCCGCCGAACGGGGCCACGACCGCGTCCCCGCGCCGCTGACCTACTCGCAGGTCGCTCGCTTCCCGCGGTACACCCCCGACGACGTCGACGGCAAGGGGTTCGACCTCGCCTTCCAGCCCGAGTACGTCATCCACGGCGAGCAGGCCCACGAGTACGAACGCCCCGTCTACGTCGGCGACATCCTCGAGGGGACGACCACGCTCGCGGACGTGTTCCAACGCGAGGGCGGCCGGGCGGGGACGATGACTTTCGCCGTCCTCGAGACCGAGTACCGAACCCCGAACGGCGAACTCGTCCTGACCGACCGCTCGACCGCGATCGAAACGGAGGGGGCGATCGACGACGGCGACGAGAGCACGGCCGAGGGCGACGCTGAGAGCGACGGCGAGCCGACCGAGGCCGACGGCGGCACGACCGAAGCGGCGACGGCCCCCGGGGAAACGATCGACGAGTTCGAGCGTGTCCGCAGCGTCGACGGGCTCGAATCCGGTGACACCGGGCCCACCGTCGTCGTTGAGGACCTCGAGCGTCAGCACTTCGTGAAGTACGCCGGCGCGAGCGGCGACTTCAACCCGATCCACTACGACGAACCCTACGCGACGGCGGCGGGCAACGAGAGCGTCTTCGGCCAGGGGATGTTCACCGCCGGCGTCACTTCGCGGGTCGTCGCCAACTGGTTCGACCTGCGGGACGTGATGAGCTTCGGCGTGCGGTTCCAGTCCCGGGTCTTCCCCGGCGACACCGTCGTCGCGAGCGGCGAAGTCGCCGAGATCGACGCGGACGCGGGCACGGTGGACGCGGAACTCGAGGCCCGGACGACCGACGGCGAGACGCTGCTGACCGGGACGGCGACGGCCGACCTCGAGTAAAAGAAGACGCGTTCGTTTTTATTCCGGCACGAACACCGGAATCGCAGCTTTTTCTGAGACCTGCCAGAACGTGACCCCGACCGCCGTGCCGATCTCGAGGTCGTCGGGATCGGCGTCGAGCAGGGTGAGCAGGCGCGGCCCCTCGGCGAGGTCGATCGCGCCGACGACGTAGGGCACTCGGTCGCCGAAGCCGGGCTCGCCGGGGACGTGGCAGACGGTGTAGGTGTAGATCGTGCCGACGCCCTCGCTCGCTTCGAACGGCGGGTCCTCGGCCCCGCAGGCGGTACAGACCGCCCGCGGGTACAGCTGGCGGTGACCGCACTCGCATTCCTGATAGCGCAGTTCGCCCTCGAGGGTGCCCGCCCAGAAGGGGACCGTCGCGCCGGTCGGGACGGGCACCGGTCCCTCCCACTCCTCGCGGCGGTCTTCGACGCGCCCGGTCATGATTCCCTCCGGAGGACGACGGTGCTGCTCGAGGAGAGTAAGCCCCCGGTACCGTGGGCGACCGCGACCTCGGCGTCGGCGACCTGTCGGTCGCCCTCGTAGTCGCCCCGGAGCTGTCGCGCGGCCTCGATGAGGACGAAGACCCCGAAGTGACCGGGGTGACAGTACGAGAGCCCACCGCCCTGGGTGTTCATCGGTAACTCGCCGCCCGGCGCGGTGGTGCCGCCCGAGACGAACTCGCCGCCCTCGCCCTTCTCGCAGAACCCGAGGTCCTCGAGCGTGACCAGAGCGGTGTAGGTAAACGAGTCGTAAATCTCGGCGACGTCGACGTCGTCGTGGGTAATCCCGGCTTGGTCGAAGGCCTTCGGCCCCGTGACCGCGGCCCCGGTCGTGGTCATGTCGGGCATCTCGCTGATGTCCTGGCGGTGGGTGCTCGTCGAGGCGACCCCCGCGACAGCGATCTCCGGCACGCCGAGTTCGGCCGCCTTCTCCTCGCTCACGAGCACGACCGCGCCCCCGCCGTCCGAGACGAGACAGCAGTCCAGCAGGTTGAACGGCTCGGCGATCTCGCGGGACTCGAGGACATCCTNGGCTCCCGGTGGGCCGCCTTAGGGTTCATCGACGCCCACTCGCGGGTCGCGACGGCGACCGCCGCGAGCTGTTCCTCGGTGGTGCCGTACTCGTGCATGTGCCGGCGCGCGGCCATCGCGTAGGCCCCCGGCGGCCTGAAAAGGCCCGTTGGCCGAACGAAGCCGTCGATCGGGTGGGCCTCCTCGAGCGACCGCTCGTCGCCGGGGCCCGTCTTTCGGGTGGAACCGTAGGCGACGACCACCACGTCGGCCTCGTCGCGGGCCATTGCGTCCCGGACGTGGCCACAGAAGTGCTCGAACGACGAGCCGCCGATCTCGGTCCCCTCGAGGAAGGACGGCTCGTCGAGGTCGAGGTACTCCGAGAGCACCAGCGCGGGCATGTAGTCGTCGCCGCCGGCGACCGCGACGCCGTCGACCTCCTCGAGGGTACAGCCGGCATCCTCGAGAGCCCGAACCGTCGCGATGGCGGCGTTGTCCAGCCAGTTCCGGTCGGGCGTCTCGCCGAGGTCGCTCTCGGCGACGCCCGCCAGGATCGGTTCAGCCACGGGTGTCCCTCCGTCGGACCGGTCGTATCATCGTCTCCCGATATCTCGACCGAGCCCAAATATGTTGTGGTGGAAGCTAACATGGGACAGGAAATATCGAGCCGCGCGCTTGAGGACGACCAGCGCCCGTCGGGTCCCGAGAGGTACTATTTTATATCATTCCGTGATACCGTGACTCATGGATTTGGCAAGTGTTACCGAAGACGCCAGGGAGGGGAACGTCGCGCGACTCCACGACGAGACGGCCCGCCACCACGGCGATGCGCAGGCCATCGAGTACCATGGCCGGACGCTGACTCACGACGAGTTGCGGGCCGCGAGTTCGCGGTTCGCCGGCGGGTTAGCCGACCTCGGGCTCGAGCCGGGCGATATCATGCTCCAGTACCTGCCGAACTGTCCGCCGTACCTGATCGGCGCGCTCGGCGCGTTCAAGGCCGGCATCGTCGTCTCGCCGGTCAACCCCCAGTACCGCAAGCGCGAGCTGACCTACCAGCTCGAGGATACCGGGGCCGAAGCCGTCCTCACTCACGAAGCCCTCGAACCACATCTTGAGGAGGCCCTCGAGGCGATCGACTGGGACCCGGTCGTGATCTCGGTCGATAGCGACGCCGACGGCGTCCTCGCCTTCGACGACATCCGCGGCGAGGAGCGGTTCGTCGAGCGGGCCGACGACGACGTGGCGCTGCTGCCGTACACCTCGGGGACGACCGGGAAACCGAAGGGCGTGCAACTGACCCACCGCAACTTCCGGGCCCAGACGTTCTCGATCCTCTCCCAGGAGCAGGCGCTCGAGGACGAGGCCGTCAAGAGCCTCGTCTGGCTGCCGCTCTATCACATCACCGGCTTCACGCACACCGCTTGGCAGCCGCTGGTCCGCGGTGGCAGCGTCTACCTCCGCAGCGCGGCCAACTGGGACGGCGATGCCGCGATGCGGTTGATCGAAGAGGAGGGGATCACCCACTACGTCGGCGTCACCGCGATGTACGTCGACATGATCAACAGCGACGACTTCGGCGAGTACGACCTGACCAGCCTCGAGTCGGCCGGCGAGGGCGGCGCGAAGATGTCCGTCGCGGTCCAGGAGCAGTTCGAGGAGACCGCCGGCGTCGAGATGGCCGAGGGGTACGGGCTCACCGAGACCAACGGCGCGACCCACTCCCAGCGCAACTCGACGTTCGGCCTGCGCCACGGCACGATCGGCCAGCCGACCCGGATGACCGAGGCCAAGATCGTCGACTCGAGCGGCGAGACGGTCGGTATCGGCGAGAAAGGCGAACTCCTCGTTCGCGGCCCGCAGGTGATGAAGGGGTATCACGGAATGCCCGAGGCGACCGAAGAGGCATTTACGGAGGACAGCTGGTTCCGCACCGGCGACATCGCCCGCCGCGACGCGGACAATTACTACGAGATCGTCGACCGGAAGAAGCACATGATCAACTCGGCGGGGTACAACATCTACCCCAGCGAACTCGAGGAACTCTTAGCCGAACACGAGGCCGTCGCCGAGGGCGCAGTCGTCGGGATTCCGGACGACCGGCGCAACGAGGTACCCAAGGCGTTCGTCGTCACCGCGCCGGGCGTCGAACCCGGCGAGGACATCACAGCCGAGGCGATTACGGAGTACTTCCTCGACAACGTCGCCTCCTACAAACACCCCCGCGAGGTCGAGTTCATCGACGAGTTGCCGCGGACTACGTCGGGGAAAATTCAGAAGTACAAGCTCGAGGAGGAGCCCTGAGTCGTGCGAGTCGTCGTCTCCCCGCACGTCCTCGCGGGTGGCGGGCCGCTCGTCACCGACGAGATCCTAAAGCGCCGACCGGGGATCGACCTCGAGCACGTCGCGGACGAGGCCGACCTCCCGGCGGCGGTCGCCGACGCCGAGATCCTGATCACCCACCGGCTCCCCGAGGAGGTGCTCGAGGCGGCCACCGACCTCGAGTGGGTGCAGGCGCTCAGCGCCGGGACCGACCGCTTCGATCACGAGGCGCTGGCCGACCGCGGCGTGGCGCTGACGAACGTCTCGGGGATCCACGCGAAGCCGATCGGCCAGCAGGTCCTGGGCTATCTGCTGCACTTCGAGCGCGGCTTCGATCGCGCGGTCGCCCAGGGGCGCGACCGCGAGTGGCAGCGCTACACGGGCGGCGAACTCGGCGATCGGACCGTCGGGATCGTCGGCGTCGGCGCGATCGGCTCCAAGGTGGCCGACTATTGCCAACCCTTCGACGCCCGCGTGATCGGGACGAAGCGGGACCCGACCGACGCGCCCGAGGGCGTCGACGAGATCTACGGCGCGGACGGGCTCGCGTCCGTCCTCGCTGAGAGCGACTACCTTGTCGTCGCCTGTCCGCTGACCGAGGAGACGCGGGGGCTGCTCGACGCCGAGGCGCTCGCGACGTTGCCCGACGACGCCGTGCTGGTCAACATCGCCCGCGGCGATATCGTCGATCAGTCAGCGCTCGTCGACGCGCTCGAGGCCGGTGACCTCGGCGGCGCGGCGTTGGACGTCTTCGAGGAGGAACCGCTGCCCGAGTCATCGCCGCTGTGGGACCGCGACAACGTACTGGTGACGCCGCATATGGCCGGCAGCACGCCACACTACTGGGAGCGCTGTGCCGACATCTTTCTCCGGAACTACGATCGGTTCCGCGACGGCGAGGACCTCGAGAACCGCGTCGTCTGAGCGCCTGCAGTGGCGCTCGAGGACGAGACCCGTCCATAGATTGAAGGGTCGAGCCGTCGACCATCGGGTATGTCAGATCTTCGCATCGACGCGATGGTACCGGGGCTGTCGAACAACGCGGGCGGGGCCGCCGCTCGGGCCGAGGAGTTGGGATTCGACGGCGTCTGGACGCCCGAGATGGACAACGACGCCTTCCTTCCCCATCCCGTGATCGCGGATCGGACCGAAGAGATCCAGCAGGGGACACGGATCGCGCTCGCGTTTACCCGCAGTCCGATGGCACTGGCCTACACCGTCTGGGACCTCGCCCAATACACCGACGGCCGGTTCGTCCTCGGGCTCGGCACGCAGGTCAAGGGCCACAACGAGCGCCGCTTTAGCGTCGACTGGGAGTCGCCCGGCCCGCGACTGCGCGAGGTCGTGGAATCGCTTCGCCACATCTTCGACGTGTTCCAGGGCGAGGCCGACCTCGAGTACGAGGGCGAGCACTACTCGTTCTCGCTGATGACGGACAACTTCAATCCGGGGCCGATCGACCATCCAGACGTTCCGATCTACATCGCCGGCGTCAACGAGTACAACCTCCGGCTCGCGGGCGAGCTCTGCGACGGGCTGGCGATGCACGCGTTCAACACGCCCGAGTACACGGACGAGGTCATCGCCCCGACCGTCGCCGAGGGAGCCGACCGCGGAGAGCGATCGCTCGAGGACGTGTCGCTCTCCGCGAGCCCGTTCGTCGTAACTGGCGAGACCGAAGAGGAGCGCGAGCGATCGCGGGCGGAAGTCCGCCAGCGTATCGCCTTCTACGGCAGCACCCGGACCTATCACGATGTCCTCGAACACCACGGCTGGACGTCCGTCGGCGAGGAGCTACACGAACTCTCCAAAGACGAGAAGTGGGAAGCGATGGCCGATCTCGTGACCGACGAGATGATCGCGACGTTCGCGATCGAAGCGCCGCCCGAAGAGTTACTCACGGAGGCGCGGGCGGTCTACGGTGGGATCGCCGACCGCGTCGTCCTCCCGCTCGATCACGGCGAAGCCTTCCTGAACGAGTAGTAGCGAGCGCCGTCGCGGACCTCGTATTCGATTCTGTCTCGCCCCTCGAGCGTACCCAGCGCCCCGAGCGTATCGAGCAACTGGGCGGGATGGCGGACCTCGCCGGTCCGGTGCCGGGTGATCTCCAGGGGTGTCGCCGGCCCGACGCTACTGACCGCCTCGAGAGTCTCGGCCGTGAGCGACTCCAGGGCCGACCGCGTGCTCTCGATCGTCCCGTCGTAGTCGGTAAAGACCGGGCCGTGTCCGGGGAATACCCGGTCAACGGCGCGGCCCTCGAGCCGGTCCATCGCGCGGTGGAAGTCGTCGACGGCGTCGTAGGCACCGTAATCGAGACCGACGTTGATCGCGCCGGGCCGGAACGGCTCGATGAGCGCGTCCCCCGAGAAGAGGACGCGCTCGCCGTCCAGATCCGTCGCCAGGCCGGCGTGGTGTACCTGGTGGCCGGGCGTGTGGATCGGGTCGAACGCCCGGCCCGCGACGGTGAACGGGTCGCCGAACTCGAAGGGGACGGCTTCCTCGGGTGCGAGCAGCCGGCGGTTGCGCTCGAGCGACGATGTCGCGCGTTCGGTCTCGCGCTCGATGGCCTCGCCGCGGTACCCCGCCGACCGGCCGATTTCGCGGATCCCCGCCGCGAGGTCGGCCGGCTCGCGCTCGAGTTGCTCGAGGACGGGCCGGGGCGCGTGGACGGTTGCGCCGGCCTCGCGCAACAGCGGAACCTGCCCGATGTGATCGCTGTGGGGATGAGTAACGATGACCGCCGCGATGTCCTCGAGGTCGTAGCCCCGCGCCGTCAGCCCCTCGCGGATCGTCGTCTCGGCCCGGTCCTCCGGGTCGCCGGTGTCGATCAGGATCGGCGTGGGCTCCTCGACGAGATAGGCCGCGGCGTGTTTCGGCGGCCATTCGATGTCGAAGTCGATGCGCGAGACGGCCGTCTCCTCCGTGGCTCCCCGCTCCGACTGTTCCTCCATCGTCGGTTCAGATGAGCTCGCGGGCGATCGTCCGTTTCTGGATCTCGTCGGTTCCCTCGAAGATGCGGAAGACGCGGGCCGAGCGGTAGTTGCGCTCGATGGGGAGGTCCTTCATGAAGCCGGCACCGCCGTGGACCTGCATCGCGATGTCGGCGGCGTCGTTGGCCAGTTTCGCGCCGCGGAGCTTCGCCATCGACTCCTCCTTGCGGGCGCGCTCGCCGTTGTCCATCTTCCAGGCGGCGTAGCGGTAGAGCTGGCGGACCTGTTCGATGTCGGTGGCGAGTTCGGCCAGCTGGAATGAGATCCCCTGCCGGTGGCCGATCGGTTTCCCGAACGTCTCCCGATCGCGGGCGTACTCCACGGAGAGGTCCAGCAGGAACTCGGCCGTGCCGACCGCGCCGGCGGCGATGTTGATGCGGCCGCCGCCGATCCAGTCCATCGCGGACTGGAACCCCTTGTCGACCTCGCCCAGCACCTGGTCCTCGCCGACGCGGCAGTCGTCGAGGTGGATCTCGGCGTGGGTGCCGGGCGTCATCCCCATCGCGCGGTGGATCGTCCCGATCTCGAAACCGGGGGTGTCCTCGTCGACGAGGAAGCAGGTGATCCCGCCGAGATCGCCGTCCTCGCCGCTCGTTCGGGCGAAGACCATCGCGAAGTCGGCGTAGGGCGCGTTCGTGATGTAGACCTTCTGCCCGTTGATGACCCACTCGTCTCCCTCTTTCTCGGCGCGGGTGTCCATGTGGTGGGCATCGCTACCGTGACCCGGCTCCGTCAGCGCGAAACAGGTCGTGATCTCGCCGTCCATCAGCGGCTCGAGGTACGCCTCGCGCTGGCGCTCGTCGCAGTTCAGCAGGATCGGCGTCGGCCCGCCCGCCCCGCCGAAGATGGCGCTGTGAAAGCCCGGCGGCCGGTTGGACATGTGTTCGCCGACGATGGCGCGGGTCAGAATGTCGACGTCGCCGCCGCCGACCTCCTCGGGCATCGTCATCCCGTAAAAGCCCGCCTCGACCGACTTCTGCCGGATCTTCTCGACGATGTTACGGTACTCGGGGACCTGTCGGTGCTCGTCGTCGACGATCTCCTTCTCGTAGTCCGGGCCGAGGAACTCGTCGTACTCGGTCTCGAGCGGGGCGACTTCCTGGTCGATGAACTCGTCGAGCGCTTTCTTGATCTGGACTGCTTCGGACGGTTCGCTGAAGTCCATAACCAGAATTACATAACGTCCCACTTAAGCATTACCACGGTGATAGTTTTCAATTGGTATAGTGATTCCCAGACGGCCCACGACGGCAGAATTAGCGGCTGGGACGGACGTGTACACGTCGAATCGATTTTTTCGCACGTAACTGGTGTTCAGCAGAGCGGAACAGTTTTGTTCCTCATCGTTGATCGTGTAGTATGGCAACATCAGACACGAACGAGGGAAATCGCGTCGCGGCAGTGGTCAAGACCCTGGACATCCTCGAGGCGCTGTGGCAGGCGGAGGGTGCCGGCGTTACGGCGCTCACCGAGCGAACGGGGCTCGCAAAGAGTACGGTTCACGCCCATCTGACGACGCTCCGATCGAAGGGGTATGTCGTCCAGGAGGGCGACGAGTACCGGCTGAGCCTCCGATTTCTCTCCTTCGGGGAGCACGTCAAACACGCCGAGCCGCTGTACGCGGCCTCCGACGGCCCGATCACGGAACTCTCGGAGCGGGTCGGCGAGCGAGTGCTCTGTTCGACACACCAGAACGGGCTCGGCACGATCATTAACGTCAGCGAGGGAACGCGCGCGTTCACGAGCGACATCGATATCGGGACCCACACCTACCTTCATAGCTCGGCCGCCGGGAAGGTGATTCTCGCTCACTTCGCCGAGGAGCGCATCGACGAGATCATCGCGGAGTGGGGGCTCCCCGCGTTCACCGACGAGACGATTACCGATCGAGAGACGCTCTTCGAGGAACTCGCCGCGGTTCGCGAGGAGGGCGTGGCGTACAACCACGGCGAGTATCTGCCGGGAATCAGCGCGATCGCCGCGCCGATACTCGACAACGACGGGACCGTCTACGGGGCAGTCTCCGTCACCGGACCACAGCATCGACTCGAGAACGAGTGGGAGGAAAACGAGCTCCGGACCCAGTTGTTGTCGACGGCGAACACGATCGAAGTGAACGTGATGTTCTCGTAGCCGTTCAGTCAGGTCGAACACCACTGCGATACCCCGAACCGTCTCAGTTGCCGGCCACCGAGAATCCGATCGGCATTCCGTCCGCTGCTAGGAATTACAATTGTATGTCTGTAATCCAGAGGGAGCCAGGTTACCGACCGCAGCGCTCGTCCGATAGCGGTGTTCGTGGCCGGATTGGTCGGGCCGAGGCTCGAGCGATATCGAAGATAGTACCAGTTATAGAAGTATACCAACATACTGGTGGAATGAGAAGGATGACGACCACGTTTCGTCCTTCATTATCCCGTCGCAATCCCGACGGCGGTAGCAACTGACGAGAAACGATGTAAATACTCATCCATCTATTCGGCGCTTTCCGCGTACTACTCCACTTTTAGTAGCGGAATCCGTCTCGAGTTGATCGATTACGCGGCTACTGACGATTCACGTATCAGACATTCTCGGTCGGATCCCGTGATAATAACTATCTAGAACAGATTCCGGGATCAGTCAGCTATCACATAGTGTACTAGATGTTTCTATAGAACCATCAATTTCCAATCATTATATCACGCTCCAGTTCCGATTGTCGACTCGCCGCTGGTCGCAGTCAGTTGGGCAACCGGTGGCGACTAGTCGGCTTCGTCCGCCCGTTCGGCCATCATCGTCGCGGCCGTCGCCGCCCAGTCGCCCCAGACGAATCCGATCGCGACGACGAGCGCCCACCACGCGTAGCTGAGTACGATCCCGATGTAGACACCGGTAAGTCCGTACTCGAGGGTGATTCCCGCGAGATACGAAAAGCCGAGCAGGAAGCCGGCGGTGCCGGTGAATCGAGCATAGAAGGGTGTGCGCGTATCGCCCGCGCCGCGGAGACTTCCCGACAGCGGGAAGAAGAGGCCGAAGAAGAACATCGAGACGCCGAAGACGCGAGCGAAGGTCGCGGCGTACTCGAGGGTGGCCGGATCGGACGTAAAGATGCGGGCGATCGGGGTCGCACCGACGAGCAGGACGATGCCGGCGAGGCCGAGCGTGAGGACGCTCAGCGCCGTAATCGCCAGTCCCGCGAACCGCGCGTCGTCGGGCTGGCCCTCGCCGAGGGTCTGTCCGACGATGATGCTCGCGGCGACGCTGTAGGAGCGATACAGCGGGCCGCTGAACTGCTGATAGATCCGCCGTCCGATGTGGTAGGCCGCCGTCACTTCGGTGCCGAAGGTGAGCAAGAGCGCGTTAAACGGGAAGTTCGCGACCGAGGTGCTCATCCCCTCCGCGACGTTCGGCAGGCTCACCGCGACGAGTTGGCGCGTGATCGTGAGGCTCCGCGGCCGGGCAAAGGAGAGATCCGTGCGATCGATCGCGATTGCGGCCGTGATCGCGACGGCCTCGACCGTGCGTCCGATCGCCGTCGCCAGCCCGACGCCGACGATTCCCAGTGCCGGGAGTCCGCCGAGACCGAGCCCTAACCCGGCCGTCGCGCCGATGTTGATCACGTTCGCGGTGCCGTTGACCACCATCGGCGTCCGCGTATCGCCGGTGCCCTGCAGCGAGCGCGCGCCGACGATGCCGACGATACGCATCGGCGCGGCAGCGAAGACCAGCCCGAGATAGCGTCCACCGGTCTCGGCCACGTCGGGGTCGGCACCCAGCAAGGCGATCAGCGGCCGGGACAGAAAGAGCCCGACGAGCACGAGCGGCAGTCCCAGCAGAAAGCCGATGAGAACCGCCTGCGTGATCGCCCGGTCTCGAGTCGCCGCCGCACCCCGGCCGGTGTCCTGACTCGAGAGGGTGATCGCGCCGGTTCCGAGGCCGAGTCCGATCCGCAGCGGGAGCTGGGCGTAGAGGTCCGCGAGCCCGACTGCGGCGACGGCGGTCGGCGAGAACAGGCCGGTGACGATGATATCGACCGTCCGCATCAGCGTGTTGAGCGTCTGCTGGACCGCGATCGGCCACGAGAGGGAGAACGTCCGTCGCCAGACGCGCCGGACGCGCTGGACCCAGTTCCCGTGTTCGGCCATACAGCGGCTAGGACGGACAACCGGCGGATCAACGTGTTGATCCCGATAGGGGTCGACACCGCGCTCGGCGGCCGACGTTGGCGGGTAGTTCGAGAGACGTGCGGTAAGTCGATGCCGCACCCCTATTTTACCATTGTTAAATGCAGATGCCGTTTCCTGGAACAGTCGGGGGGTTGTATCGGATAACCATGAACGAATTTATGCGTCAGCCGACCAATGCTGTGTGCATGCGACTCGAAAATCAGACGGTAGTTATCACGGGTGCAGCGTCGGGAATCGGGCAGGCAACGGCTGAGCGCTGCGCCGAGGAGGGCGCACGCGTCATCGTCACGGACGTCGACACCGACGGCGGCGAGGCGGTCGCGCAGGCCATCGAAGAGGACGGCGGCGACGCGGCGTTCTACGAACTCGACGTCACCGACAGCGACCGGTTCCACGCGGTCATCGACGAGGTCGCCGAGACCCACGGCCTCGACGTGATGATCAACAACGCCGGCACCGGCCATCCGGGCGGCAGCCTCGAGACCCTCGAGGACGACATCCGGGACTTCGTCATCGACATCAATATCAAGGGCGTCTGGAACGGCTGTCACGCGGCGCTTCCCCACCTCAAAGAGCAGGGCCACGGTGCGATCGTCAACGTCGGCTCGCTGGCGAGTATTCTCGGGCTCCCCAAGCAATCGGCCTACTCGATGAGCAAGGGCGCGGTGTTGAACATGACCAAAGCCGTCGCCGCCGAGGCCGGCCCCCACGGCGTCCGCGCGAACACGGTCTGTCCCGGCTTCACCGAGACCTCGCTGCTCGATCAGTACCTCGAGGAGCAAGAAGACCCCGAGGCGGCCCGCAAGCAGATGATCGAACAGTACCCGCTCAAGCGACTGGCCGAACCCGAAGAAATCGCGGACGCGATCCTGTTTCTGGCGAGCGAGGAGTCCTCGTTCGTCAACGGCCACGGACTGGTCGTCGACGGCGGCTTTTCGGCCTGAACTGAGCGGCCGCGACCGCCCTTTTTCTCACTCCTCGCGGACCAGCGCGACGCTCGCGAGTTGGTCGCCCGCGGTCACGGTCGCCTCGCGGGTAAGGGTGTAGAGCACGCCGTCCCGGTCCGCGCGGGCCTCGTGGAGCGACTCGTAGGTCGTCGGGTGATAGACTGTCCCGATCGGCGTCCCCTCCGTGATCGACGCTCCGACCTCGAGTCCCGGCTCGGGCCGGAAGAGCCCGGAGTCGTCGGCGGTGACTTGCCCGAGGTGGTTCCGTGCGACGATCGGATCGCGGTCGGGAACGTCGCCCGGAAGCAGCTCGAGGTACCGGCAGACGTCGAGCAGCCCCTCGACCCCCTCCGCGACGACCTCCTCGAGGATCTGTTTGTTGTGGGCGAGTTCGGGCGTGATCGACGGGATTCCCTCCTCGGCGGCAGTGACCCGGAGCTTCCCCGCGAAGCCGCGGCGATGCCACTCGTCGGGGGCCTCCTCGTCGGCCTGCTCGGACAGCAAGAGGTCGGTTCCGAAGGCATCGGCGAGGCCGCGCGAGCGCTCGTCGCCCTCGCGGTAGACGACGTGGGGAAGCATGTTCGGGCTGCCCGTGTGGAGGTCGACGAGGGCGTCGGCGGCCGTGACGTACTCCCAGAGACGAGCGGCCATGCGCTGGTGGAGGCTGCCCTCGTCGTCGCCCGGCCAGATCCGGTTCATGTTGGGGTTGACGCTGTCGAGTTGCTCCGGAGTGGTGTAGGAGACGCGATCGAAGGTCAGCGGGTTCGCGACGGGGACGGCGATCACGGTTCCCGACAGCGACTCGAGGGGAAGCCGCTCGTGAAATCGCCGCAGGACTTCCGTCCCGTTGATCTCGCGGCCGTGCTGGGCCGCCTGCACGTACAGGGTCGGACCCGGTTCGTCGCCGCGATAGGTGTGGACCGTCGTCGTCAGTTCCATGCCCGACGGCAACCGGGCGAGCGTCACTCGTTCCGCCGTGTGCGTGCCCTCACTCATGCTCGGGCATTCCACGTCCCGCGGTATGTACCTGCGGCCGGCCGTCGATGTTCGATACCGCAGGACCGGGTCGAGTCGGCAAGCGGCCGTCGGGTTCGCAACTCGAGACCACTAGCGTTTTCACTCGTCCCGCCGTTCCGATGGGTATGGGAGACGTTACTGCGACGCTGCACACCAACAAGGGCGATATCGATGTCGAACTCTACGACGAGCGCGCGCCGCGGACCGTCGACAACTTCGTCGGACTCGCGACCGGCGGCAAGACCTGGGAAGACCCCGAGACGGGCGAGGAGGTCGAGGGCGAGCCGCTGTACGACGACGTGGCCTTCCACCGCGTCATCGAGGACTTCATGATTCAGGGCGGCGACCCGACCGAGACCGGTCGCGGCGGCCCCGGCTATCAGTTCGACGACGAGTTCCACGACGAACTCCGCCACGACGACGCGGGGGTTCTGAGCATGGCTAACTCCGGCCCCGACACGAACGGCTCGCAGTTCTTCATCACGCTCGACGCCCAGCCCCACCTCGACGACCGCCACGCCGTCTTCGGCAAGGTCACCGACGGGATGGACGTCGTCCGCGAAATCGGCACCGTCGACACGAACGCGAACGACCAGCCGAAAGAAGAGGTCGTCCTCGAGTCGGTCTCCGTCGACTACGAGTAATCGCCGGCCGAACACGGCTTTTTTTGATCGGTTTCGCGGTGGCTCGCGCGCTCAGCCAGTCGGCTCGAGCGCGACCGGCCCACCGGCCCCGATCGCGACCCGAATCCGATACCGTTAGGTCGACTCCGCGCCCACGAGCGGTATCACTCGCTATCGACGACCGCTACTGGCCGGCATCGCCTCGAGTCTCGGGCTCGTGCTCGCGGGCTGTGCGAGCGACAGTGGGGACGACGCTGACGGAGAGACGACTCCCGACGCCGATGAGACGAACGAAGAAACGGGTCCCGACACGGACGAGCCCGCGACGACGACGACCGCTGTGGACGGCACCCACACGGCGACGCTACACACCAGCGAGGGCGACATCGGGATCGAACTCTACGGCGACCGCGTCCCCCGAACGGTCGAGAACTTCGTCGGCCTCGCGACGGGCGAACGCGCGTGGATCGACCCCGAAACGGACGAAAAAGCCGAGGGCGAACCGCTGTACGACGACGTGGCGTTCCACCGCGTCATCGAGGACTTCATGATCCAGACCGGCGATCCGACCGGCACCGGTCGCGGCGGTCCCGGCTACCGGTTCGACGACGAATTCCACGAGGACCTGCGCCACGACGACGCGGGGGTTCTGAGCATGGCTAACTCCGGCCCCGACACCAACGGTTCGCAGTTTTTCATCACGCTCGCCCCCCAACCACACCTCGACGGTCGCCACGCCGTCTTCGGGCGAGTCGTCGACGGAATGGCTACCGTCCGCGACATCGGCGGCGTCGAGACCGATGGCAAGGACCGGCCGACGGAAGCCGTCGTGCTCGAGTCGGTTGCCGTCGACGAGACGTGAGCGGCTGGCTGACCCGTCCCGTCAGTCGCCTCACCGGCACGTACGTTAAGGGTACTCGTCGCCCCTAGGGAACGTATGGGCTGGACAGCAGACGAGATTCCCGACCAGAGCGGACGCACGATCGTCGTGACGGGCGCGAACAGCGGCATCGGCCTCGAGGCGACCCGCGAACTCGCACGCAACGGCGCGACGGTGATCATGGCCACGCGGAGCACCGAGCGCGGCGAAGCCGCAGCCGACGAGATCCGCGAGGACATCCCCGCCGCCGACCTCCGCGTCGAGGAGTGTGACCTCGCCGACCTCGAGTCGGTTCGGTCCTTCGCGGACCGACTCGCGGACGAGACGATCGACGTACTGATCAACAACGCGGGGGTCATGGCGATCCCGCGGTCGGAGACCGAAGACGGCTTCGAGACCCAGTTCGGCGTCAACCACCTCGGCCACTTCGCGCTGACCGGACTACTGCTCGAGAACCTGGCGACCGACGAGGGGGAGCCGGCGCGGGTCGTCACCGTCTCGAGCGGGGTCCACGAGAACGGTGAGATCGATTTCGACGACCTCCAGCACGAGGAGTCCTACGACAAGTGGGACGCCTACGCCCAGTCGAAACTGGCGAACGTGCTTTTCGCATACGAACTCGAGCGCCGGTTCCTCACCGCCGAGCTGAACGCGGAGAGCATGGCGGTGCATCCGGGCTACGCGAACACGCAGCTACAGATCCGCGGCCCCGAGCAGAGCGGGAGTCGGCTCCGTATGGCGGCGATGAAACTGATGAACACGGTCGTCGCCCAATCGGCCGAGATGGGTGCGCTACCGACGCTGTACGCCGCAACCGCGCCCGAGTCCGAGGGTGGCGCGTACTACGGCCCCGGCGGGCTCATGAACATGCGCGGGGCCCCCGAGCGACAGGCCTCGTCGGATCGCTCCTACGACGAGGAGGCCGCCCGCCGGCTGTGGGCGGTCTCGGAGGAGTTGACCGGTGTCACGTACGACCTCCCGGAGCCGAAAGCGAGGTCGCGGCGTAGGCTGGGGCTCCGCGCTCGTCGCCACTCGCGGCAACCGTAACGCGAAAGACGATACAGTCGAAGGGCTACGTAATGAGCGACGACGACGGCATTCAACGCGCGAGCGACGTCGGCTCGGCCGACGAGCCGCCGATCGAGGAGAAACCGTACAAGATCATCTTCGAGGCGAACAAGTGCTTCGGCGCGGGCAAGTGCGCCGAGGTCAGCACCAACTGGGAGATGTCCATCGCCTCAGGCATGGCCCAACCCGATGAGTACTTCTTCGGCGAAGAGGACCTCGAGCACAACGTCCGCGCCGCGGAGGTCTGCCCCGCGAAGAAAGACGAGGGCTGCATCCACGTCGTTGACCGGCGAACCGACGAGGAGATCGCACCGGACCCCCACGGCGACGGCACGCTGAGCGTCGACTGGTAGGGCTCGTCTCGAGGCACAGTGCTGCCCGCTCGGAGACACACCGAAACGCACATCCCCACCCCGGAACAACGATCGATTGCATTCTGTGCGAGGGTAGCCAAGCAGGCCAACGGCGGTGGGCTTAAGACCCGCTCCCGTAGGGGTCCTTGGGTTCAAATCCCAACCCTCGCATGTCGCCGCGAACACATCGTGAGCGGCGACTGCGCTCTTGGATTTGAACGAGAGAAGTCCCAGCCCGGACGTGAGCGAACGCGAACGTCCCGGAACGTCTTCGCGTTGTTCAAATCCCAACCCTCGCGAGCGAAGGTCAAAAGAACATTCCGCCGTGCAGGAGCGCGCAGGTACAACCGTTTCATCCGATCGGGTGGGAGTCGCCAGCGTTCGATGAGCGATCGGAACACCGCGAATCGAGACACGGCGAGGGGTCACGGATCGCGACGAATCGAGCGGCGGCCGCTATCGCCGTCGGATCGCTGCTGGCCGCGGGCGCGATCGCCTTGCTCGCCCGGCGCGGCTTGTTCGAGTTCCTCGTCGCTCGCGGGATCGCCGTGGATGCGCTGCCGATGTATCTGCTGTTCGTGGCTCTCGTGCTCTGGCTCGTGATCTGGAGTTGGGGGCGGCTGATGTCGCTCCTTCAGTAAGAATCGTCGAAAGCTGCCGCCGCCGTTACGCGTAGCGACGGGGGAGCAACACCGCGAGCGGGGCGTAGATCGCCGCCGTGATGACGAGCGTCGCGAGGACGCCGAAGCGAAGGTTTTCGGAGACGAGCCGCCACGTGAGCAGCAGCATACCCGCGGGTGGAAGCGCGAGACCAGCCGCGGTTCGGTGGAACTGGCGGAGGCGGCGTCCCGCTTCCACCGACGTAAGCGGCGGGTCGCTGTGCTCGTCGTCATCGTCGTCTGCCATGAAGGCGGGCATGGAGAGATACATCCCGAGTCCGACGACGAGCCCGACGAACGCGCCGAAGACCGGATCGCCGAAGAGCTCGAGACCGACGTAGGCAAAGACCGGCACGTCGAGGGCTCCGACGGCGACCCCGATCAGTCCGGGTGACAGCTGTCCCTCCGTAGCTGACTCCGACTGCTGACGACCTGACCCGCTCATTACGTCGACCGATTCACCCCAGCCATATGACGTTGCTGTCACGCGAGTCACCCGGCGGCGGTCGTATGCGCCACCGCGGGTCGCGACTCGATTTGGCCGGTCGTCGGCTCAGTCGTCGCCGTCGACCACGTCCTCAGCGCGGAGTTCCTCGCTCGCTTCTCGGACCTCCCGCATGACACTCGAGATGCGCTCCTCGGCCTCGAGTTCGTCCTCGACGGAGAGGTCGACGCCCTCGACCTCGAGGAGGAACTTGGCGACCTCGGTGGCCTCGTACATCACGTCGTCGAGTTCCTCGGCGGTGAAGAAGTCACACATCGCGCCGTAGAGGAAGGTCGCGCCGGCGGTGCGGACCTTGTCCTCGAACGAGGAGCGGGCCTGATTGACCGCCTGCGGCGTGTACGTGTCGGTCATGAAGGGGACCAGATCGGGCAGGTTCTCGCCGATCTTGGTCATCTCGACGCCGGTCTCGGTCCGGAAGTCCGAACAGAGGCGGGCGATGGCCCACTCGCGGGCGGTGATGTAGGTCCGATCCCGCAGGAACTCGTTGACCCGATCGTACTGCGCCCCGTCCATCTTCGTAAAGCGGGCGTACTTCTGGACGTCCTCGGGGACGTCGTTTGCTTCGGGTTCGGGATCCGGAACGCCCGGCATGGAGCCCTCGCCATCAGTTGCGGACGCCTGTTCGTCGCTCTCGCCGACATCGCCCGTCGCGGACGACTCACTGCCAGCCATCGGCTCGTCAGTCGTCGCAGCGTCTGTGCCACTCGAGTCCTCGTCGGCTCCGGCCGACCCGTCGGATCGTTCCGGGCGGTCGGAATCGGGCCGATCGACCGTCTCGTTGCCGTCCATGGAGGGCCATTACCAAACGGCGGGCAAAAGGATTCCCCTCCCCCGTGGCGGTCCACGACGGGATCGGATCGCCGGCAGCGGGCGCTCAGACGCCAGCCGGCGGTCATAAACACGTTGCCCGTCCTCGAGAGTTCGACCGGATTTAAGGTCGTGAGGGACCTTCGGTAGTATATGTCACAGACGCCAGTCGTGGTCGAGGCAGTCCGGACGCCACAGGGGAAAGAAGACGGCGTGTACGCCGACGTTCGCAGCGAGGACCTCTCGGTGCCGCTGATCGACGAGATCCTGGCCGAGACCGGCCTCTCCGGCGAGGAGGTCGACGATCTGATGTGGGGCTGTGCGCAGCAGCGCGGCGAGCAGGACAACAACCTCGCCCGAGTCATCGCCCTCCTGTCGGAACTCGGAGAGAACGTGCCCGCGACGACGATCAACCGCTGGTGTGCCTCCTCGATGCAGTCGGTGATCTCCGCCTCCGACGCCATCGCGGCCGGCAACCGCGACGCCATCATCGCCGGCGGCGTCGAGAGCATGAGCCGCGTCCCGATGGGCGAGGGGTACGGACACATCCACCCGCGACTGGCCGAACTCTACGACCTCGGCGATCTCCAGATGGGAATGACCGCCGAGAAGGTCGCCGAAGAGCACGGTATCAGCCGCGAGGAACAGGACGAGTACGCCGCCCGCAGCCAGCAGCGAGCCGTCGAGGCCACCGAAGACGGCCGCTTCGACGACGAGATCGTCCCGATCGAGACCGAGGACGGCACCGTCGAGGAAGACGAGGGCCTCCGCCCCGGCACGACCCCCGAGAAACTCGCCGAACTGCCGACCGTCTTCAAGGACGACGGCTCCGTCACGCCCGGCAACGCCTCCCAGATCTCCGACGGCGCCTCGGCCCTGCTGATCACGAGCGAGGCCTTCGCCGAGGAACACGACCTCGAGATCATGGCCGAGGTCGGCAAGAACAACGTCGCCGGCGTCGATCCGACTGTCATGGGCATCGGCCCGGTCCCGGCGACGAGGGGCCTGCTCGAGCGCAACGGGCGCGACATCGACGAGTACGACCTCGTCGAACTCAACGAGGCCTTCGCGAGCCAGTCGATCTACTCCCGTGATGAACTCGGCATCGACCCCGAAATCTTCAACGTCAACGGCGGTGCGATCGCCATCGGTCACCCGCTGGGTGCCTCCGGCGCTCGTCTCCCGGTGACGCTGATCAACGAACTCCAGAAACGCGGCGGCGGCCTCGGACTGGCGACGCTCTGTGTCGGCTTCGGCCAGGGCGCGGCGATCGAGTTCGACGTCAACTAAACAGCGGCTACTGGCCCTTTTGGTCCAGATTTTACGAGGGAGGCTGTGTCGCAGCCGACCGAGATAAAAGGTGGTCGCGTCAGGGCGCGGCGATCGAATTCGACATCGACTGAAGCGCGGGTCGCGGTCCGATGGACCCCCGAACCGCGACCGCACGGTGGCTGGCCGTTTTATACTCTCGAGTCGTACGCTCGCGCATGCAAACGGGCCTCCTCGCGATCATCGTCGGGATCCCGCTCGCGTGGCACCTCGGGCTCACCGCACTCGCCTACTGGGACGCCGGCCGGGTCGGGCTCGAGCCGCCGCGGAAGTGGGCGGCGATCACCTTCTGCATCCCGCTGATCGGCTTTTTCATCTACCTCTTCGAGCGCAGCGAACTGTCCTACGATCCGGAGACCGACCCGTATCGAGGGAACAACGTCAACATCCATCCCTCCCGTGCCGACGACACCTCGCTGCCCTCGCGGGGTGACGACCGACTGTCAGTGGAAGACGACCGAGACGAGGGAGAATAGCCGACCCCCGCCAACGGTCGCGACGATGTCGGACTGAGCCTTGAACCGAGGAGGGGTGATCGAAAACAGTCTCGAGCCGGACGAATCGGCGTCAGATCGGCCGCTCATACGGTCTGCTGTAAGTCATTTCCGGCGCGACCGCGATTCGGCCTGCGGTCGCGCCGGTAAATCGGTACAGTAAACCGTATCAGTCGTCGGCCGGCGCGCCGTGACCGCCGTCGAACTGCGCGTCGGGAACCGTCCCGTCGTCGTTCCAGTCGCGTTCGTCGTAGTACTCCGCGAGCCCCTGCTCGAAGTCCGGAATCTCGTAGGGGAGCCGGTCGTCGGCCCGGTCGAAGCCGCGCTGGTTGTTGAAGTGGCGCTCGAGGCTGACGATCTCGCCGCCGAGTGCGAGCAGGTCCTCGTAGTCGGCGTCGAGCAGGCCTTCGAAGCGCTCCTCGGTGATGAAGTCCCGCGAGAACTTACAGAGGACGGCGCTGTCCTTGATGACGTTGATGTTCTCGAGTTCGACGACCTTCGGCGGTTTCCCCTCGAGACCGGACTTGTCGAAGGCGTCGTCGGCGTCGACAAGCGGGTACTCGTAGGGGTAGAACTCGGCGTACATGTGGTCGGCACCGCGGTTCGAGGTGGCGAAGGCCAGTCCCTGTCCGTTCAGGGTGCGGCCGTCGTGGGCGGCGAACTCCATGCCCTTGACCGACCAGTTCTCGACGCCGAGGTCGTCGTGGATACGGTCGATACCCTCCGCGAGCTGGTCGCCGACGCCCTCGCGGTAGGCGATCTTCTCGACGAGGTCGTGGATCAGGTCGACGTTGCCGAACTCGTCTTCGCTGGCGAGGTAGGCCGCGATGGTGTCGCCGGCCGAGATCGTGTCCAGTCCGTACTCGTCGCAGAGCTTGTTCGACTGCATCACGTCGACAATGTCGTCGACGCCCGAGTTCGGGCCGAAGGCCATGAGCGTCTCGTACTCGGGGCCCTCGGTCTCGAGGCCGGACTCCTCGTCGCGGGTCGGCAGTTTGCAGGCGAAGGCACACGACGAGCAGGTGCCTTTCTTGTACTTCTTCTCCTCGACGCGGTCGCCGTTGACCCCCTCGATGCCCTCGAAGGAGAGCTCCGAGAAGTAGTAACTCGGCAGGGCCTCGACCATGTTCGCGTACTCCGTGACGGAGGTGGTCCCCTGATCCCGCATCGGGCTGTCGGAGTTCGCGGCCTCGCCGTGGATCTCCATCTGCAGCGACGGGATGTCGACCTCGCGGGTCGAGTCGCCGTCGAAGGTGATCGCCTTGACGTTCTTCGATCCCAGCACGGCACCGAGTCCGCCGCGGCCGAAGGCCCGCTCCTCGGAGGTCATGATCGAGGCGTACCGGACCTGGTTCTCGCCGGCCGGTCCGATGACCGTGGTGTGTTCCGAGCCGAGGCCGTGTTCGTCCTCGATGTACTCGCAGGTCTCGGGGACGGTGGCCTCTTCGAGTTCCGGGACGGGCTCGAACTCGACGCCCTCGTCGGTGACGTGGACGATGACGAGTTCGTCGCTCGCGCCGGTGATCTCGACGGCGCTGTACCCCGTTCCGGTGAAGTTTCGCGAGAGGAACCCGCCGGCGTTCGAGGACAACAGCCCGTCGGTCAGCGGCGAGACGCCGGTCGCCGACATCCGGCCGGTAAAGCTCATCATCGAGTGCTGGAGCGGCCCCGTCGCGAAGAACAGCCGGTTTTCGGGCCCCAGCGGGTCGGCGTCGAACGGGATCCGGTCGTGGGCGAGTTTCGTCCCGAGCGCCCGCCCGCCGATGGACGACTCGAGGAGGTCGTCGATGTCCTCGGTCTCGGTTGTGTGCTCGCCGACATCGATCGAATACAGCGGTCCCCGTACGTGTCTCATAGTCTCACAGTGGTGGTCACGGCCGCAAAACGGTATCGGTTTTCGGGATCGCGACGCGGTTCGACCCGGCGTCGGGGCGTGTCGCAGGCGGTTGTCGGCGGCGTTGGAGCGGCAAGCGACCTGCCGGTTCGTCCGCGGATCGGTGACACTGAACGCCCCTATCCCGCCTCTCACTTCCACGTTCACTCTCGCTCGAGCAGAACGTTTATCCGAATACCGGCGAAGCCGCCCGCATGGTCAGCACGGCGATTCTCTTCGCGCTCGGTGCATTGCTCTTGTACGGCGGGTGGGCGGTTGCCGGCGGCGTCGCGACGCGGTCGCTCTCACCCGTGAACGCGGTGTTTCTCTCCTACGTGGCGAGCATCGTCATCGCCGGCGGCTACGTGCTCTCGCTGCGCCGCCCCATCTCCGGGACCCGCGTCGACATCGCCTTCGCGCTCGTCTCCGGGACGTTCCTCGCGGCCGCGTCGATCTGCTTCTACGCCGGTCTCGCCCGCGGGAACATGGCGATCGTCTCGGCCATTTCAGCCCTCTACTTCGTGATTCCGGCCGTCGTCGGCGTCCTCTACTTCGAGGCACAGCTCTCCCCGACGAACGTCGCCGGGTTGGCGCTCGCGGTCATCGCCGTCGGCCTCGTCGCGACCTGATTCGGGACCCGCTCGGCGCGCGGCTCTCGAGCGGCCTCCGTCAGGGCGTGATCGAACCCCGCCTCGAGCGGACCGGGCAACTGCGAAACGCGATTGTGGCCTCCTTCGTGAACGGAATGATCGTCTCGGTCTTCATCGCCGTCCTCGCGTGGGGGATCGGCCGCGTCCTCGGCGGGACGCTCGGACTCGGGCGGCTCATGGTAATCACGGTCGTCAGCGGGATGCTGCTCGCGGTCTGGGTCGTCATCGTCAGTTCCGTCTCCGTCTACGCCTCCTATCGACTCGGCTACGACCCCGACGACACGACGATCCCGGTGGTGACGAACGTCTGTGACATCACCGGCGTGCTCATTCTCTTTCCGTCGTCGGGCTCGTGCTGTAAATCGGCTGCCAGTGGCGCAGTAGAGCCTATACCGGCGTTCCGCACTGCTCGATGGTCTCGCGGACCGCCTCGGTCCGGCCGATGAGCGTGATGTGATCGCCCTGCTGGAGTTCGACGTCGGGCGTCGGCACCTCGCTCGTCCCGTCCCGGCTCACGAGCGCGATGAGGACGCCGTTAGGGAGCTCCCCGCCGATGTCGGCGATCCGCTTGCCGATGAGGTCGTCGCTGGTGACTTCGATCTCTTGGACGTCGCCCGAGCGGCCGAGTTCGGACATCCAGTTCGAGAGCGCGGGCCGTTCGATCTGGTTGTCGATCGCCCACGCGGTCGACTCGGCCGCCGAGATGGTCTGGACGCCGAGGTCCTCGAACGCCGACGCGTTCGACGGCTCGTTCGCTCGAGCGATCACGTTCTCGACATCGAAATTCGACTGTGCGAGCTGTGCCACGAGGAGGTTCGCGTCGTCGTCACCGGTCGCCGCGACGACGGTCTTGGCGTTTTCGGCACCCGACTCGCGCAACACCTCGACGTCGGTCCCGTCGCCCTGCCGAGCGGTGAAGCCGTCGTTGCGAAGTCCCTCGAGGGTCGCGACATCCTCCTCGATCAGCACTACGTTTTCACCGCGCGCTTCGAGCCGTTGTGCCAGCGAGCGACCGACGCGGCCGCCGCCGATGATGAGTACACGCATTGGAATCACGTCGAGTGTCTCCGCGATCTGTCGGGCGAGTCCGCCCTCGAGGACGACCGTGATGAGGATGACGAGGAAGACCGTGCCGACGAGCAGGTCCGCACCGGCCGGGTTCGTTGGAGCGGTCTCGGTCTGCAGCCGGATCGCGAACAGCGTCGCGACCGACGCGGGGATGATGCCCCGCGGGCCGACGAAGCTCATGAACAGCGTCTCCCGGAGCGTAAACCGATCTCCCCGGGTCGTCAGGAAGACCAAGAGCGGTCGCAAGACGAACATCACGACGAAGACGACGGCCAGACCGCCGAGCCCGAGCGCGAACAACTGGTCGAACTCGAGCAGCGCCGCGAGCGTGATGAAGACGAAAGAGAGGACGATCAGCGTAATATCGCCTTTGAACGCCTCGATCTCCTCTTCGTAGGGGAGCCCGGCGTTCCCGAGGATCAGTCCGGCCGTGGCCGCGGCCGCCACGCCCGCCTCCGAGAAAACGTAATCGGCCGCTCCGAAGGCAATGATCGCTCCCGCGAGCGTGAGCAAGCGGGCGTTTTGTGGCGCGTTATCCGGCGAGAGGTCGACGTACTGGAGCACCGCCCAGACGACCGCGGCGACAACGACGCCGACGAGAAGCCCCGTCCCGAGCCGTTCGGCGAACAGTTGGAGGTAGAGTTCGGTAGTCAGCGTCTCCTCCCCGACGGTCATCGCCTTGAACAGCACGACCGCGAGGATCGCCGCCGTCACGTCGTTGACGATCCCCTCCGTCTCGAGGGTAGCGGCGACCCGGTCGCGGACTGGAACGACCTTCAGAATCGGCGTGACGACCGTCGGCCCCGTCGCGATCAGGAGCGCGCCGATCAACAACGCGATGTCCCAGTCGGCCCCGAGGAAGAACCGTACCGCGCCGGCAGTGCCGAGAAACGCGATCAGCGCGCCGATCGTGGTCAGCCGTAACACGGCCCTCGGCGCTTCTTTGATCTTGTCGATCTTGAGGTGGAACGCGCCCTCGAAGACGATGACGGCAACGGAGAGGCCGACGATCGTCGAGAGCCCGCTCTCGCCGAAGGAATCGATGGTCAACACGCCGAGCCCTTCGGGGCCGATCGCGACTCCGGACGCGATCAGAAAGAGGACACTCGGCACGCGGAACCGGGCCGAGAGGAGCTGTGAGAAGACCCCGAGGCCAACGATCGACGCGACCAACAGGAGCAGATCGGCACCGCCTTCCGCCCCGGTCATGGTCGTCGCCGTCGCCCCGCGAGCGGGTGGCGTACCGCTACTGCTTGTCCGTCCATTCGCGTGACTCCACTCGGTCCAATCGGTTAACTCCTGTGAGAGACGGCCGTAATTCCGCCGAGACGGGTTCCTCGGGCGTCACACCGAGCGAGCGGCGAGGGCGTGGGAACGACCGGCCGTCACCGCGGCGAGAACGGAGCGGTCAGTCGTCCGCGTAGATCCGGTCGACACGGTCCTCGAACTGCTCGAGGATGACGCGGCGCTTCTTCTTCATCGTCGGGGTCAGCATGTCGTTTTCCTCGGTGAACTCCAGGGGCACGAGTTCGAACTGCTTGATCGTCTCGTGTTTCTCGAAGTTCTCGTTGACCCGGTCGACCTCCTGCTGGATGTACTCGCGGACCCGCTCGTCGTCACACATCGCCTCGGGGTCCTCGGGCAAGTCGATCCCCTCCTCGTCGGCCCACGTGCGGACGTGGTTCGTGTTCGGGACGAGCAACGCGCCGATGAACTTCTCGCCGTCGCCGACGACCATCGCTTGCTCGACGATCTCGCTGGCCGCGAAGGCGTCCTCGAGCGGGCCCGGCGCGACGTTTTTCCCCGTCGAGAGGACGATGATCTGTTTGAGTCGGTCGCGGAACTCGAGGTAGCCGTCGGGCCGCAGATGGATGATATCGCCGGTCCGGAACCACTGCGTGCCGTCCTCCGCTTCCGTGAACGCCCCCCGGGTCGCGCCGGGCCTGTTCCAGTAGCCCTCGGTGACGTTCGGGCCGTTGACGAGGAGTTCGCCGACCTCGCCGGGGTCGTCCGCGAAGGCCTCCTGATCGGCAACGGTTTCGTCGACTTTCACGTCGACGTTGGCCAGGGGTGGGCCGATCGTCCCGACCTTGACCGCGTCTTGGGGATTCGTCGACACGACCGGCGAGGTCTCGGTCAGCCCGTACCCCTCGAAGATGGGTAGCCCCATCGCGTGATAGAGCCGACAGAGCTCCGGCGAGAGGCTCCCGCCGCCGCTGATGAGCAGGTCGATCTCGCCGCCCAACGCCTCCCGGACCGACGAGAAGACGAGTTTGTCCGCGACCGCCTGCTTGGCCGACAGGATCGGTCCGGGCGAGTCGGCCAGTTGGTACTCGACGCCGACATCGGTGGCCCACTCGAAGATCCGTTCGGAGACCGCCGAGCCGCTGGCCTCCTCGCGGATGCTGTCGTAAATCTTCTCGTAGACGCGGGGTACGCTCGTGGCCGTCGTCGGCTCGACGAGGCTGAAGTCCTCCTGGAGCGTGTCCGGACTCTCCGCGTAGGCGACGCAGGCACCGCTTGCAAAGAGCACGAAGTGGCCGGCCGTCCGCTCGAAGACGTGGGCCAGCGGCAGGTACGACATCGCCACTGACTCCTCGTCTAACACCGGTACGTCGTCGTCCTTGTCCGGCCGCGGCGCGAACCGCTTCCGGATGCCGTTGACGTTCGACCGGAAGTTGCGGTGGCTCAACTGGACCCCCTTCGGCTGGCCCGTCGTCCCGCTGGTGTAGATCAGGCTCGCCAGATCGTCCAGCTCCGTCTCCGCGATCCGCTCCTCGTAGGCCTCAAGGTCGAAGGTCTCCTCGCCGCGGGCGTAGACCTCCCCGAGTGTCAGGATGTCGTCCCGGTCGTCGTAGCCGTCGATCTCGTCGATCGAGACGATGAACTCGAGGTCGAGGTCGTCCTCCACCTCGAGGACATCCTCGAGCAGTTCCTCGTTTTCGACGACGACACCGTCGGCGTCGGGGTCGTCGAGCAGGTAGCGGACCTGATCGGGCGAGGAACTCGTGTAGACGGTGGTGACGACCGCGCCGGCCGAAAGCAACGCGAAATCCGACTGCGCCCACTCCATGCGCGTATTCGAAAAGAGGCCGACCCGATCACCCGTCTCGACGCCTAGTTCGCGAAAGCCGGCCGAGAGCGTGCGGACGATGTCGCGCATCTCGGCGTAGGAAATCGTCCGGAACTCACCGGGCGTCGCGGCGGGGAGGACCGACTCGGTCAGCGATCGCTCGTAGATGCCGCCCTTGTACTGCTGTGCCGGTCGGTTCGCGTTCCGCTCGGCCGAGTCCTCGAACAGCCGCGCGAGGGTCGTCTCGCCGATTACCTCGTCTTCGTACTCTCGTTCGGCGTCCCGCCAGTCCATATACCTATGGGAGTATCTCCCGTACGATAAAACGTGATGAAACGGATTGCATCGCCGGCTGCGTTTCTCGTGCCCTCTCGAGCTCTCAAGACCCGACCGAACGGCCGATCATCGGCCGTTCCGCGGAACCGAAGCAACTGATAGATCGAGCGATGGGAGTCGGTCAGCGCTGCCGGCAGCCGCCCGCCGGTTGTGGGCCACGACTCACCGCTCGAGCACTTACTCTCGGTGCTCGAGATAGCCAAGCACGCCCCGCGTGTTCAGCTTCGCTTCCTCGCTGGCTTTCTCCTCGCCCCAGACGTCGGTCATCTCGGTCGCGTCGGCGAAGTGGTCGACGACCGCCTCGGTGCCGTCAAGCGCCGCCCGCTGCTCCGCGACCGCCTCGACCCACTCCTCGAGGACGGCCGCGTACTCCTCGAGTGCCCGGTCGACATCGCCGTCGACGGACCGCGGCCCGAAGTGCGGGTAGCAGAATACGTCCGGGTCGATCGCCGACAGCGTCTCGAGGTCCGCGAGACACTGCTCGAGGTCGAAGTTCGAAGGCGGCGAAGTCTCCCGAATCGTCTCGATCTCGGGGACCCAGATGCCGGCGGCGTCGGCGACGAAGACCGCGTCGTTTTCCGGGTCCTCGAAGACCACCTGATGGGGTGCGTGGCCGGGTGCCGCGTGGACGCGCAGTTCGTGGGCACCGAGGTCGATGGCGTCGCCGTCCTCGATCGTGACGATTCGGTCCTCGGGAATCGGTTCGGGGTCGACGTAGTACTCCCACTGGTCGCCGACGGCGTTTTTCGTCCCCGCGACCAGCCGCGAGGGATCGGCCAGATGATCGACGCCGATGGGGTGGACGTAGACGTCGGCGTTCGGGTAGTCCGCAGCGAGAAAGCCCGCGCCGCCGGCGTGATCGAGGTGGATGTGCGTCAGCGCGATGACCTCGAGGTCGTCCTCGCCGATGCCGACCTCGGCGAGGGCCTCGCGGAGCAGGTCGTAGTTGGTGCCGATGCCGGTGTCGACGACGGCGGGGCGCTCGTCGTCGAGAATGTAGACGGCCCCGTACTCGTTCGTGTCGTACATCCCCGTATCGAGGTAGTAGAGGTCCGAACAGTCGCCGGTAGTGACTTCGCGGACGTCTCCGACTTCCATATCGGTAGCCCGTCGTCGGACGGGATAAAAGCTCGCGTCGCGGCGACACGAAGCGACTGGGGTCGGACTCGGCCGTCACTGCTCCTTGAGCAGCGGGCCGGCTCAGCGCTCGTCGACCGATTCCTTCCACTCGCCGATCCCGGAGGGATCGAGGTGGACGTGTGCGTCGCCGACGTCCTCGACGTTCCGCAGCCGATCGACCAGTTCCGACTCGATGTCGTGGGCCTCCCGGAACGGCATGTCGCCGTCGACCTCGACGTGGACCTCGACCTCGAGGACGGTGCCGTCGTAGAAAACGGTCAGGTCGTGGACGCCCTCGACGGCCGCGTGGCTTCGCAGGCGGTCGGTGATCTCGATGCGTTTCTCGGGACCGGGCGCGGCACCGATGAGGTAATCGACGTTCTCCCTGCCGATCTCGACGCCCTGATAGACGACGAGCAGGCTGACGAGGCCGCCGGCGATGGGGTCGAGGATCGGGTAGCTAACCAGCACGCCGAGGACGCCGACGATGGCGGCGACCGAGGTGTAGATATCGTTTAGACAGTCCTTGGCCAGCGCCGCGAGAGCGGTCGACTGCAGTCGCTCGTTGATCCCGACCGTGTAGCGATAGACCAGATACATATCCGCGATCGAAAAGCCGAGCGCCGCGAGGAGCAGGACGCTGAACTCGATGTCGGGTTCGGCAACGAGTCCCTGAACGGACCGATAGAGCAGGTTCAGCCCGAGCAACGCGATGATGGAGCCGACGAACAGCGCCGTCAGAGGTTCGATCCGGGCATGGCCGTGTGGGTGGGTGTCGTCCGGTTCGTCGAACGCGCTCCGACCCCAGACGAGGACGACGACGCTGGCGACGAGATCGGCCAGCGAGTGGGCCGCGTCCGCGAGCAACGCGACGCTCCCGAAGGCCACCCCCGCGCCGCCCTCGGCGACGATCTTCGCGACGTTGCCGAGGACGTTCGCCCACGACGCCCGCGCGAACGCGCGCCGCCCGCCGTCCGCGCCACCCTCTTCGGACATGGCTCGGTTTAGAGCCAGTCTAACCTTGGGTCTTTTCCTTCCCGCCCTCGAGCCGAAAGTGCGCCCGAACGGCTTTCGCAACGCTCATTTCGATCTGTCTCTTATACACATCTCTGAGNGTTTAGAGCCAGTCTAACCTTGGGTCTTTTCCTTCCCGCCCTCGAGCCGAAAGTGCGCCCGAACGGCTTTCGCAACGCTCATTTCGATCCTGCGAGAACCGCCAGTATCCGGGCGATGGGGCCCGCCTGATCCAACCGCCGGAGAAACGCCGACCCGCTGGCATCGCCGCCGGCAGGGTCGAGCGTCGGTCGGCTGACGGTCCCTGCGACCAGCCAGCCATGACAGACGCTCACCCGCTCGTTCGACTCGAGACGCTCGCACTGATCGCCGTCGGCGGCTTCGCCGGCTCGAACCTTCGGTTCTTCGCGATGGGGGCGCTCCCGGACGTACCGTCGATCGTCCTCGTCAACGCCGTCGGAAGCGCCGCGCTCGCTTTTCTGGTCTACGAGGCCGAATACGCAGGGTACGTTGGACCACGGGCCCGACTCGTCTTCACGACCGGCTTTCTCTCCTCGCTGACGACCTACAGCACGTTCGCGCTGCAGGCCGCGCTCGTGTCGGCTCCGCTCGCCCTGCTCGGCATCGTCGCCGCCAACTACGGGCTCGGAGCCGTCGGCGTGCTCGTGGGGCGAGCGCTCGCTCGCCGGATCGGCGAGCCTCGCTCTACCGGGGGTGAGGCCGCATGAGCCCGACGCCGTTCGACCCGCTCGTCGGTGCGCTCGTCGCGATCGATCCCGAACCGGCCCACGTCGTCGGCACGGGTGGCGCGATCGGCGCGATCCTCCGGTACTGGGTCTCCGAGTGGGTTTCCGCTCGGGCCTCGAGCGATCGGCTACCGCTCTCGACGTTCGCGGTCAACGTCGTCGGCAGTTTCGTCTTCGGGCTCGCGGTCTTTGCGGGCGCGGGCGAGTCGACGCTGTCGCTCGTCGGAACCGGGGTCTGCGGGTCGTTTACGACCTTCTCTTCGTTCTCGGTCGAGACGCTCCAGTTGTACGAACGCGGCGACCGGGCCCTCGCGGCCGGCAACGCCGCGGCCAATCTCGCGTGTTCGCTCGCGGCGATCGGCCTCGCGTGGGCGCTCGTCGCCGTCGGCCCCGTCTGAGGCCGGACCGGCGATCCCGGTCGGGACCCGTTAGCGATCGGTCACGTACGGTAGTGATTCCCACTCACTCGAGCGATCGCCTCGCGTTCGATCCGTGGTAGGTTTATGGTCGGGGCGCGTGAAGCGACGCTATGGAGGCTCGCCAAGAGGCGTGGCGCATCTACCGCGAGTCACTCCCGATTCTCGCGGTCAGCCTCGCCGGCGGGATCTTCGCGGGCTCGGTCCTCGGATCGGAAGGGATGACGGACGGATTCGAACGATTTCCCGGACTGCTCTTATTACTTCCCGCCTTCCTCGCGACTCGAGGGAACGTCTACGGCGCGATGGGGGCGCGGATCTCGAGCGGACTCCATCAGGGGATGATCGATCCGTCGTTTTCCTGGGATCGGCGGCTGGTCAACGCGGTCGTCGCCTCGTTTATCAACGGCATCGGTATCTCGGTGTTCATTGCCGTCCTCTCGTGGGGAATCTTACATCTGTTGGGACGCGAGTCCGCGAGACTCGTCGAACTCGTCGGCATCATGCTTGTTTCGGGCGTGCTCACCTCCGTCACGTTGATCTTCGGGCTGCTGGCGCTGGTGTTTGCCAGTTACGAGTACGGGCTCGATCCCGACAACCTGATCGGCCCGATCGTCACCACGCTCGGCGACATCTTCGGCGTCGTCTTCCTCTTCGTCGCGATCACCGTCGTCGGGGGGATCTTCTGATGGCGGCGACCGACCCTGAGGACTCGCTTGACTCGTGGTCGATCCGCACCATCGTCGCCACGATGTTCCCCATTCTGATCGCGCTCTCGATCCTCGAAATGGGGTCGGGCTACGTCCTCGAGGAACTCGAGGAGACCTACCTCGCCAATCCGACGCTGCTGGTGCTCGTCCCCGTGATGATCGGGATGGGCGGGAACCTCGGTGCGATCCTCTCCTCGCGGCTCTCGACGCGGCTCCATCTGGGGCTACTCGAGTTCGATCCGCGGGACGAGGTGCTGTGGACGAACGTGATCGCGATTATGGGCCTCGCGATCACGATCTTCTCGGCGCTCGGGCTCATCGCGTGGGTCGTCGGCCAAACCATCGCCGCACCGATGGCGCTCGCCGATCTCATGCTCATCTCGGTCGTCAGCGGCATGCTACTCGCCGCGATCGCGACCGTTCTCAGCATCGCCGCGACGTACATCTCCTACACGCAGGGACTCGATCCCGACGACACGACGATCCCGGTGGTGACGAACGTCTGTGACATCCTCGGCGTGGTCGTCCTCTCGGTCGTCGCGATCGTCGTCCTGAACTAACAGCGGATCGTCGCGTGATTTCGGGCTGCAGACCGACCACGAAACTGATCCGGGTCTCGATGCGGTAACTGCGTCTGCGAACTGAGCACTGGCCGGTCTCTCAGGACTGGGAGTTATATGACAGACCGAATTCACCGAAACGTATTATTGAATTGATCAGTATTATGTCGCATGGATGGAAGCCCAGTCATTCCGCTCGACGAGTCGAGTAAGGGTGCGGATAGCCCCTGGTTGCTAGTGACATTCCTACTCATATTTCTCGCGTTTATAGTGCTTATTTATTTCACGTTTTACATGTGATCCGCGGTAAAAGCGAAAGCCCAGCGGAGTACGCAGCGGAAAATCGCGAGACTCGCGTCTCGTCGGTCGGGACGGAGCGACTCGAGAAGGCGACGTCCTCCCGTCGTATCTACATCTTGTGACCAGAGTGACTTAAAGAGATATCCGGCGTGACCCGGGTTGCCGAACGGACCACTGGTGACGCTGCGGCGACCATCGATGTGACTGGGGGATCTGAGTACTCGAGAACGGCCAGCCTCCCGTCATAGCTCTATCTTGTGACCAGAACCACTTAAAGAACGAGCGGGGAGGCGGCGGGTTGTGGTGACTGGAAATCCGCCCAGCAGACGAACGCCGGCGGCTACGCCGATGCGAGGTCCCGGAACGCCGCCGCGGCCGTCCGGGTCCCCTTCGAGATGAGCACGTCGCCGCCGCGGAGTTCGGCGTCGGCGTCCGCGACCAGCAGCCATCCTTCGCCGGGCCGGCGGATCGCGATCACCGACATCGTCGACTCGGCGTCGGGAACGCCGGCGGTCACCGCGGTCCCGTCGAGGTCGCTCCCCTCCTCGACCTCGACGCGGGCGATTATCTCGTCGCTCTCTTGGACCGCCACCTGGACGACCGGGTGGACGTCGATGTCCCGGAGAACCCCCTCGCTGATCTCGATCGCGGCGTCGCTGATCCGCTCCGTACAGTTGCCGAGTTGGATCAGCCCGCGCAGGACGACCGGATCGGCCGCATCCGCGGCCGCCCGAAGCGTCCACGCCTCGAACCGCGACTGCATCGCGTCGACCTCGACCTCGAGGTTGCGGACCTCCTCGGCCAACTCTTCGCTGTCGAAGAGCACGCTGCTGTAAGCCAGATCGACCGCCAGTTCGGAGAAGTCTTTCATGTGGACGATCGTGTCCACCGCTCGCTCGAGGTCGTCGATATCGGGCGTCTCGGCGCTCGGGGCCTCGTAGGCGGTGCCGGTCAGCGCCTCGCAGACGTCGCCGATCGCCGACTCGGGCCCTCGAAGGAGCGCGACGTCGTCGGCCTCGACGCGGGTCGTCGGCCCCGGGTTGAGCAGCCAGTCGCTCCCCCGCCGGAGCGCGATCACCCGCACGCCCGTCTCGGACTCGAGGTCGATGTCCTGTAGCGTGCGCCCGGCGTAGGAGGACTCCGCCGCGACGACGCCCCGCAGGAGCGCTTCGGCGGCGTCGGGCAGCGCCGCTCGCATCGCCTCGGGCAGGCCCATGTCCTCGAGGACGATCTTCGCGATGTCGCCCGCGGCGTCGCTGATGCCGTCGGCCGCTCCGACGATTCCCAGGACGGGCGCGAGCTGTTCCGCGTCGGCCGGCTTTCGGGCGGCCATCAAGAGGCTCATCCGCGCGCGAAGCTCGAGGACGTCCATCCGCTCTTCGAGTCGGAGCACCTCCGTCGCGAGCTCCTCGCTCTGGTGGAGCACGGCCGAGTACGAGAGGTCGATCAACAGCTCGGCGGTGTCTTTCATCTCCACCAGCACGTCCTTGACGCTGACGGGCTCGTACTCGATCGGGGTCGACGACGTCTCGCCCTCGAGCGGATCCATACCTCGAGAGTGGTTGCCCCACGGAAAAAGGGTTTCCCGCTCGAGTAGGGCCGGTCGAGCGATCAGCCGACGCAGCCTTCCGACACGGTTTTGGCCGGGCGCAAAGAACGCACACCAATACCAATGCTCGACCGGACCTATCTGCGCGAGAACCCCGACGAGGTACGCGACGCCCTCGACGACCGCGGTGCCGACGTCGATCTCGACGAGCTACTCGAACTCGACGAACGCTGGCGGGAGCTGAAAGCCCGCGGTGACGACCTGCGCAACGACCGCAACCAGATCACCGAGAAGATCGGCGAACTCGTCGCCGAAGGCAAAGACGAGGAACGGGAGGAGGCCATCGAGCGGTCGCGGGAACTCAAAGCCGAAATCGAGGACGTCGAGGACGAGGCCGTCGAACTGCAGGAGAAACTGCAGGAACGAATGCTCGAGGTCCCGCAGGTGCCCCACGAGAGCGTCCCACTGGGGGTCGACGAACGCCACAACGAGGAGGACCGGCGCTGGGGCTTCGACGACCTGCGCGACCTGCCCGACGAGGTCACACCCCACTACGACCTCGGCGAGGAGCTGGACATCATCGACGAGGAACGCGCCGCCAAGACGACCGGGTCCGGCTTCTACTTCCTCAAGGGCGAGGGCGCACAGCTCGAGCACGCCCTGATCCAGTTCATGATGGATCTCCACCGCGACCAGGGTTACGTCGACCTCTTCCCGCCGGTACCAGTCAAGAGTGCCTCGATGCGCGGCACCGGCCAGCTCCCGAAGTTCGCCGACGACGCCTACCGACTGGGCGGCAGCAACGAGGAGGAGTACGAGGACGACGACCTCTGGCTCTGTCCCACCGCGGAGGTGCCGGTCACCAACATGTACGCCGGCGAGATCCTGTTGGACGACGACCTCCCGCTCAAACATCAGGCCTATACGCCGAACTTCCGACGCGAGGCCGGCGAACACGGGACCGAGACCCGCGGAATCGTCCGCGTCCACCAGTTCAACAAGGTCGAACTCGTCAACTTCGTCGAGCCCGAGGAAAGCTACGACCGCCTCGAGAACCTCCTCGGGGAAGCCGCGGACGTCCTCGAACGGCTTGGACTCCCCTACCGCATCCTCGATCTCTGTACCGGTGACCTGACCTTCGCCAGCGCCAAGACCTACGACATCGAGGTCTGGGCCCCCGGCGACGACATGGACGACGGCCCCGAGGAAGGCGGGCGCTGGCTCGAGGTCTCGAGCGCGTCGAACTTCGAGGACTTCCAGGCCCGCCGCGCCGGCCTGCGCTACCGGCCCGAACGCCACGAATCGGCCGAGTACCTGCACACCCTGAACGCCTCGGGACTGGCGATTCCGCGGGTCATGGTCGCCATCCTCGAGTACTACCAGAACGAGGACGGCACCGTCACGATCCCCGAACCGCTGCAGCCGTACATGGGCGGCAAAGCGGTCATCGAGGGGCACGAAAAGGTCGGCGAGAGCGCGCTCGGTGCAGGCGAGCGAGAATAGAGCAGATCGACATTTCGCGGCTCGTCCGTTTTCTGTCAACGAGAACGATTATAGTGGTGAAATCGGATCTACGGGTATGTACATCGATCTCCATCAGAAGGTCGTTGCCTCGGTTATCGGCGTGCTGTTTGTCGTCGGGGCGTTCGTTCTGGCCACGTGGTGGCTCGCATTGGTCGTCTTCTTCGTCATGGCTCCCTTCTTCCTGAAGGTCCTGACGGCGTGAGGACGTACCGACGCGACCCACCGCTCTTGACGATCGAAAGAAGACGGAAAGCGTCTCGCGACGCGTTCGCGAGACAGTTGTTCTCCAAGCAGTGCGCGGCAGCGAGCGCACCCGAAGAAAACCGGTGAGAACGGCGTTTAGATGTAGTCGATACTCGGCGGCAGCTCGAGTTTCATGCCCTTGCGCTCGCGGATCTCCATGATCTTGTCACGCTGGAGCGAGTCGGACATGACCTCGAAGCCGGCGTTCTCCGTGTTCCAGGAGGCACGACCCTCGGTCGCGGAGCGGATGTCGCTCGCGAAGCCGATCATCTCGCCGACGGGCGCGATGCCCTCGACGACCATCAGATCGCCTTCCTGGTACATATCGTCGACGCGGCCACGACGGCCCTGAATCTCGCCGGAGGCAGCGCCCATGTGGTCGTTGGGCACGTCGATACGGACGTCCTGCATCGGCTCGAGCATCTTGATCTTGCCGTCGATCAGCGACTTGTGGACGGCCTCGCGGGTCGCGGGGATGACCTGTGCCGGACCGCGGTGGATGGTGTCCTCGTGGAGTCGCGCGTCGTGCAGACGGATAAGCGATCCCTGGACCGGCTCGTTGGCCAGCGGACCGTTATCGAGGGCTTCCTCGAGGCCCTCGATGACGAGTTCCATCGTCTCATTGAGGTGCTGGATACCCTTCGTGTCGTCGATGAGGATGTTGGTCCCGTGGATGTGCTCGACTTCCTGGGAATCGTCCTTGTCCATGCCGGCCTCTTGCAGGGCCTCACGGCGGTCCTGCTCGGGCATGTCCATCGAGGCCTCGCCTCGCTGGATCGTCTCCACGAGCTCGTCGTTCATCGGCTCGATGGAGATGTAGAAACGGTTGTGGCGGTTCGGCGAGATGCCCTCGACCTGATCGCTCGCCTGCTGGGGCTGCTCGCGGTAGACGACGATCGGTTCGCCGGTGTTGACCGGAATGCCCTGGTTCTTCTCGATACGCTGGGTGATGACCTCGAGGTGGAGCTCACCCTGCCCGGAGATCAGGTGCTCGCCGGTGTCCTCGTTGATGTTGATCTGGATCGTCGGGTCCTCCTTGGAGACTTGTCGAAGCGTCTCGATCAGCTTCGGCAGGTCGTCCATGTTCTGGGCCTCGACGGACTTCGTAATGACCGGCTCGGAGATGTGCTCGATCGTCTCGAAGGGCGTCATCTCGACGCCGGAGACGGTCGAGCCGGCGATCGCGTCCTTGAGACCGGTGACGGCGGCGATGTTCCCGGCGGGAACCTCGTCGACTTCCTCGCGCTCGCCGCCCATGTAGACGCCGACGGACTGAACGCGGTTCTTGCCCGCGGTCCCGGAGACGTACAGCTCCTGGCCCTTCTCGAGGGTGCCCGAGAAGACGCGGCCGGAGGCGACTTCGCCCGCGTGGGGGTCCATCGCGATGTCGGTGACCATCAGGACGACTTCGCCGTCCTCGTCGACCAGACGCATCTGTTCGGCGATCTCGGACTGGTCGTCGCCACGCCAGACGCGTGGGATACGTCGGGGCTGGGCGTCGATCGGGTTCGGGAAGTGCTCACAGACCATGTCGAGCACGACATCCGACAGCGGGGTTCGCTCGTGGAGCTCCTGGCGCTTGTCGGCGCGCTCGAGTTCCATGATCTCGGCGAAGTCCATGCCGGTGCGCTGCATCGAGGGCATGGAGACGCCCCACTTGTAGAGGGCAGAACCGAAGCCGACGGTCCCCTCTTCGACGGAGACCGTCCAGTCCTCGATATCGTCCATGTCCTCGGTCATCCCGCGGATGAGCTCGTTGACGTCGCGGATGACCGAAAGGAGTCGCTCCTGCATCTCCTCGGCTCCTTCCTGGAGTTCGGAGATGAGGCGGTCGACCTTGTTGATGAACAGGGTCGGCTTGACGCCCTCGCGCAGGGCCTGTCGCAGCACCGTCTCGGTCTGGGGCATGGCCCCTTCGACGGCGTCGACGACGACGAGCGCGCCGTCGACGGCGCGCATCGCTCGCGTGACGTCGCCACCGAAGTCGACGTGGCCCGGCGTGTCGATGAGGTTGATCAGGTGGTTCTGATCCTCGTACTCGTGGGTCATCGAAACGTTAGCCGCGTCGATGGTGATCCCGCGTTCCTGTTCGTCCTCTTCGGTGTCCATCGCGAGCTGCTCGCCGGCAGTCTCGTCGGAGATCATGCCGGCACCAGCCAGGAGGTTGTCCGTAAGGGTCGTTTTTCCGTGGTCAACGTGAGCGGCGATGGCGATGTTCCGGATGTTCTCCGGGTCGTCCATCAGCCGTTCACACTCTTGGACGATCTTCTTGCGTCGGCCCATATATCCCCCAATACCGCCAGCGGGGTCAAAAGGGTAGTGTTTCGTCGCCGCCGGATTTCGTCGTTCTTTCCGGTCCGAGCGTTTGAATATCCAGTTTGAGTGAGTGAACGGTTCTCATCATTCCGCGGGCCGTGGCAACGCCGAGTCCACGGCTGGGCCGTCACCCGGCTGGGAACCGGTCCGCGCTGACGACCGGGGACGATCCGTCGGCGGGCAGAGGGCGGTTCGGTTCCGTGCAACCGCACAAAAGAGTCAAATCCCGTCGGACTCTTGGTACAGTCACACATGAATATTCGAGTACAGGGCCCGGGACCGACTTCTCCATTCCTCAGCGCCCGCGACCGCTTCGAAACCGAACAGGACCTCTCGCTGCCGGTCCACATCCGCCTGCGGGACGACCCCGACGAGCGGACGTGGGCCGCCCACTACGACGACCGCCACGTGCTGAACATCTCGAGGCAGGCCGCCTCCTCGGCGATGGCTCCCGAACTCGCCCTCCACGAGTTCGCTCACATGGCCCGCCACGAACAGCAACACCCCTCCCACACCCAGTCCACAGAGGAGGTGCTCTACCTCGCACTGGCCGGCAAGAGCGTCGAACGGCGCAAGCTTTCACACTGCTACCAGATCGCAAACCACATGAAAGACATCTACGCCGACGACATCACGCTCTCGGTCGGTCCCGGCGAGAAACTGCTCTCCTTCCTCGAGTCGAGTCTCGCGGCGGCCGTCGCCGACCGGCCCGAAACGCCGTCCAGACCCGGCTTCGAACGACTCTCCGCGAGCGCAGATCCCGAGATCACGGCGGTGAACGCGGCCTTCGCGCTCGCGCTCGCGGAGCGACACGATCTGGTCGACGAGGACCACCGGCTGTACGACCTCGCGCACGCGGCCGCGATGGACGCCCCAGAGATCGACTTCGACGGGTTCAAACGCCGCTTTCGGGAACTCGCGCGGGAACCGGACACGAGCGCGTACCGACAGGTGCTCGTCGACGCGACGCGGTCCTACGTCGGCAGTGAAAGTCACGCCGCGGACTGAGTCAGCCGTGGATCGACCTGATGGTTAGAACTGTCGATAGCGACCTGCAGCCTCGAGAGAAAACAGCCGAAAGACGGGCCGCTTAGCGGGCGGCAGCCGCGACGCGTTCTTTCTCCTCTTTCTGACTGACCGCGTAGGTCTGGACGTCGTAGTTGGCCGCGCCGATGAGCTGGCGGGCGATGGCCTCTTCGACGTCAGTCGTCGTCTTGAACGAGTCGTTGTAGACGCCCTCCGCGAGGAACTTCAGCGCCTGATCGACGCGGCGCTGGGGAGCGACGTCGACGGCCTTCGGGACCGAGATGCCACCGTATTTCAGGCGGACGGTCTCCTCCCGCGGGGCCGCGTTCTCGACTGCCGTGACGAGCACCTGAATGGGGTTGTCCTCGGTGCGCTCGTTGATGATGTCGAAGGCATCACGGACGTAGTTGAGTGACTGCTGTTTCTTGCCCGTGTTCTCCTCGGTCTGCATCAAGCGGTTGATGAAGCGCTCGACGATCGAGATCTCGGACTTCTTGAACTGCTTGCTGGCGTGACGACCCGCGGTGTGAGCGACGGGCGACACCGTGATGTAGCGCTCGGTCGAGGGGTCTGCGTACTCGATCTCGACGAGGTCCCACGTGCCGAAGAGCTTTGCCGAAACGTCTGCACCACCGGCCGGCGCGTCCGGATCTGGTTGATCTTCTGCAGCCATGATTATCGCACCGGTTTCTCCGCGTTCCCGCGAACGAGTTCCTTCAGCGCGACGCCGTTGACCTTGTCGACCTTGTAGTTGACACCGGAGAGGTCACCCATCGCACGACCCTTCGCCCCACCGATCCCGGCGATGGTGACTTCGTCGTGTTCGTCGATGAACGAGATCGCACCGTCACCGGGACAGAACGCGGTGACCTGTTTCCCGTTTTTGATCAGCTGGACTCGGACGCACTTTCGGATCGCCGAGTTGGGCTGTTTGGCTTCGATGCCGACCTTTTCGAGTACGATACCGCGAGCCTGAGGTGCGCCCTCGAGCGGGTCGGACTTCTCGCGAAGTCCACGGGCGCGGCGCGCGTAGTCCGAGTCGGACCACCGCTGATTCTGGCGGTCCTTCTTGAGCTTGCGCGCGGCGTATTTGCCGTTTGCCATAGGGGCCGCTATCCGTCGAAGGCACTTAAGCGACCTGTTTCGATCCGGCGTTACGGCTCCAGATCGCTTTAGGAACAGTGCTCGCCGAATCTGTGGGCGTTTCGTTGACTCGAGTTACCGAACGAGCGCGGGTTAGCGACCCTCGGCAGGCGAGAGGTGTCCGAACGGCGGCCGGCTGCGACGAGCAGTCGCTGTCGAAGCGACCGATCTCGAAACGGGAAAATCACCGCGATCGACGACCTCAGATCAGCTGTACGTCGTCGATCCCGAAATGCCGCGCCGCGAGCGTTCGGGCGGCGTCGATCGTCCGCCCGTTCGTGCCGATCGCGACGCCGTGGTCATCTTCCGCGACCTCGACGTAGGCGACGGTGTCGTTGTTCTCGCTGATCGTGACGTTGTACACCGCCGCGGGCGCGAGGAGGTTCGCGACGAACGCCTCGGCCGTCTCCGCCCCTTCGACGAGGCGGACCTGTGCGTTGACCCGGTCCTCGAGGCGTTCGACCGTGCGGCCGCCGGGGCCGATCGCCTCGCCCATGCCGCCGCGTTCGACGACGATCAGGAGCCTGTCACCGCCCTCGGTGACGAGGCAGTCCCGGCCGTCGACACCCGTTACATCCTCGAACGCGGCGAGGTATTGGCGGGCGTCGTCATCGAGGGTAACGCCCATCGATCAGTCGGCCTGACTGCTCCCGGAGGAGGTCGATCCCATGCGGAGATCGACGTCGCCGGTCCCGAGCTTGATCGGTTTGCCGACGATGACGTTCTCCGTGACGCCGTCTAAGTCGTCGACCTCGCCGTGGATCGCGGCGTTGAGCAGGTGGTTGACCGTCACCTCGAACGCCGCGCGGGCGAGGACGGACTCCTTCGAGCCCGAGATGCCGTGGCGACCGATCGACTCGATCTCGCCGCGGTTGCTCATCATGTCCGCGACCAGCATCAGGTGCCGGACGTTGACGTCGTCGAGTCCCTGCTCGGCGAGCGTGTTGTTCGTCTCCTCGATGATGGCTTCGCGGGCGGCCTCGATGCCGAGATTGCGGTGGATCTCGTGGATGTTGTTACATGTCGTCCGCGAGGCGTCAACGCCCTCGATATCGAGGACGTCACCGAAGGCCGATCCCTCGGTGTAGAGGACGAACTCCTCGTTGCCGTTGTCGAGTTCCTCGCGGCGGATAACGACCCGCGAGACCTCTTCGATCCCCTTGAACGTGATGTCACGCAGTTCCTCGACCAGTTGGAGGAGATCGCGGTAGGACGGCTCCTCGGGACCGAATTCGATCTGGGATCCCTGCTGGATCGTCTTCACGCCGAGGGAATCCTCGATGATCTCGGCGACTTCCTCGGCCGAAATCATCCGCTCTTCGAGGGTGTCCTCGTTGAGCGCGATCTGGACGCGCATGTCGGCGACGTTCGTCGACACGTCACCCAGCGCGAGGATCTGGGTCGCCTCGATGTTCCAGACGACCTCGTGGGCCTTCTCGCGTTCGGTCGCGTACTCGCCCTCGAGGTAGACAGTCATCATCGGCGTGTCCGGGGTCTTTCGGGCGTCGACGAGCTCGATCAGTCGGGGCAGCCCCTGAGTCACGTCGATCTCTGCGACGCCGGCGTAGTGGAACGTGTTCATCGTCAGCTGCGTTCCGGGTTCGCCGATCGATTGGGCCGAAACCGTCCCGACGGGGTCGAGCGGGTCGACCCGCGTGTTGAGATAGCGGGTTTCGACGGCCGCCGCGAGTTCGTTGGCCTCCTCGACCGTCGCGCCCTCACGGGCCTCGAGGGTCTCGTAGACCTCGTCTTTGAGTCGGCGGGGCAGGTCGGTGTCCTCGACGACCGCGATCGTGTCGTCGTCGACGGCGTAGTCGACGTTAGTCATCGGAGCTCACCTCCGTACCGTCGGTCAGTCGATCGTCGGCGTGTTCCGAGAGGTTCGTCGGCTCGGGTCGGGTGCCGAGGAACTCGTCTCGTTCCGTCTCGGAGTCGAACTCGGAGTCGAGTACGCGACTCGCAATCTGGTCGACGTCGATGTCGTTGTCGTCGTCCGAGGAGACCTTCACAGGACTGGTGCCGTCCTCGCCGAACTCGAACTGGATGATGGTGTCGCTGGAATCGCGAACCGTTCCGTCGTACTGAGTCTCGAGTTCGTGGAGTGCGTTGATCAGCCGCCGCTGCAGGTAGCCGGACTTCGAGGTCCGGACTGCCGTGTCGACCAGGCCCTCGCGGCCACCCATCGCGTGGAAGAAGAATTCTCGAGGTGTGAGCCCGCTCGTATAGGAGTTCTCGACGAATCCGTGTGCCTCGGCCGAAAGGTCGTTGGGCTCGTAGTGAGAGAGGGTTCGGTCCTCGTAGCCGCGGTTGATTCGCTCGCCCCGAACCGCCTGCTGGCCGACCGCACCGGCCATCTGGGTCAGGTTGAGCATCGACCCACGCGCACCGGAGTTGGCCATGACGACGGCGGGGTTGTCGTCTTGGAAGTGCTCGTCAGCGATGTTACCCGCGTTGTCACGCGCACGCGAGAGCGACTGCATGATCTTCATCTCGAGGGTCTCGTCGATCGTTCGGCCGGGGAGACTCTCGAGTTCGTTGTTCTCGTAGGCCTCGATCAGCTCTTCGACGCGGTCGTTTGCGTCCGCGATGGTCTCGTCGATGCGGGCCTGTGCTTCGCCGGGGATGGTCTCGTCGTCGATCCCGATCGAGAACCCGAAGTGCATGATAGCACGCATCGCCAGCGTCGAGACCTCGTTGACGAAGATCCGAGCGCGCGTGTTGCCGTAGACCTTCGTGATCGTGTCGACGATCTCGCCGCCGAACTCGCCGACCTCGTCCTCGGCGATGGTGCCTTTGAGCAACTGGCCGTCCTCGACGACGACCTCGTCGCCGACGGTGCCGGTGAACTCGAGGTTCAGATCGTCGGGCAGCAGTTCGGAGAAGACGTCGTAGCCGGTCCAGAACGGCTCGCCCTCGTCGTCGACGCCGCTGGGGTCCGGAAGCTCGTCGATCCGGGTCGCACGGAGCAGATCCAGCGCCTGCGTCTCGTTGAATCGGGGGTTGTCGTGAGTCAGGAGATACATCCCGGAGATGTGGTCCTGAATGGCCCCGATGATGTTCTCGCCGAACCGCGGCGAGAGCATCTGCTCTTGGACGCGCATGAGGACGCGCGCTTCGGCGCGGGCCTCCTCGTTTTGGAGCGCGTGCATGTTCATCTCGTCGCCGTCGAAGTCGGCGTTGTACGGCGGACAGACGACGGTGTTCAGCCGGAACGTCTTGTACGGCATGACCACGACCTCGTGGGCCATGATCGACATCCGGTGGAGCGATGGCTGCCGGTTGAAGATGACGATGTCGCCGTCGATGAGGTGGCGGTTGACCTCCCAGCCGGCCTCGATCTTTTCGGCGAGCTGTTCGCAGTTCTTCTCGGTCACCTTCAGCCGACGACCGTCCGGCCGTCGGACGTAGTTCGCGCCGGGGTGGCCCTCGGGGCCGTTCGAGACGAACCGTCGGGCGTCCGCGACGTTGCGTTCGGTGACGTTCATCGTCTGGGTCATCTCCTTTGCGACCCGGTCGGGAACGCCGACCTCGTTCATCGAGAGCGTCGGGTCCGGCGAGATGACGGTTCGAGCGGAGAAGTTCACGCGCTTCCCCGACAGCGAGCCCCGGAAGCGACCCTCCTTGCCCTTGAGCCGCTGGGAGAGGGTCTTCAGGGGCCGACCGGAGCGGTGTCGCGCCGGCGGCGTCCCCGAGATCTCGTTGTCCATGAAGGTGGTGACGTGGTACTGGAGCAGTTCCCAGAGGTCCTCGATGATCAGCTGGGGCGCACCCGCCTCGCGGTTCTCCATGAACCGCTGGTTGATGCGGATGATGTCGACCAGCTTGTGGGTGAGGTCGTCCTCGGAGCGCTGGCCGTTATCCAGCGTGATCGACGGTCGCGCGGTGACCGGCGGAACCGGAAGGACAGTGAGGATCATCCACTCTGGACGGGATCGCTCGGGGTTGATCCCCAGTACCTCGATGTCCTCGTCCGGGATGTTCTCGAACCAGTCCCGGATGTCGCTGGGCATCAGCTTGTTCGTGTCCTCTTCGGTCAGATCGATATCTAAGGCCTTCTCGATGGCCTTGCGCTGGCTCTCCCGCGGACGGAACGAGCCCGAGAGGATCTCGTTGACTCGAGTGAGTTCGATCTCCGTCTGCTCGGCGAGTTCGTCCGGCGTCGTTCGCTCGACGCCTTCTTCCTCGTCGCCTTGCATCGCACCGGCGATGCGCTGGGAGTACTCGCTCGTGAGGACCTGCTGGACCTCGTAGTAGGTGGTCGGCTTCTCGTGGTCGATGTCGTACTGGATTTCGCCACAGAACGGACACCGGTCCTTTTTGCGAGCCTGCCGGATCGCCGCTTTCGTCACGTCGTTGAGATCGCGGCTCAGCTTCCGGGATTCCGTGAGCTGGTCGCGGAACTCGTCGCGTTCGTCCTCGGTGAGGAGGAGCTTCGAACACTCCCGACAGGTCCCTCGCAGGAGCCGCCGGATGAGCTTCGTAAAGCCGACGTGGATGACGGGTGCGGCCAGTTCGATGTGGCCGAAGTGACCGTTACAGGAACCCGAATGCTTCCCGCAGGTCTTACACTCGAGGCCGGGGTCGATCACGCCCAAACGCGGGTCCATCAGCCCCATGTCGATGGGGAACCCGTCGTCGTCGTAGGTGTCAGCGGTGATGATCTTCGTCGCGCTCATCTCCCGGTACTCCTCGGGCTCCATGAGCCCGAAGGAGAGCGAACCGATGTCTTTGGGTGTCGTGTCTTGCATGGGTTAGACGGCGTCCTCCAGTTCGAGTCGCGGTGCGATACCCAGCGCCTTCATCTCGTCTAAGAGGAGCTTGAAGGCGTAACTCATCTCGATCTCGTGGATATCGGTTTCCTCGTCGCAGTTCGGACAGTAGACACGCCGTTGTTCGACGTTTTCGACCGCGCTCATCCCACAGTTCGCACAGATGTGGATGAACTCGCGGTCGGACTCGTCGAGGAGTCGTTCTTTCAGCGTCATCGCGGCCCCGTGGCCGATGAACACGTCGCGTTCCATCTCCCCGATACGGAGTCCGCCCTCGCGGGCGCGCCCCTCCGTCGGCTGCCGGGTCAGCACCTGCACCGGTCCGCGCGAGCGGGCGTGCAGCTTGTTCGAGACCATGTGGTAGAGCTTCTGGTAGAAAATGACGCCGACGAAGATCTCGGCCTCGATCTTCTCGCCGGTGACGCCGGAATACATGGTCTCCTTACCGGCCGAATCGAAGCCGGAGTCCTCGAGTCCGCTCCGAAGTTCGTCCTCGTCCTCGCCGAGGAACGGCGTCCCGTCGACGCGGCGACCCTCCATCGCGCCGAGCTTGCCGCCGATCATCTCGAGGATGTGGCCGACGGTCATCCGTGACGGCAGCGCGTGGGGGTTCAACACGAGGTCCGGAACGACGCCCCCCTCGGTGAAGGGCATGTCTTCCTGGGGTGCGAGGTGGCCGATGACACCCTTCTGGCCGTGTCGCGACGCGAACTTGTCCCCGAGTTCGGGGATCCGCTCGTCGCGCACCGAGACCTTCGAGAGCTTTGAGCCGTCCTCGCCCTCCATGAGCGTGACGGTGTCGACGATCCCGGACTCGCCGGATCGCATGGTGACGGAGGTCTCGCGTCGTTTCTGTGGCGAGAGACCGCCCATGTCGTCGGGCTCCTCGAGGAACCGCGGTGGGGAGGTCTTCCCGAGCAGGACGGAGTTCTCGTCGACCGTCGTCTCGGGGTTGACGAGGCCGTCCTCGTCGAGGTGGTTGTACGCTTCCTCGCCGCGGGCACCGCGGACGTCCTGGGAGGGAATCTCGAAGCGATCCTCCTGACCGCCGGGGTACCGGCGTTCCTCGCCCTCGTAGGTCCGGAAGAAATGGGAGCGGGCGAGCGCGCGTTCGACGCTGGCCTTGTTCATGACCAGCGCGTCCTCGATGTTGAACCCTTCATAACTCATGACGGCGACGACGAAGTTCTGTGCCGCCGGCCGCTCGTCGTAGCCGATCTGTTCGGTGGTCTGGGTCTTGACCATCGAGAGCTGCGGGTAGTGCAGCAGGTGCTGGCGCGTGTCCGGTCGAATGCGGTAGTTCGCGCTCGGCAGCCCCAGCGACTGCTTGATCATCCCTGCCCCCATCGTAATGCGGGGCGAGGCGTTGTGCTCGGGATACGGAATCATCCCCGCACCGATCGAGAAGATCAGCGAGGGGTCGATCTCGAGGTGGGTGTGTTTCTCGGTCAGATCGTCCTCGTCGACGCCGACGAGAATGTCCTCTTCCTCCTCGGCGTCGATGAACTCGATGTAGCCGTGATCGACCAGATCCTCGAACTCGAGGTCGCCCTCGTTGAGCGCCTCCATCTCCTGGTCGGAGATGCGCGGCTCGCCGTCCTCGACGACAAGCAGCGGTCGGCGGGCCCGTCCTGCGTCCGCGTTGACGATCACTTCGCGGGTGCGATCTTTCACCGAGACGTTGACCATCTCGCTGACGTCGCCGATGCGTCGTGCTTCCCGGATCTGTTCTGCCAGTTCGTGCGGATCGGGATGGGTCCCCACCAGCGATCCGTTGACGTAGACTTTCGCCTCTCGTTGTTGGCTGCTCATGATTTAGTCGTCCCCTGAGGCCGCCGTTCGTTCGATTCCCTCGAGGCCGGGAATGCCCTCGACCCCCATGGATGCCAGTTCGCGTTTGAGTTCCTGTTCGTCCTCGACGTTCTGGGAGAGCTCCATCGACTGCGCGAAGTTCTTCACCAGCCCACAGTTCGGCCCCTCCGGCGTCTCGGAGGGCCCGATGCGACCCCACTGGGTCGCGTGCAGGTCCCGCGCTTCGAAGTGTGGCTGCGAGCGCGACAGCGGGCTGCGAAGCCGGCGCAGGTGCGACAGCACGCCCATGAAGTCCGTTCGGTCGACCAGCTGGCTCACGCCCGAGCGGCCGCCGACCCAATTACCCGTCGCGATCGGGTGCTCGAGGCGCTCGGTCAGGACGTCCGAGCGGACGACCGTGTTCACCGAGAGCTGCCGGTTGCGCATGTTGGCGCGCTCGAGTTGGTACTTCACGTCCCGGGCCAGCTTGTTCAGCGCGGTCCGGAACAGGTCCTTCATCAGGTCGCCGCTGACCTTCAGGCGCTTGTTCGCGTAGTGGTCCTTGTCATCGGACTCGCGCCGACCGAGCGCGAGTTCGAAACAGGCCTCGGCCATCCGACAGAGGTAGTGGGCCTTGTTGATCCGGACGTCTTCCTCTTCGACGCCGTCCTCGTGGAGGTGGGGCAGCAGATAGCGGTCGATGACGTAGTTGGCCCGCTTGAGCTGGTAGTTTTTCCCCTGGCCGGAGGCGACGCGTTTCCCGAGTTCCTCGATGGCCCCCTCTTCGGTCTGGACCTCCGCTTCCTCGAGGTTTTCGAGCATGTACTTGACGACCTCGGGGTCGTTCGAGACCTTGTGGACGATCTCCTCGTCGCTCTCGAGCCCGAGTGCGCGTACGAGTGTGACGAAGTTGATCGAGCCCGACACCGACGGGAACGAGACCTCGAGTAGCCCTTCGCGGTTCCGTTCGCACAGCACCAGCGCGCGGTAGCCACGGCGCTGCGAGAAGGTCTTTGCGACCTGAATCTCGTCGCCGTACTTGGTGTCGTACTCGGCGAGGATCTTGTTGGGTGCGAGGTCCTCGCTGGTCATCAGGACCCGCTCGGAGCCGTTGACGATGAAGTAGCCGCCGGGGTCGGCGGGGTCCTCGCCGATCTCGATCAGTTCCTCGTCGGAGAAGCCGGCGATGTTACACTTGTCGGAGCCGACCATGATCGGCATCCGGCCGATCTTCGTCTCGGTCGAGTCGACGACCCGCTCGTCGCCCTCCTCGCCCTTGACGATGGACATTTCCATGAACACCGGCGCGGAGTAGGTGATGTTTCGGAGTCGGGCCTCCTGTGGGTACAGCAGTTCTTCGGAGCCGTCGGCCTCCCGAACGCGGGGCGTGACGACGCGGACATCGCCCAGTTCGACGTGGACCGGCTCCTCGCCTTCCTTGTCGCCGATGTCCGTATCGATCGTCTCCTTCTCGTCGACGACCTCCTGCATCCCCCGGTTGAGGAAGGCGTTAAACGAGCGGTAGTGATGTTCGGCGATCCGTTCCTTCGAGAAGTATTCGCGCGAGATCTCTCGTCGTTTGTCGCGGTTGAGTTCCATTGCCATTTATTCCACCACGTATCGATAGACGACTGACTGATCGGTCGTCCGCGAGTCGCGAACGATCTTGATTACGTCGCCGAGCTCTGCGTCGTCCGGCAGCGCGGCATCGGTGCGCTTTATCTTCGGTAAATCTGTACGGTCGATATCGTATTCCTCGAGCACTTCCTCGAGGGCCTCCTCCTCGAGGACGGTGTGCTCCGGAACCAGTTCGTGTTGGCTTACGTCTACCATGTATTGGTGTGAGTGTGGGTGTGCGTGTCGGCTATTGGGAGAGAAGCGGCTGTCACGAGATACTACAGGCAGATAGCGGCGGGAGGCATTTAACGGTTACTAACTCGACGCACAAGCAGGGCTACCCGGCCGGGCGAACCTGACCGGAACCGTCGATCACACTCGTGAGTATCCGGTTCTCAGTTATATTCCTTGTGGGTCGTGTGCAACGGTGTCACGGGACAGTCGTGTGTGGCCGGCTCGAGCGGGTAATCACGTGGCGGTTGCCCGTACCATACGGCGAATAATTGAAAAGCCTTAATACTAGCAGCGGGTAACGATGTGATGGAGCCCGGGTGGTGTAGTGGCCCATCATACAACCCTGTCACGGTTGTGACGCGGGTTCAAATCCCGCCTCGGGCGCTTTTTCGAAGACTAAATCGACGAGCGGAGCGAGTCGCTGTTCCTCAAGAAACGGAATAAGGGATTTGAAAACAAAGAGTCACATGCCCGGAACGGTCGAACGAAGTGAGACCGCAGCCCGGAACGTCTCTGTCGGATTCAAATCCCGCCTCAGGCGCTTTTCGAAGATCAACGCGACGAGCAACGCGTGGCGCATAGCGCCTCAAGCAGATGCTCTCGCATGCAACCGCGAGCGGCGAGTATGAAACCGATCGGAGAGAGCGATGAAAGCGTCGCGACTCGCACTCTCACCGAGGAGAATATTTGCCGCAATCATGCTTATTTGTCGATGAGAATATATTGACTCGAGATTGCAGAGCCGTGGTCACTGCTGACAAATAGTTCGCCTCGATGTGCCGGTTTGTCACTTGGCTGTCTGAACAATCTCGGAACAAAACCCTTAATACTGTGACCGGGCAACCAAGAGTTGCAAGCCCGGGTGGTGTAGTGGCCCATCATACAACCCTGTCACGGTTGTGACGCGGGTTCAAATCCCGCCTCGGGCGCTTTTTCGAGGACCAAATCGACGAGTGCTTCGTGTGTCGGTACGAGGTCATGAACGGGCCGTAAGCGAAGCAGGCTGTTGCTTTCAGCAAAAACCACGTCCAAGGGAGTAACACTACGACTGTCTCGTCACCCGATTGTTCTTACCGGATCCCGCGGCGTCTCACGGTATGCGAAATTCGAAAGCAGTTGGCGACGAAACCGAAGCGAGAGCGATTTCCGAACTCATCGCGGCTGGTCACAGCGTCTCGATTCCGTTCGGCGATAACGACAAATATGACCTGATCGTCGACGACGGAACCGAACTCTACCGAATTCAGTGCAAAACAGGGTGGTCGAATAAGCCGGAAACGCTCCGATTCAACACGCACTCACAGACGACGAAAGACGGAACCTACCACGAGGAGACGTATCACGGATCGATCGACGCGTTTCTGGTCTATTATCCCGAAAACGAGCGGTTTTACTGGATCCGTGCGGCCGACGCAACGGAACAGAAGATGGAACTTCGGTTCGAGTCCGAAATAGACCATCCATCGATAAACTGGGCGGCGGAGTACGAATTTAACGGCTGCATTCCGTGCTCTTCCGAATCGAGTTCAAATAAGACCACTAGGTAATTCGAACGAGCGACAGTCAAATGCTAATTGTTTAGTCATTCCTCATCAGTACGTCAGAAAACAGTAGCGTGGGAATGTAGACAATGACAGAACGGATCACCGTACTCGTCGTCGATAACGAACCCGGCTTCGCCGACCTCGCCGGGGAGATGCTCGAGCGCGAGCGCGAGTCGATCGTCGCCGAGACAGCGACCGACGGCGCGGCGGCGCTCGCCGCGATTGAACGCCGCGATGTCGACTGTATCGTCAGCGATTACGAGATGCCGGCGATGACCGGCCTCGAGTTGCTGGGGCGGGTTCGCGAGGACGACCCCGATCTGCCCTTCATCCTGTTTACGGGGCGGGGATCGGAGGAAATCGCCAGCGAGGCGATCGCGGCGGGCGTGACCCAGTACCTGCAGAAAGAGTCCGGCAAAAAGCAGTACGCGTTGCTGGCGAACCAGATCACGAACGCGGTCGCGCAGTATCGGACCGAGACGGAACTCCGCGAGAGCGAGCGCCGCTACGAGCAGACGGTGACGGCGTTACACGAGACGACGCGGGACCTGATGCGGGCGGAGACCAAAGACGAGATCTACCGATCGGCGGTCGAGACGGCCGCCGAACTCCTCGACGTGGCGGTCGCCGCGGCCTACGCGTTCGAGCCGACGGCCGGCCGCCTGGAGCACGCGGCTTCGACGGCGCGATGTCCCGAGTGGGGAGATCCGAAGCAGACCTTCGATCGGGGCGAGGGGCTGGTCTGGGCGCCGTTTTCAGAGGGCGAAAGCGCCTACTACGAGAACGTCCACTGCGAGGAGAGCGAGGGGGCATCAGTGCCTCGAGAGGACGGTCTCGAGTCCGCCGAGACGCCGAGCCGGAGCGAACTGATCGTTCCGCTCGGGACCCACGGCGTCTTGGTCGCAGGTCGCGAGGAGGTCGACGGGTTCGACGAGACGATGATCGAGCTGTTGCACATTCTGGCGGCCAACACCGAGGCCGCGCTGGATCGGGCCGAACGCGAGCAATTGCTTCGGGACCACGACCGCACGCTTACCCAGAAAAACGAGGAGCTGACGCGGCTCAACCACACCAACGAAATCGTCCGGGAGATCAACCACGGGGTCGCGCAGGCATCGACGCGCGCGGAAATCGAGGAGACGGTATGCGATCGCCTCGCCAAGACGGACCGATATCGCTTCGCATGGATCGCCGCGAGCGACGACGACCCGCCCGCACCGACTGCTTGGGCCGGCGTCGACGCGGCTTACATCGACCGGATCCGCGACGACGGCGATCGAGCACCCGAGGTCGCGCTGGCCCGCGAGACCCTCGAGGCGGGTCAAGGACAGCTGGTCCGCAACGTCCTCGAGGACGACCGCTGGCAGTCCCGGCGCAAAGCGGCGCTGACCTACGGCTATCAGACGGTCCTCGCGGTGCCGCTGCTCGCCAACGACCGCCGGTACGGTGCGCTGGTGGTCCACGTCTCGGGGGCAGACTCGGTCGGCGAGAGCGAGCGAGCGGTGCTTACCGAACTCGGGGAGACGATCGGGCACGCGATCCGGTCGGTCGAGCGGACGCGGGCGATGGTGACCGACAGTCGACTCGAACTCGAACTCGCCGTCGGCGACTCGCGGCTGCTGCTCAACCGGCTGTCGGCACACGTCGAGACGACGGACCCGATCGCACTCGAGGGCGTCATTGACCGCGGCGAGGACGGGATCGTGCTGTTCGTCAGCGCGCCGGCGACCGCGTCGGTCGCCGCCCTCGAGTCGGCGTGGGCGTCGATCGAGACGCTGTCGGTGGTGTCCGAGGGTGACGAACAGACGCTGTACGAACTCACGGTCGCGTCGACGCCGTTTCTCGACGTGTTGCGGACCTACGACGTACAGGTACGGCTGGCGACGGCCGAAGACGGCGTCTCGACGGTCGTCCTCGAGGTGCCACAGGGCGTCGAGACGCGATCGCTGGTCGAGGCCATCGAGGAAGCGTATCCCGAGACGGAACTCGTGGCGAAACGGGAGACAACGCAGACGCGGTCGGCACGGCGGCTCGATACCTATCTCGCGGACCTACTCACTGACAAACAGTTCGAGGCGTTACAGGCTGCCCACTACAGCGGCTTCTTCGAATGGCCCCGCGAGAGCACCGGCGAGGACCTCGCGGAGGCGCTCGGCGTGTCGCCGCCGACGTATCACTACCACCTGCGGGCGGCCGAGCGGAAGCTTGTGACGGTCGCCTTCGACGGCCGGTCCGACTGAATAGTCCGGGAACAGGTACCGGCGAATTGAGCAGCGGCGCTTTCATCGTCTCGAGGGTTAGGGTAGCAGCGGTGTTTCTCGAGTACCCCGTCGATGTCTCTCACCCACAACCAGGAGCCGAAGAACTACCAGATCGCGGTTCCGTTGCAGCGGAATCGGATGGCTCTAATTAATTAGTGTCTGCTTGCGATCGGCACTAAAGAATTAGAAATTACGTTTAACCCCCATCGGTGTGTACCCGTAAATGGCGATCTGAGACAGACTGTCGCCACCCCCCTTTCCCCCACCCCCCACTTCCGACGCACCGATATCGTCGAGTCACATCGCTCCGCGGCGAGTGCTATCGGCCGGTTGCTCTGCTCTCGAGAAAACCCGTTCGACGAGACCCGCGTCTCTCGAGTGACAGTCAGTGAGGGCTGCGGTGGTCGAAGCGCGGCCGTGCTACCGCGATCGGCTCCGCCGGGACTGCCGGTCGGTCGCGTCGTCCCACTCGATCCAGTCCTGTTCCCAGCCGCGGCGGGACTCGGCGCGTCGTTGCGCCCGCTCGCGGTCCTCCCGGGCCGTCCGATTGCGTTCGACGGCACCCGACTGTTCGCCCTCGATCAACAGCGGCTCGAGCGAGACGGCGTCGAAGTGGTCGGTCTCGCCGTCGGCCGAAACCGCCTCGAGTCGCTGTTGGTGGGTGCCGCGCGGAAAGACCAGTCGTCCCCCGTCGGTCAACTGCTCGAGCAGTGCGCGGGGCGGATCGACGGCAGCGGCCTCGAGGAGGATGCGGTCGAACGGCGCGTATTCGGGCAGGCCGTCCGCGCCGTCCCGACGGTCGACGAGGACGCCGTCGTAGTCCGCTTCGGCGAGGTTCTCCCGCGCTTCGACGACGAGGGGCCGGGAGATGTCGACGGCGTGGACGTTGGTCTCGCCGACGAGTTCGGCGGCCACGGCGGCGGTGTAGCCGACGCCGACGCCGACGATCAGCACCGAGTGGTCGTCCTCGAGGGCAAGCGCCTGCAGCAGTCGCGCCACCGTCCGCGGCGCGAGGACGCGGGTGCCGAGGGCCTCGTGGTCGCGGTCCGCGTAGGCCGTCCGCTCGTCGTCGAGAAACGCGTGGCGGGGCACGTCGCGCATCGCGACCGCGAGGTCCTCGTCCGCGAGGATGTCCCTCGGCGGGGACTCGAGGCCGTCGACCATATCCTCTCGCAGTACCGCGGGGTCCATACCCCAGCTATCCGGGCGGCTGTTATGAATGGCGCGCTTGCGCGGTCACCCACGACGGGCTCGAGTCGGCGGCGTCGCAGTGCCGACCTATCCCCGCATCTCCACGAACCGAACGCCGCCGTGTTCGGTCCGCTCGAGGGAGCCGTCCGGCCGCTTCGTGGCGCTGACGAGTCGTTGACTGCCGAGCCCGCTCTCGATCGGCGCGAGCAACTGGCCGCCGGTTCTGACCTGCTCGATGACGGGGTCGGGGAAGGAAGCCGCCGCGCAGGTGAAGTACGCCGCGTCGTAGGGCGCGTGGTCGGGCCATCCCTCGCGGCCGTCGCCGGCGCGGACCGAGACGCCGTCGTAGCCGAGGTCCGCGAGCCGGTCGCGGGCTCGCTCGGCCAGTTCCTCGCTGTACTCGACGGTGTAGACTCCCTCATCGCCGACCAGTTCCGCCGTGACCGCGGCGTGATAGCCGCAGCCGGTCCCGATCTCGAGGACGTCATCGCCGGGGGCGACCGCGAGCAGATCGGCCATGATCGCGACCATGTGCGGCGCGCTGATCGTCTGGCCGTCGCCGATCGGCAGCGGGCGGTCGGCGTAGGCCCTGTCCCGGCGATCGGGCGGGACGAACTCGTGGCGCGGGACCGCCTCGAGCGCCGCGAGGACGCGGTCGTCGTCGACGCGCGGCGCGACGGTTTCGACCATCCGTTGGCGCGGGGCCTCGTCGCTGTCGGAACTGTCGAACATGGAGATAGATGGCGTACGCGCTCGAGAACCGTATGGTATCGGGTGGCAAATACGGGTGCGGTCAGAAACCGGCGGAACCGCTTACCACGCCGACCAGGCGCTGCTCTGCTCGTCGTAGGCGTAGACGCGCTTGACGTCCTTCGCGAAGGCGGTATCGCCCTCCACGTCGAAGCGGTCTCGTCGGTAGCCGTCGGCGTCGCCGCGGACGACGAAGGCGTCGATCTCGAACTCGTCGTCGCCGAAGGATTCGACCGCGCCGACCTCGAACTCGTAGTCGCCGGGGACGTGGACTGTGATGCTCCGGCTGTCGTCTTTCGAGCCGTCTTGGGGGTGGACGGTGACGTTGACACCGACGTTGTCGACCTCGCGGGTCCAGACGGTCTCGATCTCGTCGGCGGGGGCCTCCTCGACTCGCTTCTGCCCGTCGAGTTCGACACTGGTCACGCGAACCGTCGAGAGCACCTCCTCTGTCTCGAGGATGAACTCGTCACCGACTTCGATCATTTCGCCTTCGGGCGTGGTGACGTTCGCCGTAAAGGACTCGCCGCCCTGCGAGACGACGACATCGAGGGTGACTTCGCTCTCGCGGTCGGGCTGGACTTTGTGGACGTGGCTACACTCGCTGCACCGAACGGTGAGGGTACCGCCGCCTTCCGTGAGTACCTCGTGGACCGTCTCGAGGTCCGGCGAACACGAAGGACAGGGCGTCGGAACCCGATCCGGGATTTCGCTCATGGCCCATCGTAGCGGCTACGTACCTAAAAGCCGATTGAACCGGTCGTCGCCGCCCGCGATGCTCGGCTGGCGGACCGAACCGGCCGACTGCATCGGGGTCGATCCGGAATCGGGCGTGAGACGCGCTCAATTCCCCTGAATCGCGTCGATGACCATTGCCGCGGCGATGATCGGCTCTTTCGGAACGGAGCTGGCGTCGTCGATGACGATTTCGTAGCGGTCCCGCAGCGAGACCTGGCCGTCGATCGAGCCGACGTGATCGCCCGTCTGGTCGGTGATTTCGTACTTGTGGGGAATCCAGCCGCCGAACGGAACGATATTCCGGGCCAGCGTCACCATCGCGCCGCGGGAGTTGATCTCGGCCAGTTTCTCCTCGGTGGTCGCATCGCGGATCTTCCACGTGTCCTGGAGCAGCGAGTAGTCGTTGTCCAGAACGATCAGATCCTCGCCGGTTCGGGCGTCCGTGAGGACGTAGTTCCCCGCGACATCGATGATGCCACCGGCTTTGACCGTGAACACCTCGTCGCCGTCGGCGTCGACGAAGGGGAACTCCTCTTTCATCTTCAACATTTTCTGTTTCCCCCGGAGCACGACGTTGCCGTCGGTGTCGAGCGCTCGGTACTTGTTCCGAATAAAGCCCTGTTCGACCGTGTAGCGATCGTCCGCGAGTTCGATACCCTCGATGTCGTACGCTCGAGTGTCGCTCATCGTTCTTACTCAGACAGTAACCATACTTGAATCCACCAGATTCAGACAGGAATACTGATGTGTTGTTCGGGCGCGGACGGGAACTTCCGGCTCGAGACTGGCAGAACACGGGAGAAGGAGGAAGAAGGGAAGAGAACGTGTTTCGATCAGTCGGCGTCCGGCGTCGGCAGTTCGATCGGATCGCCGTCGGCGAAGACCGTCGGCTCACGGAGGATGCCGTCGAGGTGGATCGGCGCTTCCGTCTCGCCGCCGATCCCCGCGTTGTCGCCGATCGCGATGTGGACGGTCCCGCCCGCCTTTTCGTCTAACAGGACCGAGCCGACGAGTTCGGTGACGGCGACGTTCGTGCCGATACCGAGTTCCGCGAGGTTGTACGCGGCGTTGCCGACATCTGCTGCTGCGCCCTCGATCGTTTCGCGGATCTCGTCGTCCGAGATGTGCGTGACGAGGCCATCTTCGACCTCGAATGTGAGCCGGTGGCCGTCCGCAAGCAACCCGTGGGGCCGCATCGTCCCGTCGACGACGAAGGTGCCGTCGGCGGTCTCGGGGCTGATGAAGACCTCCCCCGCGGGGAGGTTCGACATCTCGCTGGGGTCGTGGACGATGCCGGTATCGGAGAGCCACTCGCGGTCCGCGACGCCGAACGTGATGTCGGTTCCGGCGTCGGTCGTCACGCGGATCTCGTCGGCGTCGTCGACCTGTTCCCGGACCGCCTCGCAGTGGGCCGCGATCGACTCGTAATCCGCCGCCAGTCCGGTCGTGAAGACGTCCTCGGTGATCCCCGGCAGCGTCGCGACCCGTGCCCCGGCCTCGTTGGCCTCGGTCCGGGCGCGGGTGTGACTCAGGCTCTTGGTCGTCGGCGCGAGCACCACGTCGGCACCGGCCATCGCCGCCGCGACGGGTGCCGGCGGCTCGCTGCCGTGGGTCTCACCCGGCGGATAGCGGACGATCACGGCGTCATCGGTGATCTCGCTCGCCACGTCGTAGATCGCCTCCCCGATCGGTTCGCGCTTGTCGTCGGTCACGACCGCACACGACTCCCCCGCCTCGAGGTTCAGACACTGGCGGACCGCCGTCTCCGCCGCGGCTCGAAGTGCTGTCATACGTGCGTGTGCGGCGAGCGGGCCGATATGTCTTGCCCTCGGTCGCGATCGCGAGCGGGCTGGGGTTTCTCCGGCAGCGATACCGATGGGCCGGCAACTCGAGTCGCCGACGTGAGGCCCGTGTGACTGCGTCTCGAGATCGGCCTCGAGACCGAGTGAGAACTTCGATTCGAGTGAATATCGGCTGAGAGGCCTCGAAACGATTATCCCGCTCGGTGAGTCACTCCCGGGTATATGCAACAGGTCGCCATCAACGGCTACGGCACGATCGGCAAGCGCGTCGCGGACGCCGTCCGACAGCAGCCCGACATGGAGGTGCTGGGCGTCGCGAAGACGCGCCCGAACTTCGAGGCCGAAACGGCCGTCGACAAGGGATTCCCGCTCTACGCGGCCGTCGAGGAACGCGAGGAACTGTTCGCCGAAGCCGGCCTCGAGATCGCGGGGCCGGTCGAGGACCTCGTGGCCGACGCCGACGTCGTCGTCGACGCCACGCCGTCCGGTATCGGAGCCAAGAACAAGGACCTCTACGAGGAATACGACACCCCGGCGCTCTATCAGGGCGGCGAGGACGCCGACCTCGTCGACGTGAGCTTCAACGCGCGCTCGAACTTCGAGAACGCCGTCGACGCAGATCACGTCCGCGTCGTCTCCTGTAACACGACCGGACTCTCCCGAGTCATCGCGCCGCTGCGCGAGGAATACGGCGTCGAGAAGGTCCGCGCGACGCTGGTCCGGCGCGGCGGCGACCCCGGCCAGTCCGACCGCGGGCCGATCAACGACATTCTGCCGAACCCGGTGACCATCCCGTCCCACCACGGTCCCGACGTCGAGACCATCTTCCCGGATCTGGACATCGACACGCTCGGGATGAAGGTACCCGCGACGCTGATGCACATGCACAGCCTCAACGTCACCCTCGAGGAGGAAGTCGACGCCGCCGATGTCCGCGACCTGTTCGCCGACGAATCGCGGCTGTTCCTGATCCCCGAACGGATGGACATCGACGGCAGCGGGACGCTGAAGGAGTACGCCCTCGACGCGGGTCGGCCGCGGGGCGACATCTGGGAGAACTGCATCTGGGAGGAGTCCATCTCAACCGAGGGACGGGACTTCTACCTGTTCCAGGGCATCCACCAAGAGAGCGACGTGGTGCCGGAAAACGTCGACGCCATCCGCGCCGTGACCGGGACCGCCGACGCCGAGGAGAGCATCGAGACGACCAACGAATCACTCGGCATCGGGCTGTAGAGGGTCTCGCGAGCGTTGCAGTCTCGGTTCGTGCGGTTGATTTCTTCCGTTTTCGTGAAATCTCTCGATTCCGTTCTCGCGCCGCGCGAGCCGAGCGCCGGACAAATGGGCCTGTTTCGAGGAGCACAGACGGCGACAGCGGTTCTCGAATCGTATAGCAGCGACAGAAAGTTTTTGCCACGCCATATCCTAGACACCCCCATGCGCCGAGACGACCGCGACGAACCCTTCGACGATCTGTTCCGCGAAATCGAACGAATGATGAACGAGATGATGAACGGCGCGGACGGCAACGTCAATTTCGACTCCTCGAACAACGTCGACAACGGCTTCGGGATGGACACCCACGTCGACATCCACGAGACCGACGACGAGGTTCGCGTGGTCGCGGACCTCCCCGGCGTCGAGAAGGACAACATCGAACTCGAGTGCGACGGCAAGACGCTGACGATCTCCGCCGAAAGCGACCACCGCCAGTACGACGAGCGCGTCTCCCTGCCGACCCGCGTCAACGAACACACCGCGTCCGCGACCTACAACAACGGCGTCCTCGAAGTCGTCTTCGATCGCGCCGAACAGTCCTCGGACATCAGCCTCGAGTAATCGGGCCGTCGCGGTCGTCGGTTTTCCGACTACGTTTCCCCCGCAGCGGTGCGTATCGCGGCCGCCAGTCGGTCGTAGAAGTCCGGTTCGTACTTCGTCTCCTCGTCGATCGTCGGCCGCGCGTTCGTCTCGTTGACCACCAATCGATCGTCAGTCTCGAGTAAGTCGACGCCGAGGAACGGAATCTCGAGTTCGCGTGCGACCGATTCGGCGAGCTCGCGCCACTCCTCGGGGAGGTCGACCCCGGTCGCCTCCGCGCCGCGGTGAACGTTGTGCTTCCACTGGCCCTCGCTGACCGCCGCGTCGGGTAGCCGGCGCTCGACCGCACCGACGTACTCCCCCTCGAGGACCATCACGCGATAGTCGGTCGCGTTCGGGAGGTACTCCTGGACGAGAAACGACTGGTCGCCCGTCGCCCGGTAGTCGTGGACCAGCGAGAGGTAGTCACAGATGCCCAGAAACGAGTCCAAATCATGGGCCTTCGCGACGCCGACGCCCCGCGTCGTCGAGTTGGGCTTGACCACGACCGGCGGCTCGAACCGCTCGAAGACGTCGGCCAACTCGTCTTCTCCGACATCGTTAGAGACGTAGACCGACTCCGGGACCGGCAGACCGGCCCGCCCGAGCCGCGCCAGCACCTCGGCCTTGTTCCGCGAAGTCAGCACCGTCTCGTGGTCGTTGAGCCATGGCACCTCGAGCAAGGCGTCGGCAACCCCGCCCTCCATGAGCCGGCCGGGGTAGACGAAGCCAACATGGTACTCGTCGGGCTCCCACGGCGGCTCCTCGAGCGCGACCGTACGCTCGCGCACGGGCACATGATGAACCTGTATCCCCCGCTCGGCCAGCGGATCCCCCATCCGCTCGAAGGTCTCCTCGTCGTTTGCGACTGCGAGATCGATCATACCCGGTACTCGGGGAGAGACGAGCAAAAAGGTGCTCGAGACAGCAATTTGAAATCGAGACGCTGTGGCCGGGAGTGCGTCTCGAGCATCGGCGAGAGACGCACGACTCGGGGGAGGGCAGGCGGTTCACCGAACCGACCGCGAGTGAGTGCCGAAGGCACGAACGAGCGGGCCGACGACTGATGTGAGCGAGCGGTCGAGCGGCGCTTCGCGCCGCTCAGAAGCGAGTGAACGGAGGGAGGAGTGCTTTTGATCGAAATTTTACCGAGGGACATCGCGGTCGCAGCGGTTTGCGACCGCGATAGACCGCAGCGTAAAATTTCGTTATGCGATCAGCTGTTCCTCGCCGCGCTCGATGACGACGCGACACGGCGGCGAGATCTTGTTGTAGGAGCGCCGAAGCGCGTCCTTGGCGAACTCGGCGTCGTCGACGTCACACCAGATGGTGAAGATACGCTCGCCGGCATCGATGCGAGCGGCGGTGCCGACGATCTTCCCGAAGGCCTGTCGCATCCCGTCGGAGACACGGTCTGCACCCGCGCCCGTCGCCTGCTTGTTCTCCCGAATGACGTGGTGGGGGAACTTCCGCAGGACCATCTTGTAGTTGTTCTCGCCGGCGTTTTTCAGCATATGACGGTTCGCCGAGAGGCGCGAGGCCTCGAGGCTTCCGTGGCGGATCTGGACCTCTTCTTCCGTGACGAGGCTGATCTGGACGGGGTAGTCCTCGGCGTTCGCCTGGGCGTCGCCCATCTTGTGCTGTGCGATCTTCGATCCGGGGATGCCAGTAATGTATTCGCGGCGCGTGTAGGCCGGCTTACTGATCTCCCGGTACATGGAGGCAGGTTTGTCGGACATGGTGGTTACTTACGAAAACGGAAGCCCACCGAGCGGATAAAGGCTTCGAAGCGCCGCGTCGAGTCGGCTCCGCGGGCGGTTGATGACTGACCGCACCCGGAACTCAGTTCGCGAGGACGTATTCGGAGCCGGATTGTGCGATCAGATCCTCGCTCTCGAGCGAGGAGAGCACGCTCAGAATCGTGAGTTGCTGCATGTTCAGCAGCCGGCTCAGGTCCGCGGTCGTCGCGCCGCCGGTCGCCTCGAGGGTGAGGTAGACGAGCTTGCTCTGGGCGGAGTCGAGTTCGGTCGGCAACTGGTCGAGTCGGTCGGTCGATTGTGCGTCTTGCAGCAGCATACGAACAGCGACCACGAACTCGTGTATAAGTCTATGGTCGAGTGGGTATATAGATGCTAGTAGATATTATTGTGTATATATGCCACATAAGGTCGAGTGACAGCGACGGCGAGCACGGTTCGGGCAGACGCATTTGCGGTCGAACCCGTCCCTCGGCGGCGTGTTTAAGGTTCCGCCGCCGAAACGGGTACCCATGAGGAGTTTTCGGATCGGCTCCCTGTTCGGGATCCCGATCAAACTAGATCTGACGTTCCTGTTGGTACTCCCGCTGTTCGCGTATCTTATCGGGGCCCAGATCGACAGCGTCGCGACGATACTGAACGATGGACTGACGGCCGGAATCGACGTCGGCGCGATCACCGGCGGCGCGATGCCGTGGCTACTCGGATTAGCCGCCGCGGTCGGTCTGTTCGTCGGCGTCGTGTTCCACGAACTCGGCCACTCGCTGACCGCCCAGCGGTACGGGTTTCCGATCGAATCGATCACGCTTTGGCTGTTCGGCGGGATCGCCGCGTTCTCCGAGATGCCCGAAGACTGGCGACAGGAACTCAACATCGCCGTCGCCGGCCCGATCGTCAGCGTGCTGGTCGGCGTCGGATCGTACCTGCTTTTCACCGTCACCCCTGTGAGTCTCGACGGCGTGCGGTTCGTCCTCGGCTACCTCGCCGTGTTAAACGTCGCCCTCGCCATCTTCAATATGGTACCCGCGTTCCCGATGGACGGCGGGCGAGTGCTCCGAGCACTACTGGCCCGCAATCAACCGTACGCGCGGGCGACCCAGCAGGCCGCAAGCGTCGGTAAGCTCTTCGCGGTCGGCATGGGGCTGTTCGGACTCTTCGTTACGTTCAACCCGCTCCTGATCGGCGTCGCCTTCTTCGTCTACATCGCCGCCTCGAGCGAGGCCCAACAGGTGACGATGAAGGCGGCCTTTCAGGACGTCACCGTCGGCGACATCATGACGCCGGCGAACGATCTCCACACCGTCGAGCCCGAGACGACGGTCTCGACGTTGATCCAGCGGATGTTCAGGGAGCGCCACACCGGGTATCCGGTCATCGATCCCAACACCTTCGAGGACGAGCGGCTGGTCGGGCTCGTGACGCTGAGCGACGCCCGCGAGATCGAGCCGGTCGAACGGGACGCCTACACCGTCGAAGACGTGATGACGCGGGATCTGCAGACGATTTCACCGGGTTCGGACGCCATGACCGCGATCGAGCGGATGCGAGAGCATGATATCGGTCGGCTACTCGTCGTCGATAGCGCGGAACATCGTTCCGCTGACCGTTCGCGCGGCGAGACGCCGCGCGAAGACGACGATCTCGTCGGGCTGATCTCGCGGACCGACGTGATGACCGCCTTCGACATCGTCCAGCAAAGCGGCGCGGTCGCGCCGTCGGGCCAACCGCGAACCGCGGACTGAACCGCGGATCGCTGGACCGTGACCGTCGGGGTTCCGATGCGAGCGGTGTAGTGTGAGAATCGATACCGGCAGTAACGGCCGGCTCGAGTGCCGAGACCAACATTCTTAACCGCGGCCGGGGCCGACGATTCGGCGATGCCACCGGCCATCGAGACCGTCGACCTCGTAAAGGAGTACGGTGATCTGCGCGCCCTCCAAGAGCTGTCGCTGACCGTCGAGGAAGGCGAGTTCTTCGGCCTGCTCGGCCCCAACGGCGCGGGGAAAACGACGTTCATCAACACGCTGGTCGGCCTGGTCCGCAAGACCGGCGGCGACGCGCGGGTTTTCGGCTACGATGTCGAGGACGACTACCAGCAGGCCCGCGACGCGATCGGCCTCGCGCCACAGGAATTCAATGTTGACAGGTTCTTCTCGATTCGGGAAGTATTGAAGCACAAGGCCGGCTATCACGGCGTGCCCGAAAGCGAGGCCGCCGAACGGGCCGACGAGGTGCTCAAGCGGGTCGGCATCTACGACAAGCGCGACGAGCGCTTCGACTGGCTCTCCGGCGGGATGAAACGCCGGCTGCTGCTCGCTCGAGCCCTCGTCACCGAGCCCGATCTGCTCATCTTGGACGAGCCGACCGCCGGCGTCGACGTCCAACTGCGCCACGACCTCTGGGAACTCGTCACCGAACTCAACGAGGAGGGGACGACGATCCTCCTCACGACCCACTACATCGAGGAGGCCGAACGCCTCTGTGACCGCGTGGCAATCATGAACGAGGGACGGAAGGTGACCGTCGCGACCCCGGACGAACTGAAGGGACGCGGCACCGACACCATCGCCGTCCGCCTCGAGTCGGCCCCCGCCAGGACGCCCGATCTCGGGGCCTACGCACACGAAACGACGGTCTCCGGGGAGCGGCTCGAGGTCCGCGTCGACGACGGCGGTTCGACCGCACCGCAACTACTCAACGACCTCGAGGCGATGGGCCACGAGATCGCCGATCTCGAGATCACCAGAACGTCGCTCGAGGAGATCTTCGTCGACCTGACCCGCAGCGAGGATCGGACGGTGACGCGGTCGTCAGCGGAGAGTTCGGACGACGGCGAGAGCCCGACCGACGGACGCGAACCCGAGCGCGAACAGGAAGGGGTCGCCTGATGCTGTCGGTCGGGTTCCGCGCGCTCTTCCGCCGGGAGATTCTGCGGTTCGTCCGCCGGCCCAAGAACACGTTCATGCCGCCGGCGATCACGAACGTGCTCTACTTCGCCGTCTTCGGGCTGATCCTCGGCGGCCGGATCGATCAGATCGCCGGCTTCGATTACATCCTCTTCATCGTGCCCGGCCTCGTCGTGCTGGGCGCGATCTCGAACGCCTTCGAGAACGCTTCGTTCTCGATCTTCCACGGCAGGTGGAACGAGTACATCCACGAGACGTTGACCTCGCCGCTGTCGTACGTCGAGATGGTCGTCGCCTACGTCGGTGCCAGCGCGGTCCGAGGACTCATCGTCGGCGTCATCATCACCGTCGTCGGCCGGCTGTTCGTGCCGATCAGCATCGAGCACGGGCTCTATCTCGTCGCCACGATGGTCGTCATCACGTCGCTGTTTGCCGGATTCGGCATCATCGGCGGGCTCGTCGCTCGAGACTTCGACGATCTGACCGTGATGAACCAGTTCATCCTCCGCCCGCTGGTGTTCTTCGGCGCGGTCTTCTACTCCCTCGGAACGTTCGAGCAGGCGTGGCAGGTGAACCTCTCCCTGCTCAATCCGATGGTCTACATGGTCGACAGCGTCCGGTTCGGCCTGCTTGGCTACTCGGATCTGATCTCGGTCGGTATCCTCCCCGAACCCTACACTGACTTCGCGCCGCTGGCCTCGCTCGCAGTGCTGACGGCGTGTACGCTCCTCGTACTGGGGATCGACGTCTACCTGTTCAAAACGGGCTACGGGCTGACCGATTGAGGCGCGGTCGAGCGCCGCCTCACGGGCTCACGGCTCCCCCGTTGGCCTGTTCGATTCGATATCCGTGCGTAACTCGGGATCGTCGCTGAGAACGCGTTTCACAGATCGCTGCCGCCCAGCGTGGTGTGGTTTCATCCCACGTTCTACTGCGCCAGTCAGTGGGCAGCGGAGTGAGTTGACTGTTTTCTGGCTTTAGAGAGACTAACGCGTCGATTCAGCGGACAACGGGCGTAAATCACTCGAGCGGAAAATCGAACTGACGGTACTCGAGGGCGAGCAGTCAGTCGCCGCGCTCGGCGACCCTGACAAGTTGCTTGCCGATGTTATCGCCGTCGAACAGCCCGAGGAACGCGTCGGGGGCGTTCTCGAAGCCCTCGACGACGTTCTCGCGGTACTCGACATCGCCGTTCTGGACGAACGTCGAGAGCCGCTCGAGCGCCTCGCCCCATCGGGGCTGGTAGTCGCTGACGAGGAGGCCTTCGACCGTCGCGCGGCTCTCGATGAGTTTCGCGAGCTTTCGCGGCCCGGTCGGCACGTCGGTCTCGTTGTAGAGCGCGATCTGTCCGCAGACCGCGACGCGTGCGTCGACGTTCAGCCGGGGCCAGACGGCGTCCGTGATCGGGCCGCCGACGTTGTCGAAGTAGACGTCGACCCCGTCGGGACAGGCCTCCTCGACCGCGGCCGAGAGGTCGTCGGTCTCCTTGTAGTTGATCGCGGCGTCGAAGCCGAGGTCCTCGGTGAGCCACTCGATCTTCGCCTCGCTGCCGGCGGTGCCGACCACGCGAGCCCCCGAGAGGCGAGCGAGTTGGCCGACAACGGAGCCGACCGCGCCGGCGGCCGCCGAGACGACGACGGTGTCGCCGGGTTTCGGATCGCCGACGTCGTTCAGGCCCCAGTAGGCGGTGACGCCGGGCATCCCGAGGACGCCAAGCGCCGTCGAGATCGGACCGTGATCGGGGTTTACGGGCTGGAGTTCGTTCGCGTCCGCGACCGCGTGTTCCGCCCACAGGAGGTCCCCGGTGACGATGTCGCCCTCGGAGAACCGGCCGCTGTTCGACTCGAGGACTTCGCCGACGACGCTGGCCTGCATGGGATCGCCGACATCCCAGGGTTCGGCGTACGATTCCGCATCGCGCATGCGTCCGCGCATGTACGGATCGACGGACTGGTACAGCGTTTTCACGAGGACCTCACCGGTGTCCGGTTCGGGACGGTCGACGGTCACGAGTTCGAAGTTCTCCATCGTCGGTTCGCCGACGGGGCGACTGGCGAGTTGCCACTGTCTGGTGTCTGCCATACTCGTTCATGGGCCCGCCCACAGGTGAAGATTGGCTTCGCGGAACCCGGGGCCTCGGCACAGCCGTCGTCTCAGCCTCGACGAGTCCGCGGGCTCGAACCTTTTTCTTCACCGTTCGTGTAGGTCGGGTATGGGCTCCGATCGCGACACCCTCGAGCGACTCCTCGCCGGGAACCGTCGCCACGTCGAGTCGCTGCCCGACGGGTACTTCGCGGACGTCCAGACGGGCCAGCACCCGACCGTCGTTGCGGTCTGCTGTTCGGACTCGCGGGTCTCTCACGAGGGGATGTGGGGAATCGATCGGCCGGGCGCGGTCTTTACCCCCAATAACATCGGGAATCAGGTCTGGGACGAGGACGACGGCGATCGGATCATCGACGGCGGCGTCCTCTACCCGATCTACCATACCGGCACCGACGCCGTAGCCGTCGTGGGCCACACCGGTTGCGGGGCTATCACCGCGGCCTACCACGTCGCGATCGGCGCGGAGCCGCCCGGGCCGCGCGGCGTCGACAAGTGGGTCGATATGCTCGTCCCCGTGGTCGAGGAAGCCCTCGAGAGCGATCGCATCGACCGCGATGCCGCCGCCGACACCATCATCAACCAACTCGTCGAGTACAACGTCGGCTATCAGGCCCGCTCGCTGTGTGCCGCCGCGGACGTTCCGGACCGGGTCACTGTCTACGGCTTCGTCTACGACTTTCAGGGCGTCTACGGCGAGCGCCCCGGGCGTACCTATCTCGTCACCGTCGACGGCGAAACTGAGCGCGAGGCGCTCGTCGAACTGGTGCCGGACGGCTACGAAGCGACGATTCGAAGTCTGCTCTATTAGTGTCCCGTGCGGTGCGCTCGGATCCCGAACGAGCGCGGATCAGAATCCCGTTCCGCGACCGCTCCCGTGTCCGTATCGACCGATGGCCGTCACGTTTCGTCGGTAATCCACTTCTGGCCCCACTCGTAGATTTCATCGAACGCCGAAAGGAGTTCTCGACCCTTCGGCGTCAGCGAATAGTAAACGGCGACCGGACTCCCGTCATCGACTCGGCGGTCGACGTATTCTTTCTCCTCCAGATCGTCGAGCACGCGGGACAGCGTCTGCGAGTTCGCGTCCGTCGCGCGCTTGAGTTCGTTGAACCGGAGCTCGCCCTCGCGGAGGACGTGGATAACGGTCATCCGCCACCGGGAACCGACCTCTTCGAGGGTCTTGATTACCGGACAGTCCCCGTACTTCGTCTCGAGAGTAGCGTCCGATGACATCGGTGTGACTTGGTCAGACGAACGTTCGCTGAACTATATTAACGTCACGTCCCATGACCAAGTATGATGGTGTAACCGCGATCGCGGGGACCGTCCCGATATCGCGCGACGGCCATCAGCGAACGCAACTCCCAACATGAACGTACTCCTACTCGGTGCGAGCGGGCGAATCGGACGGCGAACGGCTGCTGAACTCCTCGACCGCGGTCACGAGGTCACCGGCGTCTCCCGGAGCGGAACGGTCGAAGGAATTGATGACGACGACTTCGTCGCCGTTGCCGGAGACGCGACCGACGCGAACGACATCGCGAAGCTCGCGGCGGGTCACGACGCCGTGGTGTCGGCGCTCGGCCCGAGTGACGACGAGTCACCCGAGATCCTCACCGACATGATAGCGGCCGTAATCGACGGGCTGCGCCGCGCAGGCGTCGACCGCCTCGTCTGGACCGGCGGAGCCGGCGGGCTCGAGGTCGGTCCCGACACCTACCTCATCGAGACGGAGGACTTCCCCGAGGAGTGGGAGCCGGTCGCTCGCGCGGCCATCGATGCGTACGATATCCTCAGCGACGCCGACGATCTGCGATGGACGTACGTCGCGCCCGCCGCGCTGATCGAACCCGGCGAGCGAACCGGCGAGTACCGGACCGCCGACCGCGAACTCGTGACCGACGACGAGGGAGACAGCTACATTTCGATGGAGGACTTCGCCGTCGCCCTCGCGGACGAACTCGAGGAGGCAAACGCCGTCCACACCTACCTCGGAACCGGAAACTGACCGCGGTCCGATTTTTCACGCTCTCCAGACGGGCTGACGGGTGCGCGCGCTGTCTTTGCAGTGGCTCCCGTCCCAACCGCTTCGCGAATCACTCGCGGGTTCCTCGGTTGATCCAGCAAAATTCGAGAGTGAGAGGAGCCACGCGGCTATGACTGATCCAATCGTGACGGCGGGAAAACCGATCGCTCCCCGAGAGCGTCGTCAGTCGTCGTCCGCCGGCTGTGCGGGCGGCGTCGCGGGCTCGGACTCTGCCGTCGTCTCGACGTCGAGTTCGGTATCGGCCGCCCACTCGAGCTCGCCCGCGTAGTGGAACGCCTCGTTGTCCTCTTCGGGGTCGACGACGGTCAGGTCGCCGATCCAGCCGTTGTCGAGCAGCGTGCGGACGTCCTCGTGCTCGCGGAGGATCTCGGTCACGCGCTCGACCGGCGCGTGGATCACCGCGGTCAGGCGCAGCGGCTGGTGGAAGGGGCGCTCGTCGTCGATATTGAGCGACTGCAGCGGGAGCCCGGTCATCAGGTCGCCGCCGTTGCCCTGGACGACGCCGACGTTGCCGACCGGGTTCTGAGTGACCTTCGAGCCGCTGCCGTAGGCGGCGTTGTCGACCGTCGCGAAGTAGTACTGGTTGTTGATCCACTGCGTGACCACGAGCGGGCCCGTGACGATCGCCTCGAGGGCGTCGCCGTCCGGATCGACGGACCAGTCGTAGGAGTGGAGGAACGCGCGCCCGTCGAGGTTCCGGTCGGCGGTCAGTTCGCGCGGGCCGATGACGAAGGAGGCGTTGCCGGCCAGTCCCCACTCGGGGCGGGTTTCGGCCCAGTCGGCCGCCTTGCGCTCGACCTCGTCGACGGCTTCCTCGCCGTCGCCGACCGATGCGGTGCGCTCGGCCGCGGCCCCGGCCTGAGCGCGCTCGAGGTCGGCGCGCAGTTGCGCGAGGTCTTCGCGGTGGCTCTCGGGGACGACCGCGTCGAAGAGCGTGATCTCGTCGGTCGTCGTGTTGTGTTCGGCCGCGAGGAAGACGGTGTCGTCGGGGATATCGATCCCGCGCTCGCGGAGGGTCGCCCGGACGTCCGCGTCGTTACAGATCGTCGCGAGAACGCGGGCGTTGGGGCCGCCGGGGTTCCCGGCACAGGCCCCGCAGTCCAGACTCGAGTCGAAGGGGTTGTTCGTCGTCTCGCTGGCGTGGCCCGCGAAGACGACCAGTCGGGCGAACGCCGTCCACCCCATCAGTTCGAAGGCGTTCTGGGCGTACTCGACCTTTTCCTCGTGGCTCAGTCCCTGCGGGAGGTCGTGGCCGGCGTGATCGCGGTCGTCGTACTCCTCGTAGTCGACGGCGGGCGAAGCGACCGCGGGAACGCTCGGGACGCGGTCCTCGAGGGCGGACTCGAGTGTCGCGATCGACGACGGCGACAGGGTCCGCGCGGTCATCGCCGAGCCGTAGGCGCTGCCGGCACCCTCAACGAATGTGAAGGCGGCGACGAGGTTCGATTTGAGGGTCTTGAAGTGGTTGCGGGCCGCCGCGGCGAGCCCGGTCCAGCGGTCGCGATCGGCGACTGCCTCGGCGTCGTCGGGTCGGTCGACGATCCGGTGTTCAGGGTCGACGATCGGCGGACAGGCGTCGGTGTCGGCCGCGGCCTCGTGGCCCCGGTGGCGCATCGGCACGCCGAAAAAGCCCGCGTAGCCGTGGGTCTCGTAGGGGCCTTGGGTCTCGATGTGGCGGCGGATCACCTCAGAGCGGGTATCGATACAGAACACGAGTTGGGCGGCCGGCCGGTCGGCGGCGTCGCCGGACTCGGACACCGAGTCGTCGATCCCCTCGAGGAGCCGTTCGCGGTAGCTCTTCTCCCAGGCGGTCAGCCAGATTTCGGGAAGCGGCACGTCGTCGCCGTCCGCGTCCGGGTCGGCGGTTTCGGAGTCCGCAGCGAGGTCGACCGGCGCATCCAGCAGATCCGTAAGCGCGAGCCGCACTGCGAGGTACTGGACCAGCGTGATCGGGTACGACTCCTGCCACGGGTCGACGTCGTCGTCGATCCGTTGGTTGATGAACCCGCTCCAGCCCGGGAGGGCGGCGAGGTGGGCTTCGAGGATCTCCACCCAGCGCCCTTCGGGGTAGTCGCCGAGTGCCGACTCGAGCGCCCCGATCGCCGTCTCGGGGAGGTCGTCGGCGTCGTCACAGCCCGGGATGTCCCCGTCGTGGGGGGCCACCGTTCGCCACGCCTGATAGAACCCGTCTTCCCGGTTTGGCATCGGCCACTTGGCCTGGCCCTCGTCGAGGAAGGCCGCGAGCCACTTCGAGAGGACTCGATCGACGGCCTCGGTCGCGTCGTCGGCCTCGGCGGCATCGCGTTCCGCTTCGGCCTCGGCCATTTCCTCGAGGAGCGTATCGGGATCGCGGTCGATCCCGTGGGCCGCGAGTTCCGTCCGGAGCGCGTCGGCATCGATCCGGCCCGACTCCCATGCGCGGCGGAAGACCGACGGGTGGGGATACCCCCGCCCGCCGAACAGGTCCTCGGCCTCGGCGACGGCCCGGTGGAACGGCTCGTCCTCAAACCCCGAGAGGGGGTTTGCCGTGACGAACGAGTGCAGCGGCCAGACCGAGCCGATGCGTTCGGCCGCGTGGTCGATGCTCTCCTCGATGCGACGGGCGTCGTCGGCTTCCTTACGCGTCATTGTATTCCTCCGTACTGGTGAGAACGGTCGTCGAGTCCGGTTGCGAGACGTTCAGCAGGGCGACGTAGAGGCGTTCGCTCGAGCGGAGCCACCCCAGTTCCGCCGCGAGGTACGCACCGATAAAGAGGGCGACGACGAGGTAGTGGACCGGCGTCATCTCGGTGGAAACGTGGGTCATCGGGACGCCCGAGAGCATCCTCGAGACGGCGTTGAACGCGACGGCGTAGCCGCCGATCGCGGTCAGGACGATCAGCGGGACGCTGACGAACCGGACCGCCGTCGGCAGGGTCGACCGCTGGAGGATGTCTCGAGCCGCGGTCAGCGTCGTCAGGACCACGACCAGCGTCAGGATGGTGCCGCTGTTCAGCGTCAGGCTCGTCGCCTTTCCGGTGAGGACGCCGAACAGCACGCCGCCGCCGACGGCCGTCAGGAGGCTAACAGCGATCCCCGAGAATCCCAGTTCGGTGTGGGCCGCGTCTTTGGGGGCCGCGCGCTCGACGCTCGCCCCCGACGAGAGGAAGAGATACGCCTTGTAGAAGCCGTGCAGGATGAGATGGGCGATCGCGGCGGCGAAAAAGCCGAGCCCGCACTGGAGTATCATAAAGCCCATCTGGGCGATCGTCGAACTGCCGAGTTTGCGCTTGACGTCCGTCTGGACGAGGATCATCGCCTGTCCGAGCAGGGCGCTGACCGCCCCGACGAGGACGATCGCCGACATCACGACGATCCGATCCCCGATCAGCGGTGCGAACCGCGTCAGCAGGACCCCGCCCGCGTTGACGAACCCGGCGTGCATCAGTGCGGAGGCCGGCGTCGGCGCGGTCATCGACGACAGCAGCCAGCCGTGGAACGGCAGGAGCGCCGACTGGATGATCGCCGCGAGGACGATCCCCGTGGCGGCGACGAGCCCGACCGTCCCCGAGACGCCCTCGAGGCCCCCGAGGACGCCCGTAAGCGTCGTCGCGCCGGTCGCCCAGGCGAGCAGTGCCACGGAGCCGGCGAGTAACGCGGTGCTGGCGAGGAAGTAGCGGCGGGCGATGCGGCCGGCGGCGCGGGCCTGCGGCCAGTCACGAACATGACCGATGAGCCCGGCCATCAGCAGGCCCATTGCCAGCCACGCGACCACGAACAGCGCGACGTGGTTCGCCGCGGTCATCGTCATGACCGCGAGGGTAAAGCCGAAGACGCGGCCGAAGAACCGCTCTATGTCGCGGTCGCCGGCCATGTAGCGCCGCGAGTAGCTGTGGACGATCCCGCTGAAGAACGTGACTACGACCCACATGACCGCGGTCAACCCGTCGACCCGCAGGAGCGTCGAGAGCTCCCAGCCGGCACCGCCCCGGATCGTCAGCGCGAGGACCCCGAGACTGGCGACGAAGAGCGTCCAGACCGTCCAGGTCGAGGCCCGGGGTACGGCCGAACTCGGCGGCGTCGGTTCGGGGCGCGGTGCGATGTCGTCGTCGGTCGTTGCTGTGTCCTCGGTCATGTGTCCTAGCGGCGACCAGCCCGCGATCGGTGTCCGACGTGACGTGTCGTTCGCGGCAACACTTGCTCAACTGGTCGTCTCTACCCCATATATGAACAGAGTGGTTATTATAGCCTTTGGTTCGAACAATTCGTTCGCATATCGCCAAATTCGAACGACATGATATACCATTACACACCCATAGATAGGTTATAGAGCGCCTGTACCAGACGAACAGGAAAAGGAACGGCGTCTCGTACCGTCAACGACGCGGTGCCGGGAGACCGTCGGCCGCGATATCAGCGGGAGGAAAACTCGTCGAACGAGGTCGACTGGTGGCTCCGAACGAGTACCTCGTCCGTGATCGTCAGTCCCATGTCCGCGAGCTGCTGTGCGATCGGGGTCACGTCCCTGTCGTTTTCGACGACGACCGTCACGAGGAGGTTCTGTTCGCCCGTGATCAGTTCCTGGACCGAGACGACCCCCGAAATCTCGAGCAGGTCGTCGATGTACTCCCCGCGCTCGGGGATCGGCGCGGTACAGAACAGCAGCATCCGGATCGGATAGCCGGACTTCGTGTAATCGATGTTCGCGCTGTACCCCTTGATGACTCCTTCCGACTCCAGTCGCTGAATGCGCTTGCGGACCGTACTCGAGGAGGCGTCGGTCCGGTCGGCGATCTCGCTCGAGGAGAGGTTCCGCGCCTCCTCTTGGAGCGCGTAGAGGATCTCCCGGTCGACCGCGTCGAGGTCGTAGTCCGCCATACGCTCCCGTTGGCCGCGGCGGCTATAAGATACTTCGGCTCGCAAGACTTCGAATACTTATACGGGGAGCCGAAAGGGAAAGACATGCGCGAACGCCTCGAGTCGGATATCGCCTTCTACTACGCCGTCGGTGGCTTCATCATCGCGGTGTTCGTCCTCGGAATGGCGGCCTTCGCCGTGTTCAACCCCGGGGGCGTCGGGACCGTCGAACTCGTCGGGCTCTCGGGCGGGTTCTTCCTGTTCATGCTCGTCTATTTCATCGCGATCTCGATCCAGCGGCTGGAAGACGGCGACAGTATTTGAGACGACATCGCCACCTCGAGACCGCCACGAGCGGCCCGGTACCGGGGATAACGCCGAGTCGGAGGCTTTATGACTTTTCGTCGCCTCTCTTGAGAAGCAATGGCGAAAGGAACCGTTGATTTCTTCAACGACACTGGCGGCTACGGATTTATCGAGACTGAGGACGCGGACGACGACGTGTTCTTCCACATGGAAGACATCGGCGGCCCGGACCTGGAAGAAGGACAGGAGCTCGAGTTCGACATCGAGCAGGCCCCCAAGGGCCCGCGCGCAACGAACGTGGAGCGCCTGTAAGGCTGGTGGCAACTGAAACCACTGTACGCCGCTCGCACAACCGTGCGAGCGGGGGAAGCGTTTCAGTTGGGACCATCGATTCGTAACGGTATCGGCACTTGACTGTAGTATTTTACTACCCCCGAGCGGCGGCGCTCCCGATAGCGGCACCAGCCTGTCGTAGCGACGTGACTCGCAGTGTCGACGCCGACCTTTAGTAGCGACGGCGCGTGCAGATCGGTATGACCGAGCCACTGCTTCGCCGCGGCGAGGACCTCGAGTACGAGACCGTCGAGGCGGCCGACGGCCTCGAGAAGGCCGTGTTGCTCAACGACGACCACGGCGCGCCGAATTTCGCGATCAGGCGGTTCGTCCTCGAACCCGGCGCAGACGTCCCGAAACACACGAACGACGTCGAACACGAACAGTACGTCCTCGCGGGCGAGTACACGGTGGGTATCGACGACGAGGAGTACACGGTCGAGCCGGGCGACTCGCTACTGATCCCCGCCGGGACGGTTCACTGGTACCGCAACGAGGGCGAGGAGCCGGGCGCGTTCATCTGTGCGGTCCCAAACGGCGACGACGAAATCGAACTGCTCGAGTGACGCCGTTCGAACGATAGACGGCTGGAAGCGCCCGTTGGGGCAGTCTCGGCGTATCGACGCTACCGCCACGTCGCTCGGTGCCATATCGTCTCGCAACCGCAACTACTATACGCTTTTTAGGTATACCTAAATGACGATGGGAGAAGCGCAGTCGGTCAATGGGCACGGGTCCGCCCGGGAGCGAGAGGGATGGGTCACGGGAACGCTCGTGCTCTTCTGTCTTGGAAGTACGGTCGTTACCGTCGTTGCCGGACTGATACAGGTGAGTTTCGGCGAGTACTCGATGACGTTCGTCGAGGCCTGGAAAGCCGTCTTCAACCCTGCGGTGGTCTTCAACCTCAACGCGTGGTCGGCGTTCCTGTTCGGGGCCGAACTGCCGGAGATGAGCACCGGCAGCATCGTCATCTGGAACCTCCGGCTGCCGCGGGTGTTCGTCGGGATCATCACCGGTGCGACGCTCGCGATCTCCGGCGCGATCTTTCAGGCCGTGACGCGCAACGAACTGGCGAGTCCGTTCGTCCTGGGGGTTAGCTCCGGGGCTGGATTCGCCGTGCTGGCGACGCTCGTCGTCTTCAGCGGTCTCGCACCGTTCCTCCCGCTGATCGCCGCGGCGGGCGGGACGATCGCGTTCGTTATCGTCTACACGATCGCGTGGAAAGGCGGCACGAACCCCGTGCGGCTCGTGCTCGCCGGCGTGATCGTCAACATGGTCTTCCAGTCGCTCCAGCAGGGCCTGTTCTTCTTCGCGGACGATCTGGGCGTCGTCCAGACGGCGATCGCGTGGATCACGGGCTCGCTTACCGGCACCGGCTGGGGAGAGGTCCGAATCGCGGTCCTGCCGGCGGCCGTCGCGATCGTGATCGCACTCGCCGGCGCACGACAGTTGAACGTCCTCATGCTGGGCGAGAGCACCGCGCGATCGCTCGGTATGCGCGTCGAGCGCGTTCGATTCTTCCTCTCTGCCGTCGCCATCTTGGCCGCCAGCGTCGCGATCGCCGTCGCCGGCGTCGTGAGCTTCTTCGGCCTCGTCGTCCCCCACATCGTGCGGAACACGGTGGGCGGGGACTACCGACGACTGATGGTCGGCTGTCTCTTCGCCGGCCCCGCACTGATGGTGACCGCCGACGTGGGCGCGCGGCTCGCACTCGGCGGGACCCAGATGCCGGTCGGCGTCGTCACCGGGCTGATCGGCGGCCCGTATTTCCTCTACCTGATGCGGAAGCAACAATCGATGGGTGAGCTATAATGGCACGCACACAGCAGGACACGAACCGAGAACGGGAGCGAATTACCGACGACAACGGCGTCGCGATCGATAGCGCACTGGTCGGCGACGGCCTCGAGTTGAGCTACCCGACGAGCGAGGAGACGGTCGTCGACTGTGCACGCCTCGACATTCCCGAGGAGGCGGTGACCGCACTCGTCGGCCCGAACGGCAGCGGCAAGAGTACGCTTCTCAAAGCCCTCTCGAATCACCTCACGCCGGATACGGGCTCGGTACAGATCCACGGCGAGGATCTCGACACCTTCGACCAGAAGGAGCTGGCGCGCGAACTGGGCGTTCTCTCCCAGGAGAACGACTCGCTCAGTTCCATTTCGGTTGAAGACCTCGTCTATCACGGCCGCTACCCGCATCGGGGCTTCTTCGACGGCGTCAGCGAAGCGGACCACCAAGCGGTCGAACGCGCGATCGAACTGGCGGGGATCGAGGACCTCCGGGACACCGAACTCGGCCAGCTGAGCGGCGGCCAAAAGCAGTTGGCCTGGATCGCGATGGTGCTGGCACAGGACACCGACGTTCTGTTGCTCGACGAGCCGACCACGTTCCTCGACGTCCACCACCAGTTCCGCGTCCTCGAGACGATCCGGCAACTCAACGAGGAGAAAGGCGTGACCGTCGCCGTCATCCTCCACGATATCTCGCAGGCGGCCCGCTTTGCGGACTATCTGGTCGCGATGCGCGACGGCGAACTCTACGACTGGGGGCCGCCCGAGGAGGTCGTCACAGAGCAGTTGCTCGCCGACGTCTTCGGCGTCGAGGCGACGGTCACGTACGAACCCGAACTGCAGGTGCTGCCCAAGCGAGCGCTGTCGGAGAGTCGGCCGTAGCGCCGTCGCGGTCGGATGCGGAATACTTTTAGTGTTTTAGGCTGACCTAAAAATCATGAGTGACAAACAGCTGTGGACGCGGCGCAACGTGCTTCGAACAGGTGGGAGCGTTGCGGGTCTGAGTGCACTGGCCGGCTGTATCAGCGGTGACGGATCGGACAACGAGGACAACGGCGATGTCGATCCGTACACAGTCTCGATGCAGCCGGTCGGCGATGTTGAGTTCGAATCGATCCCAGAGGCATGGGCCGCCAACAACGGGAGCTGGGCTGATATGGGCGTCGCGCTGGGACAGGAGTCCCCCGAGGCCGTCTATCTCACGCGGCGATATCACACGGCGTATTACGGCGACATCCCCGACGTGAGTGTCAATTCAGACGAGATCGACTCGCTCTGGAGCGACGAGCTGACCCGCGAGGAGTTCATCGAGCTGTCCGACTCCGTGGACCTCTTCGTCATGGACCCGAACTTCCTCAAGGGACGGGCAGACTGGAGCGACGACGACATCGAGCAGGTCGCGAATACCGGCACGCCGTTCTTCGGGAACAGCATCTTCTCGCAGGGCTACGGCTGGCACGAGGACTACGACTACCTGTCGCTGTACGAGGCGTTCGGGAAACTCGCCGAAGTGTTTCAGGAAGAGGACCGATACGAGGCGTTCGATTCGCTGCACGACGAGTTCCAGTCGACCCTCGAGGACGTCGTTCCCTCGGACGATCCGGCGTCGGTCGCCGTCGTGTGGCCACAGGACGGCGACTCGTTCCTCCCCTACGTCATCGAGGACGGGACGAGTTTCAAACACCTGCGGGACCTCGGCGTCGAGGACGCGCTCGCGAACACTGGCGTCAAGGACTTCCACAGCGAACGCGGAGCGATCGATTACGAGACCCTTCTCGACGTCGACCCCGAGAACCTCCTGCTGCGCAGCGAGCGATACCAGCCTCGAGAGGACTTCGAGCAGGAAGTCGTCGAACCGATGAAAAACCACGACGTCGCACAGCAACTCACGGCCGTCCAGAACGATAATGTCTACCGGGCCGGCCCGCTCTATCAGGGGCCGATCATCAACCTCGCCGTCACCCAGCAGTTGGCCGAGCAACTCTACGGCATTGACGAGAACCTGTACGATCCGCAGGCAGTCAGCGACATCGTCAACGGCGACTTCTAACGTCTGATCGGTTCGTTCGCACTCGAGTAGCGATCATCGATCGAGCGGTCGAGTACATTTCTACCGAAAATACCGTCTGGATGCCGAGAAAGCGCCGTCGCGGCTCAGTCGGAGCCGCTACTCGGAGCCGCCGAGTTGGCGTGTTCGCTTTCGTCGTCGTCCTCTTCGTCACCGTCGGTTGCGGGGAAGAAACCGGTGTCACCGTCAGCCGCGCCGACGGAATCGTCGTCATCGCCATCCAGACCGTCGGCCGCAGCGAAGAGATCGCCCTCGGTCTCGTCCGCCACGGGGGCGACCGGGTGGGACGGCTCGCTCGAGACCTCGAACGACGACAGCGCGTCGGAGAGGTCCCGTGCGCGATCGGACAGCGACGTAGCGGTGTTGGACACCTCGGCGAGCGACGAGGTCTGTTCTTCGGCGGCCGCCGCGACCGTCTCCGCCTCGGCGCTGGTCTCCTCGCTGATCGCCGTCACGTCCTCGGTCATGGTCACGACCTCCTGGGTCGCGCCGGCCTGCTGTTGGGTCGCCGCCGAAATCTCCTGTACGCCGTCGTTAGTCTCCTCGGCGAACGACGAAATCTCCTCGAGGGCCGCGACCGAGGACTCGACCGCGCTGCGGTGGTCCGCGATTCGGTCGTCCGTCTCGCGGACGACGGTCGCGACCTGCTCCGTTCGGGTACTGACCCGCTCGAGGCGCTCCTCGATGGTCGTGGCCGCCTCTTGGGTGTCCTCGGCGAGTGACTTGACCTGATCGGCGACCGCGGTGAACTCCGCGTCCCCCGAACTCGAGCGCGCGGCCTCGATGCTCGCGTTGAGCGCGAGCATGTTCGTCTGCTCGGTCACGTCGCCGATGAATTCGAGGAGGTCATCGATCGCCTCGATTTCGTCCTCGAGCCGTGTTACTTCCGCGACGGCCTCGTCGGCCTCGTCCTCGATGGCGTTCATGCCGTCGATCGCACGGCGGGCGGACTCGCGGGCGTCGGCACTCGTGGTGGCGGTCCGCTCTGCGAGGGTCGCGACCTGCGAGGCGGTCGCGGCGATCTGTTCGGTCGTCGTCGAGAGCTCGTCGATCTCGGTGCTGATCGCGGCGAACTGGTCGCTCTGGCGCTCCGCACCGTCGGCGATCTGCTGGATGGACGTGGTCACCTGTTCGGAGGCCGACCGCACCTCGACGACGCCGTCGGCCGTCGAGTCGGCCGTCTCGTCGACTGCGTCGGCGAAGGCCCGCGCCGCGGCCACCGTCGCCTCGATGTCGTCCATCATCCCGTTGAACTCGGCGGCGACCGTCTCCATGGCCTCGCTCTCGGCGTCGGGCTCGAGTCGCCGCGTGAGATCGCCCGCGGCACAGGCCCGCATCGTCTCGCCGTACTCGTCGGCCGTCCGCTCGAGGTGGCGGGAGAACTGCTCGGATTCAGATCGAGCCTGCTCGGCCTCGGCGCGGGCCGTTTCGGCCTCCTCGAGGCGGTCGCGCAGCGACTGTCGCATCCGGTCGATCGACCGGTGGAGATCCCCGAGTTCGTCGTGGCGCTCCGACTCGACCGGCTCGTCGAGTTCGCCGTCCTCGATCGCGGCGGCGCGGGCGGAAAGCGACCGCAACTCGCCGGCGGTGTTCCGGCCGATCGTCAGCCCGAGCACGAGCATGCCGCCGAACGTGACGGCGAGCATCCCGAGGATCCAGTTCGAGATGCTCGACTGGAGCGCGTAGGCCTCCGCGGCGGGGACGCGGGTCGTCAGCGTCCAGCCTTCGTTCCCGACGGCCGCGTAGCCGACGACGGTCTCGCCATTGTCGCCCTCGAGCGAGGTCGTCCCGGCGTCGCCCGCGGTCGCACCCGGCTCGAGGACGTCGTCTTCGAGCAGCAGCGAGTGATCCTCGGCGAGGACGACCGTCCCGTCCTCATCGGCGACGATGACGTCGTCCGTCTCGTCGGTGCCGATCATGTACCGGGACAGCGACTCGAGGCCGACCAACCCGACGACGGCGTGGTCGGACTCGCCCGGGACCGAGCTGACGACGAGCATCGCGGGGCGGCCGTCATCGGTCTCGAACGGCTCGGAGAAGACGACCTGTGAATCGTCGGCCGTCGCGGCCGAGAAGTGTTCGTCGACCGTGGCGCTAACAGTGTCATCGTCGTCGATGATTTCGTTCGCACCGGAATTGGCGTGAACGGCCCCCGTCTCAGTGTCGACGTAGTATGCCCCCTCGAACGCGGTCCGGTCGGTCACCCGGTGTAAGGAGTTGGCGATCGCGACCCTCTCATCGTTGCGAAACGCCGTCGAGCGGGGAAGCGACCCCAGATACCGTTCGGTCGATGTAAACCAGATGTCGAGCCGGTTCGCGTCCTGCTCCGCATCGGTGACGAGTTGCGATTCGACGTCGGACTGGAGTTCGTTGCCGGTGTGTGCGTAGATACTGCCGCCGAACAGCCCCACGATGAGGACGATGACGACGAGCGCAGCGAGAAACCGCAACGCGTAGCTGCGACGAACACCCGGCATTCCCTCCCACGGATTCGGACCCATCGCGTTGGAGATTCGACCACCCGCGTATGTAAGTCGCTAAGAGCGGTATATACCGCTATAGAACACAATTACCGCTCGATACCGATGTGATCGGATATCGAGCCGATCGTCGATCGGTCGGAGAGTCGACGCAGTCCGAACCGCTGAAATACTGCCACGCTCTAGTAGGGATCGTGTCGAAGCAGGTCCAGCAGGTCGAAACGATATTCTGTCACCAAACGGGCGACGACTACCTCGTCGTCGTCGAGCGTGACGGCAAACGGCTGTTCCGCGCGAAACTCGGCCTTTCCGAAACGTCGGCCGGCCCCCGTCCGGCCAAGTTCCGACTGAAGCAAGGCTCGAGCGAAGAGCCGCGCCAGCCCGACGAGTTCGTCGAACTCGCCCGCCGAGCGACGCGGCTCCGCATCTCCGAACAGACCTCCGCCGAGGGGCGACGCGAGCTCCGGGAGATGTTCGCGGGCTACCAGCTCGAGGACAAGGCAAAGACCGTCAGGACCTGTCGCTACTGCGCCTCCGCGGGCCGGTACTCGCCGATCACGACCGAGACCGCCGTCAAGGACGACACCGATTGGATCTGCCGGGACTGCGCTCGACAGGAACTCGAGCGCCAGCTGTCCTTCTCCGGCGGCGGCGCGGTCTCGGGTGCCGCGAAGGACCGACTCGAGGACCTCATGATGGAGGTCCAGGATCTCGAGCGGATCGTCAATCTGCTCAAGGGCCAGCTCGATCCCGATCTGACGAAGTTCGATACCATTTCCGCGACGACCGACGAGGTCGACCCCGTCCGGACCGACTCGCTTTCCCTGCATCCCGGCCTGCAGAACCTCCTCGAGGACCGGTTCGATACCCTGCTGCCGGTCCAGAGTCTCTCCGTCGAGCACGGCCTCTTCGATGGGAACGACCAGTTGGTCGTCTCCGCGACGGCGACCGGGAAGACCCTCGTCGGCGAACTGGCCGGGATCAATCGCGTGTTGAACAACAAGGGGACGATGCTCTTTCTCGTCCCGCTCGTCGCGCTGGCCAACCAGAAGTACGAGGACTTTCAGGACGAGTACGGCCACCTCGTCGATGTCTCCATTCGCGTGGGCGCGAGCCGCGTCGCCGACGAGGGCGAGCGGTTCGACCCCAACGCCGACGTCATCGTCGGCACCTACGAGGGGATCGACCACGCCCTGCGAACCGGCAAGGACATGGGCGACATCGGGACCGTCGTCATCGACGAGGTCCACACGCTCAAGGAGGACGACCGAGGCCACCGGCTCGACGGCCTGATCTCGCGGCTCAAGTACACCTGCGAACAGCGGGCGAAGCACCGAAACGACTACGGCGGCGCACAGTGGGTCTACCTCTCGGCGACCGTCGGCAACCCCAAACAGCTTACCGAAGCGCTCGAGGCGACGCTCATCGAGTTCGAGGAGCGGCCGGTGCCGATCGAGCGTCACGTCACCTTCGCGGACGGCCAGGAGAAGGTCCGCGTCGAGAACAAACTCGTGCGACGCGAGTTCGACAGCGAGTCCTCGAAGGGGTATCGCGGCCAGACGATCATCTTCACCAACTCGCGCCGGCGGTGTCACGAGATTTCGCGCAAACTCGATTACTCGGCCGCGCCCTACCATGCCGGCCTCGACTACAAGCGCCGGAAGGAGGTCGAACGGAAGTTCGGCGAGCAGGAACTGTCCGCGGTCGTCACGACTGCAGCGCTGGCGGCCGGGGTCGACTTCCCCGCCTCGCAGGTGATCTTCGACTCGCTAGCGATGGGGATCGAGTGGCTCTCGGTCCAGGAGTTCCACCAGATGCTCGGCCGCGCGGGCCGGCCCGACTATCACGACAAAGGGACGGTGTACGTCCTCGTCGAGCCGGACACGGCCTACCACAACTCGATGGAGATGACCGAAGACGAGGTCGCCTTCAAGCTACTCAAAGGGGAGATGGAGTCGGTCATGACCCACTACGACGAGGCCGCCGCCGTCGAGGAAACGCTGGCGAACGTCACGGTCGGCGGCAAGGCCGCGAAGGCACTCAACGACCGCATGCTCGGCGAAGTGCCCACGAAACACGCCATCGGGAAACTCCTCGAGTACGACTTCATCGACGGCTTCGAGCCCACGCCGCTGGGACAGGTCGTCACCGAACACTTCTTGGAGCCCGGACAGGCCTTCATGATCCTTGACGCCATCCGAAAGGACGCCCACCCCTACGAGCTCGTCGCGGACCTCGAGCTTCGCGATACCGATTTGTAGGACGGCACAGATCGAATCGGGACGGTTTGGAGACACCGCGTCGCGGCCACAACCGCTTTTACGGACCTGTCGGCGGCCGGAACGGTAAAGGGCCGGAGGGACGAATCGATACCCAACGCGGGGAGCGGCCCCGAAACTGTCACTATGGAACTGAGTACGCCAGCCGCGATCGATCCGCCGGCAAACGTCTTGTTCGTCCATCCAAGCTGTGACGAGTCGGCCGCCTGTGAGCAGCTGGGTCACGACGACGGCGACGCGGCTCATCTAACGGTCACCTTCGCTGACGAGGAGCCGGACTGTCCGGACGAGGAGTCGATCGACGGGAAACGCGGGCTGCTCACCATCGGGAACGTCCTCACCGACGGCGGCGAGTCGGTACCGGATTTCACCGAACCGGTCGTCACCGACGCGGTCACCGACCCGACCGATCTCTCGGAGATCGGCGTCGCTGTGAGCCGCTTTTGTAAACACTGGGCCGACGCCGACGCGGAGATCACAGTCTGTTTCGACTCGCTCGACGCCCTCCTTCGCCACGCCTCGCCGAAGGACGTCTTCCAGTTCGCACACGTGCTGACGAACCGGCTCTCGAGCGTCGACGCCTACGCGCACTTTCACTTCGATCCGACGCGCTACGAGGATCGGGTCGTCTCTACCTTCGGTACGATCTTCGACGAGGTCGTCGCCGACGACGCCGACGACTCGCTCCCGGAAGCGACCGACGAGGAAGTCGCCGCGCTGCTGGCCGAGTGGGACGAAGAGTCGGCGATCGCACTCGAGTCCGAATTCGACTCCGATCCGGACCCGGTCTCCGAAGCGACCGACGAGGACATCGCACAGACGCTCGGGAAGTGAGCCGGGTGATTACGGCACGAAGGCGACACCGAACAGCGACAGCGCAAGGACGAGCACCGAGCCCGGAACGCCGCCGATCGCGACGATCGCGATCACGATCGGCGTCACGACGATCCCGAGCCCGAAGACGACCTGCGCGACGTACAACACTACCAGCCCGACCACCGCGTTGATGATGAAGGGACTGACCGCCCGGACGAACTGTGCCGCGGCGAGGACGAGCACCAGCACGATGACTACCAGCAGGATCTCGAGGCCGGTCATAGCCGGCGCTACCACAGCACCGCGGAAAACCGTTCGGTTCGTAACGAAACCCTTTATGATGTGGACACGGTAGAGTAGGTACGGGATCGTGGGTTAGCTTGGTATACTTCGGGCCTTGGGTGCCCGTGACCCCGGTTCAAATCCGGGCGATCCCATAGCGAAAATAAGGGTTACGCAACCCTTATACACCAGTTCTGTCCAATCAGCAAAAACACACCGTGAGAAACTTCCTCGTGGTGTTGGACACCCACCGACCAGCCCACCCACATCCGTCGGTTCTGAGCGTTCTACTGTAACGTCAGCTACTCGAGTTTCTACCGCAAGCGGCGGAACCGTCTTTGCCCCCCTCACATGGGGGGCAAACACGGAAGCCCCCGCGCACGTCGCCGCCCCCGGCGGCGACCTTCTTGTGCGGTCTGCGGGGTGGTCGGCATGAGCAGTGGAGAGGACTTCTCGTTCCATCCGAGCCGAGTTTCGAATGCTCAGTTCGTAGATGACGACGTTGCCCAGAAGCTGCTCGATCTCGGTGCCGATCCCGAAGACGTGGAACGGGCAGAATACGTCTTCCCGTCCTTAGATGTCGATACGTACCGTCACCGGCTTTTCTTCGAAAACGGTGGCCAAACGTCTTTCAAGAGACGGCGGAAGCGACGCAATGAGTCTGCGTGGTTCGAATCCGGTCACCACATCGAAACAAAGCGCGACCACCTCAACGACCTGCGCGAACGGTACGGCGAGAACTCGCTTCCTGAAGCTCCGGACGTGCCAGACGAGGTGTACGATCCCGATCGGGACTGGTCAGAGTACCGGTCGTATAGGTGCTCTTACCCGTGGTGTCGGCACCAGTGCATTAATCCGATAGGGTCCGGGCCGGAGGAAGCTGAACGCTGCTGGTCATGTTATCAGGAACATGATACCGAGGGCAGCCGGGAACGCCGCAAGCGGCAGCGGTCGCACGCGACCACCCGCGAGAAAGGCGGTGGTGACGATGAGTAACGGAAGCCGCTCAGTCGGCCCTCGATCAGCCGCCGGCAGCGACCGGCTGGACGACTATGGCGGCTCTCGGCCTTCCAAGACTAACTGTACAACCGCCGCGAGCGACGCTGAAGCTGTCGTTCCCGATTCGTGGCACGCCCACTGGTGGCAACGGAAGAACGCCATCGTAGACGAGTTCGTCAAGTCTCGATCGGCCCGCGCTGCTCGGCCGATCTCCGTCCGGGACGACCAGAGGCTTCGCGAGGAATGCACGATCGAGCGCAACGGTGGCGGCCGCCGGGCGAAGACATGGAGTAGCGTGCTGAACGAGTTCCTCGATTGGTACAACGGGTATCGACACGCGCACCTCCTCTTTACCGATCCAGAGGGCAACGAGGTTCGCGCGCAGATGCCGAACTCGCATCAGCCACGCTACGGAAACAAGTACTACGCCCGGCTGAAGGCCTTCGAACGCCAGATGGTCCGCGAGTATGACAACCTCCACATCGCCATGCTGACGTTCACCGGCTCGACGAGAAACGCCAACGGCGGCTGGCGCTGCCCGGCCGATCACCTCCGCGACGTCGTGGATTCGTGGCGACCGGACCGCGGCCGCGGCGTCTATCATGCGCTTCGAGACTCGCTCGGCGGAAAGGAGTGGGAATACGCTCTCGTCGTGGAGAAACACAAATCCGGCTACGGACACGTTCACTGTGCGGTGTTCGTCGACGGCTCGGTCACCGAATCGGATTTCCGCCCGGCGATCGACGCGCACCTGCGCCAGTGCGAGATTGCACACCGAGACGCCCACGACTACCACGCCGCCGAGGAGTCGGCCCGGCCGATCTCGATCCGGTCCGTTGATCCGAGCCTCGATCCGGACGATCTCGACGCCAACCGTGGCGACGTGGTCGGGAACGTCGGGAGCTACATCGGCGAGTACATCGGTGCCTACGGGGAACCGCTGTTCGATCGCGGCCTCGACGAGCTGCAGTTCCGCGCGGCCGTCTGGGCGACCGGCACCCAAGTCGTCCGATTCAGTGAGGGAGCGAACGACCTGATCCGGAGCGAGCGCGACGATCGCGACGATCGGGAGACGGTCGTGCTACCGAACCCGGAGTTCGATCCGGAGAAGCACGCGAACCCGGACAGCGACGTGCTCCCGTACGAGATCGTCAATCCCGGCTGGTCGATCAACGCGGTCGGCCGCGTCGACGAAGAGGGCGAAGACCGTTACGACGTGAAACAGTCACAGGTACAGTACACGACGATCGAGGATGCTCAGCATCTCGATCCGCCGAACCCGCAACCAGAGACGACGCCAACCCCCCGAACAGAGCAGGTGACGCTATCGGATTCGACGTAGATCTGATAGCGAGCGGACGACAGAGCGCCGCGCGTCGCGGCCCGACGGCGCGACCAGCGGGAGCGCCGGAGGGAGTACCTAAGAGCCGCGCGCAGCGATAGTCCCCGAGCGCCGCGAGGGACCGAAACAGCACGAAAGCCCGGCAGCCCGCGCAGCCGAGTGAGGGGTGAACGTCTCGTCGATTAAGCCGGCGCGCAGCGTAGCGAGCACCGGAAGTGATCATCGACGAGAAAGAGAAAGCGCAGCGTCCTCGATCGAGGCGAGGCAGGTAGCCCGGAACGGCAAGCTCGAGGGTGCGAGCAAGCGAGAGCAAAGCGGGAGACGATCGTGCGAGCACGGCGATCGGAGCGGAGTGACCGAAGGGAACGAAGCGACCGGAGCGACCGCGGCGCTCGTCGAACCGCGACCACTGTCGCCACTGCGAGGGTGCCCAGTTCGAGCACGATCCCTCGAGCGGAGAGAGGAAACGGTTCATGTCGTCGCTGTCTGCTACGCCGGCGACCGGTTCGAGCACGATTCTGGCGAACTGTCCAGAATCACTGAAGCCAGTGGGGTGTTTCTTACTTCGTTTCAAGTAGCCACCAGACCATTACGTTTCCCCGCTGTTTCTGGCTTAGGTGACCGTCATCTTCGAGTTCTTTCAAGCGCTTCAACGTTCCATCTCGGCCAATGGAAAGTTGGTCGGATACCTCTCCAGTAAATAGAACCGGTTCGTCGGACTCACGGAATACCTGCAGGATCTCTTCGTCGGTGACATCCGGCGGCCGCCCGGCCATGCGCTGAAAGTTGTGTGGCACCGGTATAAATTATCAGGTCTTGGATAATAATCACCAACTAGGAAATAATTCGTACCGAAAGATTAATCGTTAGTTGGTGAATTATTCGCCGTAACGGAAGCCACACTGATCCGTCGCTTGTCGACAGATCTCATGAGAATGAGCGGACCCCGCTGCTGACACAGCGAGTCCGCATGGCTTCCGTAAACAGGGTACGGAAGCATGACCGGATTAGCTCACTCGCGGCTTAAACCCCGCGTTACGCACGACAGCAGTAGTACTGGAACCAGAAGATCCTACTTTGAGGTATATAAGGCTGGCTCCAGCAGACTTTCTTGTACACCGACGGACACCGGCCGCGCACGCCCCAGGCACCAACCAAGCGGCGCGCACGGTTCGTCCGCGGTCCCAAAAGAGACCATGCGAAACTGCACGCTTCAGCACACTAAGAGTGGCGACTACGGACAGTTGAACAGAAGTACGGAAAACAAACGGACCCTCCGCGTACGGGGCCGATCGCGATGACGGACGGTCCGACGGATCTCGCCCCACGCGAAGCGTGGCACCGGTACCTCGATGGTCGGCAAACGGAGCTGACCGAAGAGACCGCGTCGACGTACCACTACCGCCTGAAGCTCTTCGGCGAGTGGTGTGAAGACCAGGGCATCGAGACGGTCGACGAACTGAACGGCTGGCTGTTCGATCAGTACGAGTCCTACCGCGCTGGACAGGACATCGCTTCGGTGACGCTCCACAACGAGATGGAGACGCTGAAGAACTTCGTCGAATACCTCGAACGAATCGAGGCCGTCAACGACGATCTCGCCGAGCGGGTGAACGTTCCGCACGTTCCACGCGACGAACGGTCCCGCGAAACGAAGCTCCCGACCGAGCGGGCGCTCGCGCTGATCCGTCACTACCGATCGAGCGAGACCCTGCGCGGCTGCCGTCGGCACGCGCTGCTCGAAGTGGCGTGGCACACCGGCGCGCGGCTCGGCGGCCTCCGGGCGCTCGATCTCCGCGACTACGACCGCGACGAGCAGACGATCGAGTTCGTCCACCGGCCAGAATCGGAAACCGTTCTGAAGAACAAAGGCGAGGGTGAGCGAGTCGTCGCGCTGAACGAGCGCGTCTGCGAGACGATCTCGACGTACATCCAGAGCGATCGGTACGACGAGCACGACGAACACGGGCGGCAACCGCTGTTCGCGTCGAGGCAGGGTCGTCCGAACCCGAACACGATCCGCGTCTGGATGTATCTCGCGACGTTCCCGTGTATCCAAGGCGAATGCCCGCACGGGTACGATCCCGACGCCTGCGAGTTCAGGAACCACTCGAAGGCCAGTCAGTGCCCGTCGTCACGTGCCCCACACCACATCCGGACGGGCTCAATCACGTGGCACTGCGATCGAGGCGTCCCCCGCGAGGTGACCGCCGAGCGGGTGAACGCGTCGCAGGACGTGATCGACGAGTATTACGACAAATCCGAGAAGCGCGACCGGATGGAGAAACGCCGCCGACCCCACCTTAATAAACTCAATATCGAATAGAGCCATGTTCACCGCTAAAACCACTTCGTACGCCGACCTGTTCCGTGGAATCAGTCGTAAATCAACGCCGGGCGATCCCACTCACTTCTGTCGTGAGCAAATCCGCGAGCCGCAGCTATCGGACGCGCACAGGTGTTGCACCTCGGGAGCCGTAGCATCCTGACAGGAGTCAAGCGAGATTGCACTGCGACGGCCACCCAAAGGGACAGGGCCGAAAAATCACAGCGTTACACCCCCGCCTCCGCTGAGTTCCAGTTGACCCAGATGAACCGGAGTTATTCCAGCGATGGATTGCCACACGTTTTTACCACAGAGCCGCTGATCGAGTAGTATGGACTCTGAAACCCTCACGTATATCGTCTCTCTCGTGGTAATATTCCTCGTCATTTGTGCAGCGATGGGCTTGGCGGTAGCGGTCGGGGCGGTAGATGCTGTCACCGACTACTACGGGTGGGTGGGACCTCGTTTCTAATTCGTAGATCCGGGCCGCCAGTTTTGGGGCGGAATGGACCGTTCAAAAGTCGAAAACGGGTTTTGACCTCGTGTGTGCGAATCTGCGACTCAGAAGTCCGCTAGCTCCTCGAGCCCACTCGCCCAAACCGATCTCCTCCTCGAGCCAGAAGTCGGCAAAGGACTATCCACAGAGCTAGCAAACGAGAGTGCATGATCGGTGACCGAACGCAGCAGGTAGAGATGAGCGAGCGATCCGAGACTCGCCGGAGAGGACGACTGCGACAGTCGGTACTCCTCGTGGGAATAGCCGTCGTCGTCGCGCTGGCCTATCGGTTCCGACGGCGCGACGAGCCGCGACTCGAGCCGCCGTTTTGAGAGCCTGCGACCGACAGAACCCGACAACTGCCCACCGTCGCTGTTCATGCCGAATTGTGGGGCTCGAGTGATGGGGTCTGTCGACGCCTCCCGGTCGCCACGGCGACGACTAACCGGGTTTCGTCGATCCGGTAGTAGCCGCTATGCAGAAGTAGTGCGTGAAAACAAAAGCCGAGAATCGCGGATTCGGTGGCGGGAACAGCAATCAGCCGATGTGCGCCATGGCAGGGGTCGCACAGATGTGTGGTCACAATAGCCACAGTGGATCGCCAGTGGTCGGGATAGGGTTGGTATCCGTTGTCATCACCTCACTACCCGGTAGTGCCCGTCCAACAATAAAGGTTTTCGATGGTGCAATAGACATACGATCCAGAAGAAATCGAAACATATGTATCTAAAATTCCGAACTAGGTTTGAAAAGCAGTTCTGGCGAATCGGTGTGACGATTGATTTGTGGGAAGCTATTATTCACCACACAAGGGACACAGCGCTCGGTAGGTTCGACGGAGACCGGCAGATGGAAACTGCATCGGCGAACTCACGTGTGGAGTTCGAGACCCGCTCGAGGGCCGAACCGCCGATCACCGGGCGGTCATCGCGGGTTGCTCGAGTCGCGTGAACGCGCCGTCACCGCAGACGCAGTCTTCGCTCGTGCCGAGCGGGCGGACGGAGCCGTCCGGCGCGATCTCGGCGACGAGAATTGCGCCACAGCTCTCACATCGGACGGCGGCTCGCGTCTGATCGGATTGGGTTGACATGGGATCTAAATGATGCCCCTACGCAGCCATCACTGTCGCTCCAAAGTGTGAAGGTGTCCGACGGACGCCGTCTGCTGGATCTACCGAACCGAGCGCCGTTGGGCTCGAGCGGCGGCGGTTTCGACAGTGGATCAACGAAACTGACCGACCGCCGATCCGAGACGCTGCCCGGAACTGTCTCTCGCTGTGACTACTCGAGGTACCTGTCGTCCAGAGAGGAGACCGGGCTCCGAGATGAAGAGCCGTTATGGCACTACCAAACACGCTGTCCCCGCGATAGGTCGATGACTATTCTGCCCGCAAGCCCAACGGTTTCGGACTCATCCCGATTGTCAGAACACATGGCCGACTCCGCCTCGAGAGTACAGCGGTGGCTCATCAACGGGATCGTAATCACGATTCCGCTTGTCGCGACGCTGCTCGTCGTGCTCGTCGTCCTCGATTTCATCCTCGGCGTGCTCTCACCGATCATCACCGGCGTGACGTACGTCTGGCCAGACGAGCCGCCGGTTCCGGTTATCCAACTCGCGACGCTGCTGTCCGTGATCGGGTTCTTCCTCGTGATCGGCATCATCGCAGAGCATACTCCTGGAAAGTACATCTCCGAACGCGTCCACGGGACGATGGAGACGATTCCCGGCGTCAGCACCGTCTACGAGAGCGTTCGGCGGGCCAGCAAACTCCTGCTCGACAACGAGACCGATCAGTTCCAGGACGTGAAACTCGTCGAATTTCCCCACGAAGGAGCGTACATGCTCGGGTTTCTCACCGCGGAAACACCCCCGGTCGTGGAAGCCAGCGCGGGCGAAGACGAGATGGTGACGATCATGGTGCCGCTGGCACCAAACCCGGCCACGAACGGCTACGTGATGCACATGCCCACCGAGAAGGTCCACGAAGTCGATCTCACCGTCGAAGAGGCGTTCCGATCGATCGCGACGCTCGGCGTCGCGGCCGACAGTCTGGGCGACGGCGAGTACAGCGATACCTGAGCGACGCCGGAATAGCCGCTTCCGCTCGCTCGAGACACTCACCGACCCACCGACCCAAAACAGATTGGCCGTGGCTACATTACGTCGGAACTGAAAGTACACTTGTAGAGACGTAACCGACCGACTGGAAGACAGGACACGGCGTGTCGGACTCCGCAGCGGCCCGACGGACAGGGATCGGGTCGACGCGGCCCGAAATCGACCGGTTTCTCGCTGAGATTGGCCCCACAGTCACGACGGTATCGGAAATTTCTCGAGTCCCACCGTTCTCTCGAGCAGCAACCACGATCGTGACCGCGGACCGAACGACTCGAGGACGACATCATCCTCGACTGTGAGGACATCTCTCACCGCCGTTCGAACGCCCGAATCGGATCAGTTTCGCCCCGGTATACGACCATTTATACCCGGTGGCGGTCCTAGGGGAGTGCAATGGCGCAAGCGGGAAATTCCGAACTCGTCGACTCTTTCGAGCAGTTCTTCCGCAACTATTACGACAACGAGATCAAGCAGCTTGCCCAGCAGTATCCCAACGAGCAGCGCTCGCTGCATATCGATTGGCAAGACCTCTATCGGTTCGATCCCGACCTCGCTGACGACTTCATCAACCAGCCCGAACAGCTCCAGCGCTACGCCGAAGAGGCGCTGCGGCTGTATGACCTCCCGATCGACGTGAGCCTCGGGCAGGCCCACGTCCGGGTCCGAAACCTCCCCGAAACGGAGTCCCCCGAGATCCGGGAGATCCGTGCCCGGGACATGAACTCCCTCGTGCAGGTCCACGGCATCGTCCGCAAGGCCACCGATGTCCGCCCGAAAATCGAGGAAGCGGCCTTCGAATGCCAGCTCTGTGGCACCCTCAGTCGCGTCCCCCAGTCGAGCGGCGACTTTCAGGAGCCCCACGAGTGTCAGGGCTGTGAACGACAAGGCCCCTTCCGGGTCAACTTCGACCAGTCCGAGTTCGTCGACTCGCAGAAGATTCGAGTACAGGAAAGCCCCGAAGGGCTCCGCGGCGGGGAGACGCCGCAAGCGCTGGACATCAACATCGAGGACGACATCACCGGCGAAGTCACCCCCGGCGACCACGTCTCCGCGACCGGCGTCCTCCGGCTCGAGCAACAGGGCGACCAGCAGGACCCGTCGCCCGTCTTCGACTTCTACATGGAGGGGATGTCCGTCGAGATCGACGAGGAGCAGTTCGAGGACATGGACATCACCGAGGAGGACAAGAAAGAGATCTACGAGATCTCGAATCGGGAGGACATCTACGAACGGATGGTCGCCTCCATCGCGCCCTCGATCTACGGCTACGATCAGGAGAAGCTCTCGATGATCCTCCAGCTGTTCTCCGGCGTGACGAAACAGCTCCCCGACGGCTCGCGGATCCGGGGCGACCTCCACATGCTCCTGATCGGAGACCCCGGTACTGGCAAATCGCAGATGCTGGCATACATCGAGAACATCGCGCCACGGGCCGTCTACACCTCCGGGAAAGGCTCGTCCTCGGCCGGTCTCACGGCCGCGGCCGTTCGCGACGACTTCGGCGACGGCCAGCAGTGGAGCCTCGAGGCGGGCGCGCTCGTCCTCGCCGACCAGGGGATCGCCGCTATCGACGAACTCGACAAGATGCGACCGGAAGACCGGTCGGCCATGCACGAGGCCCTCGAGCAACAGAAGATCTCCGTCTCGAAGGCCGGCATCAACGCCACGCTGAAATCCCGCTGTTCGCTACTCGGCGCGGCAAACCCCAAGTACGGCCGGTTCGACCAGTACGAGCCGATCAGCGAGCAGATCGACCTCGAGCCGGCGCTGATCTCGCGGTTCGACCTGATCTTCACCGTCACGGACACGCCCGACGAGGAGAAAGACCGCAACCTCGCGGAACACATCATCACGACTAACTACGCCGGCGAGTTGACGACCCAGCGCGAGGAAATGAACCAGCTCGAGGTCAGTCAGGGCGAGATCGACGAGATGACCGAGCAGGTCGATCCGGAGATCGACGCGGAACTCCTGCGTAAGTACATCGCCTACGCCAAGCAGAACTGCCACCCGCGGATGACCGAGGACGCCCGCAACGCGATCCGCGATTTCTACGTCGATCTGCGCTCGAAGGGGACCGACGAGGACGCCGCGGTGCCGGTCACGGCCCGAAAGCTCGAGGCACTGGTTCGGCTCTCGGAGGCGAGCGCTCGGGTTCGGCTGTCGGATACGGTCGAACAGAGCGACGCTGAGCGGGTCATCGAGATCGTCCGCTCGTGTCTGCAAGACGTCGGGGTCGATCCCGAGACCGGCGAATTCGACGCGGACATCGTCGAGGCCGGGACCTCGAAGTCCCAGCGCGATCGGATCAAGAACCTCAAACAGCTGATCGGCGATATCGAAGAGGAGTACGACGACGGCGCACCGGTCGATATCGTCATGGAGCGGGCCGAGGAGATCGGAATGGACCACACCAAGGCCGAACACGAGATCGACAAGCTCAAACAGAAAGGCGAGGTCTACGAGCCGAGTACGGACACGCTTCGGACGACGTAGGTACTTTGCTCGACTCGAGCGCCGGGTGGACCCACAGCGGGTTTGAAAGAGGACTCGAGGTGGGCCTGTACGAGAGCAATCGGCGGATAGCAGACCCAACGCTGTTGAGTGAGCAATTTTCGTCGCCGAAAACAGTCGGGAGAGATCGAGTTCTCAGCGATCTTCGATGGTCGTAACGGTCGACCGAATCGTCACCGCTGCCACGTCGGCGACATCGGCGGCCCTGACTTGGGTCACCGTCGGCCACTCCTCGCGCTCGCCGGCCGCCTTGTAGAGACAGGCCGCGGCGACGCCGCTGGGATTGCGGCCGACGACCTTCCCTGCCTCGAGTAGATCGGTAACGTGTTCGCGAGCGCGACGTTCGACATCGGTGCCGACCTCGAGTTTCGAGGCGTATCGCGGCAGGTACTGCGTGGGATCGATCGGCCCCGTCGGGAGACCGAGATCGCGGTTCAAGGCGTCGTAGGCGACGCTGAGTTCATCGGCATCGGCGCGAGCGACGCCGGCGATCTCCTCGCTCGTGCGGGCGACCGATCGGGTTCGACAAATCGCGTAGATCGCGGCGGCGGCGAACCCTTCGAGCGAGCGGCCCTGAAAGAGCCCTTCGGACTGGGCGGATTCGAAGAGGGCACAGGCCTGCTCTCTGGCGGAGTCCGGCAAGGAGAGCAACGCGGTGATCCGCCTGATTTCGGCGAAGCCATAGACCTGATTCCGTTCGGCTTTCGACGAGATTCGAGCGCGGTTGTGTTCCCGTCGTAACCGCGCGATTTGACGGCGCTTGCGGCCAGTAAGCCGCGAACTGTAACTCGAGTCGGACCCGGAGCCGTAGCCGATTTCCGTCGAGAGCCCCCGGTCGTGTCTCGAGCGAGTCAGCGGCGCGCCGGTTCGTCGCCGGTCGGTGTCGTCGTCCTCGAACGACCGCCATTCGGGACCGCGATCGATCGCATCTTCGGCGGAGATCAGCCCGCATTTCTCACAGACGATTTCAGTACCCCTCCTTCGTAATCTGCCGTCACACTCGGGGCAGATCGCAGACGAATCGGTATCTGCCATTGGCTATTTGTCCCTATATTCAGTTGTCTCCTCTTGGTATATAAACCGTTGGAAGTCGTGAAGGAAGGGGGAAGAAGGCGGTCGGTGGACGTTATCGATCGATCAGTCGGGCCAGCAGGGACTGGGACTGCGAGTCCGACAGTTCGGACGGGGAGTCAGTCGAGTCGTCCCGATCAGCAAGAAGGCGCTCGTACCGATCGATGACGGCCTGTCGGCGGCGCTCGCTCGTCTCTAAGGCACACTCGAGCGCGGCGATCCGGGTACGGAGTCGGGTGCGTTCGATCCGGGAAGAAAGCGGCGAGTCCCGTCGGTCCGAGTCCGCGGCGGGTCGGTACAGCGGGCTGGCGGTTCGGTCGTCCGAGCCGGTGGTCAGGTGCGGGACGGTCCGGGTTCGATCGGCGGCGGAGCGGGCAGGAGTGGGGCCTCGTTGCTCGGCGGACATGGTTCGATACTGACTACCACACTGTTCCGGAAAAAGGTCAGTCAGTCGAGTGTCAGACGCGTCTGACGCGGGTCGTGCGTCCGAACGACGTTACGCCGCGAGGTGTTCGAGCACGCCGTCGGATCTATCGATCCGACGAGTCCTCACCCGCAAGACTCGCGAGGACGCCCTCGGTGTTGGCCGGGACGGGTACGGGTTCGCTTCCCGCTGCAGCGGCGGCGTCGGGATCCTTGAGCAGGTGGCCGGTCGTGAGACAGGCGACGCGTTCGTCGTCGGCGACGATGCCTTCGTCGCGGAGCTTCCGCAGGCCGGCGATCGAGGCGGCCGAGGCGGGTTCGACGCCGATCCCCTCGGCCGCGATGTCGCGTTGGGCGTCGGTGATCTCCTCGTCCGAAACCGCGACGGCGGTCCCGCCGGTCTCGCGAATGCCGGGCAAGGCCTTCGGCGCGTTGACCGGGTTCCCGATCCGGATCGCGGTCGCGCGGGTCTCGACCTCTTCCCAGCGGCGGACCTCGTCGGCCCCGTTTTCGATCGCCTCGACCATCGGCGCGGCTCCTTCGGCCTGCACGCCGGTCAGCTTCGGCACGTCGTCTTCCGCGAGTTCGCCGGCCTGCACGAGTTCGCGGAAGGCCTTGTACAGCGCCGACGTGTTGCCGGCGTTGCCGACCGGCAGCACGATCCGGTCCGGCACGGTGTCGTAGTCCGCGAGGAAGCCCTCGAGGATTTCGAGGCCGATCGTCTTCTGGCCCTCGAGCCGGAAGGGGTTCAGCGAGTTCAGCAGGTAGGCTTCGCCCTGGCCCGCGAGTTCCTGGACGATGTCGAGACAGGCGTCGAAGTTGCCGTCGACTTCCAAGATGTGTGCGCCGTGCAGGCTCGCCTGTGCGATTTTGCCCGCAGCGACCTTGCCAGCGGGGAGGAGGACGAGCGTCTGCATCCCGCCACGGGAGCCGTAGGCGGCGAGTGCAGCGCTGGTGTTTCCGGTCGACGCACACGCGAGTCGGCCGACGCCGAGTTCCTTTGCGACACGCACGCCGACGGTCATCCCGCGGTCTTTGAACGAGCCCGTCGGGTTCATCCCTTCGTGCTTGATTCGCAGCGCCTCGACACCGATTTCGTCCTCGAGGGAGGGGACCTCGTACAGCGGCGTCGCACCCTCCTGAATCGAGACGCCGGCCTCGAAGGGGAGCGCGTCGGCGTACCGCCAGACGCCCTGTCCCTCGAAGTCGTCGAAGGTGGGCAGATCGGCGTAGCGGACCTCGAGCAGGCTGTCACACTCGTCACAGGTGTATCGGACGTCGTCGAACGGGGCGAACGTCTCGCCACACTCGATGCACTCGAGCCAGACGCCGTCGTCGGCGTTGGCGGGTTGTTCCGGCTGGTCGGCCGAGAGACTGAGACTCATTGTCGGAGGGGAGAGCCGCAAGGGCAAAAAGTGGGTGGATTCCGCGGTGGCCGGCTCAGTCGACCCCGTCGTCGAACTCGTCGATCACGTCGTGAACGGTGGCGGTCCACGCGTCTAGCGCCTCGTGGAGCATCTCCTTGGCTTCGGGCAGGGACGCGGCCGTGTACTGATAGACGTCGCCGCCGCCCTCGAGCAGTCGCCGGTTCCGTCGGACGAGCCCGCGGTCCCGGAGCGTCGACAGCGACCGGTTGACCGTACTCCGGTCACGCTCGAGGGCCGCGGCCAGCTCCGCGATCGTACTCCTGGGCCGGTCACACAGGACGAGATAGGTGCGCGTCTCGTGGTCCTCGATCCCGAACACGCAACTCATCACGTCTTCGAACGCCGGGTTCGATTCCTCCATCAGTTCCCCGAGGCGGTGCTGGGGGGTCTCGGCCATATCCCTCCCTACGACGAGCGCGTCAAAATACCCGTCGCAGTCGGTCGTCACGAACGGCACCAGCGGTGGGTTCGCGCTACAACAGGTAGAGGACGAGCAACCCTGCTGGCCCCAGTAGCATGATCAGCGCGGCGAGGACGAATCTGAACCACATCGTAAACGCCAGTGACTGGAAAGATCGGTATAAGACCTACTGTCGGTTCAACGGGTATGGGACTCGTTATAGCGTGGAACCAGTCAGTCAACTGGTCGTGGAGACGGCTCGTCGGTCGAGTCTCGGAATGGAAAGCCGCGAACAGGGGCCAGTTCACACCGGCCGAATGGCCGCCGTGCGATCAGCGACAGGACGTCAGTCGTGATGATACCGATGCCGTTCGGCGGACCGGAGGATGGTTGCTGGCCGCTCGTTCCCAGCATCTGGAAACGTCACTGGGCGTATATTCGGACACCAACCCAAGCACCGCGTATGTCGACCGACTATGCCCGGCGCGCCGAACGCTCGCTCGTGACCCACTCGTACTGGCCGTACGCGATCCTCCTCGGCGGACTCGTCGGAGCGATCCGGCCGGCGCTGCTGATCGTCGGCGATATCGGACCGACGACGGGAGTCCTCACGACGCTGCCCGATTTTCAGCTGTGGTGGCTCCTCCACATCGGCTACAGCGCTCTCTTCGCGACCGGCTACGGGCTCGTCGTCTATCACCGGCGGCTGCGTTCGTTCTCCGAGTCGATTCCC
>NZ_AOID01000047.1 GCF_000337195.1 Natrinema versiforme JCM 10478 | reverse complement strand
GATCATCGATCACCTCGTCTACGGGATCGGCCTCGGAATCGCATATGCCGTCGTCGTCCCGCGACTCGGGACGTACCGGAACTGAGCCGAAACGTGGCCGGCAGTCAGCGGCGGCTGCCACGCGCGCTCTTCAAGTAACCAGCTCAACAGCGCCTTCTGGGCGTACAGTCGGTTCTACAACCCACCTGTTTTCGTCCGGGTTCGGTCCACTCACCGCTCACGAAAATCTGAACTGAAAAATCCCACTCGCTGTGCTCGTTTCCCCTACTCGAGCAGCCAGCTCAACAGCGCCTTCTGGGCGTGCAGCCGGTTTTCCGCCTGATCGAAGACGATCGAGCGCTCGCTCTCGATAACGTCGTCAGTGATCTCCTCGCCGCGGTGGGCGGGCAGACAGTGCATGACCGAGGCCTCGGGGGCGTGCTCGAGCAGGTCCGCGTTGACCTGGAAGCCGTCGAAGTCGTTCATGCGGACGTCGCGTTCGTCCTCTTGGCCCATCGAGATCCAGACATCCGTGTAGATGACGTCGGCGTCGGTCACCGCCTCGACGGGATCGGTCGTAACCGTCGGATCGCCGCCCAGTTCGCGGGCTCGCTCGAGGACTGCGTCGTCGACCTCGTACCCCTCCGGCGTCGCGATCGTCAGGTCGATATCGGTCAGCGCACAGCCGAGCGCAAAGGACTGGGCGACGTTGTTCCCGTCGCCGATCCAGACCGCCGACACACCGTCGAATCCGCCGTTCGACGAGCCTCCGGTCGCTTCACTCCCGGAAACACCCTCGAATCCGCCCTCGTGTTCGCGGATCGTCAGCAGGTCCGCGAGCGTCTGGCAGGGGTGGGCGTCATCGGTGAGCCCGTTGACGATCGGGACATCGGAATACTCCGCGAGCACCTCGACGTTCTCGTGTTTGAAGACACGAGCCATCACGGCGTCGACGTACCGCGAGAGCGCACGCGAGGTGTCTTTCAGCGGTTCGCCCCGGCCGAGTTGGATGTCGTCTTCCCCGAGGAAGATCGCGTGCCCGCCGAGTTGGGTCATCCCCGTCTCGAAGGACACTCGGGTCCGGGTACTCGCCTTCTGGAAGAGCATTCCCAGCGTCTGCCCGGACAGGTCGGCGTGGTCCTCGCCGGCGTCGACGGCGCGTTTGTACTCGTCGGCTCTGTCCAGCACTGCGAACAGTTCCTCCTCGGAGAGGTCGTCGACATCGAGGAAGTGTCTCGGCTCCGTCTCGTTCGTTGCTGTTGTCATAGTCTAATAGCTCGTCTGAAAATTCTATTACTCACTGAGGGTGCGCGCGACGCGCTCGAGGACCGCTACCGACTGGTCGAACTCCGACAGCGGCAGTCGTTCGTCGGGCGCGTGATCGAGGTCCGAGTTGCCCGGCCCGTAGGTGACCATCGGACAGTCCCAGGCTCCGGCGTAGATATTCATGTCGCTCGTCCCGGTCTTTCGCACGAGGCGGGGATCACCACCCTCCTTGCGGATGGCGACGCGAAACGCCCGCGCGACCTCGGTTCGCGAACTCATCATTACCGGCGGGACCTTGTCCTTCCAGGTCACGGTCCCGACCTCGAGTTTGGACTCCGCGGCTTCGCGGACGGTGCCGACGTCGAGGGCCGGCGGCACGCGCAACTGGACGTCCATCGTCGCCTCGACTGAGAGGCCGTCCTCGCTGACGCCGCCTTCGATGTCGACCGGCTTGGTCGTCACCTGCTCGAAGACGGGTTCGTACTCGTCGCCCTCGAAGTACTCCTCGACGGCCGACCACCAGCGGACGGCGTGTTGGATCGCGTTCGGATCCGGCCGGGACGTGTGGCCGGACTCGCTGGTCGCGACGTAGGTGCCGGCGATCAGACCGCGGTAGCCGAGCGTGATCCCGTCGACGCCGGAGGGCTCGCCGTTGACGACGGCAGCCGGCGACTCCTCGCGGTCGTCGACCAGGTAGCGCGACCCTTTCGAGTCGATCTCCTCGCCGACGACGCCGACGAAGGAGACGCCGGTGCGGACGGCGGCGGCCGCCATCGCGGCCAGCGGCCCCGTCGCATCGACGCTGCCGCGACCCCAGAGGACCTCGTCGTCGTCGGTCTCTTCGACCTCGACGGGGATGTCCCCCGGCACGGTGTCGATGTGGGAGGTCAGCAACACGGCGTCGTCCGCCGGCGCGCGGACGTTCCCGACCGCGTCGATCCAGACCTCCCGGTCGTGGGCCTCGAAGAAGTCCACGAGGCGTTTGGCCGCCTCGCGTTCCTCGCGGGTGGGCGAGGGGATCGAAACGAGATCGATCAGCAGCTCCCGGGCGTCCGCGGCCGTTACGTCCATCGGTTCGCTCGAGCTCGCGTTCATGATTATGAGTCGGTGTCGGGTGCGACGACCGCGGTCAGCGCCTCTACGAGCTGGTCCGCCTCCGCCTCGTCGATTACGAGCGGCGGCAGCAAGCGCAGGACGGTCCGACCCGCGGGCAATGCTAGCACCTGCTCGTTCATCGCCAGATCGCGGGCGACGCGGTTCGCGCCGCGTTTCAACTCGATGCCGACGAGGAGCCCTCGGCCGCGGACCTCGCGCACCTCGTCACCGAGCGCCGCCTCGAGTTCGGTGACCAGATAGTCGCCGATCTCGGCGGCGTGGGCGGGCCACTCCTCTTCGACCAGCGTCGAGACGGTGGCGTGGACCGCCGCGCCGACGACGGGACCGCCGCTGAACGTGGCGTTGTGGGAGGCCGCGCCGTCGGCGATCCAGTCCCGTACCGCGACCGCGCCGACGGGCAGGCCGTTGCCGAGACCCTTCGCCGTCGTCAGTACGTCGGGCGTGACGCCCGCGTTCTGGCAGGCCCACATCGAGCCCGTTCGGCCCATGCCGGTCTGGACCTCGTCGAGGACGAGCGCCGCGCCGGCCTCCTCGGTGACCTCGCGGGCCGTCTCGAGATAGCCCGCGGGCGGGACATTGATCCCGCCCTCGCCCTGGATCGGCTCGAGGATGACGGCTGCCGTCTCGTCGTCGACGGCGGCCGCGAGTTCCTCGCCGTCGCCGTAGGGGACGAATGCCATGTCGCCGGCCAGCGGCTCGTAGGGTTCCTTGTACTTGTCCTTCCAGGTCGCCGCGAGCGCGCCCATCGTCCGCCCGTGGAACGAGCGGGTTGCCGCGACGATCTTCGACTCGCCCGTGGCGGACCGGGCGAACTTCAGCGCGGCCTCGTTGGCCTCGGTCCCGGAGTTACAGAACCACGCGCTCTCGAGTCCGTCGGGTGCGGACGCGACGAGCGCAGCGTAGGCGTCCTCGCGCGACTGGACGGGATACGAGGAGTCGACGAACGTGAGGTCGCCGACCTGCTCTTGGACCGCGTCGACGACAGCCGGATGGCTGTGGCCGAGCGGCGTACAGGCGTAGCTCGCGCCCGCGTCGAGGTACTCAGTGCCGTCGTCGGTGTAGAGATACGGTCCGTCGCCGCGCTCGAGTCCGATCGGCTTGCTGCCGGAAACGAAGTCCAAATCGCTCATTTCGTGGCCTCCTGTGTGGTTTCTCCGTCAGTTTCGTCTCCGAGCGCGCCGGGCTCGAGGGTCGTCCCCTCGCCCGCGAGCGCGCTACTGATCGGGTCGTCGGCGTTGGCGGTCGCGACGATAACTGACGATGCGCCGCCCTCGAGGGCCTCCTCGGCGGCCATGACCTTCTTCGTCATGAACCCTTCCGCAGCCGTCTTTACGGCCTCGAACTCTTCAGGGGTCGACGCCGAGTCGATCTTGGTCGACTCGTCGTCGGGGTCCTCGTAGATCCCCGAAACGTCAGTCAGCACCACGAGGTCGGCCTCGAGCGCACCCGCAATGGCCGCGGCCGCGCGGTCGGCGTCGGCGTTGACAGCCGTGTAGCCGCCGGACTTCTCCTTCCCGAGGACCGGGACGGAGACGACGGGCGTGTAGCCGCCCGCGAGGACCGTCTCGAGCAGGTCCGCGTTGACCGACTCGATCGTGCCCGAGTGGTCGCCGCGCTTGATCTTCTTCTTGCCGTCCTCTTTGACGCGGACGGCGGACTTGCGATTGCCCTCGAGCAGTTTGCCGTCGGTGCCCGAGAGGCCGACCGCGTCGACGCCCTCGTTGTGCAGGCTCTCCACGAGGTCCGTGTTGAGCTTGCCCGGCATCACCATCTTGAAGACGTCCATCGTGCGCTCGTCGGTAAAGCGCCCGACGACGCCGCCGGGCGTCTCGACGTAGGTCGGCTCCTCGCCGAGTTCGTCCAAGGTCTCGTCGACGGCCGTCGAGCCGCCGTGAGTGAGGACGACGTCTTCGCCGTCCGCGACGAGACTCGCCACGTCGGCGAGTGCGCCTTCGGGATCAACGGCGCGTGCGCCGCCGACCTTCACTACTACCGTCATCTCAGGGTGCCCCCACGGGATGCAGTCCCGTGAACTCGAGTCCGGCCGTCTCCTCGAGACCCAGCGCGACGTTGGCGGCGTGGACCGCCTGTCCCGCGGAGCCTTTCATCATGTTGTCGATGGCCGAGAAGACGACGATGCGCTTGTTCGACGGGTCGAGTTCGAAGCCGACCTCGGCGAGGTTGGTGCCGGCGACCGCTTTCGGTTCGGGGTAGCGGTAGACGCCGGAGCCGCCGGCGGCCATGCGGACGAACGGCTCGTCCTCGTAGCAGCCGCGATAGGCCTGCCAGAGGTCACCCTTCGAGACCGGTCCCGACGGGAAGACGTGGTTCGTCGCGCTCGCACCGCGGATCATGTCCACGGCGTGGCAGGTAAACGCCACCGAGGTGTCGAGGAACTGCTCGATCTCGGCCTCGTGGCGGTGGCCCGTCGGCGCGTAGGGACGAACGACACCCGAGCGCTCGGGATGGCTCGAGGCCTCGCCGCCACCGGCTCCCCCTTCGGAGGAGCCGACTTTCACGTCGACGACGATCTGCTCGCCGCCCTCCAAAATATCGTGCTCGAACAGCGGATAGAGGCCCAGAATCGTCGCGGTGGCGTTACAGCCGCCGCCAGCGATCAGGTCCGCGCCCGCGAGGTTCTCGCGGTTGATCTCGGGCAGTGCGTACTCGGCTTTCTCGAGGTACTCGGGAGCCTCGTGACCGTCGTACCACTCCTCGTACTGGGCCTCGCTCTCGAGGCGGAAGTCCGCCGAGAGGTCGACCACGGTGTCCGCGGCCTCGAAAAATTCGTCGATCTGACCCATGGAGACGCCGTGTGGCGTCGCCGCGAACAGCACGTCGACCGACTCGAGGTCGTCGGGTTCGGTAAAGCGCAGGTCCGACCCGCGCAGCGGCGGGTGGACCGAGCCGACGCTCTTGCCGGCTTTCGAGCGGCTGGTGACCTCCGCGATCGCGAAGTTCGGATGGCCGGCGAGCAATCGGAGCAACTCGCCGCCGGTAAAGCCGCTCCCGCCGATGACGTTCGCGGTGACCGTCTCGGCGTTTTCGTCGGCCCCGGTCTCGGTACCGACCGCCATCAGGCGGTCACCTCGAGGTCCGGATCCGCGGCTTCGGCTTTCGCCTCGAGCCAGTCGACAACGGTGCCGGCGACATCGGTCTCGACGGCCTCGTCGAGGGCTTTGAATTCGACGGTGTGGTTGACCTCGTGGACGGTGTAGGAATCACTAGTTTCCATGAGGTCGACGCCGAGCAGGCCGCCGCCGACGGCGTCGCTGGCTTTCTCGACCAGATCGAGCGCCTCGTCGTCGAGGTCGAAGACATCCGTCTCCGCACCCTTGGCGGCATTGGTGATCCAGTGGTCCGAGGAACGGACCATCGCGGCGATGGGCTCGCCGTCGACCGCGAGCACGCGAATGTCACGGCCCGGTTTCTCGACGAACTCCTGGATGTAGAACACCTTGTGCTCGTAGTGGCCGAGCGTCGCCTTGTGCTCTAAGATGGCCTCGGCGGCCGACTCGGAGTCGATCTTGGCCATCAGGCGACCCCACGAGCCCACGACGGGTTTGAGGACACAGGGGTAGCCAAAGTCCTCGATGGCCTCCATGGCCGTCTCCTTCGTGAAGGCGACCTTCGTCGCGGGGGTAGGGACCCCCGCCTTCTCGAGCGCGAGGCTGTTTTTCACCTTGTCCGCACAGATGTCCGCGGTCTCGTGGCTGTTGACCACGGGGATGCCGTAGGCCTCGAAGAACTGCGTGGCGTACAGGCTCCGGCTCGTGGCGAGACAGCGGTCGACGACGATGTCGAGGTCTGCGAACTCCGTGGGGACCTCGCTGATGTCGAAGGTCTGCTTGCGAACGTCGATCTTCGTGATCTCGTGATCGCGTTCGCGAAGCTCGGTGAGCAGGAGCTTCTCGTCCTTGCGAATCCGTGAGTAGAGTATGCCGACGTTCACGCGAGCCACCTCTGATTGGGGCCCCCGGAGCTACGCGCTCCGCGGAGCGTCGCGGCGGGGGACGGCAGTATCCCAGCCGTCTGCAAGGTCACTCACCCCAGTCCTCTTCAAGCTCGGGGGCCTGCTCGAGGACCGGCGGCTCGGTATCGACGACTTCGAGCTCGGCACCGCAGGTCGTACAGTCGATGATCTCTCCGACTTCCAGATCGTCGTGCAGGGACACCTCAGCCCCACACTCGACGCATTCGGTCATTGTACTCGCACGTGGGGGCCGGGATCCCTTAAAGCCTTCGGACTTAACAGCAAAATTATACTTCTGCACTCCACTCTAACGGACCGAGAACCCTACTGTCCCGCTGTATCAGTTCGACATATCATGAAATCGGTATATTATCCCCTCGCGGGGATCGCCGGACCGCTCGAGCAAGTGGCTCAGACATAGCCGTTCACCTCCGCGCGGAGCCGGTCGTGGGCCGCCTCGAGCGCATCGGCCCTGTTCGCGAGCGTCTCCTCGTCGGTCGCGAGCGCCTCGTGGGTCGACTCGAGTTGGGCGGCGACCGCTTCGGGTGCGGGACCGCCTTGGGAGTCGCGGCTCGCGACGCTTTTTGCAGGATCGAGCGCGTCCTCGACGGCGGCCGGGTCGACGTGGGCGTCGAGCGACTCGCCGAGCACTTCCTGTGCGGCGGACTCGAGCGCGTCGTAGTCCGCCCCGTTTTCGGCCGCGATTGCGACGAGTTCGTGAGCCGTCCTGAAGGGGAGGCCGTTGGCCGCGAGCAGGTCCGCGACGCCGGTCGCCGTCGAGAAGCCCTCGCCGGCCTCCGCAGCCAGCGTCTCCTCGTTCCAGGTCGCCGTCGCGACCGCGCCCGCCGCGACCTCGCTGGCCTCGGTCACGGCATCGACGGTCTCCCAGGCGTGGGTCGTCGCCCGCTGTAAGTCGCGGTTGTACGCGCGCGGCAGTCCCTTGAGCGTCGTCGTCAGGCCCTGTACCCCGCCGGCCGCGTCGCCCGCGACCGCGCGGACGAGTTCCAGCGTGTCGGGGTTCTTCTTCTGGGGCATGATCGACGACGTCGAGGAGTAGTCGTCGGCCAGATCGACGAAGCCGCGGTTCGCGAAGATGATCACGTCCTCCGCGAGCCCCGACAGCGTCGTCGCGTGCGTCGACAGCGCTTGCGTCGCCTCGAGCAGGAAATCGCGGCTCGAGGCGGCGTCCATCGAATTCTCGACGACAACGGCGGAGCGCTGCTCCGCCGAGCTCCCCCTCGCGCTGCTCGCGGGACCCCCGTCGAATCCCAGCAGGTCGGCGGTGCGCTCGCGGTCGATGTCGAAGGTCGTCCCCGCGAAGGCGGCCCCGCCGAGCGGCGACTGGTTGATCCGGCCGTAGGCCGCGAGCAGGCGCTCGGTGTCGCGGCGAACGGCCCCCTGATAGGCCAGCGCCCAGTGGGCCACGGTGGTCGGCTGGGCGGGCTGGAGGTGGGTGTAGCCGGGCATGATCGTTTCCCGGTGGTCGTCGGCGACGGCCGCCAGCGACTCGCGCAGCGCGAGCGTCGTCTCGATCGCCTCGAGGATGTCATCGCGCAGGCGATACCGGATACAGGCCGCGACCTCGTCGTTGCGCGAGCGGGCGGTGTGCATCTTCCCGCCGTCGGCACCGATGCGCTCGATAACGGCCGTCTCGATGGCCTCGTGGACATCCTCGCCGTCCGGCAGGGAGTCGTGGCCGTCGACCTCGATCGCGTCGATGGCGGTCAGGATCTGCCCGGCCACGTCGTCCGCGATGATGCCCTGCTCGGCGAGCATGACCGTGTGTGCGCGGTCGACCTCGAGGTCGGCCGCGAAGATCCGTTCGTCCGCTGCGAGCGAGGAGAGAAAGCTCCGGGCGGGGCCGCCGCTGAAGCGGTCCCGGCGGACGACACCCTCGTCGTCCGTGCCGTCGATCGGCTCGCCGCCGTCCGTTGCGATCGCCCGTTCGGCCGCGCCGCCCTCGTGAGCGCTCTCCTCGGTCATGCTTACTCGTCGTCCTCGTCGGCCGCGTTCGCGGCGATGGCCTCGTTCGCGAGGCGGCGCTGGAAGCCGTGGTACTTCGCGACGCCGGTCGCATCCTCCTGTTTGATCTTCCCGACCGTCTCGGTGTCGAAGGAGGCGTGTTCAGCGGAGTAGGCCGCGAACGTGCTGTCGCGGGCGACCGGGCGGGCCTGGCCGCCCTCGAAGCGGATCGTGACCGTGCCGGTCACGCGCTGTTGGGTCTCGTCGATGAAGCCCTCGAGCGCGCCCACGAGCGGCGCGTCGATCAGGCCCTCGTAGCCCTTCTGGGACCACTGCTGGTCGATCTGTTGTTTGAACTGGCGTTCCTCCTGGGTGAGGACGAGCCCCTCGAGGGCCTCGTGGGCGTTCAGCAGCGTCGTCGCGCCGGGGTGCTCGTAGTTCTCGCGGACCTTCAGCCCGAGCATGCGGTCTTCCATCATGTCGGTGCGGCCCACGCCGTAGCTGCCGGCGAGTTCGTTGAGGTACTCGATGAGTGCGACCGGTTCGTACTCCTCGCCGTCGACGGCGACGGGGTAGCCGTTTTCGAAGGTGATCTCGATCTCCTCGGTCTCGTCCGAGGGGTTGTCGGTCCACTCGTAGATCTCCGTCGGTGGGACGTAGTTCGGGTCCTCGAGGGCGTCGCCCTCGACCGAGCGGCTCCAGATGTTGGTGTCGATCGACCAGTCGCCGCCGCTGCCGCCCTCGACGGGCAGGTCGCGCTCAGCGGCGTACTCCTGTTCCCACTCACGGGTGAGTCCGAGTTCGCGTACAGGAGCGATAACCTCGAGATCCGAGCTACGCCAGACGGCCTCGAAACGCAGTTGGTCGTTGCCCTTGCCCGTACAGCCGTGGGCAATGCCGGTACAGTCCTGTTCCTCGGCGACCTCAAGGATCGCTTCCGCGATCACGGGACGGGCGAGCGCCGTTCCCAGCGGGTAGCCCTGATAGGTCGCGTTCGCGCGAACGCTCTCGAGACAGAGTTGCGCGAATTCCTCCCGCGCGTCGACGACGTAGTGCTCGAGACCGAGCGCGTCGGCGGTTTCTTCGGCTTCGTCGAACTCTGCAGCCGGCTGGCCGACGTCGACCGTGACGCCGATGACGTCGTCGTATCCGTATTCCTCCTCGAGTAGCGGGACACAAACCGTCGTGTCGAGCCCGCCCGAGAACGCGAGTGCAACGCGTGTCATGTCGTACTCGAGTGAAGCCAAAGGAGAGACTTAAGCTCATTGGTTTCAGTATCGTAAATTACTGGTAGAGCACCGGCTAACCGAAAATAATAGCATTTCGGGAATGGTGGAACGAACCGGAACAGGGGGAGTAGTATAGTGCGGGCTCAAAGGCCCGGTCGGAATCGGCGCGGTCGCCGCCGAGCGACGGACCCGTCGGTACCGGAAACCGCGAGCGCGGTGCCGACGGACTGGCTCATTGTCAGAAGCGTACAAAGCCACGGTATTAAATCCTGCTACATCGCGCGCTCCCGTCGTCAGCGGGGCGTTCGGTCGCGTTCGGGAGACGGAAACCGAACGCTAGCAACTGAAACGGAAACGCGGTCCCTGCCCTACTCCTCCTCGGGCAGCGACAACACGTTCTCCCGGCCGATCCGGAACACTTCGATCTCGTCGCTTTCGCGCAGTTCGCCAACGACCTGACTCGTCTTTGCCTCGGTCCACCCGAGCTCCGAGACGACGGCCTGTTGTTTGATCCGGCCGCCGCGTTCCTCGAGCAGGCGCAGGACCCGCTCTTCGTTGCTCAGCAGTTCCGTCGGCGGCTCGTTGGCCGCGTTGGACTCGGATTCGGGCGAGCCGTCGGTCCGACGGACGGTCTGTGGGTCGGTGTCGTCGGTCTCACGGCCGGAGCGGTCTCGGCCGAGCAACCAGCCGGCGACGCCGACCGCCGCGAGCAGTGCGAGGGCCGAGACGACGAACACCCACGGCATCGTCGGTCCCTCCTCGGTCCCGCCCGAGCCGGCGTTCGCGGCATCGCTTTTCATCAAGACGATCTGCGGCCCGCCGTCGGGCGTGTTCAACTCGTCTTCCCACGTGACCGAGTTATTGGATCGGTCATCGGGCGAGGGCTGTACCTGCGGTGTCCCCTCGCTCTCGTGGACGGAATACCCCTCGGGCCAGCGAAACTGCAGCGAGGTCCCCTCCTCTAACGTGAGCCCGGACAGCGCGGTCCCGGCCTCGATGCGGTTCAGTTCGACCAGCGCGAACTGCGACCAGTCGAAGGTGACGACCGCGTGGCCGACCTCCCGCGGTGCGGTGGCCGTCTCGGTCGTGATCGACACGTTCGAGAGTGCCATCTCCCGGTTGGTTTCGTTGACGCCGTCGGTGAGGGTGTCGTTCCATTTCGTCCGCTCCGCGGCGGCGTACCGGTCCGGATCGTCCGAGATGTTTTTCGACAGCGGATCCCACTGCTCCTCGGAACTGTTCTCGCCATAGAGGTAGAACTGGTAGTCGACGGTCACCCGCGCCGACCCGTTCTCGGCGATGAACACGTCGATGTGGATCTCGTCGGCGTCCTCGAGTTGCGGACCGGCAGTCGAATCGGTCTGTTCGCCGCCCGTGTCGGCCTGTAGCGCCGCTCGCTGGACACCGGCACCTGCCGCGCCGGCGGTCGCAGCCGGGACGTAGGCGAACGAACACGCAACCACCACGAGCACGCAGATCAGGGCCCGCAACCCCTTCACGTCCATTATCATGACATGCCGTAGCCGTCTAAATAGGTCTTTCCGACCGCGGTAGCGACGTGTTTTTCAAACGGTCAGCCGAACGTGAACGTATGCTCGATATGCGCGGGAAACTCGAGGTCGAAACCCTCCTGAAAGTCGTCCTCGGACTGATCGCCGTGTTGCTCGTCATCGAGGTGCTCGAGGCGATACTCGGCACGCTGGCGAGCGTGTTCGGCCTGTTCGTCCCCATCATCCAACTCGCGATCGGCGTCCTGATCGTTCTCTGGTTGCTCGACCAGCTCTGACTCGGCCGACCACGGCCCTTCGACTCGCGAGACCATCAGACTGATAGCGATACGCTCCCGATATCGATCGAAGTGTACAGCGTCAACGTCCCGGTCCCCGGCCGCGTTCGCCGGCTCGCGAACCGGCTCCACCCCGATCTCATCGGGTTCGAGACCGTCCGCGAGGACCACTCGTGTCTGCTCAAGCGTCTCGGCGAGGCCGACCACGTCGCACAGCTCCAGCACCGCGCCCACCGCGCGCTCGAGGGAGCCCCCGCCGTCGAAGCCGAAATCACGGGCATCGACTACTTCGAGGACCCGCCGCTTGGCTCGGCACCGGTCGTCTACCTCGCCGTCGAGAGCCCCGGACTCGAGGGGATTCACGACGATCTCACCGAGGCCTTCGAGACCGTCGAGGGACTCGAGGGGAGCGACTACGTCCCGCACGTGACCCTCGCCCGCGGCGGCGACCGCGAGACGGCAAAACGGCTGGCCGACCGCGAGATCGAGCCGATCCGGTGGACGGTGGGCGAACTCGAGTTCTGGGACGGCACGGACAAGCTGCCGGTGAGTCGCGTCTCGCTGCCGGCCTAGCGCCCGCGTCCCGCGGAGACTGACAGCGGGGCGAAAGGTCCGCCCTACCGCGGTTTCGGCGGCTGCAAATACCGCTGCTATCTCCGCTACTGACTGCAGCGACCGTTCCGGAACAGCGGTTCGCTCCGACGGCAGATCGGCCGTCGCTCGGGCTCCGAGCGCGTCAACGGTCGGGGTAGCGTCGTCCGGCTGGCCGCGGGTTAAGTCGTCGAGGCCCGTGGCATCGATGTGGTCTCAACGCTACTCGTCGCAGCGATCGTTGGAATCGCCCTCGGAGCCTTCCTCCAGAAGGGGCGATTCTGTTTCGTCAACGCCTTTCGGGACTTCTTCGCCTACAAGGACTCCCGAGTCACGAAGGGCGTGCTCGCCGCGACGCTTCTGACGATGGTCTTCTGGGGCATCGCCTACCAATTCGGCTACTATCAGGGATTCTGGACGCCCGACTGGGGACTGACCGGCCTCGTGGGCGGCTTCATCTTCGGAGTCGGGATGACCTACGCCGGCGGCTGTGCCAGCGGCACGCTCTACCGCGCCGGCGAGGGCTACCTGCAGTTCTGGCTCACGCTGCTGTTCATGGGCGTCGGCTACGCCGGCTTTACCGTCGCGTTCCCGACGCTCGAGAGCACGTACTTCGAGGCGCTCACGTTCGGGACGGGTGCGACCCTGTTCGAACTCACGTCGGTCCCGGGGAGCCTCCTCGCGCTCGGGGTCGCGGTCGCCGCCGTCCTCGTCTACGCAACGCTGACCGGCCGCGCATCGACGGCCGCCGCCTTCGGTGAGCGCGCGGACACGGCACAGTTGACTCCGACTGCGCTGCTCGCGCCCGTCGTTGGTCTCCGCGGATTCGTTCGCGGAACGGTGGCGTATTTCCGCGGTCTCGCCCGTGCGTGGCGACATCCCGTCGCCTCGAGCAAGCAGCCGTGGGACCCCCGCACCGCCGCGCTCGGGATCACCGCCGCGGCGGTGCTCTGGTTCAGCCAGGTCTCGATCGTCGGCGTCACGGGTCCGGAAGCCCGCTGGACCGGCTACCTCCTCTCGCGGGTCGGCGTCGACGCAGGCTCGTTCGACTACTGGGGCTCGGTCCTGTTTCAGGGCCAAGGCGTCGGGATGACCGTCGACATGGTGATGATCGGGTTCGTCATCGTCGGCGCGTTCCTCGCTGCCCTCTGGAGCGGCGACTTCTCGGTGCGGGTCCCGAAGCGTCGCCGACTCCCGAACGCCGTCGTCGGCGGCCTGATGATGGGAGCCGGATCGCGACTCGCGCCGGGCTGTAACATCGGGAACATCTACTCCGGCATCGCGGAACTCTCGATCCACTCCTTCATCGCGGCGGTCGGCATCGTCGCCGGCGTCTACGTGATGACCCACTGGATCTACCGCGAAGTCGGCTGTGCGATCTGAGGTCGAATCGTTCGCCAATTACAAACCGCGACAACAAAGAGACAAGCCAATGCCATCCATCGACGACGTTACTGACACGCCGGACGAACTGAGCGACGACCAAGCCGAGGAACTCCTCGAGAAAGCGGACCTCGTCCAGGACATGATGGGCGAGGTCTGTCCGTACCCGCAGGTCGAGGCCAAGAAGGGACTCCAGCAGATCGAGTCGGGCGACCTGCTCGTCCAAGAGACCGATCACGTCCCCTGTACCGAGAACGTGCCGCGAGCCGTCGGCGACGACGCCGACGCACAGGTCTGGCGCAGCGGCGACGCGGTCTACCGCATCTACCTCCGGAAACGATAATGGTCGAGGAATTCACCCCCGAGACGGTCCGCGAACGCCTCGAGAACGGCGCGGAGTTCGATCTCATCGACATCCGCGACGACGAGGACTACGCCGAGGGCCACCTCCCCGAGGCCGAACACGTCACCATCGAGGAACTCGAGGACACCGTCGTCGACCGGGACTGGGCCGACGACGTGGTCGTCTACTGTTACGTCGGCCAGACCTCGGTCCAAGCGGCCCGGCTCATCGAGGAATACGGCGACGCCGAGCGGGTCGCGAGCATGGCCGGCGGCTACGACGCGTGGGAGCCCCCGGAAGCGCCGGCGGGCGACTGAGTTCGAATCGAGCCTACGGTGCCGGCGGTTCGCCATCGTACGCGCCGTGGTCGCCGTAGAAGTTGCGCATCGCGAACTTGAGTTTTCCCGGGTCGATATCGATCAGTTCCTCGCGTTCCTCGTGGGGGAAGATGCCGTTGACGCTGTACTTGCCCAGATCCGGCTTCGCCTGCCGCGAGTAGCGCCGGTCGAGCAGGGCGCGAACCCCGACTTCGTCCGGCGAACGGATGACCCGCCCAAGGGCCTGTCTGGTCTTGCGGATCGTCGGGATCTCGACGGCGTAGCGCCAGCCGGTGTCGGTGCCGTCGAAGGCCGCGTCATAGGCCTCCTGGACCGCCTCGGCGCGGTCGTCGAGGTGCGGGTAGGGGACGCCGACGACCAGTACCGTGTGGGCGTCGTCGCCGTCGAAGCTGACCCCTTCCGCGAGAGTGCCCCATAGCGAGGTACACAGCACCGCACCGTCGTCCGCGACGAACTGTTTTCGGAGATCTTCGACTGACTGGCCCGGTTCGTCCACGTACACCGTCCGATCGCTCCGGCTCGCGACCCGATCGGCGTACCGGCTCGCTTCGCCGTAGTTGGGGAAGAACGCGAGCGTGTTACCGGGGGTCATCCGGACGGCGTCGTGGATCGTCTCGGTCACGGTTTCCTGCACCGCGGGGTCGTCCCGGTCCGAGGAAAAGAGCGGCGGGGTCTCGACGGCGTATGTCCGGCGGTTCGCTTCGGGGAACTGGAGCCCGTAGGCCATCGAGACCGCGTCCTCGAGTCCCAGCACGTTCTCGGTAACGTCGAACGGCTGGATGGTCGCGCTCATGAGCACAGTCGCGTGGATCTCGTCGAACAGCCGGCCGGTCACCTGCCGCGGGAGACAGGAGTACAGCTCCGCGCGGCCGTAGATTTCGTCGGTGCCGGCGTCCCGTGTGACGGAGACGACCGGGTAGAGCCCCTCCGCCGAGCCCTCGGCCATCCACGCGCTGACGAAGCCGGCTGCTTGCAGGGTCTGACACTCGGTCCGCGTGGCCGTCTCGCCCTCGCGGTAGGCCTCCTCGTACTGCTCGTCTAAGTCTTGGCCCAGCTTCATCGCGGCCTCGAGGTCGTCGTCGATTCCGCTGCCGGAGTACCGCTGCAGGAACTCGAGCGTGAGGTCGTCCTTGCGGCCCTCGTTGGCGATGGAGACATCTTCCCAGTTCTCACCGATTGCCTCCCGATTACCGAAGCCAAACGAGTCCTCGTAGGTCTCGACGAGCGCGCGGTGAAACGCCGAGAGGACGTTCGCGGCGTCCTCAGAGCGTGGGTCGTCGCTGTCGGCTAACTCGTCTAACGCCGAGTCGAAGGTGCGCTCGGAGCAGGTCCGGGTCGCGTGCTCGCGGGCGGCGTCTTCGACGTTGTGGGCCTCGTCGAAGACGGCGATCACGTCCTCTGGGTCGCGGCCGAGCCACCGGAAGAACTGCTCCCGAATGGTCGAGTCGAGCAGGTGGTGGTAGTTACAGACGACCAGATCGACGCCTTCGATCCCCTCTTTGAGGAGCTCGTAGCCACAGAGCTGCTGTCCCTCGGCGTAGTCGTAAATGTCGTCGGGCGTGCGGACATCCTTGAAAAGCCAGCCGAAGAAGTCGTCCGTGTCTTGGGTCAGGTTGTTGCGATAATAATCACAGACGTTCTGGTCCTCTAAGTCCTCGAGGCGTTCTTCGATGTCCTCGAGTTCGTCCATCACCGCCGAGCGGGCGTCGGCCGCCGAACCATCGCCGTCTTGGCTCTCGGCGAGGAGTTCGCGCTGGCGGCGTTCGAGTTGCTCGCGGTCCTGTTCCGCGTCGACAACGGCGCGGGTGTTGTCCCGCAGGGCCTGACACTCCTCGTAGCCGACGTCGATGTGACACATCGAGGACTTTCCTTTGAAGACGACCGCACGGATGGACTCCTCGCGGGTGATCGCGCGGGCTTCGGCGACGAACTGGCGCATCTGCTGGTGGACGTTGGTCGTGATGACGACCGTCTTGTCCTGTTCACGGGCCACCTCGAGGGCAGGGACCAGCGACGAGAGGGTCTTGCCGGTCCCGCAGGCACCCTCGAAGACGACGTTCTGTCCGCGGGTCAGCGAGTTGTGGATGCGGTCCATCGCCTCGCGCTGGTTCTCGTACGGCCGGTCGTACGGGAAAAAGCGCATGTACCCGTCTGTCTCGGACACAGCGTATGATAGGTTCGCGCTGCGATAAAAGGATTCGTCTCGATTCGGTCGGCCCTTAAAAACCGACCGGCGACGGCGGGGCCCGCCGGCCGGCGAACGCGCGGTACAGGGACATGTGTCTCGAGTGCCTGCCCTCGGTATGGCCATTCCGGGATACGATTCCAGTAACGTCGCCGAATACACCCTCGAGCAGGTCGGTGCTCGCGTCGCCCTCGTCGCGGGCGTCGTCCCCGACGAGTTCGGCCTCGCGAAGAGCGGGCGCGAGCCGCCGGTCGACGCCCTCGCCGACCCCGTGGATCTCGTGAGTCTCGAGGACCTGAAGGCGGTCGAGGCGGTCCGGATCGCGCTCGTCTACGATCCCTCGAAACTACCGCCCGGCGCGAGCCCGACTGACGTGGCGGTCGCCGTCGAGATCGAGGACGGGTGGGAACCCCTCGAGTCGACGGTGGACCTAGACGAAACGACGGTGACGGCGGTGTTGAACGATCGGCCGCCGGGATCGACGGTGGTCGCGGGGTACGATGACACGGACGAAGAGCGTGAGGAATAGAGCGGTCGGCGCGGGCGAAACCGTTACGTCTCGGGTTCGATGTAGACCTTCTGAATCTGGTCGTCGTGCTCCATCAGCGCGAGCTCGATCTGTGTGATGCGCTCGTTGATCGTCTCGGCGTCGAGGTCGGGTTCGAACGCCACGTCGGCCGTGAGAAGCAGTTCCTCGGCTCCGAAGTAGACGGTTCGGAGGTCGATGAGTTCGGTGACGCCGTCCCAGTCGGCGACGATCCGCCGGAGCTCGTCCTCGTCGTCTTTCGCGAGGCTCTCCCCGAGAATGAGTCGCTTGTTCTGCCAGCCGAGCGCGAGGGCAAAGCCCATGAGCATGATCCCGATGATGAGCGCCGAACCGGCGTCGTATATCGGGTTTCCGGTGGTCCGGGTGAGATACACCCCGAGGAGGGCGATTCCCGCACCGGCGAGCGCGATGGAGTCCTCGGTGAGTGCGGTCAGTGTCGTCACGTCGCTGGTCTTTTTGAACGCCTCGCGGAGGGTCGTCCAGTCGTGCTCGTCCATCTGGCGACTGATGCCCTGATAGGCCTTCCAGAGCGCGTAGGACTCGAAGAGGATCGCACCCATTAGCACGGCGTAGTTGACAAGGATCGGATCAAACGTTGCGCCGAGCAGCGTGACGTCCTCGCTGGCACGGTGGACCCCGCCTTCTCGCAGCGCACTGAGACCGTGACGAGCGCTCGCCCAGCCGGCGATGCCGAAGAGCATGACGCTCACGAGCAGGCTGTAGAAGAACTGCGCCTTGCCGTGGCCGAACGGGTGGCTCCGCGTGGCCTCCTGTGCGCCGTACTTGATCCCGACCAACAGGAAGACTTGATTCCCCGTATCCGAGATCGAGTGGTACGTCTCCGACAGCATGGCGGGACTCCCGGTGAGTGTGAACCCGATGAATTTGAGAATCGCGATCGCGCCGTTCGCGAACAGCGCGGCGAGGACGACGGAGGTGCTACTGGCCATCGCCGGGGACTACGGAGGGGGGTCCCTAAAATGTAAGGCGTTCTAGAGCCGGTTCGGACCTGGTCTGGAGTCGATCAGCGCCGCTCCCGGCCCCGATCCGGACGGCCACGGCGACCGCATCCGAAAGGAACCTGTCAGTGGCGGGCAAACGGCGACTATGATCGCGATCTTCTCCGATACGCACAGCGGCCGGGACCACGAACTCGAGGGCGATGCGCTGACCGCGGCCCGCGAGGCGGATACCGTCATCCACGCGGGCGATTTCACGAGCGAGGCGGCCCTCGAGGTGTTCCAAACGGAGTGTGACCGCCTGTTCGCCGTCCACGGAAACGCCGACAGCGCGGCGGTCTGGGACCGGCTGCCGACGGCTCGCGTCGTCGAGGCGGGCGGTGTGCGGGTCGCCGTCACGCACCGGCGGGACGGCGGCGAGACCGGTCTCGCGATGTTCGGCCGCTCGCGAGGGGCGGACGTCGTCGTCTCCGGACACACCCACCGGCCGACGGTCGTCAAGACCGACGAGGCCGTTCTACTCAACCCCGGCAGCCACGCCGATCCGCGCGGCAATCGGCCGGGGTTTGCGGTGCTCGAGGAACGCGCGGACGGTGAGGATAGCGAGGCTGGCCTCGAGGGCGAGATTCGCGAACCCGACGGGACGGTCCTCGAGACGTTCGACGTGCCGACGGCGTAACTCGCCGTGACCGCGGGGAGGACGGTTCGGCGGGGAACGGAAGAGAGAACCAGCGACAGCGCCAGCGGGGACCGGCGGAGCTGCGATCGGGATCGATCGGTGCCGGCCGCCCGTGTCGATCCGGGATGTCAGACGGGGACTGACACGGGCGACCGCGCGATCGGGAGGGGGGTGATCGTCGGGGACGGTGGCCTCGATCTCGAGGGACGGTCCTCGAATCGGTGGCGGGGAAGGGATCGAGACCTATTGTAGTCGAGACACCGGGCGACGTTATAGCCAGCGCAAGCTGAAAGGTCGGTTTTAGTTATCGATTTCATTACCGAGACGCGGGCGCGGATTCAACCGAGAGAGGTCGAAACGGTTAACCACACTGACAGTGTAGCCGCGGCATATGCTGGATCCCATCACCGGTCTCATCCCCGACGACCCCGTCATCATCGCGGTCGTCGTGATCCTGCTGTCGCTGGTCTTCTTCGGCTATCTCCTCGTGCGCCGGACGGTCCTCGAGTTCCGCGACGGAATGCGCGGCGACCGCTGACCGCCGACCGACCGGTCAATCGAACGCTGCTTCGAGTCGCTCGAGTGTCGCATCGATATCCTCGCGAGCCACATCGCGGTGCGTACAGAACCGGACCGTCGTCGGGCCGAACTGGGTCGCCAGCACATCCCGATCGCGCAGTCGCTCGACGACCGCCGCCGGCTCGAGTCCCGTTCCGGAAACGTCCGCGAGGACGATGTTCGTCTCCGGGTCCTGCGCGTCGAACCCGTCGACGCCGTCGATGCCGTCGGCCAACAGACGCGCGTTTTCGTGATCCGTCTCGAGGTCGTCGATGTTCTCGAGGGCCTCGAGCGCGGGGCCCGCGATGATCCCGGCTTGGCGCATCCCACCGCCGAGCAGTTTGCGCGTGCGGCGGGCGCGCTCGATGAACGCCTCGCTGCCCGCGAGCATCGAACCGACGGGCGCGCCCAACCCCTTCGAGAGCGAGACCATGACCGAGTCGACGGGTGCCGTGAGGTCGGTGATCGGTACGTCGAACGCCGTCGCGGCGTTGAACAGCCGCGCGCCGTCGAGGTGGACCGCGACATCGCGTTCGCGTGCCGCCGTCGCCGCCGCGGCGATCTTCTCGGGATCGATCGCGAGCCCGCCGCGGGCGTTGTGCGTGTTCTCGAGACAGAGCAGGCCGGTCCCGGGCCGGTGCAGGTCTTCAGTGACGGTCGCCGCGGCGACCCGTTCCGGCGAGGGCACCCCGCGGTCGGCGTCGAGCATCCGCACCTGCAGTCCCGTGTGCTGGGCCAGTCCGCCGAGTTCGTATTTGACGACGTGGCTCTGGCGGTCGGCGAGCACCTCCTGTCCGCGCTCGGTATGCACCCGCGCGGCGGTCTGGTTCGCCATCGTCCCCGTCGGAAAGTACAGCGCCGCCTCGGTTCCCAGCCGGTCGGCGATCCGGGCCTCGAGGTCGTTCACCGTCGGGTCCTCGCCGTAGACGTCGTCGCCGACGTCGGCCGTCGCGGCGGCCTCGCGCATCGCCTCGTCCGGTTTCGTCACGGTGTCTGAGCGAAGGTCGATCACGCGTATCGATACCGCCACGAGGGTAAAAGAGTCCGCCGTCTCTGCGGTGGGGGTCTCTTCGGGAGGAGCAATCGGCGTCCCGCCGAGCGGCCGGTATCGCGCCCTCGAGCGACGACAACTCTACAGACGAAAACGTTCAATAGAGCGTCATGAGTACGGCGGCGTATGGTTCCCGATCCCGGTTTCGGATCGCCGCCGGACGACGACCCGCCGCCGGCAGCCGACGGCGCTGGTGCCGAGCGTTCGAACCCGTTCGCGCGCCACGTTTCCCGCGTCGTCGATCGGTTCGACGACCTCTGGCCGTTCGCCTCGGTTCCCCTGTTCACCGCGCTGCTCGAGTTCGAGAAGGTGCGACGGGCGCTCGGTCCGACCGGGCGCGGGTTCTCGATCAACCTCGAGTTCGCCTTTCCGACGCCGCTCGTGACCCTCTGGCAGTTGGCCGACCCGCCGGAGCCGCCCGCAGTGCCCTCGCGGTCCGCGTACGGGGAGCCGTTCGGTGGGGCACCGGGCGAGCCGGAACCGACCGGTGGCTCGCCGGGCTCGGTCGGGTCGACCGGAGCCGTCGACACCGACGTGACGATCGAAACGGCCGTCGGAAGCGTCGATCTGCCCCTCGGGGCCCTCAGTCTCGAGATGGTGGGCTGGATCGGGCTCGCGGTCCTCGTGTACGTGACGCTCTCGGGAATCCTGCTGGCGGCGTACGTCGGCGGGATCGACCGGCGGCTCCGCGGCGAGCCGATCGCCGTCGGCGCGTGCATCGTGACCTACGGGCCCCGATACATCCTGTACAATCTCGTCGTCGCCGGCGCATTTGTGCTCGTCTTCCCGCTGTTCGTGCTCGTGCCGCCGCTGATCCTGCTCGCGATTCCGGTGATCGTCGCCCTCAGCTACGTCTTCTATCCCGTCCCGTTCCTGTTCGTCGCGGCCGACGCGTCGCTGCTCGAGGCGTTTCGCCGATCGCTCGAGCTTACGACGGCGGGCGGACAGGTCCTCAGCTTCGGGCTCTGGCACCTCCTCGCAGCGGTCGTCGCCTCGCTGGTGCTCTCCCTGCTCGTGAGCGGCGGCGGCGCGGGCTTCCTGCTCGCGCTGTGCGTCTCGGCCCCGTTGGGACTCGTCCTGACGGCCGCGACGGTCTCGTTCTTCCGGGAGGATGTCGCCGGCGAGGAGGCGGCGTCGACCGGCGGGTTCTCGAGCGACGATTCGGGGTCCGAGCCTGACGACTACGGGTGGGCCGACGACTGACGGGTCCGGACGAGCGTCGACCGTCTCGGTCGGCGAGTTCCTAATCACGAACCGTTTTTTCCTCCCCCGCTCAATACCGGGGCATGGACCCGCGAATCCGCGAGCACGCCCAGATCATCGCCAACCACTCGGTCGACTTGGAGGAGGGCGACAACGTCGTCGTCGACGCCCACCCCGTCGCCGAGGATCTGGTCGTCGCGCTGCACGAAGTGATCGGGGAGATGGGCGCGAATCCCGTCACCACGAGCCAGCGGACCGGAAAGCGCAGCCAGCGCGCGTACCTCCGCTCGTCCGACGGCGAGTTCGAGACCCCCGAACACGAACTCGCGCTCATTCAGAACACGGACGTCTACATCGCCATCCGGGCGACGGACAACGCCACCCAGACCAGCGACGTCGACCCCGAGACCAGCGCGGCCTACCAGCAGGCCCAGCGCCCGATCCTCGAGGACCGGCTCTCGAAGCGCTGGTGTCTCACGCAGTATCCCGCGCCGGCCAACGCCCAGCTCGCCGAGATGAGCACGGAGGGCTACGAGAACTTCGTCTGGGACGCCGTCAACAAGGACTGGGACGCACAGCGCGACCACCAGGAGAACATGGTCGAGATCATGGACCCCGCCGAGGAGGTCCGCATCGTCAGCGGCGACACCACGGACGTGACGATGTCCGTCGAGAACAACCCGACGCTGAACGACCACGGCGAGCACAACCTCCCCGGCGGCGAGGTCTTTACCGCCCCACAGCCCGACAGCGTCGAGGGCGAGGTCCTGTTCGACATGCCGCTGTACCATCAGGGCCGGGAGATCACGGATGTCTCCCTCGAGTTCGAAGGCGGCGAGGTCGTCTCCCACTCGGCGGCGAAAAACGAGGACGTCCTCACGGAAGTCCTCAACACCGACGACGGCGCGCGCCGGCTCGGCGAACTGGGCATCGGGATGAACCGCGACATCGACCAGTTCACCTACAACATGCTCTTCGACGAGAAGATGGGCGATACCGTCCACATGGCCGTCGGCCGCGCCTACGACGACACCGTCGGCGAGGGCAACGAGGCCAACGACTCCGCGGTCCACGTCGACATGATCGTCGACATGAGCGAGGATTCCTTCATCGAGGTCGACGGCGAAGTGGTCCAGCGGAACGGTACCTTCCGGTTCGAAGACGGCTTCGAGGAAGGCGAGGTCTGAGCGAAACCCTCGAGAAAACGAGACAAATCACCGAAGCGGACCGCTATTCTCGACCGCCCCGATCCGAGGCGGCCATAATATCCTTCACTGATCAGTTTGATTCCGAAATATGTCGCAGAGTACCGACCGCGTGCAACGGTACATGATGAACAGCGAGGAGATCTCGTACCAACTCTCGTTCCGTCCGAGGGGCCTCCTGAACTGGATCAAGTCCCGTTCGGGTTCGGGGTTACGACGTGGTATCTCACGGACGAACGGCTGATTCAACAGACCGAGGTCGGGGACGGGTTCAACTTCCAGTACATCCCGCTCGAGAAAATCAGTTCGGTCGAGTACGGGACGAAACTCAACCTCCCGGCCCTGATACTCGGTGCCATCGCCGCGCTCATCGGACTATCCGGGGTCCTTTCGGACGCGAGTGATGCGGGCGTCCTCTTCTTGCTCGCCGGGGCCGCGTGTATCGGATACGCGTACTATCGTCGCCGACAGGTCTTGGCGGTGTCCGCAAGCGGGTCCGCCTCGTTCTCGTTGACCATCTCGAGCGGCGATCAGGTCGACGAGTTCCTGTGGTACATCCACGCCGAGCAACAGAAGCAATCGGAACCGGTCCTCCGCCACTAACGGGGCGATCGTCTCGAGCGGTTGGAAATCACAATTACCGGGCGGATTTATATTTATGAGATTCCAGTTACACGTATGGCAATCCTCGTCGCCTACGACGGCTCCGCACCCGCACAGAAGGCGGTCGAACACGCGTTCACGACGTATCCCGACGACGAGATCGTCTTGTTGCGCGTCATCGAGGCCGCGGACGGCTCGACGGGAGCCGGGATTATGGCCGCACAGGAGTGGTTCCGGGACCGCGAAGAGGAAGTCTCGACGGAGCTACCCGAAGAAATCACGGCGATCATCAGTGATTCCGATCGCGACTTTCGGACCGAGACCGCGGTCGGGAAACCCGCGCGCGAAGTCGTTCGCTTCGCGGAAGACAACGACATCGATCACATCATCATCGGGAGCCACGGCCGGTCTGGACTCTCGCGGGTCCTGCTCGGCAGCGTCGCCGAAACGATCGTCCGTCGCTCGCCCGTCCCGGTCACGGTAATGCGCTGAGTCGGAGTCGGTACAGGCAGTCTATAACTCGGCGACCATCCCGGCGACGTACTCCATCTCGTCCTCGTTGATGCCGTGGCCCATCCCCTCGTACAGCCGTTTGGTCACGTCGGCGTTCATCGACTCGAGGACGTCGGCCGTGTCGTGAACCCGCTCTTCGGGGATGTGCGGGTCGACATCGCTACAGCCGAGGAAGACCGGGGTATCCTCGAGGTCGCCGGGGTACTCGTCGTCGAGGTCCTCGCCGATGAGCCCGCCGGAGAAGGCGGCGAGGCCGCCGTAGCGTCGCGGGTTGCGCGCGAGGAACTCGCTGGCGAGACAGCCGCCTTGCGAGAAGCCGACCAGCATGATGCGGTCGGTCGGGATCCCGGCGTCGTTGGCCTCGTCGATGGCGTCACTGATCGCCTGCAGCCCCGACGAGCGGCCGGGCTCGTTGCGCTCGACCGGCGCGAGAAACGAGTTCGGATACCACGTCTGGCGAGCGGCCTGCGGGGCGAGGAGGGCGACGCCGTCCCGGTGGATCTCGCCGGCCATCTGGATCATCCCGCGGGCGGTCGCGCCGCGGCCGTGGGTGAGCACGAGCGCCGCCTCGGCGTCCGCGAGGTCGGCCCCGCCCGTGACGAGTTGCTGATTCTGATGGGGGCCGTCGACGCGGTCGTCGGCGCTCATTCGACACCACCGACGCCGGCGCTGGCCTCGGGGAGGTCGTGTTCGACGAGTTCGATGCCGAGGGCTTCGATCGCACCGCGGAGGTGTTCGTCCTTGGCGTAGTCAGCCCCGTCTGCCTCGCGGAGTTCCTGTGCTTTGGCCAGCACTTCGCCGCGGCGCTCGTCGGGGAACTCGTACTTGTCCGTCGAGAGTTCGATGACGAGGCCGTTGTTGTCCGTGGTATAGATCGAGTGGAAGATGCCGCGGTCGAAGACGTTGTACTGGTGGCCCGCCTCCTCGAGTGCCTCCATCGTGTCCTCGTACTCGTCGGGGTCGATGCTGAAACAGAGGTGGTGGACGGCACCGGTGCCGCCGCGCTGGCCGCGGCGGTTCGACGGGCGGTCGTCGCTGACGAAGAACGTCAGGATGCGGCCGTCGCCCGTGTCGAAGAAGAGGTGGGTCTGCGAGGGGTCGTCGAGGTTCGGCTGGCGAAGGACCAGCGGCATCCCGAGGATGTCCTGGTAGAACTCGATCGTGTCCGCCTCGTTGCTCCCCCAGATGGTGATGTGGTCGGTCCCTCTGGTGTGGACGGGGCTATCGGGCAGTTCAGGCGTGACTGGGTTGGTGGGTTCGTTAGACATGGTGAATGGAATCGATTGTGAGTCGGCGCTGATCGATCGCGGACTCGTCGCGATTACTCCGCGATGTGTTCGCCGAAGACGCGCTCGGCGTCCGCGGGAACGTCGAAGTCGTGGTAGTGTTCGCCCTTGATGTCCGAGAGGATATTGAGTGCTGCGGCGGCACCGTCGCCGACGGCGATCGCGGCCTGCCACTCCTCGGCGCGGACCATCGCGCCGGTCGCGTACGCGCCCTCGACGCTGGTCTCCATCTCGACGCCGACGTCGACGGTGCCCTCCTCGGTGAGCTCACAGCCGAGATCCTCCGCGAGGTCGCGGTTCGCGCCCGTCGCGAGGACGACGAAGTCTGCCTCGTACTGGTCTTCCTCGGTCTCGACCGTGAAGCCGTCGCCGGCCTCGCTGACGGCGGTCACGGGCTCGCCCTGTCGGCGGTCGACGCCGAAGTCGTCGACCTGCTGGCGGGCCGTCGCCATGAACTCGCTGCCGCCGACCGAGCCGAGGCCGAGGTAGTTGAACAGGTGGGCCTTGTGCATCCACGTCTCGTCCGTGTCGAAGACGGTCGTCTCGAGCCCGTTCTTCCGGGCGAAAAGAGCCGCACTCAGTCCGGCGGGGCCGCCGCCGACAACGATCACTGACGCATCGTCCGCAGTCGTCTCGTCGCTCATATAGTTACACGATGTTACCGCAGCTGTATCAATCTAGTAGCAACCCTCGAGCAACCGGGTGACATCAGTGTTAGTGGCCCGGATCACACCGTGATCAAAGCGGCTCGACGGGATTGTGACCGGGTCTCACGGCCTGCGCACGCAGGCTCAATTCATTGGCTCGGGTCGGCCCTACGAACGCATCCGACGAGCGAACTGCCAGCGGGCGGCCCGGTGACGGCTGGCTCGAGGGCCGTTCGGTACGCATCAAAGAGATATCCATGAACACAAGCCTCGAGGTGGAGTACTGGGTCGTCGATACCGACGGCGATCTGGTCCCGCCCGACTCACTGCTCGACGTTTCGGACCAAGTCGATCCCGAGTTCGTCGAGCCGATGCTCGAGATCAAGACAACCCCCTGCCGGTCGATGGCCGACCTCCGCGAGGAGTTCCGCGGTCGGATCAGTCGCGTCGTCGACGCGGCACGGGAGCAGGACAAGCGACTCGTCCCGCTAGCGACGCCGCTGTCCGCCACGCCGGCCGACATCCCCTATCGCGAGAAGGAGAGCACCGACCTCCAGCGACGGATCGTCGGGCCGGCCTTCGACGACGCCCGGGTCTGTGCCGGGACGCATATCCACTTCGAACAGTCGAACGTCGCCGATCAGCTCAACGCCCTGACCGCGATCGACCCGGCCTTCTCGCTGGTCACCAGCGCCGCCCACCACCGCGGCGAACGCATCCTCGAGTGCGCCCGCCCGTACCTCTACCGGCGCTCGTGTTACGCGGCCTGTCCCGAACAGGGCCAGCTTCAGCCCTACGTCGACAGCGTCGGCGAATGGGAGCAGCGGCTCGAGGACGACTTCGACTCGTTTCGCGAGCGCGCGCTCGAGCGCGGCGTCGATCCGGAGACCCTCGAGAGCGAATTCGGTCCCTACGAGGCGGCGTGGAACCCGGTCCGGCTGCGGAAGGCGATGCCGACGGTCGAGTGGCGCTCGCCCGACGCGGCCCTGCCGAGTCAGGTCCTCCAGCTTGCAGCGGCGGTCCGGTCGATCGTTGTCCGCGCGGACGACTGCGGAACGGTCGTCGGCGGGCCGGACTCGCCCAGTCGATCGGACGCGATCATCGATTCGAACGCGGCCGGCGAACCGCTCACCCTCCCCGAGTTCGAGACCGTCGAGTCGGTCACCGACACGGCCATCCGCGACGGAATCGAGGACCCCGCGGTCCGGGACTACCTGCGCGGGCTCGGCTTTACGCCCGCGGAGTACGACCCGCTCGTCGACCGCATGCCCGACGATCGGCTCTCCGAACGGCACGCGAAGCGGCTGCGACTTCGGGCCGCCGATCGGCTCGAGGCCGACCTCGAGCAGCGCCGCGTTCGGGCCTGACGATCGGCGACGGGATTCGCAGATTTCTGTGGTGAACTAGCGGTCAGCGCAGCGAAGCCTACCCAGAGCGACGCCGACGCGGAGAGCCCTCGCTCGGTCAGCGATTCGACGGGACCCCGCGACCCGATCGCAGCCGCTCGAGCCACAGGTCGCCCGTCCGCAGCGCCATCGGAACGTCGTCGCCGAACGAACACCGCGTCGGCTCGGTCTCACAGGGGTTCCCCATCGCGACCTCGACCGTCGGCGACCCGCCCTCGAACACCGCCGCGCTCGCGGTCGTGAGTTGGCCGAAGGCGTACTCGTCCGTTCCCGGCTCCGGATGCCGGCAGATCGAGTCGTCGCCCGGCCCGTTCGCGTGATCCGCCGCGAGCCGCCAGAGATATTCACGATCGATCTTGTCGCCGCCCGCTGCGAGTAACTCCACCGCACGCTGGCGGCGACGGCGCGAACTCTCGGTGTCGTCAGAGCGCGACCGGACGAAATGATTCGTCCGGGTGATGGCGTCTCCGTCGTCGACCACGATCTGCTCTTCGAGGGGGTTCACCTCGAGCAAGACGGCGTCGGTTTCGTCGGCCAGAAACAGCGTCTGGGCCATCAGCTGTCGCGTCGGGAGCGACTCGAGGAGCGTCCGAGCGTCCGCGACGGTGGCGCACTCCTCGAGCACGCGCCGGACGACGGTGCCGTTGCGGTACTGGTCCTCGGGTTCGATATCGTCCCGGTTCGCGTCGATGTAGGTATTCGCCGCGACCAGCCCCCGATCGTTGACGCCCTTGTAGAGCATCACCGTGCCGCAGGTATCGACCGTGAGAAAGCCGTGGTAGTCATTGATCGGCGGCTGTTCGACGATCGATTTGGGCCGGGCACCCCGCCCCGCGATGTCGCGGTTCTTGAGCACGAGCGGGCCGTCCCCGCCGGTCCGCGGCGGCGACACGAGCGCGTTCGTACATCCCCGCGAGGGATCGGCGGCGGGTTCGTCGGCCAGTTCGTCACAGAGATCGCTGTACGCGAGGGCGTAGACCTCGTAGACGTCCGGATCGACGTCGAGGGTCTCGGCCATCGCCTCGTAGGCCCGCCGGTGCCGATCCGGGAGGCTCTCCTGACTCCGCCGCGCATAGTCGAGCAGCGGCTCGAGGTCGACATCGGCGTCGGCGATCAGCGACTCGAGTTCGGCGACGGCCCACTCGATGGCCTCGCGTTCGGTTTCGGCGCGCCGGCGCGCCTGCTCGGCGTACGTCTCCGGCTCGGCCGTCGCGTCGGGGCCGGTGTAGACGGCCGACTCGAGGTCCGTGTCGTCCATACGGGCAAAAGGGGATGCGACGGGTTGTATCGACGGCCTGAATGTGTCGTCTGAGGGTCAGTGATGAAAGGTGCCTCGAGAGCAGACGGAGACCGCTCGCGGCGATAGCAGTCGCTTCCGGGTCGTCGGGTACGGAAAGGGTGTACACGTCGGCAGCAGGGAGATCGTCGCGTGGCGATGCTCCGTGTCCCCCATATCCCCTGTGATGCCATCGGTCGGCTCTGCCGACATTCTATTTAACGTTAGTGGCCGACATTAGTGTATCGGAACCTTTCGAACGAATAAGGTGTTCGGGAGCAGGTATCCGTTCCTGTGGTACTCCCGTGCTCTTGAGTGTGCAGTGGCGACAACGGAGGGAAGCGACCGCTCGAGGGCGACGGCAGACGGTCGTCTATCGGAATCAGGGGAGAACCGGCGTCCGAGAGGCCCTCAGGAACTGGATTCGATCGCTTCGCTCTCGAAGGACGCGCCGCTGATGCCCACGAACGCGATCAGCAGGAGCACGGCGAGGACGGCGAACCCGAGCGACAGTCTGCGTCGGGCCGTCCTCAAGAGATCGAACCGGTCACCGGCCCAGTCGGTCGCGAACAGTCCCGAGAGCACCAGCGAGAGACCGATCGCGGCGATCCAGCCGCCGCCGAGCAGCGACGTCTGAACGAGCAAGACGCCGTAGCCGGCTATCGCCGCTCCGACGAGTATCGCCAGCACGGCAACGATACCGAATACCCCGCCGAACGTGGCAGATTCGTTGGTAGTCACGCCGAAACAAATGGCTGCAACCGATATAACCGTTGTGTAGCCGATGGTACTCGCTGAACGTGTAGGATAGTGACATAGAAGATTGTCTGCTCGAGTGAGGTCACGCTGTTGCGCTGGCACGGCGGCAGCAATCACCGCGGAACACGGCAGGCTGCGATCCCGATCAACTCTGTCTTTTAGATTTAATTTTCGAGCCTTCGCGGACTATACACTCTTTCCTACCGAAATGTCTTAGAAAACTGGGTCGAGATCAGTAGTAGTGAATATCCCTGACCGAAATCAGAACGAGAGCCAAGAGGAGAACAAACTATCCTTTGCACCCGTAATAACGGCAACCAACCGACTGAGTCAGTTTCTTGAAGACAATCATCATCTCTTCACCTTAGTCGGAGTATTTGGAGCGATATCTGTCTATTTAACACAGATAAGCAACCAAGGAGAAAAAGCACGCCTTTCGGGAAAGGTTGGGGCTGTTCTTGCGCTTCTACTAACTGGATTGATTTCAATAGTCATACTCTCAAATCTCCTTCAACAGATAAAGATATTCAAGACATATACCAACAAGACCACCAAAGGATTGTTCTTGACATTCGGTGTCCTATTTTATTCCTTATTTGGAATGATTTTCAACATCACTCTTGAGTTTGGAGAGGCATGGAACGCTCTTATCCCCTTATTCTCAATGATGCTATCATTGGTCACCTTACATATGATAGCAAACTTATTCCACACTTCATTCTACAACAATAGAACTGTAGTCAGTATTGAACGTTCGTACCTCCTAGGTGGATTATTACTGGCTGTCGTTTGCTCTGGTATATTATCCATTTTGGTATACAACGATCTGTTGATAATAAACCAGTTACTGAGCAAAACCCAACAGAATTTATAATGTACTCATTATTCATATACTCGTCATCCGGAACTATTATGGGGATTCTATTGACGATCTCGGGGGCAATAATCGAGTTAGCCAGATTTATTATATACTTCTCATTATCAATATTTGATGTTCGTGGGTCTGCGTAGTCGCCATCGGTTCTAATTCGCATATTCGTACATACGACCCCCCAATTCCTAGTTTTTCGGCTCACTGAACGGCCCCATTTCGGTTCAAAACCGACAGAACGTATCACCCATCTATAGAAGAACAGCGGCGCAAGCAATGGATCGGCTCGCGATATGCACACGACGAGTCGCAACTCATGTCCATATTCAGAAAACGGATTCTGCTGATGTACAATCCCGAGAGTCCAAGTAAGAAAACTATTAGACTAACCTCTATATGCCCGGAGTAACATTTTGAGTGAAATGAGAGATATTAATGAGGATTGGAATCTCAGGGGACAGATATGGCAAAAGATGAGGGATTCGTTACCAGAGGGGGTCTCTCGGATTGATGAGCTACCAGGTGATAAAACGATTGAGATAGAGTTGACTAAGGACGAGTTGTCTATTCTTGATTCAAGTACCCAACTTTCCACAGAACGTGATGGAGCATTTTCAAGCAGTATAACGTTAATCCGGTTAGCAGCGGAAATATTAGAGACGTATAAGAAAATGGAGGAGGGCGCAAAAGAAGCATTCTCATATGATTCGTCACCTGAAGTATCAAAAAGAGAAATTTATGAGATACAACAAGAAGCGTTAGAAAATGGTGTCCTCAAGGAATTGTCTGACGAGATTATCTTGTTTTTCACATTATCGTCCGGCGTTATAGAGGATTATTGTATAGATTTGATCAACAGGGAGATGATCGATAGTGAATATAGAGATTCTAATAAGACAGATACACTATTACAGAACAAACTAAATCAAAAAACCCGAGAAGAGTTGCTGTTAAGATGCGGAATTATAGAAAAGTCGCTTCATGACGAGATCAGATATATTCTTCAAATAAGAAATAGGCTCGTGCATGACGTAAAAGAACAACAGCAGCTCAATCCAGTTGAAGACGTTCAATCAGATATCAGGCGGGCGGTGAAAGTAGTCAATTCGCTATATGAGTTGAACGGAGGGGATAGCATAATTTGGCCGGAGGACATGTGAGAAGAACCTTAATCAGGTTTCCATATTGGGGCGCATTTCATGTTCTTCAACTGAAAAATGCGTACGGAGGCGGGGGCGGGGGCGGGGGCGGGGGCGGGGCGCTGTAATTTTTCGGCGCTGTCCCCTTGGGGACACCCGGCAAGGGGCGTTTCGCGCGAAGCGAGAAACCGACCCGCAGCAGTTCGGCACGACTGTGCCGCCGACCCCCTCCTCGAGGAATCGACTACAACCTAAGTTCCAGACGTAGCGGTGATAGTCAAGCAAACGTATAGAAAAAAGCGGGAACGACAGTGGTGCCACCGTCCGAGCCGATTCAGCGGTTGGCGACTGCGCCGACGAACCCGGTTTCAGTCTCGCCGCCGGGCGTCTTTCAGATCGCTTTGAGCCCACGAAGTGCCGTCGGATCGGTCCCCGATTTCGACCACTTCTCGAGGCGATAGTTTTCGCATGAGCACGATGGGATTGTGAACTACGCCCGAGAACCTGCGCTTCGCGCAGAACCTCGGTCTCGTTCAAATCCCATCTCAGTATACTGCTGTCGCTCACGGAGTGTTCGCGACAGCAAGCGGGCACGATGGGATTTGAACCCACGACCGTCGGATTAGAAGTCCGACGCTCTTTCCGGACTGAGCTACGTGCCCTCGAGTCAGAATCCACGACGGAACGGCATAAGCGGTTGGGATTTCCAGTCACAGTTCGAGCGGGTTGCAGAGCCGACTTGAGCACCGTTTCGGCGCGCGAAATCGACCGGCGGGTGGCCGATAGCCGACGGCTAAGGCGACTCGCCTCGAGCGAACCCAACGGCAGGCTTGTCTCCCGTCTCGAGGGCCGATTCGACCCGAAATGCGACACACAACAACGGTTCGGCGACCGTTGCAGTGAGAGAACGGAAAACAACGAGCGCGTCGGTGAGTCAGCACTCGAGACACCCGGAGACGGGCCACAGCGGCTCGCTCACGGACGGGTGAACGGCGAGCACAGCGTTTATGCACGTCTCGCCGGTAGATGAAGTCGATGCACGTCATCGGAACGGTGGGACTCCCCGGGAGCGGCAAGGGCGAGGCCGCCACCGTCGCACGCGAGGACGGGATCCCGGTGGTGACGATGGGCGACGTCGTCCGCCAGGAGACGGCCGACCGCGGGCTCGACCCCGCGAAGGATCACGGGACGGTCGCGCAGGCGCTGCGCGAGGAAAACGGCCCGACGGCGATCGCCGAGCGATCGCTGCCCATGATCGAGGACCGCCTCGAAGGCCACGACACCGTCCTCGTGGACGGGATTCGCTCGGGCGACGAGGTCGACGTCTTCGAGGAGCGGTTCGGCGACGCGTTCACGCTGGTCAGTATCGAGGCCCCCTTCGAGATCCGGGTCGAGCGGATCGACGAGCGCGGCCGGGACGCGGGCGAGGCCGACGGCGGCGAGGGGCTGGCCGCTCGCGACGAGCGCGAACGCGGCTTCGGAATGGACGACGCGATGGATCGGGCCGACGTCGTCGTCGAGAACACGGACACGCTCGCGGCCTTCCACGAGCGGATCCGCGCGATCGTCCGGAACGGAACCGATGGACGGAAACCCGCCGAAGCGGATGCTGACTCATGAGCGAAATCTACCGCGTTGACGTCGAAATCACGGCCCCGATCTACGACACCGAGGTCACGAACCGCGTGCTCGACGCTGTGGCGAACGTCTTCCCCAACGCCGACCTCGAGGAGGAGTTCGGCGAGGTCAGCGGCGAGACCCACACGCTCGATCACTTCTCGGAACTGCTTCACAAACAGGAGATCCTCGACACCGCTCGTGGCGAGTTCTTCGCCAACCGCGAGGGCGACACCTTCACCTTCGCGCTGAAGAAGCAGGCGGCCTTCGAGGAGTACGTAAACTTCTCGGTGGGGAAACCGGACGAACTCGGCGAGATCGCCGTTCGGGTCCGCGTCGAGGAGCCGACCCTCGAGGAGTACGTCGATCACATCGCGCCGCCGACGGAGGACGGGCGGCCGGTCGACGCCTAATCAACTCGAGTGTTTGCGGTTGCGCGTAACTGCGGTTCTCATCGAGCGTTGAATCGGCGATCCGAGTTCCAGTCCGGCTCGAGCCTCGTCTCGGAACGATACTGCGGAGTAAAGGGAGCGAACTGCCCGTAGCGTACACCCCTCAGATCTCGTCGTTGTCTTCCGTTTGGAGTTCGCGGACCTGTGTCTCTAACTCGTGACGACGGTAATATTGTTCACCCATTGAAAATCCAATTAGTAGGCTGAATGCAGCCCCGAGAACGTTAAAAATGACAAATCCGATGATCATACAAATCACGCCGGGAATGAGAATTGAATGGGTTTTCGAGGTCATATTTCAAATACTACAATTCGTGCATGTATTCGTTTCTGTATAGCGAGAAACCACTGTGGTATCTCACTTATCCCCGCGTGCGTTCGAGCAGTCGGGTCGCTACTGCGAACAGCTCTCAGCACGCGCCACACACGATGGGCAGTCGGGTCGACGTGAGACATGTATACCTCACTGACGCCGGCCGTAGGGTACCGACTACTGATAGGGGTCGGCCGCGTAGTGGAGTCAGATACACGACACGATACCCGTTTCGGAGGTCATGCTCGAGGACACCGTCACCCTGTCGCCGGACGCGGCGGCGAGTCAGACGGAGTTGCCGTTAGTCAGTCGAGATAGTCGTCAATTCGTACAGGTCCCGACGTTGTCGAGAGCGGTTTCGCCGTCGTCTTGCCGGCGTTTCGCGGTGACTGCGTCGCCGTCAGCCGCGGCTCCGGCCGACTCGGTGAACGCCGCCGCCGCGTCCCGCAGATGGCGAGTCTGACACTCCGCCGTTTCGAAATGACCCGCGAGCCCGTCGGGTGCGTCCGCGGTGCCGTCCTCGAGTCGCTGGCGCGCCGTCGAGAACGTCGATTCGGCGGTCTCGAACGCCGCCTGTGCGTCCTCGTACGCGCCGTTTTCGAAGTCGTCCCGACCCTGCTGGAGCGCGCCGTACCCCTCGTCGGGGTCGAGCGTCGCGTCGTAGGCCGCGGCGAGCGTCTCGAGCGAGGTGACGACGTCGCCGAGGGCGGCGGCTCCCTCCTCCAGGTCGGCGATATCGATGCCGGCCAGATCGTTGAGCCTGTCGCCACCGAGGTCCTGAATCGTCGCGTTCGCTTCGTCCCAGCGCTCGCGGGCGTCGGCCATCTCGGTGTGGCGTTGGCCGACGGTCTCGCTCGCTCCCTCGATATCGCCCTCGGTTTCGATCGCGGCGGTGACCTCGTCGATGTCTTCGGTGATCCCCTCGTCGGTGACCGTCGCCGTGACGGCGACAAGCCCCTCGAGAGCGTCCGCGTACGCCCGGAGCGTGTCGATATCGGCCTGCCGGTCGTCGCCCAGTTCGGACTCGGCGGTCTCGAGGTGGTCTCTGGCGTCGGCGATCCCCGTCCGCGACGCTTCGGGATCAAACTCGACCGCCTCGGGGTCCTCGAGGTTCCCGAGTTCGTTCAGCGGCTGGGCGGCCTCGTTTAGCCTGCCGGCGGCACGGTCGAGCGCGCGTTCGCCGGTCCGGCTGCCGGCGTCGCCACCCTCGGCGTCGTTCGTCTCGGACGACCCGCCGAGGTCGTCGAGACAGCCGGCAAGTCCCGTAAGAATTCCAACACTCGTACCGGCCGCGCCGGTCCGAGCGAGATACTGTCGACGGTTCATACCGGAGCATACCACTAGACGTTCTTGAAGATACTGTCCGACTGACCGACAGGACCCACACGGTCCCGTGACTGTCTGCACGGCGAACGTTTATGCGATGGCCACCGGAAGACGCCACTATGCGGCGACGAGACGCGTTGGCGACGGTTGGGACGCTCGCACTGGCGGGCTGTCTCGGGCTCGAGTCGCCAGACCAAAACGGGGACGACGAAACCGAGAGCAACGAAAGCGACCTCGAGATCGACGCCGAGGAGGAGACCGAGAAACTCGGCGGCGGCGATCACGAGAACGAACTCGAACTCGATCGCGCCTGGGCGACGGCGTTCGACGTAGAATACGGGGGCCGGCTCGTCGACGAAACGATCTACGTGGCTGGAGCGGTGGACGGAGACGAAGGGATCGTCGCGGTGGACCCGAGCGGCGGCGAGATCGAGTGGACCTGCGATCTCGGCGACGTACCGTATGGCTTCTATCTCTCTGCCGGACCCGAGCTGGTGTACGTCGGGTCCGCACAGCAAGACCGGATTCGCGCGATCGACCGCCGGAGCGGGACGATCGAGGCGACCGCAGAGTACGGAACGGCCGGCGGCGACAGTGCGATACACGACGGAACGCTCGTTACCGGGACGAGACACGCGGGCGAGAACGACGTCCTCGTCGGACTCGACGGTGGGACGCTCGAGGAGCGATGGCGGCGGTCGGCGGAACTGGCCGGCTTCAGCGGAGCCGTCGTCGCGGACGGCGTCGTCGTCGCGTCCTATCGAAACGGGGAGCTAACGGGACACGATCCCGCGGACGGGTCCGAGCTGTGGGCTACCGAGTTTTCGATCGCGGGACACGGGTACGGACCGTTCGTCGACGACGCGGGACGCGTGTTCGCGGTCGATTCGGAGCGGCGAGCGATCGCGAGGATCGATCCGACGAGCGGCGAGCAGTCGTGGACGATCGGGTTCGAGACGCAGACCGGAGAACTCCCGACGATAGGGCCGCCCGCGTTCGACGGCGACGCCGGCTGGATCGTGGCCGGGCGACGGGTCATCGCGTTCGACTCGGTCGCCGGAGACCGACGGTGGAGCATCGAGATCGACGGCGAAGTGACCTCGCCGGTCGCGAAAACGGGCGGCACCCGGTGGGTCCACGCGGTCGGTTCCGATTCCGGACGGCTCTACGGATTCGGCTCGACCGATGGAGAACTGCGCTACGCCGGTGAGGGACCGGCGGACGACAGCGATCACGAACTGTTCGCCGTCGAAAACCGGCTTGCCGCCCTCGAAAACGGAACGCTGGTCGGATACGACGTTCGCAGCCTCGAATGAGGCGACCGCTCCTCGAGTGGTAGCGAAGGGGAGAGTCATCGAAGCTGATGGTTTTTATCGATACCGTCGCATTGGCCGGTATGGAAGACCGATCGATCCGGGGATCGCTGTCCCGTCGAACGCTGGTAGGGTCGGTTGCCGTCGGACTCGCCGCGGGGACCGCGGGCTGTCTCCGACCGCTGCTCGAGGAGGGAGGGCAAACGGCGGGGAACGAGACGACCGAAGACGGCGCGAACGGAGCCGGTACCGAAACGGAAGCGTGGCCGGCGTTCGGCGCGGATCGGGGCGGGAGCGGCGCTGCCGACGTGACCCCGCCTGGAGACGATGTCTCGGACGTGTGGACCGCCGATCTGAACGGCGGGCGCGGCAATCCAGTCGTCGCGGATGGGACAGTGTACTGCGCCGCCAGATCGACAGTGCGCGCGTTCGAAGCCGATTCGGGCGAAGAGACGTGGTCGAGCGAGGTCGGTCTCACCGGCGGGCTGAGTCCCGCGCTGACGGTGGCCGGCGGCGTCGCATTTGCGACGCCGGGAGACGGCTTCCTCTACGCGTTCGACGCCGGCGACGGCGAACGGTTCTGGTCCGAATCCCTGACCGGCGGCAGCGGAAGTTCGTTCGCGTCGCCGCGGCTCCTCGACGACGTGCTCGTCGCGGCGGACGACGATCGTGTGAGCGGGCACGATGCGTCCTCGGGAGAGCAACGGTGGTCGAAGGAACTCCCCAACACCGTTCTGGGAACCGTCGTTGACGACGGAACGGCGTACCTCGGCATACTCGCAGCAGGGGCCGAACCGTCCGTGTACGCGTTCGACGCGGAAAGCGGCGAGCGGCGGTGGACCTACGACGGGGTGAGAAACGGGTCGAACGAGCCGACCGTCGTCGACGGGACCGTGTACGGTGGCGGGGCGGGCGACACCGGGACGGAGGGATACGTCTACGCGGTCGACGCGGAGAGCGGGGCGGAACGGTGGGGAACGGAACTCGAGAGCCCGATCGTCACGTCGCCGGCCGTGACCGACGGGAGCCTCTACGTGACCGACGAGGACGGCGGGTTCTACGAACTCGGAACCGAACGCGGAGACGTCCGGTGGCGCGAGAGCGTGTGGGACGAGTCCGACCGGGACGGGAACCCGCCGAAGATCTCGGCACCCGCCGTCGCGGACGGACGGATCCACCTCGGTACGTTGGACGGGCGCGCCCTCGCAGCCGACGCGAGCGACGGCAGCGTGACGTGGTCGTTCTCCGCGGCGACCGAAATCCGTGCTTCACCGGCGGTCGCGGACGGACGGGCCTATATCGTCGCGGCCGAGACCCTCTACGCGCTCGGGACGGCCTGACCGACCGCGGAAACGAATCCCCCCCGAGAGGGCGGTCGCGGCTACCCGTTGCGGATCGCGTCCCGGACGGTCTCCGGGTCGGGGACGTTGCTGAACTCGACGTAGCCCAGACTCGCGTTCGTTCCGCCCGTAAGCACCGTGACCGTGCCGACGCCGAACAGCCGCTGGATCCGGTCCCGCTCGAGTTGGTAGGCCCGGACTTCCGAACGCGGTACCTCTCGAGACCGCGTTCGGAACCACAGCGAGAACTCGTAGCGGATGCTCGAGGCCGTGATTGTGTACGTCGTCCGCGTCAGGACGTAGATCTGGGCGATCAGGCGGCCGATAACGGCGACGACGACGAACGCGACCGCCATCGCGGCGATGACCGCGAGCTGTCGGTCCGGAAGGCCGAGGACGTTCGCGAACAGCGCGACGGCGATCCCACCGCCGACGAGAACGGTGAGCGCGATCCAGGCGAGTTGGGGCCGGATCGTCGGACGGGCTCGGTGCTGGACGCGTTCGACCGGCCGATCGGCGCTCTCCGATCGCGGCCGGTCCGTCGAAGCGCCGTCGGCTGTCGCGGCCGAATCCGGGTGCTCGCTCGAGTCGTCGGGGACGGCGGATTCGGTCGACGGTTCGTCGGACTCCGGTGGCGCTGGGTGTGAGTTTGTCATAGCGGTAGTGAATCGATCGAGAGGGCGACCGTCGCGAGGGTGCCATCGGCAACGACCGTAGTCGCGACCGAGCCGATGACGAACAGGGCCGGCGAGACGACGACGAAACCGACTGCGAGCGCGCTCGCGAACCGGGACGAATCGTGATTGATTCTCGCGCCGAGATACAGCGAGTAGAGGTAATAGATCCCCGTCGCAAACAGGGCACCGAGAGCGACTGTGCCGGTTCGCGTCATCCCGTCGAGGCCGACGGCAGCCGGCCGGCCACCGGGCAATACGAGGTCCGTTCCCGTGAGGTCGATGACCGCATAAATGAACTCCGCCTGTACCCAGACGAGCCAGTCGCCCGCGACGGTGATCTCCGGCGAGGTCGACAGATACCAAGCGAGGCTGAAGATCGCGGCGAGGTAGATGCCGGTACTGTAAACGACGGTATGAATCGACTGGAGGACACCGAGCGATTCCCGCGTGAGCGAGACGCCGACGTGGAACGTTGCGAACGTCAGTACGGACGCGAGAAAGAGAAACGTGCAGTTCTGCACTGTCGCGAGGAGGAACTGCCACGTCGCGTCCGCGTTGGTACCGACGACGGCCGCAACTGAGGCGACGGCTGCGGGTGGCTCCCCGCCACTGGTCGTCCCGAACCCGGCATACGTGAGCGGGATCGCGTACAAAAAGAGGTTGAGAAAATAAAACAGGGAGAGCCGAACTGCCCGTCGAACCGTGGCTCGCCGGTCGAGAGTGTACTGGTTTTCCCTGCCAGAGACGATCGCAGCCGGGTCGAAGACCGCGTTGAACGCGTATCGCACGATCGAGAGCGGAGACCCGACCATCGTCCGCACTGATTGAACGTCAGTTTCTTAAATATATCGGAGAACGCGTCTATCCGAAGTGATCGACGGCCAGCGAGAACGGTTCGTCGGCAGTTCCGACGGTAACGAGGTTATCCGAACGGCCCCATCCCGCCCATGCCGCCGCCTCCGCCACCGCCGCCCTGTTGCATCTGTTGCATCATGCGCTGCATCTCCTGTTCGGAGCCCATCCCTTGGAACTGCTTCATCGTGCGCTCCATCATCTTGTACTGCTGGAGCAGTTCGCGGACCTGTTCTTCCTCGGTCCCGGAGCCGCGAGCGATGCGTTGGATCTGGCTCGCGCCGATGGCCTTCGGATACTCCTTTTCGGCCTCGGTCATCGAGTCCATGATCACCGTAAACGTCTGCATCCGCTCTTGGGTGACGTCCATGGCGTCCTCGGGGAGCTGGTCTTTGATCCCGCCGCCGATTCCGGGGATCATGTCCATGACCTGATCGAGCGGCCCCATGTTGTTCATCGCCTCCATCTGCTTTTGCATGTCGTTTAAGGTGAACTGGCCCTGCAGCATGTCCTCGGGGTCCCAGTCCTCTTCTTCCATATCCGTCTGCTCCATCGCGCGCTCGACGCGCTCGGCGAGCTGACTGAGATCGCCCATGCCGAGCAGCCGCGAGATGAAGCCGTCGGGCTCGAAGCGCTCGACGTCTTGGACTTCCTCGCCGGTCCCGAGGAAGGCGATCGAGGAATCGGTCTGGTCGACGGCAGTCAGCGCACCGCCACCTTTCGCCGTCCCGTCTAACTTCGTAATGACGACGCCGTCGATCCCGATCGACTCGTCGAACTGCTGGGCCTGATCCTTCGCGCCCTGCCCGATCGCCGCGTCGAGGACGAGCAGCGAGGTATCGGGGTCGACGACGTCCTCGATCTCCTCAATCTCGGCGATCAAGTCATCCTCGAGCGCGTGGCGACCCGCCGTGTCCACGATGTGGACGTCGGCATCGCTCGTCTCCTCGAGGCCCTCGCGGGCGATTTCGACGGGGTCCTCGCTGTCGGGGTCACCGTAGAAGTCGACTTCGGCGCGCTCGGCCATCTCCTCGGCCTGGTCATACGCGCCGGGGCGGAAGGTGTCCGTCTGGATGACCGCCGGGCGCAGCCCCTTGGTCGAGAACCACCACGCCATCTTCGCGGCGGAGGTCGTCTTCCCGGACCCTTGCAGCCCGGCAAGGAGGATCGTCTGTTCCTCGAGGGGTAACTCGGTCGAGTCGCCGATGAGATCGACCAGTTCCTCGTAGACGATGCGGAGCACGAAGTCCCGCGCGGGGGTGCCGGCCGGCGGTTCTTCCTCCAAGGCGCGCTCCTTGATGTTGTCCGACAGCTCCATCACGAGCGAGACGTCGACGTCGGCGGAGAGCAGCGATCGCTGGATCTCCTTGACGATCTCCTCGATGTCTTCTTCGCTGAGTCGCGACTTCCCGCGGAGCTTGTCGAGGGTGCCCCGCAGAGAACTCCCGAGATCGTCGAGTACCATTTGCTCGGTATACGGGGCGATGGCGTTAAAGGCTTTTTCTACGACCGACACGAACGGGCCGGGTCGAACGGGACCGAGACACGGCGGACCGCGTACGTCGTCGATGCGTATTTCACTCGAGCGGGCCAATCCCCGCCCATGAGTTCCGACGCAGACGTCGACCCCTCGGAGTACGAGGCCCTCGCCGATGCGGACGTGACGATGCGACAAAACGACCACGGGCTCCACATCGCCGACGACGAGGTCACCGGCGTCTCGAGTCAGGGGCAGACGCCGGCTGAGGCCCTCGAGAATCTCGCGGCGGCGGTCGAGACGTACACGGAAGCGACGAACGACGACACAGGAGACGACTGGCTCTAGGGGAAGCCGGCGGGCGCGAGGACCACTCTGTTCGTATCGCATTCCCATCGCAGGCTTTCGTTTTAGGCGGCCACCCGTGGTCGGGTGAGGATATGGACGCGTACGATATCGTCGTGCTCGGCGGCGGCTCGGGCAGTCAGATCGCGACCGCGGCGGCCGAGCAGGGTCTCGAGGCGGCCGTCGTCGAACCCGGACCGCTCGGCGGTGCCTGTATCACTCGCGGCTGCGTGCCCTCGAAGGCGCTCATCCACCGCGCGGATATCATGGAGGAGGTTCGAGGGGCCGAGAACTTCGGCGTCCCCGCGGCGTTGAACGACGCCGAGTACGGCGAGATCACGGCCTCGGTCCACGACACCGTCTACGAGAAGGCAGAGAACCAAGAATCGAGCCTACAGGACAGCGAGAACGTTACTCTCTACCGCGGTGAGGGGCGGTTCGTCGACGACCGAACGATCGCGATCGACACGGGAGACGGCGAGGGAGAGGACGACCGAATCCGCGGCGACACCGTCGTCATCGCCGTCGGCGGCCGCCCGATGGTCCCGCCGATCGACGGCCTCGAGGAGACTGAGTTCCTCACTAGCGACGACGCGCTCTTCCTCGCGGAGCAACCCGACGAACTCGCGATCGTCGGCGGCGGCTACATCGGGGCCGAACTGGGTTACTTCTTCGGCGCGCTGGGCACCGACGTGTCGATCGTCGGCCGCAGCGACCGGTTCGTGCCGCGGGAGGACGACGATGTCAGCGCCGCCGTGACCGAATCGCTCGAGAGCTACTGCGACGTCTACACCGGCTACGAGGCTGCCGAAGTCGAGGCGGGAGACGAGGAGGGGGTCGTCGTTACCGCGGAGCCAAGCGACGGCGACGGCGGTGAAACGGTCGAACTCACCGCAGACGAACTCCTGCTCGCGACCGGCCGGCGACCCAATACCGACACGCTCGACCTCGAGGCCACCGGGGTCGAGACCGACGACAAGGGGTCCATCGAGACCGACGAGACGCTCGCGACGACCGCCGACGGCGTCTGGGCGGTGGGCGACGTGCTCGGCGAGCAGCCGTACAAGCACGCGGCGGACTACGAGGCGAAAGTCGTCACGGCGAACGTCCTCGACGACGCCGGGCGAACGGTCGACTACGAGGCGATGCCCCACGCGATCTTCACCGACCCGCGGGTCGCCAGCGTGGGCCGAACAGAAGGCGACCTCGAGGCCGAAGGTCGCGACTACGACGCCGTAACGGTTCCCTACGGCACTGCGCCGATGGGGATGATCCTCGAGGCCGACGACGGGTTCGTCAAGGCCATCGCCGGCCCGGACGGCGAAATTCTGGGCTGTCACATCGTCGGCCCGCAGGCCGCGACGCTGCTCCACGAGGTGGTCGTCGCAATGGACGGCGGCGGCACCGTCGACGACGTGGCCGAGCCGGTCCACGTCCATCCCGCGCTGAACGAGGTGGTCTACGCGGCGTTCGACGACCTCTCGGACGCGGCGTACTCGACGGCACCGGACTGGCGAGACGTCTCGTGATCACCTCGGGAGAAGGCGATTCGAGGACGGCCGCTGACGGGTCCATCTCCCGGAGAATCGGCGCGGCCTACCAGTTCCACGGCCCGTGGTCGGGGTCGATCATGCGCTGCCGACGATCGATCGAGTCGATCAGTTCGATGTCGTCATCGTCGAGTTCGAGCGCCCGCGCAGCCAAGTTCTGCTCGAGGTGCTCGCGACTGCTCGCTTTCGGGATCACGGCGACGTTGTCGTGATCGAGGAGCCACGCGAGAGAGACCTGCGCCGGCGTCGCGTTGCGCCTCTCGGCGACCCGCTGAATTTCGGGCACGTCGAGTATCTCGCCGTTGGCCAGCGGCGAGTAGGCGACGAACCGGTAGTCGTGGTCCTGTGCGTGGGCGACCAGTTCCTCCTGTGGCAACAGGGGATGCATCTCGGCCTGATGGGCGAACAGCGGCGCGTCGAGGACTTCGAGCGCCTCGTCGATCAGGTCGGGCGTGAAGTTCGAGAGGCCCACGCGGCGAGTCTTCCCCGCCCGGTAGGCCTCGTCGTAAGCGGGCAGGACCGCCTCGTGGTCGTAGATCCCGGAGGGCCAGTGCACGTACAGGAGATCGACGGTCTCGACGCCGAGGCGCTCGAGGCAGTCGTCGATCGCGTCGGGAACGGCTCCGGGTTCGGGCGGGACATCGTGGTGGACCGTCTTCGTCGAGAGAAAGACATCCTCGCGGTCGACGGACGCGGATCGGAGCGCCTCGCCGACGTACCGTTCGTTCTCGTACACCTGTGCCGTATCGACGTGGCGGTAGCCGACGTTCAGCGCCGTCTCGACGGTGTCGCGCCACTGCTCGCGGTCGTCCTCGGAATAGGTGCCGAGGCCGATGCTCGGCAAAGAATCGCGGGCCATCGATGCGGCGTACTCGATACCGGTGGATGGGTCTTCCGATCACCTGCACGGATGCCCGCTACCGATTCGGGGCTCACTCGGACGCGACCGGGCCGCTCTCGACCTCGCCGTCGTTGGCGAGCCACTCGGTGAGGCTCCCCTCGTAGAAGTGGACGTTCTCGTAGCCGAGCGCTCTGAGCACGACGTAGGTGTGGCTGATCCGCCGGGCGGTGTTGCAGTAGAGGACGATCTCGCGGTCCGGCGTGATCCCGTGGTCGGCCAGTAACGCCTCGAGTTCGGCCTCGGGTTTCAGTCGTCGCGTCTCGTCGTTGACGACTTCGCGCCAGTCGAACAGCACCGCGCCCGGCAGGCGGGCTTCCTCGAACTCCTCCTGTTCGCGCGTGTCCACGAACACGGCGTCGCGCTCGAGGGCGTCCGCGACGGCGTCGTAGCCGACCAGCGGGCTCTCCTCGGGGGAGCGCGGGTCGGCTTCGTACTCGACCGGCTCGATCTCGGGAGTTTCGCTCGTGGTCTCGTGGGACTGGTTCCACGCGCTGTAGTCGCCGTCTAACAGGCGCACGTCGTCGTGGCCGTACTCGAGGGCGGTGAGCACGAACCGGGCGGCGAAGACGCCGTGGGTGTCGTCGTAGGCGACGATCGTGTCCTCGGGACTGATCCCCGCGTCACCGAGCAGGGCCGCGAAGGCTTCCGCACCGGGCAGGGTCCCGCGGTCGACATCGCTCTCGTCGCGGTAGCTGTCGAACGGGATGTTCACCGCGCCGGGCAGGTGCCCGATCCCGTCGAACTCCCAGGCGTCTCTGACGTCGACGACGCGGACCTGCGGATCGTCCAGACGCGATGCGAGCCAGTCGGGGGAAACGACGACGGAGTCGTCCATTAGGCCGTCGTTCGGAACGGAGACTCGAGTACGCACCGATTTCCGTCGACTTGCGGGTACCGGGACAGTGGCAACTCTTGCTTGTTTTTGGTGGGGGAGCTGACCTGTGTATACGCCTATATATCAAATGCCGCGCGAATCCGACGAATACAGCGCCTGTACGAACGGTGATTTCGATCGGTTTCGTCGAATGCGGCAAGTGTTTCCGTCAGAGTCGATCAGTGTCCGAATTGACCGGTTAAGTAGTCCCTTTGTGTGTCGCCATCGAAGGGGTGGGTATGGCAAACGACTACGCCAACGACGTACTCGTCACGGCCGATTGGGTCGCCGACCGACTCGACGACTTCCAGGACGACGATTCCGACCACCGACTGGTCGAGGTCGACGTCGACACGGAAGCCTACGAGAACGAACACGCACCCGGCGCAATCGGATTCAACTGGGAAACCCAGCTTCAGGACCAGACCCAGCGAGACATCCTCGACAAGGAGGACTTCGAGGATCTCCTCGGCAGTCACGGCATCAGCGAGGACGACACGGTCGTCCTCTACGGTGACAACTCCAACTGGTTCGCTGCCTACACCTATTGGCAGTTCAAGTACTACGGTCACGACGAGGTCTACCTGCTCGACGGCGGCCGCGAATACTGGCTCGACAACGACTACCCGACCACGGACGAGGAGCCCGACTTCTCGGCAACCGAGTACGACGCCGCCGGCCCGCGCGAGAGCATCCGCGCGTACCGAGAGGATGTCGAGAACGCGATCGAGCGCGGCGTCCCGCTGGTCGACGTTCGCTCGCCCGAGGAGTTCTCCGGCGAGATCCTCGCGCCCTCCGGCCTGCAGGAGACCGCCCAGCGCGGCGGCCACATCCCCGGCGCGAAGAACATCTCGTGGGCCGCCGTGACCAACGACGACGGCACCTTCAAGGACTACGACGAACTCGAGGAGCTCTACGCCGAGGAAGACATCGACGGCGACGAGACGACCGTCGCCTACTGCCGCATCGGCGAGCGATCCTCCGTTGCGTGGTTCGCACTGCACGAACTGCTCGGCTACGAGGACACCGTCAACTACGACGGGTCCTGGACCGAGTGGGGCAACCTCGTCAACGCGCCGATCGAGACGGGCGAGTAAGCGTAGCGCCGTCAGGTGAACCGCGGAACAGGCGAAACAACGGAATCGGCTTCGAGAGAGCATCGACACGTCGGAACCGCTATCCGAGGCAGCGCCGATTCCTGTTTCTGCTACACTCGAGCGGAGAGCCCGCAAAAAGTAATCTTCGCCCACAGTGGCGACTAACAGATACCAACCGAAGCACTCGCGCTGTTTGTGGCACCAGACTCCGTGCAAAATAGTACGTAATCCGAACCGGACCGCCTTCTCGGCCGATACCGTCTCGAGCGATTACGCGTCTTGGATGTAGTCCGAGGCGAGGTCGTCCGGCGTGATGACCTCGAGGTCGCCGGCCGACTCGAGATCGGTGAGCGTCGATACCATTCCCTCGAACGCGGCCGCCGAGTCGCCGGAGAGATCCGAGTAGGTGAGCGTCGTGATCGTCCGGAACTGGGCCGTCCACTCGAGGAGTTGCCGCGCCTCGTCGGCGGACGGGCTGACCGTTCGCGGCGCGAGCGCCGGATTCAGCAGGCTGCCGTGGCCGGCGTAGCCGCCGACGAAGCCGACATCGTGGGTCTCCTCGACGATGCCCAGCGTCGTCTCGTCGTAGCGGTTGAGCGGGTACGAGAAGTAGTTGGCACCGTCCTCGAAGCCGTTGTCCTCGAGCCACGCGACGGCACCCTCGATCTGGTCGCGCTGGGCGGACTCGCTGTCGCCGGCGAGCCCGCTGCCGGTCGTCGCCTGACTGCCGATCGTCCAGCCGTCGCTCTGGAGGGTCTCGAGTTGGTCCTGATCGAGGTAGCCGCTGCCCCCCACGCGGTCGGTGGGGACGAAGGCCGTCGCGGGGTAGTCGTACTCCGACAGCGTCGAGCGGGCCTGCGTGTAGGCCGTCTCGGTGCCGCCGTCGAACTGGATGAGGACTTTTCCCGTCTCCGGTCGGGAGACGAATTGGAGGTCGTCGACCCAGACCGTGATCGAGCGGTCATCGCTCGCCCACGCGGAGATTTTGATGTGTTTGATCGCGCTCAGGTCGAGATCGCCGACGGTGTCGATAACCCCGAGGTCGTGGTGTGCGAACGGGAGTCCGGGCTCGACGTTGCACTGGAGGAGCAGCCGGTTCCCGTCGGTATCGGAGAGTTGGACGACCGGATCGACGTCGTCTTCGGTCGCGAACGCCAGCGCGGGGAACTCGTCGGAGAGATTCCGCGGCGAGTCGAACCGGCGTTTGATCATGACCCGCTCTTCGGACTCATCGGCCGTCATGCGGCCGGACTGGTCGCCGACGTACGCCCGCTCCTCGTCGAGTTCCAGCGCACCCTCCATCACCTCCCACATCGAGAGGTCGTCGAACTGATCGAACGAGCCGGGTTCCTCGTCGATCGTGTCCGACGGATCCGATGAATCGGTCTCGTTCTCATCGTCGGGGTCGTCGGACGTTTCCGAATCGCTCAGGGCGGAACAGCCACCGAGGGTCGCCGCGGCGGCCGTCACGAGATACGCGCGTCGTTTCATTCTGCTCGAGGAAAGTCCAAGTACGGTAATTGTTATGCTGCCGTTGGAGTTCAATGGTCGAACAGTAACCGTCCCATATCGATGTCGGAGGCGGGGACGACGGTCGGATTCACGGACCCGTCACGATAAACCTAACCCGCGGCCGCCCGAAGCACACCCCATGACCGATTCGGAGACGTTCGTCGAGACCGTCAGCGAAGACAACCAGACCGCGCTCTCGCGGCTCGGCTCCTCGAAGTCGCTGTACGCCGACACCGGCGGCGAGATCGACACCGAACCCGTCCTCGAGGCGACGGCGGACGCCGAGTACGCCGCCTGGCAGACCTTCCTCGAGTGGGCCGACGACGAGGCCGACGACGAGGCCCGCGAGGCCTTCGAGGCCACGGCCGACGAGGAGCAAGAGCACTACGAGACCGTCGACAGGAAACTCGACGACGACGAGTACGAACCGGCGAACACTCCGCAGCTCCACGAGTACCTGCGCGCCCGCGAGGACACCGTCGAACGAACCGGCGCGCTCGTCGGCCGCATCCTCGCGAGCCAGCGCTCGAAAGAGCAGGTCGTCGGCTACTTCGTCGGCGACGCCGACCCCCAGACCGCCAGCCTGTTCCGCGGCTTCGGCGAGGACTTAGACGACCAACTCGAGCGCGCGACGGAACTGCTCGGGACGGTCTGTGAGAGCGCCGAGGACTGGGAGCGCGCACAGGAGGCCGCGACTGGCGCGATCCAGGCCGCCTACGACGAGTACGTCGAGACCCTCGAGGGGATGGGTGCGAACCCGAAGCCGGTCTGCTAACGCGGGAGAGATCCGTGTCCATCCGCGAGCGTAGAAAGCGGGCCGCTCGCGGCTGTCAGATGGACGCCAACGCCAGCGCAGACCCCTCTATTCGGATAGCAAGGCCGCGGGTCAGGGATCGAAGCTTCGGGGTCCGTCGCTCGGCACCCGCTATTCTCCGACCCGCGAAAGAAGATCGTTCTCGAGCCCTCAGACGCCTTCGAGCGTCGACCGGTGCTCGGTAATCGCCTCGAGCGCGTCGTCGATCGCTGCCGCGGCGTCGCCGCCTTCGTCGTCGGCGATGTCTTTCAGGATGTGTTCGTGGCGCGCGAGTTGGCCGTGATCCGGGCCGCTATCGGCCGTGGCGTAATCCTCGAACGTCGCCGCTTGGTTCTGAAGCCGGTCCTGTGCCTCGTCGTCGGACGCGGCCGTCGCCGCCTCCTCGATCGACTCGGCCGCGTTCTCGAGTTCGTCTCGAGCCATGGGCAACTGTTCACGCGGCGGTATTAAAACGGTTTCAGTACGCTCCCGGGAACTGGAAGTTCCGACGAGCCGACAGACTCCCGATCCGTTTCAGCGGACCCGTTCGATCCGCTCCTCGAGGTCGAGGTCCGCGACGACTTCGCCGGTGACGCCGGCGACGGCGTCGCGGAAGTTCGTCGAGTAGCTGCCCGGCCCCGCGTGCTCCATCTCGGCCGCGCGCTCGCCGGCGACACCGAACGCGAGCGTGGCGTGGACGGCGGCCTCGCGGTCGTCCTCGAGCGCGCCACAGAAGGTCGCGACGGTCGCGCCGAGCATGCAGCCGGTACCGACGACCTCGCCGAGCATGTCGTGGCCGGCGGCGACCCGCACCGCGCCGTCGGCGTCCGCAACGACGTCCGTGACGCCCGAGGCGACGACGATCGCGCCGGTCGACTCGGCGAGCGATTGCGCCGTCTGCTCGATCTCGTCGTAGTCGCCGATGGATTCGACGCCTTGCACGTCGGCTTCGACGCCGGCGAGCGCGCTGATCTCGCCGTAGTTGCCCTTGATGACGGCGAAGTCGATCTCCGAGAGGAGGCTCTCGGCGACCGCCTCGCGCGAGGGCGTCGAGCCGACGCCGACGGGGTCGAGGACGACCGGGATGCCGCGCTCGTTCGCTTTCCGGGCGGCCTCGTGCATGGCCTCGACGCGGGCATCGGGGACCTGTCCGATGTTGATCGTGATCGCGCGCGCGAGCTCGGCCATCTCGCCGGCGTCCCCGAAGGAGTCGGCCATCACCGGCAGCCCGCCCCAGTGCAGCGTCAGGTTCGCCACGTCGTTGATCGTCACCGTGTTGGTCAGGTGCTGGACGAGCGGCTCCGTCTCCCGAACCGCTCGAACCGAGTCCGCGAGGTCGTCGGCGGTCGCGTCTGTAACGCTCATCGTCCGTTCCCTCCGGCGTCGACCGCCTTCGTCGTTTCGGCGGCGCGAGCAAGCGCTTCGGTCGCACCTTTCGGATCCGGGGCTGCCGTAATCTCGGAGATGGCGGCGACGCCCGCCGCACCCGCGTCGACGACCGGGGCGGCGTTGTCGGCCGTGATACCGCCGATCCCGACGATCGGGATCGAGACCGCGTCGGCGATGTCGGCGATCCGTTCCGGCCCCACTCCGTTCTCGTCCGGCTCGACGTCCTTCGAGGACGTTCCGTAGACCGCGCCGACGCCGAGGTAATCCGCCCCCTCGGCTTCCGCGTTCCGGGCGTCCGCGACCGTCGACGCCGAACAGCCGACGATCGCGTCCGGCCCCAGCAGATCGCGGGCGACCGCGACCGACAGGTCGGACTGGCCGACGTGGACGCCGTCGGCGTCGATCGCCCGCGCGATGTCGACGCGGTCGTTGACGATCAGCTCGACGCCCGCCGCGGCCGTGAGCTCGCGCACCTCGAGGCCGAGTTCGTACCGCGATCGGGCGCTCGTGTCCTTCTCGCGCAGTTGGACGGCGTCGATACCGCCGTCAATGGCCGCGCGGACGATATCGGGCGTCGACCGGTCGGCCGACAGCGACGCTTGGGTCACGAGATAGGTCCGCCAGTTCGAGGGATTCACGGAAGATACCAGTGGGTGGTCGCACTAAGTGACTTCGGTCGAGACGTACCGCTCGGAGGTTGCGCTACGACCGCTCGAGCGACTCGAGACCCGTCCGCACGAGCGACTCCCAGTCCTCGTCCTCGCGAACCGCCGGAAACGGGCGCGGCCGATCGGGCGCGTCGGACTTCTCGGCGAGGGGGCGTCGCCACCACGCCACGTCCTGCCAGTGGTCTTGGGTGTAGCCGATCCGCGGGAAATCGACCAGTCGCTCGAACCCCATCCGCTCGTGGAACCGCTCCGTTTCGGGGTTCGGAACCGTCGTCACGGCGTAAGCGTCCCGGATTCCCTGCCGCTCGAGGACGGCGAACAGGGACTCGTAGAGCGCGCGACCCACCCCGGACTGGCGAGCCGACTTGGCGACGTAGACCGATAGCTCGACGACCCACTGGTAGGCGCGGCGCTTGCGCAGCGGGCCCGCGTAGGCGTAGCCGACAACGTCGCCGTCGATCTCGCAGACCAGCCACGGATGGTCCTCGAGGGTCGACTCGATCCGATCGGCCAGTTCGGCCTCGCCGGGCGGCGTCTCCTCGAAGGTGACCGCCGTGGATTCACAGAACGGGGCGTAGATGTCTCGGACGGCGGCCGCGTCCGCCGCGGTCGCGACGCGAATCCGCGTGTCGGACTCCATGGTCGCCGGTTCCCGCGGGCGGAAAATAAGTTCGCTGAAGCCGGCTCGAGGACTCGTGGAGAGTCGGCGCTGGACGGTGGTCGCCGCGACTCACAACGAATAGGATGCTGGACGCTGGTGGATCGTAGCTGCCTCGAGAATGGCCGCTCCTCCGTCGTATCTTCACCTTGTAACCAGAGGTACTTAAAGGGAGATCGTGGGGAGCGCGGACTTGCCGACTGAGAGAGAGAGAAAGCGTTGTGACTGCAGAAGTTGTGAAGTGCAGCCGAGAACGACGACCTCCCGTCATAGCTCCACCTTGTGACCAGAGACACTTAAAGAACGAGCGGTAGCGCGGACGAGATGGGATCGGACTCGAGTCGACTGCGACACGTCTCACAGCCCGCGATCGGTTCCGGCTCGGAACGGTCACGCCGCGCTACGCAAAACGGCGGGGTGTCTGGCAGAAGCGGCGGGCCTGTGTCATATACCACGCCGCTGTGCCGTCGTCAGACGTGACCGCGTCACGGGGTCTCCATCCGAAACGAAGGGGTTCGCGAGATCGGTTGTGAGCAGGTGTGTTCGGATCTCCATGAGGGGATCTGTCATAGACTTGCCGTCAGTACACCCTCTACTCTCGGACCGCCTCGCGCTCGGCTTCGATCCGTTCGACGTACGCATCGGTGACGGCGTCGAAAATCGCCTCGCCGGCGTCGGCGGTGCCTTCACCGGGATCGCCCAGCACGCCGTTCTCAGTGATCGACTCGAATCCGTCGCTGAGGAGGCGGGCGGTGGAGATGGCTCCCTCCGGCCCCGTCTCGAGTCGATCCGTCCGGACGAACCCCTCCTCGATCGCGAGGATCATGGCCGTTTCGGCGGCCCCGGCGTGGATCACGTCCTGTTGGTACTCCACGCCGGCCGCGCGGAGCCCCTCGTTGAGCAGTTCCATGTGGTCGTCGAGGTCCGCGAGGGCGATCACGGACGCGTCTATCTCGCGGGCGATCTCGGGCGCGACGGTCGAGACCGGCGCGAAGTTCCCGCCGTGGGTCGGGACGAGGACGACGTGCTCGAACCCGTGCTCGTCCAGCGACCGACAGTAGGCGTGGATCACGTCCATCAGCGTCTCCGGTGGCATCGTGATCGTTCCCGGGAATTCCATGTGGTGACCCGAGCATCCGGGCCGAATCGTCGGCGCCGCCAGTGCATCACCGAGTTCCGCGGCGATCCGTCGCGAGAGTTCGTCGCCGTCGAGAGTATCCATATTCAGCGGCAGGTGCGGCCCGTGTTGCTCGATCGAGCCGACCGCCACGATCGCCGTCCGCGTTCCGTTCTCGAGCGCCGTTTCGACTTCCGGCCACGCACACTCCTCGAGGAGTACCGAATCGGGGGAGGACATTCGTCGTTTCGACGGAACCAGTCAACACAAATATAACTCGGGGACGACTGCCGAGACGCCGCTCCATCGCTGATCTGTTTGAGGAATATTCGCTAGCAACGGTCGAGGGAGTCGAGAGCGTATCGTCAAGGTACTTATTTCTCCGGAGCCCGTTCGTCCAGGTATGAACTGGCAGGCGGACTGGGGATTGCGACTTCGAATGTTCGTGACGATGTTTCTGCTGTTCGCGCTGTACATCGTCTTCGCCGGGGTGCTTACGGCGTACATTGCGGGCGGTGCGAACCTGCTCATCTTCGGGATGCTCTTCGGCGGGTTCTCGCTCGTGCAGTACTACTTCAGCGACACGCTCACGCTGCGGAGCATGGGCGCGAAGACGGTCTCGGCCGACGAGTACCCGCAACTACACGCCTCGATCGAACGGCTCTCACAGCAGGCCGACCTCCCGAAACCGAAGGTCGCGGTCGTCGACTCCAAGGTGCCAAACGCCTTCGCGACCGGGCGCAACCAGCGCAACGCGGCCGTCTGCGTGACGACCGGGATCATGAACACGCTCGAGCAGGACGAACTCGACGGCGTCCTCGCCCACGAACTCGCCCACGTCAAGAACCGCGACATGATGGTGATGACCATCGCCTCGTTCCTCTCGACCATCGCGTTCATGATGGTCCGCTGGGGCGCGTTCTTCGGCGGCGGCCACAGCCGCGGCGGCGGCCGAGAAGGTGGGGGCGGCGGCATCATCGTCGCCATCCTCGTTTCGCTGGTCGTCTGGATCATCAGCTACCTGCTGATTCGGGCGCTCTCGCGGTACCGCGAGTACTCCGCCGACCGGGGCGCGGCCGCGATTACCGGTAATCCGTCGGCGCTCGCCTCCGCACTCCTGAAGATTTCGGGCGAGATGGACAAGGTCCCGAAAGACGACATGCGCGAGGAAGCCGAGATGAACGCCTTCTTCATCATCCCGATCAAGTCCGGCGTCATCGGCCGGCTCTTCTCGACACACCCGCCGACGGAGAAGCGCGTCGAACAACTCCGGAGCCTCGAGCGCGAAATGCAGACCTTCTAAGGGGTGGCCCTCGCTACTCGAGACATGGGACTACTGGACGGACTCCGCGCTATCCTCGGGTCGCGCGCCGAGACCGACGCCGGACGCGACGCCGATCCGGACGATCTCTTCGGGATGAGCACCGCCTACCTCACGATGGAGGCCGATCTCGGCTACGAGTCGCTCGACGTCGGCGCGCTCTGCTTTTCCGGCGTCGACTCGAGCGACTTCCGGGAGGCCGTCGACGAGGTCGAAGCGATCCTCGAGGCCGGCCGCGAGGAGACCGGCACGGAGTTTTCGGTCACCAGCGACGATCACGGCTACCACTGGGTCGTCCTCGCGGACGACGATCCCGAGGATCTGATCACCAGCATGCACTTCGCGACGGACACGTTCATCGAACACGGCTACGGCTCGCGGCTGCTGGCGGCCGTCTTCGCGTACGCAAAGCGCGGCGGCGCGTTAAGCACCCGAGACGACGGCGAAAGCACCAGCACGGGCGAGTCGGCGTACTGGATCTACTCGTTCCGCCGTGGGGCCTTCTACCCCTTCGTCCCGAAATCCGGCCGGGAACGGGACTCGAGCGCGGAATTTACCCTCGAGTCGGCCTTAGACGGCGAACTCGAGATCGAGCGCGAGAAGGAGTACTGGTACCCGCTCTGGCCCAGCGAGGGCGGGACCCATCCGTGGGAGTGACGGCTCGCGAGTCCGGCGTGTGGATTCGGCTCTGACGCGACCGGTGTTCCGTCTCCCGGTTTCGTCCGCCCGGCCGGCGGACTCCCAAATCGTGTAGGAGTCACCGGTATTGCGGACCCGCGCATACGGAGACGTACGCGGCAGGAAGCCACATCAAACCCACATCATCACAACTGCGCCATACACCAGTTGCTCCCGTTTCCTGCCGCCCTCTCATTTCCGACCAGTCCCGGACTCGGACAGCGTCATCCGGGTCCATCACAGAAAGTGTCGAGCCGACTGGTCGTTTATTTCACAGCAAGCCAGAGAGCCTATATTCGCGGCTCTATATATCCGATTAACATCCGAGGACTTCGATGACGGTCACTTCCAATCGGTTCGTCGGCCGGCTGATCACCGTGATCGGCGGCCTCCTCACCACCCTTCATCTCGTCAACGTCGTCAGGTTCGAGACGACGCCCGTGCGGGTGCTCATCGACGGTGCCCCGATTCTCCTCTCGATAGTCGTGGCGATCGCTGGCGCGTTGCTCGCTCGAGACCGACTGGTCCCGAATCAGTTCGTCGGCCGGCTGCTGGCGTGGGCGGGTGCCGGCGTGCTGGCGGTCTCGACGCTGGGCACATGGCTGCTCGGGTCGGCCGTCATTATCGGGATCCCGCTGGTCAATCCGTTCGTCCCGATGCTCAACGTCGCGACGTTCGGTGCCCTCGCCGGCCTGCTGGTCGGCGTCTACGACGTTCGGGGACTGGAGCGACAGCAGTCCATCAAGCGGCTGAATCGCATCAACGACACGATCCGAATCGCGACCCAAGAGGTAGTGAACAAGACCGATCGGGCCGACCTCGAGCAGGCCGTCTGTGACCGGTTGAGCGAGTCCGAGCCCTACGAGGGCGTCTGGATCGGACGGTACGAAGACGGCACAGAGCGCGTTCGCCCCGCCGCATGGGCCGGCTTGGACGACGAATACGTCGAGTCGATCACTGTCACCATCGACGACAGCCCGACCGGCGGCGGTGCCGGCGGTCGCGCCATCAAGACGGGGGAGATACAGTGTGTCCCCGACGTGTTCGCGGACCCGACGATGGAGCCGTGGTGGGACTTACTCGAGAGCCGCGGCGTGCAGTCGCTGGCGGTCGTCCCGATCGTCCACGGCGAGACCGTCTACGGCTTTTTCAGTATCTATGCGGACCGTCAGAACGTCTTCGACGAACACGAACAGGAGGTGCTGACGGAACTCGGCGAGACGATCGGCCACGCCGTCGCGTCGATCGAAGCCAGACGGCGGCTGGCAGACCACGAGCGCGAACTCGCCAGACAGAACGAGCGGTTGGACGCGTTCGCCGGCGTCGTCTCCCATGACCTCCGAAACCCGCTGAACGTTGCGACGGGACATCTCGAGCTCGCGCGCGAACAGCGAGACGGTGATGGGAACGGGAATGGGGAGAGAGTGGACGAGAACCTGTCCCAGGCCGCGGAGGCGTTAGACCGCATGGAAGACCTCATTCAGGACCTGCTAACGCTCTCGCGACAGGGGAAGACGGTCGACGAATGCCGCTCCGTGCCGCTTCAGCCCACCGTCGACAGGGCGTGGTCGACGATCGAAGCGTCCGAGGCGAGACTTCGGATCGACGGCGATCTCGGGACGATATCCTGCGACCAAAAACGGCTGCGACAACTGCTCGAGAACCTGTTTCGCAACAGTATCGAACACGCGGGCCCGGACGCGACTGTTACCGTTCGCCGAACGAGCGTGGGATTCGTCGTCGAGGACGATGGACCCGGAATCCCACCGGAGGAACGGCAGACGGTGTTCGAGATGGGGTACACGACGAACGACGACGGGACCGGGTTCGGACTCAACATCGTCCGAAGCATCGCCGACGCCCACGGGTGGGACGTCTCGGTCGGCGAAAGCCCCGAGGGCGGTGCCCGCTTCGAGTTCGCCGGCGTCGAGGAGGCCGACTCCCCTGTGCGCGCCGCCTGACGTCTTCGGTTCGACTCCCGACTCGATCGGCCACCGTCCGATCGTCGGCCCGGTCGCCGTTCCACATCCATTATACCGGTTCGGTCGGTACTCCCGGCCAGTGACGGAGTGGAACCAGTACAAGGGCGATTCGCGAAACTCGGGGCTCCGGCGCGACATCGAGGGACCCGCTCGGCTCGAGGAAGCGTGGACAGCCGACCTCGTCGGCCCGGTCGGCTCGCCGGTCCTCGACCGCGACACCGTCTACGTCGGAACGAGCCGCGGAAACTGCTACGCGCTCGAGCGGGAGACCGGTCGCCGTCGGTGGGTGTTCGAGACGCAAAGTGGGACCGACACAGCACCGGTCGTCGGCCGCGATCGGCTGTATTGTGCGACGGCGGACGGCACCGTCCGCGCGCTCGATGTCAGTACCGGCGAGACGGAGTGGCGGGCGGAGCTTCCGGGGGCGCTCGAGTCCCCGCTCGCGCTCTCGGAGAGTCGGCTCTACGCCGGCCACGGGGGCGGTCTCTCCGCGCTCGAGGCCGAGACGGGGACCGAACTGTGGACCCACGAGACCGAGTCTGCCGTCATCGGTTCGCCCGCGATCGCCGACGGGCGGGAGGGAGAACAGCGCCGGTCGGCACTGGAGGGAGCGGACGAAGACGTCCTCGAGTCGATGGATTCCGGCCTGCTCGCGGCCGAGCGCGACCAGGAGCCGGATCGTCGGTGGGCGGCGACGGAGGAGCGAGTCTTCATCGGGACCGCGGACGGGGCGGTGGTGTCGCTCGAGGCAACAACCGGCGAAGAAGTCTGGACGGCACCGGTCGGCGGCACGGTCGCGGCCGGGCCGACGATCGCCGACGGGCGGGTCTACGTCGGTGACGACGAGGGGACGATGGTCGCGCTGGATGCCGCCACTGGCCAGACGTGGTTCACCTACGAGATCCGCGACGGCTTTACCACCTCCGCGACCGTGCTCCCGGCCGCGGAGACCACCTTTATCGGGGCCGCGGACGGCTACCTCCACGTCACCGATACGACCGTCGGTCGGCGCAAACTGCGCGGCTGGCTGTTCTCGCGCAAAGGGATCGAACTCGACGGCGCGGCCAGTTCCTGTCCCGTCGTCGCGGGCGACGTGCTCTGTGTCGGGGACGCGAGCGGGTCGCTCTACGGCATCGACGTCACCGATCCCGACCCCTACTGGCACTTCGCCGCCGCCGACGCCATCAGGGGAACGCCAGCGATCGCCCCGGAACGGCTCTACGTCGGCAGCGACGACGAGCGCCTCTACTGCCTCGAGTGGGACGCCGACGAGCAACTCCACTGAGCCGCCAGTGATTCGCAGTCCGACACGAAGCCGCCACACCGTGCCGTACTGAGCGATCGGCTCCGAGACGCGTCGCCGACGCGCGCCTTTCCTTCTAAACCCACTGCTGCCGTCTCGGTTTCCCCCGCTGCCTGCCGGCACTTTCACTTTCACTACCCTGTTAACGAGGGTTTATGGGGGGTCCGGCACAAGCAGGGAGTATGCCCGAATCAGATCTCGAGGAACTCCCCGGCGTCGGACCGGCGACCGCAGACAAACTCCACGATGCAGGGTTTGACTCCTATCAGAGCCTCGCCGTCGCCGCCCCGTCGGAACTGTCGAACACGGCCGATGTCGGCGATTCCACGGCCGCAGACATCGTTCGCGCCGCCCGCGATGCCGCCGACATCGGCGGCTTCGAAACCGGCTCGACAGTACTCGAGCGACGGAACGAAATCGGCAAACTGAGCTGGCACATCGACGAGATCGACGACCTGCTCGGCGGCGGGATCGAGACCCAGTCGATCACCGAAGTCTACGGCGAGTTCGGTGCCGGCAAGTCCCAGGTCACCCACCAGATGGCCGTTAACGTCCAGCTCCCACAGGAGGTCGGCGGCCTCCACGGCAGCGCCATCTTCGTGGACACCGAGGATACCTTCCGCCCCGAGCGGGTCGACGACATGGTCCGTGGCCTGCCCGACGACGCGATTGACGCGACCCTCGAGGACCGCGAGATCGAGGGCTCGGCCGACGACGAGGAGGCAGTCGACGCGCTCGTCGAGGACGTCCTCGAGAAGATCCATGTCGCGAAGGCGTTCAACTCCAACCATCAGATGCTGCTCGCCGAGAAGGCGAAGGAACTCGCGGGCGAACACGAGGATTCGGAGTACCCCGTTCGACTCCTCTGTGTGGACTCGCTGACCGCCCACTTCCGCGCGGAGTACGTCGGCCGCGGCGAACTCGCGGACCGACAGCAGAAGCTCAACAAGCACCTCCACGACTTAGACAAGGTCGGCAACCTCTACAACGCCGCCGTCATCGTCACCAATCAGGTCGCCTCGAACCCCGACTCCTACTTCGGCGACCCGACCCAGCCGATCGGTGGCAACATCCTCGGCCACAAGTCCACGTTCCGGATGTATCTGCGCAAGTCCAAGGGCGACAAGCGGATCGTCAAACTGGTCGACGCGCCGAACCTCGCCGACGGGGAGGCAGTCATGCGGGTTCAGGACGAAGGCCTGAAGCCCGAATAGAGCGCGACCGGTCGCGGCGGATTCCTGATTTCGTTTGTTCTGCTCGAGAAGGCAATCCCCTCGAGCGAAAGGTATACCTGTAGTTACAGATCGCCGCGGTTCGACGCCACTCGCGTTGCGACCTAGTTAAACGAATCTCCCGTGTAGAGCCCATCCTATCAACCTAAACATATTTGTCTCTGGTCTCCGTTCCGGTCAGTTTCCGCGTATCGTCGCCTGTTCGTCCCGATATCGGAGTTGACACTGAGCCATCAGTACGCGATCAGCCGGTGATCGAGGCGTCCATCGATCGCGATCGCGACCGCCACACCGTGTCGCTACGCGCCGCATTCGGCCCGCTCAGTGCTCCGGGCATAAATTTTAGGTTAGCCTAAAATCCGATACGCTTTTATTGTTTTAGGTTGGCCTAAAGATCGCATGCCGCAGAGACAATTACCATTAGACCGAACCGCTGATCAGGCATCCGACGGTGGTGAGTTGCCGTGACCGATGGCGGGTCGTCGGCCGAGGGACTCCTCGCACAGCAGGCGCGGCGGGAGTCGAACGCACGGACCTATCCGCGCTCGCTACCGCTCGCGATCGAGCGCGCCGAGGGAGCGATCCTCGAGGACGTCGACGGAAACGAGTATATCGACTGCCTGGCGGGCGCGGGAACGCTCGCGCTCGGCCACAACCACCCCGCGGTCGTCGAGCGAATGGAAGCCCTACTCGAACGCGAACGGGCCGTCCACACGCTCGATCTAACGACCCCGATCAAGGAACGGTTCGTCGACCGGCTGCTCGAGAGTCTGCCCGACGAGTTCGCCGAGACGGCGAAAGTACAGTTCTGTAGCCCGGCCGGCACCGACGCCGTCGAGGCTGCGCTGAAACTCGTCAAGACGGCGACGGGAAACCGGTCGATGCTGGCGTTTCAGGGCGGCTACCACGGGATGACCACTGGCGCGCTCAGCCTGATGGGCGATACGGCAGCGAAGGAGCCGGTTCCGGGACTAATGCCGGACGTCCACCACCTGCCTTACCCCTACGAGTACCGCTGTCCGTTCGGGCTCGGGGGCGAGGACTGCTGGCGGACGAGCGCGGAGTACGTCGACCGCACGCTGTCGAATCCCGACGGTGGAATCGTCGATCCCGCGGGGATGGTCCTCGAGCCGGTCCAAGGCGAGGGCGGTGCGATCCCGGCACCCGCCGAGTGGCTCCGGGAGATGCGCCGGGTGACCCGCGAGCGGGACGTGCCGCTGATCGTCGACGAGATCCAGACCGGGCTCGGCCGTACCGGCGAGCTGTACGGGTTCGAGCACGCCGATATCGTCCCGGACGTGCTGACGCTCTCGAAGGCGATCGGCGGCGGGCTCCCGCTATCGGTCGTCGTCTACGACGAGTCACTCGACGTCTGGGAACCCGGCGCACACGCCGGGACGTTCCGGGGCAACCAGCTCGGGATGGCCGCCGGTACCGCGACGATCGAACACGTCCTCGAGCACGACCTCGACGAGCACGCGGCGGCAATGGGCGACCGGCTCCGGGCTCACCTCGAGGAGACGGCCGCGACGTTCGAGGCGGTCGGCGACGTTCGCGGGCGCGGATTGTTGCTCGGAATGGAGGTCGTCGATCCCGCCGGGGATCCGGACTCGCTGGGTCACTTCCCCGCCGACGGCGATCTCGCGTCGGCCGTCCAGTCGGCAGCGTTCGATCGCGGGCTCGTGATCGAGACGGGGGGCCGCCGCGGGAGCGTCGTTCGGTTCCTCCCGCCGCTGACGATCTCGGCGTCGCGGATCGACGAGGTCGGCGAGATCGTTCACGAGAGCGTTCGCGCGGCCGTCGAGGGCGGGCAACGCCGGGCGGAGGCACCCGCATGACGGGTAACGAGTTTGCAGGCCGGGTCCGTTCGGACCCTGACGAACCGACGCCGCCGGACGCCGCGAGCGCGTTCCTCGGCGACGAAGCGGGCAACGCCGCCTACGAGGACGCGATCGACCGGGCGCGCGAGCATCTCGTCGAGTCGTTCGCAACCGCGACGGACCCCTACGAGGGGACCGACCACGAGACGCTGCGCGAGCGCATCGACGACCTCGCGGTCTTCCCGGACGAGGGCGACTCGCTCGAGAGCGTCCTCGAGACGGTCGCCGACGAGGTGCTTGGGGATTCAGTTCGGGTCCACGACCCCGGCTGCATCGCTCATCTCCACTGCCCGCCAGCGATCCCAGCGCTGGCCGCGGAACTGCTGCTTTCGGGGACGAACCAGTCGATGGACTCGTTCGATCAGGCCCCTGCGGCCTCGGTCCTCGAGGAGCGCGTCGTCGACGCCTGCTGTGCGCTGTTCGGGTATCCGGCCGGCGCGGACGGCGTCTTCACGGGCGGGGGCACGGCGTCGAACTTCCTCGGGCTCTTGCTGGCCCGCGACTGGTACTGCGAGACGGAATTCGACCGGACCGTCCAGACCGACGGACTGCCGCCCGAGGCCTCGGACCTTCGCGTGCTCTGTTCGGACGCCGCCCACTTCACGGCCGAGCAGGCCGCCCACCACCTCGGGCTCGGCGAGGACGCGGTCGTCACGGTACCGACCGACAGCGACCGCCGTATCGATCTCGTGGCGCTGGACGAGACGCTCGAGCGCCTCGAGGCCGACGGCCGGCACCCGTTCGCGCTCATCGGCACCGCCGGGACGACCGACTTCGGCAGTATCGACCCGCTTCGCGCGCTCGCCGATCGGGCCGCCGATCAGGGCCTGTGGTTCCACGTCGACGCCGCCTATGGCGGTGCGTGTGCGATCAGCGACCGCCTCCGATCGAAACTCACGGGCATCGACTGCGCCGACTCGATCGCCGTCGACTTCCACAAGCTGTTCTACCAGCCGATCAGCTGCGGCGCGTTTCTGTTGCGCGACGGCGACAAGTATCGGTTCCTCGAGCGCAACGCGGCCTACCTCAACCCCGAGCGCGACGACGCGGCAGGGGTGCCGAACCTCGTCTCGAAATCGACGCAGACGACGCGCCGATTCGACGCGCTGAAGCCGTTCGTGACGTTCAACGCGCTGGGCCGGGCCGGCGTGGCCGACTGCGTCGAGTACGTCTGCGAACTGGCCGACGCGGTCGCCGACGAGATTCGAGCCGAGCCGGCGCTGGAACTGTGCTGTGAGCCCGAGCTGAGCGCGGTGGTCTTCCGGTACCGCTCGGACCGGCTGACTCGAGCGAGCGAGGCCGGCGGGCGGGACGCAGGAGACGAACCTGCCACCCCGCCCGTCGACCGCGTGAACCGCGCGATTCGCGACGAGCTGTTGGCCGACGGCGAGGTCGTCCTCGCTCGCACCGAAGTCGACGGTACCGCCGCGCTGAAGTTCACCCTTCTGAACCCGAAGACGACCGTTTCCAACCTCCGCGAGGCCCTCGATTCGATCGTCGACCGCGGCGAGGCCCTCGAACGCGAGGTGATCGATTCCGCATGACACAACCACATTCACCCACACCGACGACGGCGACCGACGAGCGCGATGTCGACGCGACGCGAGTCGCCCGCGAGGCGACGGTGCATAGCTTCCTGAACTGCTACTGCCACGAGACCGGGACCGGCGAGTTCGTCGCCGCCGTGGACGTTCCGATCGACTGCCAACCGGCGAGCGGGCTCGTCCTGCGGTGCCCGCTGCCGAATCAGGGGATCGAGCTATTCGTTCCCGTCGCGTACCGCTCCCCGACTGGCCGCCATCTGTTCGAGCTTCCCGCGTCCTATCGGGCCGGTGGTAGCGGCGAGCCGGTCGAACTCGACTACGCCACGCTCGCGGCGCTCGCGACGAAGGAACTCGAGATCGAACGCGGCGCGGACGGGAGCCGCGACGATCTCCTCGAGCGAGTGGTGCGATCCTGTCGGAGCATCGAGCGGTACGTCGACGCCCGTTCGGGGGACGAAGACGCTCTGTACGGCACCGACTTCACGTTCCGCGAGGCCGAGCAGTCGCTCGTCTTCGGCCACCTCCGGCATCCGACGCCGAAGAGTCGTCGGGGGATGGAGCGCGACGCCGAGCGCTACGCGCCGGAACTCGAGGGCTCGTTCCCGCTGCACTACGTCCGCGCGGCTCCCGAAATCGTCGAGAGCGAGTCCGCCCGCGAGGACTCCGCGGCAGAATGGGTCCGCAAGGCGCTGCGAGAGGATCCGGCCGTCGCCGAGTCCGTCCTCGACGGATACCTCGCTGAGGACGACGTTATTCTGCCCGTGCATCCGTGGCAGGCCGAGCGGCTATTCGAGCGCGACGCAGTGCAGGAACTGGTCGCCGCGGGCGAACTCGAGTCGCTGGGGGAACTTGGCCGGGAGTTCTACCCGACGACGTCCGTGCGGACGCTGTACGCGCCAGACTCGCCGTTCATGGTCAAGGGCTCGCTCGCCGTCGAGATCACCAACTCGTTGCGGACGAACAAGCGCCCGGAACTCGAGCGCGGGGTCGCGATCTCGGACCTGCTGGCGACCGACCTCGGCGACGACCTGCGCGAGCGATACCCCGGATTCGACGTGGTCCGAGACCCGGCCTACCTGACGATCGATCCGGACGCGCTGGGCCTCGAGGGCGACGAATCCGGCTTCGAGATCGTCCTCCGGGAGAACCCCTTCCGCGGTGCGGACGCCCGGCGGGCGACGCCGGTCGTCGCGCTCTGTCAGGACGGGATCGGCGACAGCGACTCACGGCTCGGCCGCGTCGTCCGCGCCATCGCCGACCGCGAGGGTCGCGACGCCGCCGCGGTCAGCGAGGAGTGGTTCCGGCGCTATCTGTCGATCTCGGTGCGGCCGCTGCTATGGCTCTACCTCGAGCGGGGGATCGGCCTCGAGGCCCACCAGCAAAACAGCATGCTCACGCTGGACGAGGCGGGCTACCCCGACGAGTTCCGCTACCGGGACAATCAGGGCTACTACTTCCCCGAAAGCGCGTACGAGCGACTCGAGTCCCTGCTGCCCGGCGTCGGCGAGCGGGCCGGCAGCGTCTGTCCCGACACGGTCGCCGACGAGCGGATTCGGTACTACATCATCCTCAACAACGCGTTCGGTGTGATCAACGCCTTCGGGACCGCGGGACTAGTCGACGAACACCGGCTGCTCGCCGTCCTCCGGGCGGAACTCGAGTCGCTCCGGGAGTTCGACCGGCCCGGCACGTCGATTCTGGACCCGCTGCTTGAGTCGGCGACCGTGCCGTGCAAGGCGAACCTGCTGACTCGCTTCCGGGGGTTAGACGAACTCGACGCGCCCTCGCTCGACGAGCAGTCGGTCTACGCCGACGTACGGAACCCGCTCGTCGACGCAGAGACGCCGGAAGCGGCGGAGTCACACGGTTCGGCCGCGGCCGACGACGCCGGGACGGAGGTGAGTCGATGACGGCGCGAGAGCCGTCCCGCGGCCCGCACGCCACGGTCGTCTCGGAATACGACTTCGAGTACTACGACGAGACGATCGACCGCCACATCGGCTTCCGGCCGGTCTCGCTCGAGCGTGATCTCGGCCGGCTGCACGCGTGGCTCGGCTCGGATCACGTCAAGCCCTCGTGGGATCTCGACGAGCCGTTACCCGCGTTCCGCGAAACGTTCCGCGAGAAACTCACGGACGACCACCAGACGCTGTATATCGGCTGTCTGGATCACGTCCCGGTGAGCTACTGGGAGCGCTACTGGGCCGTAGAGGACGAGCTGGCGGCGTACTACGACGCCGAGCCGGCCGATCAAGGGGTTCATCTCCTGTTCGGTCCGCCGGAGTACGTCGGCGAGGGGTACGCGGTGGCCCTCCTCCGCGCAATGGTGGCCTTCCAGTTCGGCCACCCCGAGACCGATCGGGTCGTCGGCGAACCCGACGCTCGCAACGACGCGGTCCTCGCGACCGCGGAGCGCTGTGGCTTCGAGTCCCGCGGCGAGTTCGCGTTCCCCGAGGAGTCGAAGACGGCGAATCTGATCGTCTGCTCGCGCGAACGATTCGAACGCGAGATCTGGCCACCGACCGCCGACGGCGAAGCGACGGACCCCGCCGAGGTGAGCGGCAATGACTGAGCAGGGCAAATCGATCGCCGTCGTCGACGGCGATCGAGACGACGGGGACGCCGTCGACCGAGACGACTCCGACACCGTCATCGACCGCGGCCGCTACGACGTGCTCGGCGTCGGCCTCGGCCCGTTCAACCTCGGCCTCGCGGCGCTGCTCGACGGCGCGGACCCGGCTCTCGACCTCGACGCGATCTTCTTAGAGCGCGACCCTGAGTTCGCGTGGCATAAGGGGATGCTAATCGAGGGCGTCACGCTCGAGGTGCCGTTCATCGCGGATCTGGTGACGATGGCCGATCCCACGAACCCCTACAGCTTCCTCAACTACGTCCGCGAGCGCGATCGGATCTACGAGTTCTACTTCTACGAGACGTTCCAGCTCCCGCGCCGGGAGTACGACGAGTACCTGCGCTGGGTGGCCGAGACCGTGCCGACGACCCAGTTCGGACGGGAGGTGACGCACGTCGAGTACGTCGAGGCGGGCGCGAGCGGCGGACGTGACGAGTCCGACGGGACGGAAAGCGACGGAACGGACGACGACGGAATGTTCATCGTCGAGGCCGTCGCCCCCGAAACGGGCCAGCGCTATCGCTACCGCGCCGATGACCTCGTGATGGGCGTCGGCTCCCGGCCCGCCGTACCCGAGTTCGCCCGCGAGTACACCGACGCCGACGTGCCGGGAGACGATCGCGTGTTCCATACCGCCGACTACCTCGAGCGCCGCGCGGACGTCCTCGCGGCCGACTCGATCACCGTCGTCGGCTCCGGGCAGAGCGCCGCCGAGGTCGTCCTCGACCTGCTCGAGCGCCAGTCCGCCCGCGACTACCGGCTCGACTGGCTCACCCGTTCGGACGGCTTCTTCCCGATGGAGTACTCGAAGCTCGGGCTCCAGCACTTCACGCCCGAGTACACGGCGTACTTCTATGATCTGCCCCAGTCGCGCAAGGACGACCTGCTGGCCGAGCAGGACCTGCTGTACAAGGGGATCGACCCCGAGACCAGCGAGCGGATCTACGACACCCTCTACGAGCGGTCGATCGGCGACCGCGACCCCGACTTCGGCATGCTCGCGACGACCGCGGTCCGCGACCTCGAGCGAATCGAGGGCAGCTACTGGCTCGAGTGCAAGCAACGACAGCAAGAACAGCAGTTCGCCCTCGAGACCGACGCCGTGATCTTCGGCACGGGCTACCAGCGACCGACGCCGACCTTCCTCGAGCCGATCGCCGACCGGATCGCGTTCGACGACCGGGGCCGGGTCCGCGTGACCGAGGACTACCGCCTCGAGGGCGAGTTCGGCGGCCCGGACGGCGGCGGCCGCGTGTTCGTCCAGAACGCCGAGATGCACACCCACGGCGTCGGCACGCCGGACCTCGGACTCGGCTGTCACCGAAACGCGGTGATTATCGATCGGCTCGCCGGCCGCGAGGTGTATCCGATCGACCGCGACACCGTCTTCCAGGATTTCGACGTCGAACAGTTCGCCGACCACGCGCCGGTTCGCACGGACGAGGCGCGACCGCGACCGCTCGATACGGAGTAATTCATGCAGAACACACCACACACTATCGACCAAGACGAGACCGAGTACGGACTCGACGGAATCGACACGCTAGACGACGTGCTGACCGCGGACCGCTGGGCCGACGCCGGGCGGGAACTGCTCGCCAAGATCCTCCGGGAGTTTACCTACGAGGACATCCTCGAGCCGGAACGGATCGCGGACGACTCGAACGACCCGGCTGCCTACTCGACGGAGTGGAGCACTTACGAAGTCGACCTCGAGGGAACGCGCTATCGCTTCGAGGCCGTCGAGCGGTTCTGGGACAGCCTCAGCGTTCGCGTCGACTCGATCGAACGTGACGCGGGCGACGGGTTCGAACCCGCCGACGATCCGCTGCAGTTCGTCGTCGACCTCGAGCCGACGATCGACATGGACTCGATCACGGCCAGTCACCTCGTCCGCGAGTACACGAACACGCTGCTCGCGGACGCCCACATCGACGCCGAGAACGCCGACAACGGCGGGGATGGCAGCTCAACCGACGACGGTAAATCGGTCCTCGACATGTCCTACCCCGAGATCGAGGGCGAGATGACCGGTCACCCGTGGCTCACGTTCAACAAGGGCCGGGTCGGCTGGGGGTACGACGACTACCGCGACTACGCGCCCGAGCGCGGCGAGTCGATCCGGCTCTCGTGGTGTGCCGTCTCGCGCGAGGCCGCCGAGTTCGTCAGCGTCGAGGGGCTCGATCACGAGGCGCTGCTCGAGTCGGAACTCGGGAACCGGTACGACCGGTTCCGCGCGGAACTCGAGGGCCGCGACCTTGACCCCGACGAGTATCTCTTCTTGCCGGTCCACGACTGGCAGTGGGAGAACGCCATCGTGCCGCTGTTCGGCAGAGAGCTCGCGACGGACGACATCGTCCCGCTGGGCGAAGGGCCGGACGACTACCTGCCCATGCAGTCGGTCCGAACGCTCGTCAACGCCGACGAGCCGGCGAAGCACAACGTCAAGCTCCCGATGCAGATCATCAACACGCTCGTCTGGCGGGGGCTGCCCGGCGAGCGGACCGAAGCCGCGCCGCTGGTCACGGAGTACGTCAAGGACGTGCGGGACTCGGATCCGTTCCTGCGCGAGGAGTGCGAGGTCGTCCTCCCCGGCGAGATCGCTGGCGTGAACTTCGATCACCCGACGTTCGACGCGCTCGAGGCCCCGGCCTATCAGTACAACGAGCTGCTGGGGTGTGTCTGGCGCGAGAGCGTCACGGACCTGATCGACGAGGGCGAGCGCGCGATGACCCTCTCCGCGCTACTGCACGTCGAGGACGGCGAACCCGTGATCTCGAAGCTGGTTGAGCGCTCCGACCTCGAGCTCTCCGAGTGGCTCGACGAACTGTTCGCCACGATGCTCCCGCCGCTGTTGCACTACCTCTATCGGTACGGAACCGCCTTCTCGCCCCACGGCGAGAACACGATCCTCGTTCTCGAGGACGACCGGCCGTCGCGGCTCGCCGTCAAGGACTTCGTCGACGACGTCAACGTGGCCGAAGCGCCCCTCGAGGAACTACAGGGGCTTCCGGAGGATCTCGAGGACGTGTTGCTGTCCGTGCCGCCGGAGGAACTGCGCCTGTTCGTCGTCTACGGCCTGTTCGTCGGCGTCTATCGGTACCTCGCGGACCTGCTGGCCCGCCATCACGACTACCCCGAAGAGCGCTTCTGGGAGCAGGTCCGGGACGCCGTCAAGGACTACCACGCGCAGTTCCCCGAACTCGAGGACCGGTTCGAACTGTTCGACCTGCTCGAGCCGACGGTCCCGAAGCTGACCCTGAACCGCAACCGGATCGTCGACATCGGCTACGGCGACCGCCCCAAGCGCCCCCACGCGGTCGAGCACGGCACCGTTCCGAACCCGCTGTACGAGGTCCGTCCTGAGCGGTAACGGCACCAGCAACGCGCTTCGAGATCGGCAGCGACGATCGGGAAAAGAGAACGCGGCTCTCGATTTTGGTTGCCGCCGGAGACGAGCGGCGTCAGTCGTCTTCGGTCGTCGTCTTGTCCACGTCGAGGTCGCCCTGGTAGATCTCCGCGCCGTCCTGTGCGACCTTCTCGGCCAGCACCGCACACTTGACTCGCATCGGCGAGATGTCGACGCCGAGCATGTCGATCACGTCGTCGCGATCCATCTCGTGGAGTTCCTCGAGGGTCTTGCCGGCGAGTTTCCCCGAGAGCATGCTGGCGGAGGCCTGACTGATCGCACAGCCGTCGCCTTTGAACGCGACCCGCTCGATCGTCTCCTCGTCGTCGTCAAGGACGACGTCCATGCGAATCTCGTCGCCGCACATCGGGTTTTCGCCGATGTGGGTGAAGGTGGGATCCTCGAGTTCCCCGTAGTTACGGGGGTTCTTGTAGTGGTCGAGGATCTGCTGTCGGTACATATCGGAGCCCAGTCCCATCGTTGGAAACGGATAGGTGAGTGAATTGTAAAAGGGTTCCGGGGGGCGACACGGGCGGTCACGTCACCTTCTGCGGCGTCAGTATCCGCCCGCGATGTCCGGACTCCGACGGTCCGGTTAGCGGTCACTGGACTCGGATTCATCGAGCGTGGCAGGAGGTTGTCGGTTCGTCCGAGCAGGTACGGAAGACGAGTCGACAGGGTACTACGCCGGCTTCTGCACGATCGCGAACCAGAAGTCCTCGATCGACTGCACGAACTCGACGAAGTCCTCGGGTTCGACCGGCTTCTGAATGTAGGTGTCCGCCTCGAGGCCGTGGGACTGAACGATCTTCTCGCCGGCGTCCGAACTCGTGAGCACGACCACTGGGATCCCGTCGAGCGTCGGCTCGTTTTTCAGTTCCGAGAGGACGTCGATCCCGCTCTTCCCGGGGAGCTGTGGCTCGAGGAGGATGATGTCCGGGCGCGGTTCGTCCGTATACTCGTTTCGCTGGCGGACGAAATCCAGCGCGGACTGCCCGTCGGAGACGGTGTGGATGGTGTTCAGGAGTTTCGCGTCCGTGAACTTCTCTTCGAAGAGCCGACTGTCGCCGGGGTTCGGTTCGACCAAGAGGATATCGATCGGTTCGTCCACCTGTTCGTCTTCCGTAGTCATCTGCACCAGTTATCGTATCCGGAGGTAAAACGCCGATGTAATCTCCAGTGAACAGTCCGTTTTCTCGATGCTGTGAGAGCGTGTTTCCAAAAGAGGGGTGCTCACTTCGGTCGCGAAGACATCATCGACAGCTCCTCGCAGTCAGTGTTCGCTTACGCGAACAGCTGACGCGCGTCGTCGATGGCGTCGACCAACTTGTCGACTTCTTCTTTCGTGTTGTAGACGTAGAAAGACGCTCGAGCCGACGCGGCGACGCCCAGCTTGTCGTGGAGCGGCTGGGTACAGTGGTCGCCAGCGCGGATCGCGACCGCGTGGTCGTTCATGATCGAGGCGAGGTCGTGGGCGTGGACACTCTCGAGGTTGAACCCGACGAGTCCGCCGCGTTCCGGCCCCGGTTCGGGGCCGTAGACCTCGACGTCCGGTTCCGCGGTCAGCCGGTCGTAGGCGTAGCGGGCGATCTCCTCCTCGTGGGCCTGAATGCGCTCCATGCCGATCTCCTCGAGCCAGTCGATCGCGGCGACGAGGCCAACGGCCTCGGCGATCTGAGGGGTCCCGGGCTCGAATTTCCAGGGGAGGTCGTCCCACGTCGAGTCCTCGAAGGTGACCTTGCGGATCATGCCGCCGCCGTAGAGGTAGGGCTGCATCTCCTCGAGCAGGTCCCGCTTGCCGTAGAGCGCGCCGATGCCGGTGGGACCGGACATCTTGTGCCCGGAGAACGCATAGAAGTCGGCGTCGATGGCCTCGACGTCGACGGGCCGGTTGGGGACGGCCTGTGCGCCGTCGATGAAGGCCAGCGCGTCGTGGTCGTGGGCGATGTCGACCAGTTCGGAGACCGGGTTGACGGTGCCGAGGGTGTTCGAGACGTGGACCGCCGAGAGCATCGCGGTGTCGTCGGTGATGCACTCGCGGGCGTGGTCCATGTCGAGGCGGCCGTCTTCCGTGACCCGAATATACTTCACGTCGGCACCGGTGCGCTTGCCGATCTGTTGCCACGTGACCAGCGAGGCGTGGTGTTCCATCTCGGTGAGGACGATCTCGTCGCCGGGGCCGAGTTCGTTCAGGCCCCACGAGTAGGCGACCAGGTTCTCCGCCTCGGTCGTGTTCTTGGTGAAGATGACTTCCTCGCGGCCGCCGCTCGCGCCGATGAACTCGGCGACGCGGTCGTGGGCCTCCTCGTAGGCGACCGAAGCCTCCTGGCTCAGGTGGTGGATGCCGCGGTGGACGTTGGCGTTGAACTCCCGGTAATAGTCGCTCATCGCATCGACAACCGAATCGGGCGTCTGCGTCGTCGCCGCGTTATCGAGATAGACGAGTTGCTCGCCGTTGAACTCCCGCTGGAGGATCGGGAACTCCTCTCGGATCGCCCCGACATCGAGCGACTCGAGGTTCTGTTGACTCATTGGTGAGTACCACGGACCGCACACAAAACACTCCTTCGGTCCGAACGTGGCCGATTTTTCCGGAATCGCGTCGAACCGGCTCCGCTTGCCTCCGCGAGCGGAGCCGGACGACGGAGCGGGTGCTACTCGAGCGCGAAAACGGAAGGGGTGGAGTGGGGAGGGGAGGATGGGGATGGGGAGGTCAACGGCAGGGGGGGAGTGGTGGGGGTACCCTGGTGGGTGCCCTGCCGCAATAGGGACTTGGAGAGCGTCGGGGAAACCGGTATCTCCAAACAAGTTTGGTATCCGCCAGTCGGACAGCAAGTAACTACTGGCCGTGACTCGACTCGGACCGCAACCCGTGGGAGTCACTGCGACGCGTTACGTCGGCGGATCGGTAAAGAGCGAGGGCTGTGTGTTCCGAAGCAGGAGTGCCGTGTACCGCGCGTACAGCCACGCGACGGCGTTGAACAGGTGGAGGACGACGAGACCGACGAGGACGCCGACCGCCGAGACGGCCAGTGCCGCGCCGAGCGAGTCGACGTACAGCGAGATCAGTTCGCCGTCGGCGACCGAGAGCGTGACCGGGGCGATGTCGATGATCCAGCCGTCGTGTTGGTACGTGAGTTCCGGGACGAACTCGATCGGGTCGCCGATGTGGATACCGACCAACTGGTTCCGGTAGTGCAGCGGCGCGGCGACCAATGCGTACGTAAACGCAGCCCCGAAGGCGAGCAGAACGAACGAGGCAATTCCGAGCACGAATTTACTGAACAGGTACCCGACGCCTTTCCACGTCCCCCGATCGAAGACGAGTCGGCGAACCCGCTCGCGGATGCTCGTGGCCGGCTCGGACAGCGGAATCTCGAGCGCGAGCAACCGATCGGCGAGGACCCGCTCGAGGGCGGTCAGTTCGATCGAGGCCAACAGGACGATAGCGACGAGCGGGCCGCCGATACACAGCAGGACCAGCAACAGCGGAATCCCGGCGAAAAGCAGCGCGAGCGGCTCCGAGACGGCCATATCAATGAACGCGAATCCGAGCCCGATCGGGATCGCCGCGCCGGTCACGAGGACGGTGAAGTAGCCGATCCCGAGCGGGAACGACAGCAACAGGTACGCGATGTTGGCGTAGGTCTGCTTACGGGCGACGACGCCGAAAAACCAGCGGCTCCACGCCCGAAGGCGGTCGAAAACGGTTCCAACGGTGTCGAGTGACGATGACGTAGGCGTTGATTTCATGTCGAATCAGGCCTCCTGAACGAGCGGACGATCGCGAGCAGTCCGAGCAGATGACAGACGGTGACGACGAGCAACACCGACGCGTCGGTCGCGTCGGTCGCCTGGTCGAACGCATGGGAGAGCGCGAACGGGACGACGGTGAGGAAGGCGACGCCGACGGCCAGAAACAGCATCGGCCGGCTATCGTTGCGGGTATAGCCACGGTAGGCCGTCCACGCCACGACGGTGCCGAGCGCGGCACTGGCCAGGCCCGCAAAGAAGATCGTCGTCGTCTCGTCGAGACCGAGCACCGTCGACATCGCCATCTCGAGGACGGCAGTTGGGTCGCCGCCGAGTCCGCCGACACTCGCACTCATCTCCTCCACCTCGAGCGCGTTGGGCGCGCCGTGGTCGACCGGTCGTACCTCGATATCAGAGGGCCGCACCTCGATGTCATGGCCGGCCGTAGACCGTATAGAGGATCGCCACGAGGCCGGCGATCTCGCTGCTGCTCGCGAGAACGGTCGTCGTCACCGACGACGCACCGAGCAGCGTCGGCAACAGGAACCGAAGGACCGTCGGCACCGCGGCGAGCAGCGAGATGCCGAGCGCGAGCCAGAGCAACGAAGGCCGGCGGGCGTCCCGGTAGCCGTCGTAGGACCGCTTTGCGATCCAGCAGGCGATCACGAACGCGGTCGCCTGTCCGAGGAAGACGGCGACGGCGATCGTCGTCGACCCACCCTCGCTCTCGACCGTCTGCAGTAGGGGTCCGAACATGGCGATCACAGGTCCTCGAACAGCCGGGTAAACCGGTCGGCCGGATCTTCGTCGCGGCGGTACACGTCCATCTCCATCGAGCCCTCGGCGATCTCGATCGCCACGTGCTCGAGTCGCGTGCTGTAGGTCTTGTAGTGGTGTCCATCGGGATCGAGCTCTTGGTACTCCTCGAGGAACCCTTGGTCCGCGAGCCGCTCGATCCGCCGGTAAATCGTCGGCGGCGACGCGTTACAGCGGTCGGTGAGTCGGTCGACGGACATCGGTTCCTCGCTGGCGGCGATGAGGATGCGACGCGCATACTCGTCTTCGAGCAAGGCGAGCACTTCTCGGTCCTCATCGTCTGGCATTGCGTCGTTCGTATGACAGGACGATATAAAAGACCCCACAATTTCCCGCGGTGAAATCGTGGCCCGTGGATTATACAGCGGGATGGTGAAGGGGTTCTCGAGATGTCCGCGATTGAAATATCCGGCTTGACGAAGGAGTACGGCGACCTCACGGCCGTCGACGACCTCGACCTCACCGTCGACGACGGCGAGGTGTTCGGCTTTCTCGGCCCGAACGGAGCGGGGAAGTCGACGACGATCAACATGCTGCTGGATTTTACCCGTCCGACGGCGGGGTCGGCGACGGTGCTCGGCTACGACGCACAGGCGGAATCGGATTCGATCAGTCCTCGCGTCGGCGTGCTCCCGGAGGGGTTTGACATCTACCCGCGGCTGTCGGGGCGACGCCACATCGAGTTCGCGGCCAAGACGAAAGCCGCCGACGACGATCCCGAGGCGATCCTGCGCCGAGTCGGGCTCTCGGCCGACGACGCCGACCGCCCGGCCGGCGACTACTCCAAGGGGATGCGCCAGCGGCTCGCGACCGGCATGGCGCTGGTCGGCGACCCTGACCTGCTCATCATGGACGAACCCTCGACCGGGCTCGACCCCCACGGCATCCGCGAGATGCAAGACCTCGTCCGCAGCGAGGCCGAACGCGGCACGACCGTCTTCTTCTCGAGTCACATCTTAGAGCACGTCGAGGCGGTCTGTGACCGCGTCGGCGTCTTGAACGAGGGGCGACTCGTCGCCGTCGACACGATAGATGGTCTCCGCGAGGAGATCGGCGGCGGCGCGACGATGACGCTGACGCTCGCCGATGGGACGGCCGAGGCACGGGAGGTCGCCGGCTCGGTCCCGGGAGTAACCGAAGTCACCGCGTCCGGGCGCACGCTCGAGTGTACGATCACCGATCCGGCGGCGAAAGCCGAGGTCGTGACCGCGCTCGCGGGCGCGGGGACGACGATCGAAGACGTGCGGATCGAAGAGGTCTCCCTCGAGTCGCTGTTCACCGCGCTGACCAACGGCGACGAGGCCGACGCGGCGGGCGATGCCGAGGGGATCGGTGCCGGCGGGCCGGAGACGGAAACGGAGGTGGCCCGATGAGTTCGCACATCCCGATCGTCGCGCGCAAGGAGTTCGACGACGCCGGCCGGTCGAAGCTCCTCTGGTCGCTGATCGGACTGCTCGTCGGCCTCGTCGTGATCGGCTACACCGCGATCTGGTACACGGTCGACGATGTGACCGCGGCCGAGGCGCTCAGCTTCGTCGGGACGCCGCTGCAGGTAATCATCCCAATCGCGGCGCTGATCGCCGGCTACATGGCCGTCGTCGGGGAGCGGCGCTCGGGGAGCATCAAGCTCCTGTTGGGGCTCCCGCCGAACCGGACCGACATCGTCTTCGGCAAGCTGCTCGGCCGCACGGCCGTCGTCGGGCTCGCCGTCGGCCTCGCCTTCCTCGTCTCGCTCGTCCTCGGGGCCGTCTTCTTCGGCTCGGTCCCGTTCGTCGACTGGCTCGGCTTCGCCGCGGTGTCGGTGCTCTTTGGAACGACGTTCGTCGGACTCGCCGTCGGCGTCTCCGCCGGTGTCGCCACGCGGGGAAAATCGATGGCCATCGTCGTCGGGCTGTACATGGTGTTCGTCGCCCTCTGGGAACTGCTCACCGCCGGGCCGTACTACCTCATCTACGACGAAGGACCGCCGGTCGAACCCGAGACGTGGTATCTCGTTCTCGACCAGTTCAATCCGATCTTCGCCTACACCAATCTGGCCAACACCATCGTCGAGGGCTCGATCTTCCCCTTCCAGTTCCAGTACGGACTGCAGTCGACGGAAGCCTACGGGCTGACCCCCGCCGAGCGCTATCCGGGCGACGCGCCGTTCTACCTGCAGGACTGGTTTGGCGTCGTCGTCCTGCTGTTCTGGCTCGTCGTGCCCGTCGCGATCGGCTACTATCGGTTCCAGCGAGCGGATTTGTAGGTCACTCGAGTCGAGTGCGAAAAATCAATCGCCGGCACTCGCGGCGCGGTCGGGCCGCCTTAGGACATCCGCAGCAACTGCGCGTGCAGCGTCTGGCCCACCTCGAGGACGTTCGCCTCGTCGACGAACCCCTCCTCGACGGCGAGTTCGACGGCACGGGTGCCGACGATGTTGGCGACCGCTGCCCGGGCGAGGCTCTCGACCACCGCGTTCTCGTCGACCGTCTCGCCGCCGTAGAACTCCTCGGTGACGGTCAGGGAGAGGTCGTCCTCCTCGAAGGTCTCGCCGAGGACGTCCTCGTCGCAGACGGCGACCAGCAGCCCTTCCTGTGTCTCGCGTTCGTTGACGATCATCCGATTACTCGCGTTCCCGCTCGCTCTCGTCCTCGTCGTCGAGATCGATGCCGAGGTCGGCGACGCCGAGGTCGTCCAAGCCGATGTCACCCCCGCGAGGCGACTGGCCGCCCATGCCGCGGCCGCCGGCACCGGCACCGCCGCGTCCAGCACCACCGCGACCGGCTCCAGCACCGCCGCGACCGCCGCGTCCAGCGCCAGCGCCGCGGCCGGCCCCGGCACCACCAGCGCCCTGGCCTTGGCCGTACATCTCTTCGCGGTCGTCGATCATCTCCTGTTCGGCCTGCTCGCGCATCTCGTTCGCCTCCTCGGCGATCTCTTCGGCCTCGTCGAACTCGCCGAGTTCCTCAAGGATCTCGGCTTTCGTCTCGAGGACCTTGGCGTTGCGCAGCCCCAGCCGGATCGCGTTGTCGACGCAGTTCAGCGCCTCCTCGGAGAGGCCGCGCTCCGAGAGGAAGAAGGCGCGGTTAAACCAGCCCGCGGCGAAGCGCTCGTCGATCTCGATGGCCTTCTCGGCGTGCTCTAAGGCCTCGGTCGTCTCGCCGAACTCCCAGAGGGCGTAGGCGAGGTTTGTCTCGGCGGTCGCGGCGTGCTCGCTCGAGTCGTCGATCCGCAGGGCCTCGCGGTGAGCACCGATGGCCTCGTCCCACTCCTCGAGTTCGCCGTGGGCGACGCCCTTGTTGACCCACGCCTCCTGCTCGAGTTTCTCGTCCTCGGCGTAGCTGGCAGTCCGGTCGAAGGCGTCGGTGGCCTGCTCGTAGCGGTTGATCTGCATGTAGTTCAGGCCGACATCGAGCAGTTCGCTGGCGTCGACCTCGTCCTGGTCGATGTTATGCTGGTCGAGCGTGTCGGTGACGACGCGGGAGTCGACGGGGTCGACCTTCGACGGGTCGACGCCGAGTTCCGGCGGATCCAGATCGAAATCGTCGTACGGATCGCCGAATCCCTCTCCTTCGGAGAAGTGATGGTCGCTGTCGTCGTCTCGGTCAGTCATTATCCGAATGTGGCGGTGACGACTGTTAAGGCCTGCGACCCGGGTAGCACCGCGTTGTGTCGGCGTTCGGATCGGCCGCCGAGAGCACTTACACCCGCCCGCCGAGGCGTCTGGTGACGCCCCGTAACGACTGTGTTACTTCCGCCGGGTGGGGAAGCCCGAGCCGATACCGAACCCGGTCCTGCCGTTTGAGCGGCTCGAACACCGCGGGTTCCTCGAGGTCCCAGATCGCCGCCCGGTCCCGGACCCCGCGGCGCTCGAAGATGGCGTTCGCCGCGCGCCGGCCGGCTTCTGCGGCCGACTCCATCGAAGCAAGATCCGAGTTCGTCCGCACGTAGTCACTTGCCAGCGTGAGATTCCCCACGCCGACATCGGCCGGCGGCCGGTTGCGCAGCGAGCCCACGGTGTTGATCAGCAGCGGCGAGCGGTTCTCGACGCCGGCAGCGTCGACGGCTGCGCCGTCTGCTCGTTGCGTCTCCGACGCAACGCTTTCCACGATCGACGGATCGAGGAACCACTCGACGAGCATGTCGTCGCGCAATCGGTCGTCGGGCCCGTTCAGATGAACCTTCAGTTGCGCCCAGATCTCCTCGGCAATTTCCTCGCGCGTACACGCTCGAGCCGGCTTCTCGTGGACGATACCCGGCGTGTCCCAGTCCGAAGCGATCACCGAGAGGACACCCTCGACCGCGTCGGGGCCGCGGTTCTCGAGGTCGACGTCGGTCCAGAACTGCCGCTGTGAGATCGAGGTCAGCGCCCACGGGGAATCGGTGTAGACCTGATGGCCACGAGTCAGTTCGACGTCGTCGGTGAGATAGAACTGGATCCCGTTCATCCACGCCGTCTCGAGCCGGTCGATCCGAGCCAGTTCGGGTGCGGCCCGTCCCAGTTCCGGCGTGACGAAGTCGGGGGCGACCTCGACCGGCACCGCGAGGACGTAGTCGTCGGCCGTGACTGTCTCCCCGCCCGCCAGCGTGGCACCCGTGATCCGCCGGCCGTCGAACTCGAGCCCTCGTGCAGGGGTGTTCGGCCGGAACTCGACGCCGAGACCCTCGAGGTAGTCGAGCCACGGTTCGATCCACGCCTCCGACGTCGGCGCGTTCAAGACGCGCTCGGTCGGCGAGGTCGGATCGAGCTGGCCGAACAGCAACTGCAGGTAGATTGCGCCGACCGTGCGGGCGCTGCCGACCTGCGGCCGGAGCGCGACGAGGGCCTGCGTGGCGTAGGCGAGCCGGTCGCGGAACGCCTGCGAGCGGTGCTCGGCGTCGATGAACTCCCACCACGAGACATCGTCGAGTTCGCCCTCCCGGCGATCGTCGCACGCGGTCAGCAGGTAGAGGAGTCGCTCGAGCAGGAAGCGAACGTCCTCTCGAGGCAGGTCCTCGGCGAACGCGGGGCGAAGCGCCTCAAGCCAGCCCCGCACCGTGTCGGGCGTGCGCGTCTCGGCGATCCGGCTCGGTCCCGTCGAACTCGCGATCAGCGTCGCCTCGGTCTCGACGAGGTTGTCCGCGACGGTTCCAGTGCCGTCCGGAATCCGCTCCATCGTGTCGATGACGTGCCGGTAGAACGCCAGAAAGAACCGGAAGCCGTGTTCGCCGTGTAACGCGGTCGGCTCGTCCGCGATCGGCATCGATCGGGCCTTCCCGCCGAAGCGGTCGTTCGCCTCGAAGACGGTCACCGCGAACCCGCGCTCGGCGAGTTCCTGCGCCGCGGAGAGCCCGCCGATTCCGCCGCCTAGGACGACAACGTCGGTCATTGACTGTGCTCGGCACGCGACGGAAATAACGGGCGTCCCTAACCATGAATCGAGTGTCTACCCTGCCGTCGTTGGAGACGAACCGCCGCCCCCGTTACCCTTGAGTACGCCGCTCACGAGCACTCGCGTATGCGACTGTTCGTCAGCGTCGACCTGCCCGACGACCTCGCGGAACCGGTCGCCGACCTGCAAGACGAGTTCGCCGACGCCAGCGGACTCACTTTCACCGACCCCGAGCAGGCCCACATTACGATGAAATTCCTCGGGGACGTCGAGGAGGACCGACTGCCCGCGCTCGAGCGGGAACTCGCCGCCGCCGTCGAGGATGCGGATATCGACCCCTTTTCCGTTCGCTACGGTGGGCTGGGCGTCTTTCCGAGTCCCGACTACATCAGCGTCGTCTGGCTGGGTGTCGAACAAGGTGGCGAGGAACTCACGCGGCTCCACGAGGCCATCGAAGAGCGGACGACGGCGATGGGGTTCGACGCCGAGGATCACGACTTCACCCCTCACGTCACGCTCGCGCGGATGGAACACGCCGGCGGGAAGGAACTGGTCCAGGAACTCGTCCGGGAGCGCGATCCGACGGTCGGCGAGACGCGAGTCGAGGAACTCCGCCTGACCGAGAGCACGCTCACGGACGAGGGACCGGTCTACTCGACGGTCGAATCGTTCCCGCTCGAGTGACGGAGTCCCCCTCCGTTCGCCACGCCCGTCTGTTTCTAGCAGAGCGACAGTCTCCCGAATGTGACCATTACCCCGCCGCTCCGGGCGATAGTCAAGAAATACAGACCGGGGTATCAAGACGGCGTTCGGCGTAGCGAATCCGGTACCATGGGCTCCGGACTCGAGGATGGGCCGACCGAGCGCGCAGGCGGTCGGTGGCGGGTCACTCGGCGGGAGGCCCTCGCCGCGGTCGGCGGCGCGGCGCTCGCCTCGTCGGTCGGCGCATCGGAGACGGCGATCGATCGCGGCGACGCGCCCGTTCGCATCCGGGTCTATCCCGGCCATGTACCGCTGCAGGCCCGACTGCGGTACGGCCTCGAGGAACTGCGTCGCGACTGGCCGCCCCCGCTTCGCGACGCGTTTTCGGCCATCGACGCGGCATTCGACCAGGTGCTCGCGTACGCCGGCGAGCGCGCACGGCTCGAGTCCCTCGAGATCAGTGTCGAGCGCGGCGATCCGATCCGGTTTCCGCCCTCGGAGACGCCGCTGTCGACCGACGCCGTGCTGCCCTCGCTTGAGGGACTGCTCGACCGGTTTCGCGGGCGGTTGCGGAAACGCGACGCGCTCACCGGCCGGGCCTGTCACGCCCTCCTGTGCTGGTCGCCGCTGAATTACCGGATCGGATACGGGGGAACACTGTCGCCGAACTCTCTTACCGGCGTGACCGCCGACAGCGACGGCGATGACGAACGGGCAAGCGGCGACGCACAGACGGTCGCCAACGTCGGCGCGACCGAGGTCTGGGACTCCAGGGCGGTGACACGGAATATGGCGATCCACGAGACGATTCATACGTTTCTCCCGGACGATATCGTCGAGTCGATCGGTGAGGCATACTGCGATCACGAGCTCGGGACGGCAGTTCGGACCGATGCGAACACGCTGGAGGTGTCGCCGATCGCGACCGCCTACGCCGGCCCGGACCGGATCGGCGGCGGCACCCGTTTTCACGGTACCGGCTGCTGCGATCGGAGCCGGTTCGTTCGCCACGATGGCACCGACGGCATCGAAAACTGGACCTACACGACCGAACTCAGCGACGCCACGTGCGAGGGGGTTACCCGGTTTCTCGAGCGGCGATTCGAGCCCTGAGACCGCTCTCGTGGGCGATCCGATCGCGATTTCGCCGGCGATTCGGCCCGATCGGTCGCCGTTTCGCCCCGCTGCCCCTGCAAGATGGACAAGATTTTAAGCCAGCACGGGCTACGTCGGGCTACTATGGGTAAGAAATCGAAGGGCAAGAAGAAGCGACTTGCCAAACTCGAGAATCAGAACAGCCGCGTGCCTGCCTGGGTTATGATGAAGACGGACATGGAAGTCCAGCGGAACCCGAAGCGACGCAACTGGCGGCGTAACGACACCGACGAATAACGATGAGTGCAAGTGATTTCGAGGAACGTGTCGTCACCGTTCCACTGCGAGACGTCAAGAAGGGAGCCAACCACGAGGCCGCCGACTACGCGATGCGCCTGGTCCGCGAGCACCTCGCGAAACACTTCGCGGTCGACGAGGACGCCATCCGTCTGGACCCCTCGATCAACGAGGAAGTCTGGTCGAACGGGCGCTCGAACCCGCCGCGAAAGCTGCGCGTCCGCGCAGCCCGCTTCGACGAAGAGGGTGAAGCCGTCGTCGAGGCCGAGGTCGCAGACTAAACTTGCAGCGCCTCGCATTCGCCGGGTCGGCCTACGTCGGCGTCTTCGCCCGTGCGACCGACTCGTGCGTACTCGTTCGCCACGACGTCGACGACGACGTTGCCGCCGACCTGTCCGACGAACTCGAGGTGCCCGCCATCCAGACGACCGTCGGCGGGTCCTCGACGGTCGGCGCGCTAGCTACGGGTAACGAAAACGGGCTGCTCGTCAGCTCTCGAGTCCTCGAGTACGAACGCGAGGCCCTCGAGGAATCGGTCGAGGTACCCGTCACCGAGTTGCCGGGCAACATCAACGCCGCCGGCAACGTCGTGCTCGCGAACGACTACGGGGCCTACGTCCATCCGGACCTGCCCCGCGAGGCGACCCAGATCGTCAAGGACACGCTCGAGGTGCCGATCGAACGCGGCGACCTCGCCGGAGTCAGGACCGTCGGTACCGCCGCGGTGGCGACGAACACCGGCGTGCTCTGTCACCCGAAAGCGACCGACGAGGAACTCGACGTCCTCGAAGACGCCTTAGACGTCCGAGCCGACGTCGGCACGGTCAACTACGGCGCGCCGCTCGTCGGCTCCGGGCTGATCGCAAACGAGGCCGGCTACGTGGTCGGCGAGGACACGACCGGGCCCGAACTGGGCCGGATAGAAGACGCGCTGGGCTATCTCGACTGAGTCGCTGCCGGTCGATTTCTCGGCGGCGTCCGTTTCTCGGCGTGATCCGTACTCCGACTCGAGCGGCATCGCTCGCCGCGGGCGGCGACACCCACGCCGGCTCCCGGTTTGGGGACTGAACCCGATTCGCTTGCTCTCGATTTCTCCGCTCCTTATCGCTGCTCGAACCGGTGTAACATGACCTCGCTGTCGTCGTCCCACTCGAAGTCCTCGTGGGCGCGCTCAAGCAGTCGCTCGTAAGCCTCCAAATTCTCCATCCCTTCGGCCCGTGCGTCCTCGTCGGTCAGATCCCCGAGCGTGCGCTCGCGGATGTCGGTCACTTCGAAGATCGTCCCGTCGATCGCGAACGTATCGCCTTCCTCGGCGTACTGGTGGCCGCGGTGGATCTGTGTGACCTCCCCGTCGACGACCTGACTCTGCATTCGATCGCTCGGCAACAACTCGCCGGGCTCGAGTTCGCTCATGCTCCCGGCTTCGATCCGGCGCGGTAAAATCGTTGAGCCTCCGCTCGTCGGGAAACCGGCGACCGGAGCAGGTCTCTCGACATCCCGTGGAGGATACGGCCCTCCGAATGGGAAGGGAAGATTCTTCCGACTGCCTGCCGGATGGAGAGACATGAGTCAATTTACGGTCAGTGGTCGGTTCAAGAGCCGCGACGGCTTCGCGGAATTCGAGACGTCGATCGACGCCGAAAACGAGAACGTCGCCCGCGAACACACCTACACCCAGCTCGGCAGCCAGCACGGGCTCAAGCGTACCGAAATCGAACTCGAGGAGGTAACCCAACAATGAGTCAGCAGCAACTACAGCAACTGTCCCAGGAGCTTCAGGAGCTCGAAGAACAGATCGAAGGCCTTCAGGCGAACGTCGAGGCCGTCCAGCAGGAGAAGACCGAAGTCGACGAGGCCATCGAAGCGCTCGGCTCGCTCGAGACCGGCTCGACGGTGCAGATGCCCCTCGGCGGCGGCGCGTACCTCCGAACGACGATCGAGAACATCGACGAGGTCATCGTCGATCTCGGTGCCGATTACGCCGCGGAGTTCGAGGAAGACGACGCCGTCGACGCCCTCGAGAACAAGAAAGAGCACCTCGACGACCAGATCGACGAACTCAACGAGGAGATCGCCGAACTCGAGACCGAGAGTAGCGAGCTCGAGCAGCAGGCCCAGCAGCTCCAACAGCAGGCGATGCAACAGCAGATGCAGGGCATGGGCCAGGGCCAGCCCGACGAATAACGCGGCGTAGGGACTCCCATCGATACCCATGTTCGACAACCTGAAGGACAAGCTCGGTAGCTTCCGCGACGACGCGGAAGAAGCCGCCGAGGAGAACGTCGAGGAAGTCGACGAGGACGACCTCGAGGACGAGGAGCTCGAGGCGGTCGAGCCGGACACAGCGGCGGCCTCGGCGGACGCGGAAGCGACCGATACTACCGCTCAACCGGCGGCGGCCGAGTCCGCCGACTCGGCGGCCCAGGCGACGGCCGACGTGGAACCGGAGACGGAGTTAGAGTCCGACTCCGAACCGGAATCAGAGACGGGAGCGACGACCGAGTCTGCGACCGCGGATGCAGCCGAGTCTGCGGGGCAGGAACCGGCGGCCGATTCCGATTCCCTCGAGTCCGACGAAGCGGAGCCGTCCGCGGCGGACGTATCCGACGCGGAGGAACCCGATGCGGCGGCTCCCGACGAAGCCAACGAGGCTGAGGAAGTCGACGAGACCGAGGACGACGCCGATGACGGCGGACGGACCGGGATCGGTGCTCGAGCGCGATCCCTCTTTTCGGGCTCGTCGGACGACACAGAGACGGAGACGGACGACGAGACTCCGGACGAGGAGCCGGCCGAGACGCCCGCCGTCGACGAGGCGGCCGCCGAGACGGCGACCGCGGACGACGCGTCGGCCGACACGGCGACGCCCAGCGAGCCGACTCCCGACGAGACGGCGACCGACGATGTCGCGGCCGACGACGAGCCGTCGCCCGACACCGCGGCTGCCGACGCAACCGAGGAAGCCGACGACGGCAGCACCGGCTTCGGTGCCAAGGCCAAATCCCTCGTCAAGGGGAAGTTCGTCATCGAGGAGGAGGACCTTGAGGGCCCGCTCCACGAACTCGAGATGGCCCTGCTCTCGAGCGACGTCGAGATGGGCGTCGCCGAGGAGATCCTCGACAACATCCGCGACGAACTGGTCGGCGAGACGCGGACGTTTACGACCTCGACCGGCGAGGTCGTCGAGGAGGCGCTGCACAACGCGATCTACGACGTGATCAGCGTCGGGCAGTTCGACTTCGACGAGCGCATCGCAATCGAGGACAAGCCCGTGACCATCATCTTCACCGGCGTCAACGGCGTCGGGAAGACCACCTCGATCGCCAAGATGAGCCGCTACTTCGAGGAACGGGGCTACTCGACGGTGATGGCAAACGGCGACACCTACCGCGCCGGGGCCAACGAGCAGATCCAAGAACATGCCGACGCGCTCGACACGAAGTGTATTAGCCACGAGCAGGGCGGCGACCCGGCGGCGGTACTGTACGACGCCGTCGAGTACGCCGAGGCAAACGACATCGACGTCGTCCTCGGCGACACGGCGGGTCGGCTCCACACCAACGAGGGCCTGATGGACCAACTCGAGAAGATCGGCCGCGTCGTCGACCCCAACATGACGCTGTTCGTCGACGAGGCCGTCGCCGGACAGGACGCGGTCAATCGCGCCCGCGAGTTCAACGACGCCGCCGAAATCGACGGCGCGATCCTGACGAAAGCCGACGCCGACTCCAACGGCGGTGCGGCCATCTCGGTCGCCCACGTCACCGGGAAACCGATCCTGTTCCTCGGCGTCGGACAGGGCTATGACGACTTAGAGCGGTTCGACCCCGACGAGATGATCGACCGGCTGCTGGCCGACGAGGACTAGCGCCCAGTCCCGTCAACGGTCCGTGATTTCAGAAGACACTTATTATCCGTCTGAGAAGTTGTCGTATGAACCGCCCTCGCTCTCGGCGAACGCTTCTCGCGTCGATAGCGACGACCGCAGCGGTCGGGACGGGCGGGTTCGAGTACGACTCGAGCGGCGTGTCCGGGACGGATCTCGCGGACGGACTCGTCCCCGCGGACCAATACGAGTGCAGCGACGTCGATCGCCCCGAACCCGACCCGACGACCGACGAGGACGCACTCGAGCCTCGAGCGTACCCGTCGCCACCGTGGAAGACGAGTGCCGGCGAGGACGGCAAGTCGCCGGAAAGCGTGTCGTCGCTGGTGTACGGTGCGAGCCGGTACGTGACGGCGTTCGAACGAGCGTATCGACGGAACGCGTTTCTCGACCGGTACCAGTCCGCGACGCGAACCTTCGACCTGCAGCGAACGGGATATCGAACGATCCCGATCGAATCGGAGACGAACCGAGAGGCCGTGTTGGTAGCGCTCCGGTACGACCTGACAATGGAGACGCAACCAAACGCCGTCACCCCGCGCGACGAGTGGAACATCCGGGTCACCTACTATCTCGATGAGCGGCTGCTGCTCCGAGCGCGGTACAACGGCGTGACCGAGGGGCTGGCGGTCGATCCCGACCCACGTACCCAGGGCGACCTCGTCGCGTGTTTCGACTGAGGGCTCGCGCAGTCAGTGTGGTCCGTCGTTACAGGTCATTGTTGCCGGAATAATCGACGCATATATCACCGGCAGTGGTCCTCGAGGGCGCGTTCCCACGTCTGCCGGCGGTTTTTCGTCGGCACCGTCGTCGATAGCCGAATGATGGGGTAATATTTTCCGGTGAAAACGACCAACGTCATGATTCGCCGAGTTACGGGGGTGTATAGGTGTGGGGTGGTATTACCCGCTAAACAATGGGCCTTCAAAAGAGCACGCAGAACGCCGAAAGCGTAGGTACTTCCGGCTCCGCACGAACCACGAGGTGGTTCGCGTGAATACGACGGAACAATACAAGCAGAACAAGCACCCGCTCGACGTTATCGACGATGTCTACGACTACGCCGACGAGGAGCTCTCCTTCGAGGAAATCGAGGAGCGCGCCGGCGGCGGCGAGTGGGAGCGTCTGAAGTGGGCCGGCATGTACGCCCAAAAGCAGGAGGGCTACTTCATGATCCGGACGAAGGTCCCCGGCGGGAAGCTCACGCCGGAGCAGGCAGAAGTGATCGGCGAGGTCACCGACGACCTCGCAGTCGCCCCCGAGGAGTACGGCGGCGAGGAACAGAACGAGCTCTGGGGCGACGCCTACCTCGACATCACGACCCGACAGGACATCCAGAAACACTGGATCCGCGTCGAGGACGTGCCCGAGATGTGGGAGCGCTACGACGAGGTCGGCCTGACGACGGTGCAGGGCTGCGGTGACTCGGCCCGAAACGTCCTCGGCTGCCCCGCGGCCGGGCTCGACGACCACGAGTGTTTCAACGCACAGCCAGTCATCGAGGCGGTCTCTGACTTCTTCACCGAGAACCGCGAGTACGCCAACCTCCCGCGGAAGTTCAAGATCACGATCACCGGCTGTGCCCACGACTGCGCGCAGTCCCAGATCAACGACGTCGGGCTCGTCCCGGCGAAGAAGGAGATCGACGGTGAGTACCTCTACGGCTTCCACGCCCGCGTCGGCGGCGGCCTCTCCGACGGCCCGCGAATGGGTTCGGAACTCGACGTCTTCATCCGACCCGAAGACACCGTCGAGTTCTGCCGCGCCGTCGCCCAGACGTTCAAGGAACTGGGCGACCGCAACAACCGCGGCGTCTGCCGCATGCGGTACCTCGTCGAGCAGATGGGCCCCGAGAAGTTCGAGGAAGCCGTCCGCGACCGCTGTCAGATCGACCTGCCCACCGGCGGCGAGAACCTGACCGTCGGCTACCAGAGCGACCACGTCGGCGTCCACGAGCAGAAACAGGACGGGCTCAACTACGTCGGCTTCAACGTCATCGCCGGCCGCATGGGCGGCGACGAGTTCGCCGCGGCGGCCCGGGCCGCCGAGAAGTACGGGACCGAGGACGCCTCCGTCCGCCTCGCAACCGATCAGAACTTCCTGATCACCCACATCCCCGACGAGAACGTCGACGACCTGCTGGCCGAACCGTTCGCACAGGAGTACAGCCCCGATCCGGGGCCGTTCTCCCGCGGCGCGGTCGGCTGTACGGGCAACGAGTTCTGTAACTACGCCATCATCGAGACCAAAAAGCGCACCAAGCGCTGGGCCCGCGAACTCGATGACCGCATCGACGTGCCCGACGACATCGAGTCCATCCGGATGCACATGTCCGGCTGCTCGGCCTCCTGTGCCCAGCCCCAGATCGCGGACATCGGTTTCCGGGGCGAGACGGTCAAACTCGAGGACGAGAACTCCACCAACGCCGAGGGCGACAACATCGTCGAAGGGATGGACTTCGGCCTCGGCGGCTCGCTCGGTGCCGACAACGAGTTCCTCGACTGGGTCGAGAGCGCCGTCCCCGCCGACGCCGTGATCCCGGCCCTCGAACAGCTGTTCGAGGCCTACTCCGCGGACCGCGACGACGAAGAGGAGTTCTACGAGTGGTGTCGCGGCGTCGACAACGGGCAGCTTCGGTCGATCATGCAAGACGCGGACGCGCCGGTCGCACGAGGTGTTGCTCATGGGGATTAACGGCGAGGACGAACGCCGCTTCCCCCGCGTTCCCGACTCGGACGACGATGACGACGCGGTCATGGTCCCCGACGCCGGCAGCGGTGGATCTCGCTCTCGAGAGGGAACGGACCACGCTCGAGAGGGCGCAATCGCGACGGACGGCGGTGCCGACGGTGCGAGCGGCGAGAGCTGCTCGCCGGACACCTGTACCTGCGGCGAGAAGACCGCTGAACCGGCGGCCGAATCGACCGGCGACAAGCCCGTCGCCACCGACGGAGCAGGCGTCGCCAACGTCGACGAGATGGGCGAACTCGGCGACCTCGAGTTCACCGAGCCCGCCGAGGACGTCAGTCAGGACGTCTACGACGACTCGCCGGATACCCGCGTCGGGATTCCGGACGGCGTCGACCTCGAGACGCCGGAGTACTCGATTCGATCGCGGATGAACGACATCGAGACGCCGGACGAGAAGACCTGGTTCATGGAACTGGACGAGGCCGTCATCGACGAGGGGCGGTGTATCCAGTGTGGGACCTGTGTCGCCGCCTGCCCGTCGGACTCGATCGGCATCGGCGACGACGGCCACCCGGAACTGGTCAAGATGTGTACCGGCTGTTCGATGTGTTGGGACTTCTGTCCCCGCGGCGGCCTGCGCTACGAGCGCCAGTGGAAGATCACCGGCGGCGAGGACAACGTCAAGGGCGCGGGCGACCCGATCACGGAGTTCTCCGCGAAGGTCGAGGACGACTGGACCGATCAGGCCCAGGACGGCGGCGTCGTAACCGGCATCCTCTCGACGCTGCTCGAGGAGGGCGAGATCGACGGCGCGCTCGTCGCGACCGAGAGCGACGAACAGGAGTGGAAAGCCGAGAGCTACCTCGCGACCACGACCGAGGAACTCATCGAAAACGCCGGCACCGTCTACAACCAGACGATGGCGCTTGGCAACCTCGACCTCGGCCAGTGGGAGCACAAGCTCCCCGACAAGTCCTGGGACGAACTCAGCATCGCGATCGTCGGCACGCCGTGTGAGATCGAGGGCATCCGCGCCCTGCAGGACTTCGAGTGGGACTATCAGGGCCACGAGGAGGGCATCCGCGCGGTCGACTACACGATCGCGCTGATGTGTACGAAGAACTTCAACTACCACAGCCTCATGGGCGAGCAGTTGGAGGAACAACGCGGCATCTCGCCGTCGGAGATCGGCAAGATGGACGTCCTCAACGGCAAGATGATGGTCTACGACCACGAGGGCGAGATGATCGTCGAGGAAGACATCGAGAACTTCCACGACGCCGCGCTCAAGGGCTGTGACGAGTGTGCCGACTTCACCGGCTTCTGTTCGGACATCACCGTCGGCTCCGTCGGCTCCGCCGACGACTACTCGAGCGTCATCGTCCGCACCGAGCAGGGGATGGACGCGTGGGAGCTGACCGAGTCCAAGCTCGACTACCACGACCTCGAAGACAAGTCCGCGGTCGGCAAGCTCCAGGGATGGGACAAGAAGAAGGCCTTCGAGAGCCTCGAGCGTCCCTTCGACCCCGACGCGCCGCGATTCATCGAGTACACCGACCACGCCGAGAACTACGGGACGACGCTGAACCCGCACGACGACGGTCACTAACGGTCGACCAACGGCCGCGTCGCCTCGGTTTCAGTTTCGGACACGATTTTTGCGTCGCTGGAAGCAGCCGAAGACACTTCAGTACTTGTCAACTATATTCCAGTATGCGCGTTCCAGTGAGTCGACTCGGCGTTCTGGGAATCCTCGGAATTATCGGTGTCTGGACGAACGAGCCAGCGCTGTACGGCCTCTTCGCGCTGTTCGTGCTCTTCGCCAGCGACCGGACCATCCGGCTCCCGATCGGCGACGACGAAACGACTGAGTGACGCCGCGAGGCCGGTCGTCGGCTCCCCGGCTCAGATGACGACGCCGGACTGGAGAATCGCGATCAACACGGTCAACACCGGGATCGCCAGCAGCGTCGTGAGGAACACGCAGGTCGAGACGTACTCGGAGACAAGCACCCCGTCAGTGCGGGCGCTGCCGGCGAACTCGATGGCCAGAATCAGCGGCGTCACGGCGGCCGGCATCGCCGTCTCGAGGACGAACACGCGCGCGACGGTCGGGTTCTCGAAGCCGACGAGGAGCGCGATGCCGAGACCGACGACGGGCGCGATCACCATCTTGAGCGCCGTCGCGGGCCACGCACGGGAGACCGCCGAGGCGGTGTCGGCCCGGGCGAGTTGGATGCCGAGGATGAGCAACATGAGCGGGATCGAAGAGTCGCCGACGAGCTGGAGCGTCTCCATCGCCGCCGCGTCCGCGGGCGGGACCAGATCCAGCGCTCGCGCGATCAGCGCCGCGATAACCGCGTAGACGAGCGGGATGTAGAACACCCGCCGGACGCCCTCGAGGCCGGCCGAGCCGCTGCTCCGGGAGGCGACGTAGACGCCGACGGTGTACATCAGCACGGACTGGACCGAGAGAAAGAGGACCGCGGTCTGGCGGCCGACTTCGCCGAACGCGAAGTCGGAGACGGGGATGCCGAGGTTCCCCGAGTTGGTGAAGATCGCGACGAGGACGAGCCCGCTCAGCGCCGGCTCTCGCTCGCCGGTGGCGCGGCCGACGACTTCGGCGATCCCCCACATGGCCGCGGTAAAGACACCGATACCGACCGTCACCCGGAGGAGCGTCGACGCCGCGAGTTCGGTAACGGCGAGGCTGTGAAAGACCAGCGCGGGTGCCAGTACGTAGACCACGGCCGTGTTCAGCGGCTCCGGGTTGATCTCCTTGACCGTGGCCAGTACGTACCCGACGGCCGCGATAGCGACGATCGGCCCGACCGCGGAGCCGAAGATCGCGACGAGGTCCGCCATCGGTCAGCGCTCGCCTCCGCGGCGAGCCGGTCGACTCGAGCAAGCCATCGATCGGGCGACAGTCGCGTCCTGCATTACGCGGCGTGATACTCCCCGGACGTGATATGTGGCTTACGATTGCGGACACGGTATCCGTGGGCGATTCCCTCGAGTCGGGAGAACGGGGTCCTTAACTCCGTGAGACCCCAAACGGGGCCAATGAGTGAATCGCGTGCGTTCTGTCCCCGGTGTGGGGACCCAGTTCCCGAGCGGTCGGCGAGCGACGCGAACGATCCGTTGCGGCCCGGTGCGGAAGTCGAGCTCTGTGACGCCTGTTACTTCGAGGACTTCGACTTCGTCGACGCCCCGGACCGGATCGACGTTCGCGTCTGTTCCCGGTGCGGTGCGGTCCACCGGGGCAACCGGTGGGTCGATGTCGGTGCGGAAGATTACACCGACATCGCGATCGAGGAGGTCAGCGAGGCGCTCGGCGTCCACGTCGACGTCGAGGACGTCGCGTGGCAGATCGATCCCGAGCAGGTCGACCAGAACACGATCCGGATGCACTGTTACTTCACGGGCGTCGTGCGGGGAACGCCGGTCGAAGAGCAGGTGACGGTACCGGTCAAGATCGCCCGCCAGACCTGTACCCGGTGTGGACGGATCGCCGGCGACTACTACGCCAGCATCGTCCAGATCCGCGCCGAAGATCGGACCCCGACGACCGAGGAGATCGACCGAGCGAAAGAGATCGCGAACCAGATCGTCGCCGACATGGAGGCCACGGGCGACCGCAACGCCTTCGTCACCGAGGTCGGCGAGACCGACGACGGGCTGAACGTCAAGGTCTCGACCAACAAGATCGGGAAGAAGATCTCGAACAAGATGATCGAGGAGTTCGGCGGCACCGTCAACGACGCCGAGACGCTGGTCACGGAAGACGAGGACGGCAACGAGGTCTATCGGGTCACATTCGCCGTCCGCCTGCCGCCCTACACTCCCGGCGACGTCATCGACCTCGCCGACGACGACGGCGGCCCCGTCCTCGTCCGCAGCGCCCGCGGCAACCTCAAGGGCGTCCGCGTGACGACCGGCGAGCGCTACGAGGCGAGTTACGAGGAGGGGAATTCGCCCGAGGCGCGCAGGCTCGGCGACCTCGAGGACGCGGCCGAAGCGACGGTCGTCACCGTCGAGGACGACAACGCGGTGCAGGTACTCGACCCGGAGACGTTTCAAGCCAAAACGGTCTCGCGGCCGGACTACTTCGATCCCGGGGTCGAGACCGTGCCAGTCCTGAAGAGCCGCGCTGGGCTGCACATTCTGCCCGACGAGGGCGACGAGAGCAATGACTGACGAGGACGCGGCGGACCCGTCGACAGACGACGCCCTCGAGCCCGCGGTCGACGAGGTCCTCGAGCGGGCGACGGCCGACGGCCCGCTGGCCGCGGTCGTCGAGAAACCCCGAGCGGAGGCGGCCGCCGAGTCGCTCCGCGCCGAGGGGGTGTACGACGATTCGCGGCGCGTGCGCGAAGACGGCCCCGACAGGGTCGCGCTCCCGGTCACCGAGCCGCCAGCCGAAACCGACGTGCTCGAGGTCGTCCGGCAACTCGAGCCCGAGCCGCGGAATCCGGATCTGGAAGCCCTGCTTGCCGATCGGGGCTGGAGCGACGCAGACCTCGAGTCGGTGCCGGGCTCGTGGGCGGTGATCGGCTCGGTGATCCTCGTGACGGTACCCGAGGGCTGTCCCGACGAGGCCGAACTGGGCGAGGCGCTGCTCGAACTCCACGGCGAGGCCGACAGCGTACTGGCCGACGAGGGGATCGCGAACGAGGGTGCGGCAGGCACCTTCCGCGAGCCCCGCACCCGGCTCATCGCGGGCCAGCAGGACACGGAGACGATCCACACCGAGCACGGAACGCGGTACGGACTCGACCCCGCGACGGTGATGTTCTCGCCGGGCAATCAGGCCGAGCGCGTTCGGATGGGCGACATCGGGAGCGCCGACGAGCACGTCTTCGACATGTTCGCCGGCATCGGCTACTTCACGCTCCCGATGGCCCGGGCCGGCGCACGGGTGACCGCGACCGAGATCAACCCGACCGCCTTCCGCTACCTGCTCGAGAACGCCGTGCTCAACGACGTCGGCGACCGGGTCGACGCCTACATGACCGACTGTCGGGACCTCGCCGGGGAGATCGAGGCCGACCGGGTCGTCATGGGTTACTACGGCAGTTCCGACGGCTCGAGGGCCGAGGACGAGAGCCCGGACCACGGCTCGCGAACGGACGAAGCACACGACTTCCTCGAAGACGCCCTCGCGGCGCTCGTCCCCGGCGGCGTCGTCCACTACCACGAGGCGACCCCCGAGTCGCGGCTCTGGGACCGGCCGCTCGAGCGACTCGAGGCCGCCGGCACCGCCGCCGGGCGCGAACTCGAGGTACTCGAGAAACGCCGCGTAAAGAGCCACAGCGCGGGCGTCGCACACGTCGTTGTCGACGCCCGGTTCGCGTAGCGGGTCGCCAGCGGCCCGCGACGGGCTCGCGGCGGCGGTCGTGAGATTGATACACGCGGAGCGAATCCCGTTATCTATGGACAAGAATCAGCTCATCGCGCTCGTCTTCGCGGTTCTCATGGTGTCCTCGATGGTCGCGTGGGGCGCGACGGCGATCTTCTGAGGCCCCGACTGACCGCTGGCTCACAGTCCCACAGAACGGACACACTGGGAAACCAGAAACAGCGAGCCAGCTATTCTCATCCCGAGTCCGTATCGACGACGGCCTCGAGTGTGCTGGTCGAGGGGAACCGGCATTCCGTTCGGGGAAGCCTGCCCCTCAAGGGGCGCGAGGCTGTCAGTACGCCCGTGAGCAGCAACTCGATCACAAACGAGAGCGACACGTTCGAAATCGGCGATTCGACCGTCCACCGGCTGGGATTCGGCGCGATGCGGCTCACCGGCGAGGACATCATCGGTGCGCCCGACGACGAGGAGCTCGCACGCGAGGTCGTCCGACACGCCGTCGACTGCGGTGTCGATCTCATCGACACGGCCGACTCCTACGGCCCCGCCGCCAGCGAGCGCCTCATCGGCGAGGCGATCGGCGACCCCGAAGACGTGTTGGTCGCGACCAAGGCCGGACTCCTGCGCAACCGCGACGGCGACTGGATCGCCCACGGCGATCCCGATTACATCCGGAATCAGGCGCTGACGTCGCTCGATCGGCTCCAGACCGATACCATCGACCTCTACCAGTTCCACCGGCCCGACGACGAGGACACCCCCTTCGAGGACTCCGTCGCGGCCTTCGCGGAACTCAAAGACGAGGGCGTCGTCGACGAGGTCGGCGTCAGCAACGTCTCCGCCGAACTCCTCGATCGAGCCCGCGAACAGGTCGAGATCGCGACCGTCCAGAACCGGTACAACCTCGACGACCGCGGGAGCCAAGAGGTCCTCGATATCTGTGACGACGAGGGCATCGGCTTCATCCCGTGGGCTCCGATCAACGGCGATGACCTGGACGAACACGGCGACCTCCTCGACGAGATCGCCGCGGAACACGACGCGACGCGCCGACAGGTCGGGCTGGCGTGGCTGCTCGAGCGTTCCGAGGTCATCCTCCCGATCCCGGGCACGTCGGACCCGGACCACCTCGAGTCGAACGTCGCCGCCTCGCAGTTCTCGCTCGCCGAAGACGAGGTACAGCGACTGACCGAAGCGGCGGACTGAGCCGCTCCGGTTTCGATTGCTGCCGAGTCGTTCGTCGACTCGAGTGACATCGCGGCCGTTAGCCGTCGAGTTGAGCGGCGAGACGCTGGGAGAGCGCGGTGAGGTAGAACGAGCCCCAGACCGCGGCGACGACGGCCCCGACGACGTCGTAGACGAGGTCGACGATCGTATCGTTCAGGCCGTGTTGGGCGACGACGGCCTCGATACCGAGTTGCTGTGCGCTCCAGTCGAGGGTAAACTCAAGCAGCTCCCAGGCGACGCCGAAGGCGAGGACGAAGACGAGGATGAACGCGAACAGCATCGCCGGCGGGAAATAGATCTCGTCGGTGTGGAGGTCGATCGCCCGGACGACGGCATACCCCGCCGCGGCGACGATCGACGCCGAAATCGTATGCGTCAGGCTATCCCACGAACTGATAAGCGCGTACAGACCGGCCGAGCCGAGCGCGTGAAGAAACACCGCTGCGGTGAGCCAGAACACGAGCCCCGGCTCGAGCGTGAGCCGGTAGTCCCGCTCGAGGATGGCGGGGAGGAAGGTGATCCCGAGCGCGATGGCGGCGTTCGAGACCGTCGTCAGATCGAGGGTGACGAACCCGTACAGCAGGAGGACGGCGAGGGAAACCTGCATGACCCGGGAGAGCCCCCGAACAACTGCTTCTGGGGCGTCTAGCTGATCGCGGATCAGCGTCGGGACGGGGTCCGGTTCGGAATCGGGGGAGGTCTCCCGCGGCGTCGGCGTCCGCTGGGTCTCGATAGCATCTCCGTAGGATCCGAAGTACCGGCTGAAGACCACGCCCGCGAACAGGCCGGCGATCGCCGCGTACGCGAAGTTGACCATCAGGTCGTGGTTGGCCACGTCCTGTGACCGCCCGTCGAGAATGTAGTTCGTCCCGAATGTCACGTCGGCGAGCCACTGGGCGACGTGCCACGCGCCGGCGACGGCCAGCGTCGTGAGTACGACCAGCACGACCGCGAAGGCGTGATTCATACGGACCGCGGTGAACCGATCGATCTCGACGGTGACGACGAGCGCGATCGCGGCGACGGCGACGTAGATCGCGATCGACGTCAGAAACGTCTCGCCGAGGACCGTCGCGTCGACGACGGGGAGCAAGACGAGGACCAGCAGTTCCCACGGCGGCATCACGAGCGGATCCCGAAACGCGGCGGCCGGGAGCAAGACGATCGCGACCGCAAAGCCGGTAAAGGCAAGCCAGCGGTACGAATCAGCGAGCCCGTGATTGAGTGCGAGCACGACGAGCGCGACCGTGATTACCCAGGCGAGCGCCGCGTTCTGCTGCGTGTTGCCGAGCATGCCGCCGTGCTGGGTATCCGCCATACGCGCGGTACGGGCCGGCGCTCCTAAACGCGGGCGCATGACAAAGCCGCCGACCGGTCCAACTATTCGCCCATCGTTTTCGTCCGTAGGCTTCATCGAACGGGAGGATTCCGTCACAGGAGACACTCGGCTGGATCGTCTATTTCCGTTCTCGATCGATAGGAGCGCGCGGACGGACCTCTGTCTGGGGATACGGTCAGTCGCGGGTCCGAGAGAGTCGCGCCCGAACACTGATACCTCGACCTCGTAATGTTGTCGTATGGTTTCGTGTGACAGTATCGAACACGGCCGGGCCCGCGTCAACGGAACGAAACTGCACTACGTGACCGCCGGCGCGGGCCCGCCGCTGGTGTTGCTCCATGGCTGGCCACAGACGTGGTACGAGTGGCGAGACGTCATTCCCGCCTTAGCCGACGACTATACCGTCATCGCACCGGACCTCCGCGGGCTGGGCGACTCCGAGACACCCGTTTCGGGGTACGACAAAGATACCGTCGCAACCGACGTCCGCGAACTGGTTTCCCACCTCAAGTTCGACGGCGAACCAATCGCGCTCGTCGGCCACGACTGGGGGATGCCGACGGCCTACGCGTACGCCGCCCAGTACCGCGACGAGGTACGCGCACTCTGTGTCCTCGAGGCGGGCCTTCCCGGGATCAACGAGGACGGGAAACGAAAGCTCTGGCATACCCGCTTTCACGGCGTCCGCGACCTCCCGGAACGGCTGGTTGCTGGCCGGGAACGGCTCTATCTCGACTGGTTCTACGGGGAAGGGGCGTATGACCCGTCTGCGATCGACGACGACGCCCGTGACGAGTACGTTCGCTGTTACTCGCAGGCCGGCGGCCTGCGGGGCGGCTTCGAGTACTACCGCGCGTACGAGACCGACGCCGAGCACAATCGGGACCACGCCGAAGACCTCCTCGAGATTCCCGTTCTCGCGCTCGGCGGCGAAGCCTCTTTTCGCGAGCTCCCGATCAGGGACATGGAACGGGTCGCGACCGATGTCGACGGCGAGGTCGTCGAGCGTGCCGGCCACTGGATCCCGGAGGAACGACCAGACTACTTCGTCGAACGATTGACCGAATTTCTCGAAGATGCGGCGTAAACGAGTCGTCCTTGACAACCGTAGAACTCGAGTTCAGTACTGTTCCTGTACCGCGTCGATCTGACACTGGATGCAGTGGTCGTCGGCGACACAGGCGATGTTGTCGTACGGGCAGTCGTACTCCTCGACGTCGACGGAGAGGCGACGTTTCGCGTGCTCCCACTCCGTCGCCCAGTCGTCGATATCCATCCCGGCGGAGGTAAAGACGACCTCGCCGTCCCGGTCGACGATCTTCGCGACCGTGACCGAGCGGTGGTGTTCCTTGACGACGGCGATCGCGTCCTCGTACGATGGACAGCGAACCCGCTCGGTTCCGCTCTGGTCGTCTAACAGCCGAACGACGATGGAGCCGTCGTACTCCTCCGTGGGCTCCAATCCGCGAGTCATGTCTGCTACTGACGGAACGATATATAAAAACCTGCGCGTCAGCGAACCGGTTCGTCCTCGAGCTTCGATCGGTCCGGGTGCGAGAACCGAACCACGCCGAGACGTGCCCGCTGCGCGCGACTCGTCTGGTTCGATCTCGCCGTCCAGCTTTGCCACTCTGCCCGATGGACGTCGTGAAAAAGCCCGGGTGCGAGAACCGAACCGAAGGGAGAGGTTCCTGCTCACTCCGTTGCGCGGGCTGCCTCTCCCAGGGTTCGATTCTCTGAGGATTTGCGCCGCTCACGGATTTGTTCGCGGCGACAAAGTCCGGGTGCGAGAATCGAACCCGCGTCTCAGCCTCCACAAGGCTGAAGGATAACCACTACCCCAACCCGGACACGCGTACAGGTTATCCTACGGCCGGTTGGACTCAAATACGTTACGACTCTTCGATACGGTGTGGGGAGCCATACCGCGCGATTCCGGCCGCCGCGTGCGGGTCGGACTCTCTCGTCGCACTCGTGTCCGCTCGCGACCGGGACGTTTTTCGACCCACAGCCCCTAGGATCGCCAACGCGTGGCTATCACCGACAAGATCTACATCAAGAACCACCGGCAGCTCAGCTCCCAGCTCGAGACGAATATCCCCAGGGGAGCGTTCAAGGGCGCGACGCTCGACATGCTCTTCCAGGGTGACGGCCTCGAGAAACTCGACGACGCGACCCGCGATCGGGTGCTCGATTTCACGCAGGATTTCCTCGACTGCGGGTGTGACAACAATCCCTACTGTGGCTGCCCGGAGCGGAAGTTCATCAAGTATCTGCTCGAACTACGCGCACAGGGGCTCGGGCCGGACGCGATCGTCGACGTGATGACCGACGACTACATGGTGTATGCCTATTCGGGCGACGTGCTCTCCTTCCTCGATAACGGCGTCCGCACCCTCGAGGCCGCGGAGGGCCTCGCTCGCGTCGACGGCGCGGATGAGAAGTACGACGAGATTCGGCAGGCGAAACGAGAACTCGAGCGATAGAATCGACCCGCCAGTCGCCGCTATTCGTCCGTATCCCAAACGTCCGCCAACGGACTCGAGCGAGAGGATCGTCCCGATCGACTCGAGCGCGACGACGATCGGCCGTCGCGGCCGCCGGAGTCTGCCTCGTTGGCTCGTCCTCGACTCGCAGTTCCAGAGCCCGAACCGGATCGACCGCCGGTTCCCGACGCCGTCCCGTCCAGCGCCGACCGCGGCTCGAACGCCGGCAGGTCCGGCCGCTCCATGCGGTCGACCTGCGCCTCGAACCAGTCCGGCATGTCCGTCTTCGCGCGGTCGAACAGGTCCACCAGACTCGAGTCCGCGAGATACGTCGCCCCGTAGTCGTCGGGCGCGCGGACGACCCGGCCACAGCCCTGAATGACGGTTCTGAGCGCCGTGCGGTAGTACCACGCCCACTGGCCCTCCTCGAGTCGGTGGGCCACCCGCGAGTCGCCGGTGTTGAGGAAGGGGGCCTTACAGAGGACCTGCCAGCGACAGAGGTCGCCCTTGAGATCCAGCGCTTCCTCCATCTTCACCGAGAGGAAGACGTCGGGGTCGTCGCTGGCTTTCCACTCCTCGAGGGCGGCGTCGCGGCCGTCGCGGTCGTGAGTCCGAATCCGGTCGCCGACGCCGAAGTCCCGCAGGAGGTCGGCGAGGCGCTCCTGAATGTTGTAGGAGTGGGCGTGTACCAGCCCCTTCTCGTCGGGGTGGTGTTGCATCAGCCGGACGATGGTGCGGGCGATTTTGGGCGTCGTTTCGTCGCGCTCCTCGTAGGTCATCTTCCCCTGTGTCACGTCGTACAGTGGCCGGTTCTCCACGGGGAACGTGTGTTCGACGTCGACCAGCGCGACATCGTCGGGGTCGAGCCCGACCTGTCGACAGAACGCGGCCTTGTTGAGGATCGTCGCCGAGAGCAGCGCGAACTTGTTGCCCCGATCCCAGACGGTGTGCTGGAGGTACTTCTCGGGGTTCATCGGCTTGATCGTCAGCGGGCCGCCCTGCGGTTCGTCACTCTCAGCATCGCCATTGCGTGTGCCCGACCGCAGTTCGGACTGATCGACCAGCCACGTTGTCGGACTCTGGGGATCGCGGTAGTCCGAGACGAACCACTCGAGTTCGCCGATGAGTTCCTGCAAGCGGTCGCGTTCACGCACCTCGCCGGGGGATAGCGAGTCCTGTGCGAGCAGTTCGTCCTTGCGGCGCTCACAGGTGCCGGCGAGGTTCTCGGCGTAGCGGACAGCGCGTTCGATGCCGTCGATCTCGGGGACGCGGAGGTCGTCCCAGAACGAGACGGTTCGCGGGCCGAGCTGGATGGTCGCGTACATCTCGGCCCACTCGGCGAGGCCGTGGGCCTCGTCGACGACGACGACGTCGCGTTTGCGGAAGACTTCGCTCCCGGCGGTCTGCATGAAGTAGGCCAGCGTCATCGCCGCGATTTCGCGGTTCGACGCGATGGCCCGGTCCGAGAAGTACGGACACCGGTGTTTGACCGAACAGTCGTAGCCCCGCTCTCGCACGCAGGGGGCCTGATTGACCGGCGTGTCGCGTTCCTCCGGCAGGATGCAGGTGTAGTTCGATTTCCCGCGGATGACGTTGAGATCGGCCAGTAAGTCGTCGGCCGCCACGTCGTCCAACTGGGAGACCTGCGGGGTCGTGTAGTAGGCCCGGGTGGCGTCGCTGGGGTCGCCCTCGTCCGCGCGGCGGGCACACCCGGCGACGGCGCGGGCGAGCAGGGACTTGCCGCTGCCCGTCGGCGCGCGAACGAGCACGACATCGTTGCCGGCCGCGAACGCGTCGCGAATGTCGCGGAGGGCCTGCTGTTGGGTCCCGCGGTAACTCGGCGCGGGAAACTCCTCGAAGATCCGCTCGGGATTCACCGTTGGACTCACGGGGCGGCCGCGTCCTAAATGCTGCGGACCGTTGCGGCCGGTGCGAGATCTTCGAACCACGGACGGCGATATGAACGTCGAAACCACCGGCTACCGTCGGGTATCGCCCACCTACGGGAGACGATTGGCTGTCAGCGAGCGGGTAATCAGCTGATTACAAAGACGAACTCCGCCGTCGGATCGAGGTGCGGAAGGGTCGCTCAGCGGTAGAGCACCGCGGTGCCACTTGGTTCCGCGGCGGCATTTCGCCCCGTGGCGTTCAAATCCCACCCCTTCCGCTCACGGTTACGGTATGCCGTGGACGGCTACGGGCCGTCATGCTCGCATCGCCACGGCGCAGTGCGCCGTGACCGTCACACTCGCCTCCACGCTCCGCTCCGACATTTTTGCGGCCGACGACTGTGGCCGAGTCGCCACGATCGATGCTAGAGCACGCCGAGTTGCGAGGTCTCCTCGTCGACCTGCTCTAACCGCTCGATGTCCTCGACGGTGGGATAGTCCGGCAGCGCCTCGATACAGGGATAACACAGCAGGTGCGACGATCCGTCCTCGAGTTCCAGCGTCATCGCGGTCCCGACGGTGCCGGCGTCGGTGCCGAACGACCAGAGGTTGGCGATCCCGCCCGACACCGTGACCGTTCGGCCGCAGCCGTCACAGGAATCCTTCGACATACGGTGGCGTGGGTGGCCGACGGTGAAAGTCGTTCTCCCGTCGGACTCGGTCGGGGCGCTCGAGCCCCCGCGGCGGCGCGAGCCCGCACAGCTGTTATAGGCCACAGCGGCATACCGCCGCCTATGGAGGTGAACTGCGAGGGCTGTGCGGGCTGTTGCATGGACTGGCGGCCGCTGCTCGACGGCGAGGACGACGCGACGGCCGCCACTCGAGGTACCGACGCCGAAACCGAGGGCAAGAGCGAGGCCAGTTACCGACGCAAGCGACGCCGCAAGCCGTTCGGCGAGCGCGACGACGACCGGGAATCGGCTCGTGAGCCGCTCGACGACGACGCGAACTTCGTCCCCTTGACCCGCGACGAGGTGCGGGCCTTCCTCGAGGTAGGGATGGCCGACGCGCTGACGCCGCGGTTCTGGGACGCCCGCGACGAGCGTTCAGGCGATGCGTCCCCCGGAGAGGACGAGGGCGATGGTGAGGGCGTCGACATCGACGACCACACTGTCGCCGCCATCGCGGGCCGACCGGTCTTCTTCGTCGGCCTCCGAAAACCGCCGAAACCGGTGGCCCCGTTCGGGCGCGAGGAGCCGACGTGGCTCTCAACCTGCGTCTTTCTCGATCCGACGACGCTGCAGTGTCGGATCCACGGGAGCGACCGTTATCCCGACGAGTGCAGGGCCTACCCCGAACACAACCTCGCACTCGAGCAGGCGACGGAATGCGAACGCGTCGAGGCGGCGTTCGGCGGTGATCGGCTGCTCGAGGCCGATCACGACGATCCGGACGGACTGTTGCTCGGTTCACAGGCGATCGGCGCGAAACTCTTCTGCCACCCGGAGCCGGCTGCTCTCGAGGGGATCATCGACCGAGCCGCAAGCGGCGACCTCACGCGGGCGGATCGAGCGGAAGCCATCGCGGTCGCCGCCGGCTCGAGTCCCGGAACGCTGGCGATCTCCGACCATCACTACGAGCGGGCGAAAGCACAGGTGCTCGAGAGGACGGACAATGACGGCGACTCGACCGCTGCAGAGGAGACGGCCTGGGTCGGCCCGGCGATCCGCGACTGGACCCGGCGCTACCGGGCGGCCGGCGAGACCGTTCCGTCACCGACCGTCGCCGACATCGTCGAAACGGATCGCGGCGCACCCGAAACACCGGGCTGGGACGACCTCGAGTGACCGGTTCGACTCGAGTTCGGTTGAGTTCGTCGGAATTCGACGGCGGACGTACTCGAGCGCAGTTGGGACTCGGAACGACTGGACTGGACACTCACCCTGCGGAAACCCCGACGAAAAGAGGAGGAGAAGCCCACCGTCGGTCGGCACTAGTCCGACTTCATCTGTTCGAACCGGTCGAGCAGTTCCTCGGTGGAGTCGCCGGAATCGTACTCGACTTCGCCGCGGTAAATCGTCCGCTCGTCGTCGAAATCGGTGTCGACCTTCGAGGCTTGTTGTTCGCGGCGCTCGTGTTCGTCTTCGTCATAGGCACCCATTGGCATGGTAAGTATAGACATGGTAGGGCCGTCGCGATTATTAATGTAACGGTCTATCACATCCGCTGATCGCGTAAAACGTATCGCGGTTCCCGTAACGATTACACGAATTCGGCGTCGAATCGGACGATTCGTGCGACAGGTGACAACGAACGATATATGCGTCCCCGCGGCGTAATACCGCCCGTGGCACGGCCGCTTCGCTTTCGCTATTCGCCCCAGTCGTGGAGCGACGGGCGAGTACGACACGACATTCTCCAGTCGCTCCAATCGAACATCGGTGCCCAAGCCGTCTCGCCGTGGTTCAAGATCGGCGGCGACTGGCAGACACACCGCTTCGAGATGCAAAACGGCGACATCTCCCTCTTTGCACGCACCGACTCGGAAGCCTACTGGATGGGCAACACCGAAACGCCCTCCGCGCTCTGGAAGACTGATAAGTTCGGCTGGCGGGAAGTCCCCTACCACGTCTCGCGGTGGGCCCAACGGGAGCTGACCGCGACGCTCCACGAAGAAGACCCGTGGCTCGCCGATTACCCGCACCTCTCGTGGTTCTTCCTGCCGGTTTTCATGTCCAAAGACGGCCGTCACTCGACTCGAGCGTTCTTCCGCGAGCACGCCGCCGGCTTTCCCGATGCCGGCCGGCGAGAGACCACTCGTTTCTTCGAGGAATTCCTCCAGAGTGGCGTTCTCGACGAGTACCGACACGTCATGTCGGGCAAGCTCGGAACCAGCGACCACGTCGACCGCGTCCGGATGAGCGCCGCGATGGCCGAGTTCATCGCCGCGAAGATCCTCACCGACGCGGGGTACGGCGTCGTCCCGGAGATCGAAGTCACGACCGGGCACTCGCTGGATTTCCGGGCCGAACGCGGCGAGACCAACGTCCTCGTCGAAGTCACTCGCCCGCAACCGCCGGGCAACCGCGCCGCCTCGGGTCCCGTGGCGGCCGTCCGCGACACCGCCGAGACCAAGACCAACGGCCAACTGGCCGAACACGGCGGCGGCGCGGTGCTGTTCGTCGACTGCTCGAGCTTCCGAGACGATTCGTGGAGTGCGGTCCGCGGCGAACAGCCCGACGTGCGCCACCGCCCCGCAGTCGTCTACCGCGTCCGGCCGAACGGCCACGTCGAGGGGTATCGGAAGGGCGCGGTCCCCCTCGAGTTGGGCGACGCGATGGAGTTTTTGGACTGAATCGATCGCTACCGCGCTCGATACTGTCGGCTTCGCCGTCCTCTCACTGCCTGCGACGAGGTGGGGTGTATTTGTACTATGACATAGTTAATCATGTACATGCGCGCAGCAGTCCTCGAGGAGCACGCGGAACCGCTATCGATCGAAGAGGTCGACGCCCCGGAGCCGGCACCGAACGGCGCGGTCGTCGACGTCGAAGCCTGCGGCGTCTGCCGGAGCGACTGGCACGGCTGGCAGGGCGACTGGGGATGGCTCGGACTCGAGACCCAGCCCGGCCAGATCCTCGGCCACGAGCCCGCCGGCCGGGTCATCGCCGTCGGCGACGATGTCGAGCAGGTCTCCGAAGGCGACCACGTCGCGGTTCCGTTCAACCTCGGCGACGGTGTCTGCCCGCAGTGCCAGCGGGGCCACTCCAATACCTGTGAGAACGTGATGCCGCTTGGCTTCATCGAGGAGGCACAGGGTGCCTTCGCCGAGCAACTCCACGTTCCCGTGGCCGACCATAATCTCGTGAAACTCCCCGACGGCGTCTCCTCGGTCGACATGGCCGGGCTCGGCTGTCGGTTCATGACCTCGTTTCACGCGCTGGCACACCGCGCCGATATCGGTGCCGGCGACTGGGTCGCGATCCACGGCTGCGGTGGCGTCGGCCTCTCTGCGGTCCACATCGCCGACGCGCTGGGCGGCAACGTCGTCGCGGTCGACCTGAAAGACGAGAAACTCGAGAAAGCCGAGGAACTCGGGGCCGTCGAAACGGTCAACGCCGAAGACGTCGAGAACGTGCCCGGCGAGGTCACATCGATCACCGACGGCGGAGCCGGCATCGCAATGGACGCCCTCGGTATCGAAACGACCAGCCAGAACTCCGTAATGAGCCTCGGCACCCGCGGCCAGCACATCCAGGTCGGACTCACCACCCAAGACGAGCAAGGGATGATCACCCTCCCATCGGACGCGATGGTCATGAGCGAAATCGAGTTCATCGGCTCGCTGGGCATGCCCCCGACCCGCTACGACGAAATCTTCCGCATGGTCGCGACCGGCAAACTCGAGCCCGAAGCCGTCGTCTCCGAAACCATCGGTCTCGAGGACGTCAGCGACAAACTCGAGTCGATGACCGACTTCGAAACGGTCGGGATTCCAGTCATCGACAATTTCTAGAACCTAAATTTTGCTCTGCGGGCACGGCTTCGCCGCGCCCTCGGCAAAATTTAGTATAAAAGCACTCCTCCTTCCGTTCGCTCGCGATGCTCGCTCACATCAGTCGTCGGCCCGCTCGCTCCCTACGGTCGCTCGCGGGTGCTTGCGGTGACCGCAGTGTTGAACGCAAGTAGTCGTACCGAGCGCGCCGCTGGCGCGCTCGGCCTTTTTTAATCGAATTTTTTTGGCGGGGTTCGAGCGAGCGAAGCGAGTGAGGACCCCGTGAAAAAACTTCGTTCCCTAGAACGAAACCGCGTCGGGCGAGTACGGGCTGCCGACCGGGGTCGGATCGCGGTCGCTGTAGCCGACGCGGCCGATGGCCTTGTTGCTGACGGCGGAGTAGACGGCAAAGCGCGCGTCCTCGGCGTTGTCGAAGGTTTCGGACTCGAGGCGGGCGAGTACATCGGCGACCGTCTCGCTACCGTTCGGGAGTTCGAGGGTACGGTCGCCGTACTCCTCGATCAGTTCCTCGGTCGTGGCGGGGTACTCGTGGTCGTCGATGACATCGCCGGTGCCGTTGAGCAGCATTACACCCTATCTTCTGTGAACGATAATTATAAACATTGTCCACGTATGTTTCCTAGTAGCACTGGATACCTTATACACCTAATAGTCCCCTAGAGATAGAGGGCGACGGGTGCAAATTGGAGTAACGCCTTTACGAGCGGGCCCGTTCGGATACCGTATGCCGTATGCGGATTTACACGTCCACACGACGCGCTCGGACGGGAGCCTCGAGCTCGAGGCCGTCCCCGACGCCGCCCGGCGCGGCGGCGTCGATGTCGTCGCGGTGACGGACCACGATCGGGTACAGCCGTTCGACGGGCCGGTCGTCGAGCGCGACGGCGTGACGCTGCTCCACGGAATCGAGTTGCGCGTCGAGACGCCAGGGGGACAGCGGATCGACCTGCTCGGCTACGGCCTCGAGCCGAGCACGGAACTCGAGGCGATCCTCGGGACGATTCAGGAGAATCGCATCGAGCGCGGCCGGGCGATCGTCGACTGCGTGGAGTCGCGGCTGGACGTCGATCTCGACGTGACCATCGACGGCGGGTTCGGACGGCCACATATCGCGCGGGCGATCGAGGCCCATCCCGGAACCGACTACGACTATCAGGGCGCGTTCGATCACGTCATCGGCTCCGATTGTCCGTGTTACGTCCCCAGAGCGGTCCCGTCGTTCGAGCGCGGGCAGGCGGCGTTATCCGAGTCGTGTCGGCTCGTCTCGCTTGCCCACCCGTTGCGGTACCGCGACCCCGAAAGCGCGCTCGCCCTGGCCGCAGAACTCGACGCCGTCGAACTGCAGTACCCCTATGGTCGCGAGGTCGATCGCGACCCCGTCGAGCGAGCGATCGAGCGCCACGGCCTGCTCGCGACCGGCGGCAGCGACGCCCACGACGAGCGACTCGGCGTCGACGGGCTCTCCCGCGAGGCGTTCGACCGACTCGAGCTGACAGCCGACTAACCCAAATCATGGCCGCTAGCGGAGGGTTCAATGCATCGTGGGCCATACGACGGTGTATGAACTGCCACTATTGCGACCGCGAGGCTGCCTTCGCCGCGGAGTCCGACGGACTCAAAGTTGGCCTCTGTGAGGAGCACTTCCGGGAGCGGCTCCAAGAGCTCGCGGAGGCAGACGGACTCGAGAGCCTGAAGGAGAAAGTCGACGTGGATCGCGCCGAATAAGGCGCGTTAGGCCGTTCGACCGGCGTCGACGTCGATGGCGTCGACCGGACAGACGTCGACACAGAGCATACAATCGATACACTGGACCTCGTTTGCGGGGTCTGCCTTCTCTTCGCTCTCTGGGTGACCCGGCGTGTCGATCCACTCGAACACGTCGACCGGGCAGTCCTCGACGCAGGCCCCGTCGGCGAGACAGATGTCGAAGTCGACGGCGACGTGCGTGCCGTGGATCCCGAGTTCCTCGGGCTCGTCGACGGGCCCCCAGACCGAGTGTCCCTCGTGTTCGTCGACCTGATCGCGATTCTCGTGGAACTGTGGGTCTATGGCCATTGCTAGCAGATTAAAAGCGGGTCGCGTACTTAAAAGTGCGTACTCGTCGGCGTTCGGGAGCCGACGGATCGAGGAAGCGGCTTCGATCGGACTCAGCACGGAAGACGGGAAGCCCTCAGCTATCCGTCGTTCGGTTGTCGTCGTGTTCCGCGAGCCGATCGTCGAGCAGTTCGCGTATCCAGACCGCAAAGCCGTGATCGCGGCCGTAGGTCCAGACCGCCATCTCGTTGACCACGTCGGGGAGGTCGCTCTCCTTGATGCCGGCGGCGACGATCGCTTGCTGGTCGACCATGAGTAACTGCGCCGGCCACTCGTCGTAGACCTCGTTCGTCGACTGGAGAGCGGCGGTCACCTCGATGTCCGCGCCCGGAACCGCGTTGGCGAACTCCTCGCGGTCGTCATCCGTCCCGACCTCGATGTACACGCTGACGCCGCGCTCGGCGGCCGCCCGAAGCTCGGTGTGGATCTGCTGGTCGACGACCTCCGTCGCCGGAACGAGGTAGTGAACCGTCCCCTCGGCTTCCTCGAGGAACATCACGACGCGGTCGGTGATGTGTTCTTTCCGGGTGATCGCCCACATTCCCTCGTCGTCCTTGGAGTCCGGCTCCTCGAGTTGGCCGAGCGCGTTCTCGGCGGCGTTGATGCGGGAGTCGTAGTCCTCGCGGATTCGCCGACACGCCGTGTCGACCGGGACGGCCTTGTACTGGCGCGGTTCGGTCTGCTGGACGCTGACCAGTCCCTTCCGGTCGAGGCGCTCGATGGTGTCGTACACCCGCGAGCGGGGGACATCCGCGACCTGACTGATTTCCTTGGCGGTCCCCGTCGAGAGGCGGACGAGCGCCACGAAACAGCGGGACTCGTACTCCGTCAGCCCCAGTTCCTCGAGGGTGGAGACCGCTTCCTCGGCGTTCGACACGGTTGGAACAGGATCAGAACGGGGGAAAGGGCGCGGCTTTCGAACGCCGCCCCGTTAACATCACTCAGGAGAACACTCGGAAGGAGGTGCTGCCGCAGGGACAGCCGTCCGTGCTCCCGATCGGCCGAATCCCGTCCGACGAGACCCAGACCGCGAGCGCCCTCCCACAGTCCGTACATCGCGCTGCGCCCTTCCGCCGTGACTGTGCTTCCATGGAGCGTAGTTCGCCCGGACAGCACATAAGCAGCCTGCGAGTTCGACGGGAGTCACGGGTCACCTATTTCTGCCGTAACAACAACCGCACGGGCCTCGAGCCGGAATTAGTAGCCGAGCGAGAACGCCCAGTTGACCGCCAGTGCGGCGAAGACGACGGCGAGTAACGCGGCGAGAAAGCCAAAGGAGACGCCCCAGCCGAACAGATCCGCCAGCGTACCGGTCACCACCGACCCCAGCGCGCCGACGAAGCCGTAGACGGTCCGAACGAGTCCGAACCCCGCGCTGCGCTCGGCCGCGGAGAGTTCGTCCATGAACCGGGGCAAGAGTGCCGCACCCCAGCCGAGGCCGATCCCGAGGAGGACGGTCCCCGCGACGACGGAGACGATTCCCGGAACGGCGATGTACAGGAGGAAGCCGGCGACCGAGAGCGCCATACAGGCCGCCGTGGAACTCTCCCGGCCGTACCGGTCGGAGGCCGCGCCCACGCCGACCTGCGTGATCCCTTGGACGACGAAGTAGCCGCCGAAGACGAGACTCGCCGTCGTCGCGGACTGGCCGCGATAGGCGACGAGGAAGGTCGGCAGGAACGAGGAGGTCGCCTGCCAGACGAAGTCGCCCAGAATCGCGAGGACGCAGGTGAAGGCGATCTTCGGCCGGGAGAGCAGTTCGACGAGCGGCGCGAGTTCGAAGCGCGAGGCCATCGGTTGGTCGGGCCGCTGGGGTTCGGTCGGCCGCACCGAGCGGGCGAACAGGACGAAGATCGGCACGGCGACGACGGTGCCGACCGCGATCGCGGCGCGCCAGCCGTACCGAACTGCGACCCACGCGGCGACCGGCGGCGCAATGAGCCCCGCAATCGGGCCGCCGCTGTTGTGGACGCCGATCGCGACCCCGATCTCGTCATAGGTACGGGTCAGCAGTGACGTCGCGACGCTGTAGTGGAGGCCCGCGACGGCCCCGAGCGCGACAGTCCCGACGACGAAGACCGGAAACAGCGGCGCGACCGCGAGGAAGGCGCTCGCGACGGCCGTCCCGCCGACGGCGACCAGAATGATCCGCCGCTCGCCGTACTTGTCCGCGAAGACGCCGCTGGGAAACTGCGAGCAGAAGTACGCCATCCACATTCCCGTCAGCGCGAGGCCGATCACCGAGTTCGAGATGCCGAACTCCGCGGTGATCCGTGGCACCACCGGGCTGATCACCAGCCGGCCGGCCATCGTCGCCAGGAAGGCGAGCGTACACATCGCGAGGACGGTTTCCTTGTATCGCCAGCGCATCAGTCGACCTCGAGGAGTCCTGTCATCACAATCATCACGCGTCGGAAAGCGGCAATCACTCGTGGTTCATCGATTCCGACGGATGAGGGTATTGTTCTCGGCAGGCGGTGCTGGATCGCAGTTCGATGGGACAGGAGATCGCCGAGCGTCGGCGGGACACCACGCACTGACAGCGCGCCGCCAGGTCGGCCGCGACCCGCGGGGCATCGAGCGCATCGCTTTTGCGACTCCCGTCGAATACACGGCTATGGATCTCACTCACCGCCCCCGACGGCTCCGACAGGACCGCGTTCGCGGCCTCGTCAGCGAGACGAGCCTCGAGCCCGCCGACCTGATCGCACCCGTCTTCGTCGACGCGACGACCGACGAACGCCGGCCGATCGAGTCGATGCCCGGCCACGACCGCGTGCCGATCGACGGGATCGTCGGTCGGGTCGAGGAAGTCCTCGAGACCGGCGTCGAGGCGATCATGCTGTTCGGGATTCCTGCGTCGAAAGACCCCGAGGGAAGCCGCGCGTGGGCCGACGACGGCGTCATTCAGGAGGCGCTGCGCCGAATTACGAGCGAGACCGACGCCTACGTCATCACCGACGTCTGTCTCTGTGAGTACACCGACCACGGGCACTGCGGCCCGCTCGAGGAGGAGTTACGGAGCGAGGACATCGTCGACGCGGACGGCCCCGCTTGCGAACCGACGATGACCGTCGATAACGACGCGACGCTCGAGGCCCTCAAGCGGATCGTCACGTCCCACGCTCGTGCGGGCGCGGACATGGTGGCCCCGAGCGGGATGATGGACGGCATGGTCGAGGTCATCCGCGAGGCGCTGGACGGGGCGGGGTTCGAGCACGTCCCGATCATGAGCTACGCGGCCAAGTACGAGAGCGCGTTCTACGGCCCCTTCCGGGACGCCGCCGACGGCGCGCCCTCGTTCGGTAACCGGCGGCACTACCAGATGGACCCCGCGAACTCGCGGGAAGCCATGCGAGAGGTCCGACTCGATGCCGAGCAGGGTGCGGACGTGATGATGGTCAAACCCGCACTGCCGTATCTGGACATTATCAGCGCCGTCCGCCGGGAGTTCGACCACCCCGTCGCCGCCTACAACGTCTCCGGCGAGTACGCCATGCTCCACGCCGCCGCCGAGAAGGGGTGGCTCGATCTCGAGGCGGTCGGCCTCGAGTCGCTGCTGTCGATCAAGCGGGCCGGTGCGGATCTGATTCTGACGTACTTCGCCGAGGACGTCGCACAACGGCTGTAGGGACGAGCGCGTCTTCCGTCGCCGGGTTCGGTCGGACTCGTACGCTCGGGAAGCGACCATTCTCCACCACACAGGATCGGCGATTAGACGAATGTCAATCTCGAGTCCGGCTCGCAAACCGGGGTGGCAATATCTGCCGCGCGCGAGCGGAGAGGCACCGATACGCCCCGCTCGAGCGGCAATCTACCGGTAATCATCCCGATTGTGAACGGTTTGACCGCTCACCACTGGTTGACAAACGGGTAGAATATAACCGTCGCTCGAAAAAGACGTGATTTTCAATACCCTTATACACATTAGATCTGATTTAGCTTTGGACGGATTACCCTATTACGCCCGTTATTTTGCAGATCTGTCAACGCTAACCCTTAAATGAAACAAGTACAACTGACTCGAACGTGATTTGGAGGACAAACATGAACGGAATTGCACTGGAAGGGGACGATCGTTTGGTCGCTGAATGCAGCGCTGCGTGGAACGGAGAGGTGAACGTCTGATGGATCCGACGCTTCTGCAGTCCGGAGAGGTCGCCGACGTTGGCGTCCTCGTCAATGCACTCAATTACACGTGGATCCTGGTGGTGTGTTTCCTGATCTTCTTCATGCACGCGGGCTTCGCGATGCTGGAGGCCGGTCAGGTTCGATCGAAGAACGTCGCCAACCAGCTGACGAAGAATCTGCTGACCTGGTCGGTCGGGGTCGTCGCGTTCTTCCTCGTCGGAGCCGGTGTAAGCAGCCTCGTCGGCGGAGGCGGCTTCAACTGGGTCGCCGGTAACGATCCCAGCTCCTGGGCCAGCGGCTGGTTTTACGGGGCCGTCTTCGCAATGACGGCGGCGACGATCGTCTCCGGTGCGGTCGCCGGACGCGCGAAACTCCGCGCGTACGTAGCGTACACCGTCCTGCTAGCGGCGGTCATCTACCCGGTCGTCACTGGAATTACGTGGTCCGGTGCGTACATCGGTGAATACCTCGGAACCGGCTTTCAGGACTTCGCCGGCGGGATGATCGTCCACGGTATGGGCGGTATCGCCGGTCTCACCGCAGCCTGGGTGCTCGGTCCGCGTATGGACCGATACAACAGTGACGGCAGCGTCAACGTCATTCCCGGTCACTCGATGACGTTCGCCGTGCTGGGAACCCTCCTCCTCGCCTTCGGCTGGTACGGGTTCAACGTCGGGACGGCGGGAATCTTCGTCGAGAACAGCGCCGGAGACATGGTGTTCAACGGGGCCGTCCTCGGCCGCGTCGTGCTGACGACGACGCTAGCGATGGCGATGGGTGCCATCGGCTCCGGCGCAGTCGCCCTCCTGAAAACCGGCAAAGTCGACACGCTCTACGTCGCAAACGGCCTGCTGGCCGGGCTCGTCGGCATCACGGCGATTCCCGACGTCGCGGCGTGGTGGGGTGCCATGGTCGTCGGTCTGCTGGCCGGCGCACAACTGCCGCTCGTCTTCGGTTTCGTCGAACAGCGACTCAAGATCGACGACGTCTGTGCGGTCTTCCCCGTCCACGGCTCCGCGGGCGTCCTCGGGACGCTGCTGTTCCCGTTCGTTGCCGCTCCGGGCATGGTCGATAGCGTCGCCAATGCGTTCATCGCACAACTCGCTGGCGTCGTGGCAATCACCGTCTGGACGGTCGTCGCAACCGCGGCAGTCTTCGGCGGGCTGAAGGCCATGGGACAGGCCCGCGTCTCGCCCGAACACGAACGCGACGGGCTCGACGTCTCCGAACACGGCGTCGACACCTACCCCGAATTCGGCGAACCCGACATCGCCACCGACGGTGGCGACGAAATCATCCGCGCCGATGGTGGCGAGCCGAACGACGGCCAGATCAAGATGGTCACCGCAATCGTTCGCCCCGACCGACTCGGCGATATCAAGCAGTCACTGGCCGAAGCCGGCGCACCGTCGCTGACGGTTACCAACGTCTCCGGCCGCGGCTCCCAGCCCGCAAAGAAGGGCCAGTGGCGCGGTGAGGAGTACACGGTCGACCTCCACCAGAAGGTCAAAATCGAGTGCGTCGTCGCCGACATCCCGGCCCAAGAGGTCGTCGACGCCATCCGCGAGGGCGCGGAAACCGGCGAACCCGGCGACGGCAAGATCTTCGTCATGCCCGTCGAGGGCGCGACGCAGATCCGCACCGGCAAGACCGGTCCCGACGCCGTCTAAGCTCGAGGCCACTGGCAACCATTCGTCGGCGAATCGACGCTCGGTCCGACCGGGCGTCACGGTCGGCCGGGGCCGTCTCGGCTCGCGGCCGACACCCAGTGCAGTTCCGTGCGTTCGATGGTGTGACGCTGTACTGGACTTGATGTGATTGCGTCGCTTTTCTCGCGGTCCGTGACGATTCCTCGAGGTGCACACGTTCGGAGCAGCGAGCGCTTCGGAGACGGACCTCGGTACTACTTTGCCGTCCGAATCCGAAGTGGCGCACATGACCGAGGACAACTCACGCGAGCTGTACGACCGGGCGCTGTCGGTGATGCCCGGCGGCGTCAACTCGGCGGTCCGCGCGGCGATCGAACCCTATCCGTTCTTCGTCCAGAAAGGCGAGGGCGGTCACGTGATCGACGCCGACGGCAACCGGTATATCGACTGGGTGATGGGACTCGGCCCGCTGCTTTTGGGCCACGATTTGCCCGAGCCCGTGCAGGCGGCGATCCAGCGGAAGGCCAGCGAGGGGCCGATGTACGGCACCCCGACCGAGGTCGAGGTCGATCTCGCGGAGTTCGTCGTCCGCCACGTGCCGAGCGTCGAGAAGATCCGCTTCGTCAACTCCGGTACGGAGGCGACCACGTCCGCCGTGCGACTGGCGCGCGGCTACACCGGCCGGAACAAGATCGTCGTCATGCAGGGCGGCTACCACGGCGCACAGGAGTCGACGCTGGTGGAGGGCGACGCCGACGATCCGAAGCCGTCCTCCGCGGGGATTCCACAGTCGTTCTCCGAGCACACGCTCCCGGTGCCCTTTAACGACGAAGACGCCATGCGCGAGGTGTTCGAGGAACACGGCGACGACATCGCCGCGGTCCTCACCGAGCCGATTCTGGGCAACTACGGTATCGTCTACCCCGAGGAGGGGTACCACGAGTTCCTCCGCGAGATCACCGACGAGCACGGCTCCTTGCTGATCTTCGACGAGGTCATCACCGGCTTCCGCGTCGGCGGGCTCGGCTGTGCCCAAAGCGAGTTCGGCGTCACGCCCGACCTGACCACGTTCGGAAAGATCATCGGCGGCGGGTTCCCCGTCGGCGCGATCGGCGGCCGCGCTGAGATCGTCGAGCACTTTACCCCCTCCGGCGACATCTTCCAAGCCGGCACCTTCTCCGGCCACCCCGTCACGATGGCCGCCGGCCTCGAGACCCTGCAGTTCGCCGCGGAAAACGACGTCTACGAGCACGTCAACGGCCTCGGTGACCGGCTCCGCCGCGGACTGACTGACATCGTCGCGGATCAAGCTCCCAGCTACACCGTCACCGGCACCGACAGCATGTTCAAGGTCATCTTCACGCGCGAGGGGCCGGGCCCGGACTCGCTCGAGGAGCAGTGTCCGGCGGGCTGCCGGCAGGACCCGACCTGCCCGCGCTATGACTACAGTCCCAAAAACGCCGGCGACGTGAAAAACGCCGAAACCGAGCGCTGGCGACGGATCTTCTGGGGGCAGATGAAAGACCAGGACGTCTTCCTCTCACAGAACCAGTTCGAGTGCCAGTTCGTCAGCTACGGCCACACCGAGGACGACGTCGAGGAGACCCTCGAGGCTGTCTCTTATACACATCTCTGATGGCGCGNAGTGCCAGTTCGTCAGCTACGGCCACACCGAGGACGACGTCGAGGAGACCCTCGAGGCCTACAAGGAAGCGCTGTAGCCGGTTCACAGCGGCCGCGTGGTCTCGGCAGGCGCGGTCGCCGACGCGTTCTCGCCTGCGAGCGGTTCGGCGTCTCCGTCGCTCGAGACCGCCGGGAGTTCGACCGCGAAGCGGCTTCCGTCCGGGCCGGTGTCGGCGAGTTCGACGGTTCCGTCGTAGCGGGCGGTCAGTCGAGAGACCAGATAGAGCCCTAACCCGTGCGTGCTCCCGCGCCTCTCGACCCGCTCGAAGAGCGAATCGAGCTCCGAATCGGGAATGCCGGGGCCGTTGTCCGCGATCTCGAAGCGGACGGTGTCGGGACCGGGGTCGGCCGTCACCGAAACCCACGGCGTCGCGGCGTCGTTGTGTTCGACCGCGTTCGAGAGGAGATTGCGGAAAATGCGGGCGAGCAGGTCGTCGGCGCGGACGGTCGCGCGCTCCGGAATCGACGCCTCGACGACGACCGACTCGTACTTGGTCTCCAGTTTGCGGATCTCGTCGGCGACCACCCGCGAGGCGTCGACGGGCTCGGGTCGGTAGTTCCGCTCGGTCGTCTGTAACAGCACGCGAACGTCGTCGATCACGGTCGACATGTCCTCCGACTCGTCGATGATGATCTCGAGCCAGTGGCGGCCCCGACCAGAAACTGCCCGTCGATGACGGGCGCCGAGTCGCCTGAGACGACGAGGAACGCGATTTCACAGAGGACGACGAACGCCAGTCCGAGACCGAACCCGATCAGATACGTCGGGATCCGGTCCGTACAGGGAGCGGTGGCGTTCTCTGACCGTTGCATACCCTGCGAGTCACAATCGAATCGGTTAGCCGTTCCGGCCATCGCGGCCTCGCTGCCCCGTTTCGGCTGGATTGCGGTATCGAACGGAACGAAAGAAACGAACTGCGAACGCGACCCGCGACTCAGTCGTCGTCGCTGACCGTGTCGACGGTGTCGCGGTCGCCGAAGATGCGGTCCGCGATGACGTGACTGGTCGTCTCCTCGGCGGTCGCCTTCCGCTGGAAGAGTAGCTTCGCGGCGACGTCCCACGCGAAGACGACCGCGCCCAGGATCAGGAGCGTGTCGCCGGGCATGCGCAGCCAGAACAGCGTCTGGACCAGCCCGCCGTTGTAGAACTCGAGACTGCGCGAGGCGGCATAGCCCTGCGTGAAGGCCGTCTCGAGCTGGAGGAAGCCGATGGGGAGCAGCGACAGGAAGATCATCGCCGCCAGCCCGACGTTACAGAGCCAGAACGACCAGCGCAGCCGCCGGTTCGTCCAGTGGCTGTCGCGGGTCGTGAGCCGGAGGATGTAGACGGCCATCCCCATCGCAAGCAGGCCGAAGGCTCCGAACATCGCGCCGTGGGCGTGGGCCACGGTGAGGTAGGTCCCGGTCTGGTAGTAGCTGATCAGCGGGAGGTTGATGAAGAAGCCGATCACGCCGGCCCCGAAGAAGTTCCAGACGCTCGAGGCGACGATAAAGTAGAAGGCCATCCGGTAGGGGAAGTCGGTCCCCGCGGTGTCCATCGCGCGGTACTGGCCGAGCGCCTCGTAGAGGATGAACAGCAGGGGAATGAACTCGAGCGTGGAGAAAACGCTACCGATGGGCAGCCACGCTTCGGGGAGGCCGACCCACCAGTAGTGGTGCGAGACGCCGATGATGCCACTGCCCATGACGAGCGCGGCCTGGAAGATGACCGCCTTCTCGGCCGATTTCTTCGTCAAGAGATTCATCGAGACCAGCGTCAGCGCGATGACGACGACGATGAAGAACTCGAAGACGCCCTCGACCCACATGTGAACGACCCACCAGCGCCAGAACTCGGTCGTAACGATGTTGGTCTGGGGCGTGTAGAGGAAGCCGGCGATGAACAGCAGCCCGATCGACCCGCCGGCGTAGACGATCATGTGGGCCAGCCCGTAGCGGGGTTCGCGATCGAGCAGCGGCTTGAAGCCCCGGGCCACGAGGGCGGTCCAGCCGAGGAAGCCGACCAGCAGGCCGAACTGCCAGACCCGGCCGATCTCGAGGTACTCGAGTCCCTCGTTGCCGAGCAGCCACCACAGTTGGCCGTCGAAGACGTTGTTGATGCCCAGCCAGATGCCGGCTAATCCGCCGACCGCGACGACGAGCAACGCGCCGATCAGTCCCTTGACGTAGCGGGCCTGCTTCGGCGGTTCGCGACCGGTCAGCAGCGGTGCGAGGAAGAGTCCGGCACCGAGCCACATCGTGGCGATCCAGAGGATGCCGAGGTCGACGTGCCACGTCCGGGCGATCGACCACGGGAGCCACTGGAGGATGTCGAACCCGATCAACTCGTTGAGACCGAAGAAGCCGTCGCGCTCGACGTAGTAGTGAGCGAGCAGGCCGCCGAGGAACGTCTGGGCAGCAAACAATAACGCGCCGATGAGGACGAATCGGGTACTCAACAGCTGGCTCGGCGTGAGATCGATATCCCGCGGGTGGGGGATCGAGACACCGGCGGCTTCGGGTTCGGGGAGTTCGATGCTCTGGTAGAGCCAGATCGCGGCCCCCGCCCCGGCGACCAGCAACACCATCGCGATGACGCTCCAGGTCATCACCGGGCCGCCGGCCTCGTTGCCCGCGTCGGGCGAGTACGGCCAGTCATTGGTGAACGACGCCTCCGAGCCGGGACGATCGGTATGAGAGATCCACGCGGTCCACAGCGCGAAGTCGGCGAACTCCTCGGCCTCCTCGACACTCGGGATCTGTTCCGCGGGCACGCCGCGCTCGCGGTCGCCGTCGTGGTAGCGCTCGACGTACTCTTCGCGGACCTGCTCGTGAGCGTAGACCTCAGCGGCGGAGTACTCGACCTGCTCGGGTTCGTACTCGCTCGACTGGAGTTCCTGCCGGACCTCCTGATCGATGCCGGCCTGTATCGACGCGTTCAGTTGCGAGTAGTCCTGGCCGTGGCGCTCTTGGGCGTAATACTCGCGCATGTGCTCGGTCTTCAACTCGAGCGCGTTGGCGGTGTAGTCGGTGTCGTAGTAACTACCGTGACCGAGTATCGAACCCTGATTCATCAAGCCGTTCTCCTGGAAGACCGCCTTCCCGGACTGGACGTCGTCGCCCGTCGCGACCGTTTGGCCGTCCGGACCGACGATCGTGTCGGGGATTTCCGGTTCGTTCGCGTAGGATAGCCACGCTCCGCCACCCATGACGATGAGATTCACGACGAAAATCGTCACGAGGAAGGCGGCGAGTTGCTTTCTGGATATCTGCATGACAGTCCCAACTCGACCCCTAAGCCCCGTCAAACGGCCCGTGAATTCCTACGATCTGGAAAAAGGTTCGAACCAGTTCGGGACAGCAGTTAGGGGCGGGACGGTCGTGGTCGTCTCGTCCGTACGGTCTCGGCTGGAGAACTGCTGTCTCGCTCGGTACCAAGAACTGTCGTGCACTGTTCGATCGGCCGACGCGATCGGGCGAGACCTCAGTCGGCCGCGGTGACGATATCGCCCTGATAGCTCGCGATTTCCTCGAGGACGGCCTCCCGGTCGTCTTCGCCGACGTCGAACTCCACGAGCGCATCGTCGAGGTGGGTCGCGATCGCCTGGAAATCCGAGGGGGTGATGCCCATGTCCGCGTGGACGGTCTCCATCTCTTCGCCGGAGTACTCGACCGGGCCGCCGGTGACCGAACTGATGAATTGTGCCTGATGGGCGCGCTGTTTCTGCATATCGACATCGTCGAAGTAGCCTGCGACCTGTTCGTCCGCCATGACGCGGTCGTAGAACTCGTCGACGACGGCCGCGATCGCATCTTCGCCACCGAGTCGTTCGTAAAGGGTTCCGCTCATCGGGCGTGTGTACTAAAGTCAGACGGATAAAATCCGGTCCGAACCAGTTCGATCGAAGGCGGGCATTTATCAGTCCCGTCGAATCCAACGGCGCGGTCGGGCGGCTCACGTGCCACGAGGGCGGCTCCCACTCGCCGTCGGACAAGCGTGCGCTTTTCATACTCGAGGCTCCGACTGCTGTCTATGAGAACGCGCGGGACGCTGCGACTGGCGACGAGGGGGTCCGCACTCGCCCGGCGACAGGCCGCCCTGGTACAGGAGGCCTTGGAGGAGCGCCGGTACGAGGTCGAACTCGTGACCGTGGAGACGACGGGGGACCAGATCCGGGACGAACTGATTCACCGGCTCGGGAAGACGGGCGCGTTCGTCCGCGAACTCGACGAGCGCGTCCTCGAGGGCGACCTCGACGGCGCGATCCACTCGATGAAGGACATGCCGACCGAACAGCCCGAGGAACTCGTGACCGCCGGGGTGCCCGAGCGAGGACGACCGGGGGATGTCCTCATCACGCCCGACGGCGCGACGCTCTCGGAGTTGCCCGACGGCGCGACCGTCGGCACCTCGAGTCTCCGGCGGCGCGCGCAACTCCTCTCCGAGCGGGACGACCTCACGGTCGAGCCCCTGCGCGGGAACGTCGATACGCGCATCGAAAAGCTGCTCGCGCCCGCGCTACAGGCAGAGCATCAGGAACGGACGGAAGCGGACAAGGAACGGAAGGGAAACACCGGCGACGAGGACTTCGAACCCGAGTACGACCGCACCACCGACGAGTGGTTCGACGACCTCTCGGAACTCGAGAAGGGCGCGCTCGGCCGCGAGGTCGAGACGGAGTACGACGCGATCGTCCTCGCGCAGGCGGGCCTCGAGCGCAGCGGGCTCGCCCACTACGTCGAGTATCAGGAACTCCCGACGGAGACGTTCGTCCCCGCGCCGGGACAGGGGGCGCTCGCGGTGACCGCACGGGACGACGAGACGGCCCGCGATATCCAGACCGCGATCGACCACCCGCGGAGTCGCGTCGAGACGACCGTCGAACGGACGGTGCTGGCGGAACTGGGCGGCGGCTGTATCGCCCCGGTCGGCATCTACGCGATCCTGCAGGGCGAGTACGTCCACACGACCGTCAGCGTCTTCGACCGCGACGGCGAGGAGTCGGTGACCGGCAGCCGGGACCTGCCCGTCGAGACCCACGCGGAGGCCGCCCGCCAATTTGCGCGCGATCTCGCGGACCGCGGCGCGGCGGACCTGATCGCGGCGGCCCGGGAGGACGCCGATGACGACGGCGACGAGGGCGTCTCCGAGGAAAATAAGCCCGAGGGGAAGTAGCTAGCGAGTACCGAATGTCAGGAGACACCATCGACGCCGAACCGGGCACCGTCTATCTCGTCGGCAGCGGCCCCGGCGACCCCGACCTGCTGACCGTCAAGGCAAAGCGCCTGCTCGAGGCCGCGGACGTCGTCCTCCACGACAAGCTTCCCGGTCCGGAGATCATCGAGACCCTCCCCGAGGACCGCCGCGAAGATGTCGGCAAGCGCGCCGGGGGCGAGCGCACGCCCCAGTCCGAGATCAACGAGCGACTGGTTGAACTCGCCCGCGAGGGCAAGTCCGTCGTCCGGCTCAAGGGCGGCGACTCCTTCGTCTTCGGCCGCGGCGGCGAGGAAGCCGAGTATCTGGCGGCCCGCGAGGTTCCCTTCGAGGTCGTCCCCGCCGTCACCTCGGCGATCGCTGCGCCTGCGGTGGCCGGCATCCCGGTGACACACCGCGATCACGCCTCCTCGGTCTCCTTCGTCACGGGCCACGAGGACCCCACCAAAGAGGAGTCCGCGGTCGACTGGGACGCGCTGGCCGCGACCGGCGGCACCATCGTCGTCCTGATGGGCGTCGGCCGCCTTCCGGATTACACCAAAGCGCTGCGCGAGGCCGGGATGGCCCCCGAAACGCCGGTCGCGCTCGTCGAGCGCGGCACGTGGCCGGGCCAACAGGTCGCGACGGGCACCCTCGAGACCATCGTCGACGCCCGCGACGAGGCGGGGATCTCGCCGCCCGCGGTGACCGTGATCGGCGACGTGGCGGGGACCCGCGAGTCGGTGGTCGACTTCCTGCAAAACGACTACGGCGCGGCCGAGGGCGGGGAGTAACGATGAGCGACGCGCCCACCGTCGCCGTCTTCCGCCCCGACGACGACCGCCTCGAGCGAGCCCGGGAGTTGCTCGCAGACCTCGGTGCCGAGCCGGTTCCGGACCCGATGCTCGCTGTCGAGGCGACCGACGCGACGCCCCGGACCGACGCCGACTACGTCGTCTTCACGAGCAAGACCGGGGCCGAACTCGTCTCCGCAGCGGGCTGGGAGCCGAGCGGCGAGACCGTCTGTGCGATCGGCCCCGCGACGGCCGACGCGCTCCGCGAGGAGGGGTACGCGGTCGATCTCGTCCCCGAGGAGTTCACCTCGAGCGGGCTGGTTGCAGCGCTTTCGGATGCCGTCGACGGCGCGCGCGTCGAGGTCGCCCGCAGCGACCACGGCAGTCCGGTGTTGCTCGAGGGACTCGAGAACGCCGGCGCGTACGTCCACGAGACGATCCTCTACCGGCTGGTCCGCCCCGAAGGCAGCGGTGAGTCGGCGCAACTGGCCGCCGACGGCGACCTCGACACGGCCTGTTTCACCTCGTCGCTGACCGTCGAGCACTTCCTCGAGGCCGCCGCCGAACGGGGGATCCGCGAGGACGCGCTCGCGGGACTCGCGGACGCGACCGTCGGCGTCATCGGCGAGCCGACGGCCGAAACGGCGGCCGAACAGGGGATCGACGTCGACGTAGTGCCCGAGGAAGCGACCTTCGAGACGCTCGCACGGGAGACGCTCGCGGCGACGCCGGTTCCAACGGAGTAACGACCGCGTTTTCTCGCCGCTTTCCTCCGCTCGAGCGACGTGTCGACCGATCCGCGGGTTTATGAGCGAAGCCGCCCCACTGTTCCCCGATGGCAGGGCCGGTTCCCGAACTCGAAGATCGCGCGGTAGCGTGTGCAAATCGGCTGTGCGCAGCCGATCGCGTGTTGCTCGCGTCGCACATCGACGCCGACGGACTCACCAGCGCCGCGATCGCCGCACAGGCCCTCGAGCGGGCGGCGATTCCCTTCGAGACGGTCTTCGAGAAGCAACTCGACGAGGACGCGGTCACCGCGATCGCGGCGACTGACTACGACACCGTGCTCTTCACCGACTTCGGGAGCGGCCAACTCGATATCATCGGCGACCACGAAGACGCGGGCGATTTCACGCCAGTCATCGCGGACCACCACCAGCCCGCCGACCGGGAGACGGAGTTCCACCTCAACCCGCTGCTGTTCGGAATCAACGGGGCCTCGGAGCTTTCCGGAGCCGGGGCGAGCTACGTCCTCGCGCGGGCGCTCGCGGCGGTCTCTGACGACGAACTGGACCCCTCAGTTGCAGCGGATGGGGGTGAGCCGAGTCAAACGAGGCGAACCTCGTCGGAGCCCCGCTCCGACGGTGGTATCGTCACTGCGTCGGGGGCCGCGAACGCCCGCGCGGACAACCGTGACCTCGCCGCGCTCGCGGTCGTCGGCGCGGTCGGCGACATGCAGGCCTCGGGCGGCGAACTCCACGGCGCGAACGCGGGTATCGTCGAGGAGGGCGTCGACGCTGGCGTCCTCGAGACGGGGAAGGACCTCGCGCTCTACGGCAAACAGACCCGACCGCTCCCGAAACTGCTCGAGTACGCGACCGACGTTCACATTCCGGGGATCTCGAACGACGAAAACGGCGCGCTGCGATTCCTCGACGGCCTCGATCTCGAGTTGAAACGCGACGGGGAGTGGCGGCGCTGGGCCGGACTGACAAAGGACGAAAAACAGACCGTCGCCAGCGCGCTCGTCCAACGGGCCGTCTCGAGCGGCGTCCCCGCGAAAAAGATCGACCAACTCGTGAGTACGGCCTACGTCCTGAGCGAGGAACCCGTCGGCACCGAACTCCGGGATGCGAGCGAGTTCTCGACACTGCTGAACGCGACCGCTCGCTACGAGCGGGCCGACGTGGGGCTCGGCGTCTGTCTCGGCGATCGGGACGGCGCGCTCGAGCGCGCGCGACAACTCCTGCGTGAGCACCGGCGGAACCTCTCGAACGGAATCGATCTCGTCACCCGCGAGGGGGCGACCCAAGAGGACCACGTCCAGTGGTTCCACGCAGGCGACGAGATCCGCGAGACCATCGTCGGCATCGTCGCGGGTATGGCGATGGGCAATCAGGGGATCAGCCGCTCGAAGCCGATCATCGCCTTTGCCGAAAAGAACGACGAGGAGACCAAGGTCTCTTCGCGAGGTACCCACTCGCTCGTCCGGCAGGGACTCGACCTCTCGGCCGTGATGGGGAAAGCCTCCCGCGCCGTCGGTGGCGACGGCGGCGGCCACGACGTCGCAGCAGGGGCGACGGTGCCGAAAGGGCAGGAAAAAGCGTTCGTCGAGCGCGCAGACGAAATCGTCGGCGAACAACTCTCGTCATAGCCACAGTTCGGTGAGTCGTCGGCTTGAGACTCGATTATGTCGATCTATCCATCGAGGCCGGCACCGTCGGCAGCAGCGGTGCGCGCGACGTGAACAGGTACGCCGTCTTCCGCACCGCACCCTTCCCGTACTGAACCGCGCTCTTCCGGATCGGCGTGCGCTTGCCGTGGATCTGGGTCCGACCCTCGAGGATCGCGTCGACGAGATCGTCGCCGTCGATATCGGCCTTCGTTGGGTTCGCCGTGTCGGGGGTGACGAGAACCTCGGTGAAGGCTTGGCCGACGTTCGGCAAATAGTGGGCATCGCTGGCCCCGATCTGGGGATACTCACGACGCGCCGCGAACGTGCGAGCGCGCCGGTTTCGATAGCCGGTAAAGACCATGGAGTTGTAGGTCTCGATGGCGTCAGCGTCGTCGATATGGCGTTTCCGGACGCCGTGGCGGCTGCGCTGGAAGGGATGGGGAACGATCGCGATGCCGCCGAGTTCGCGGACGGTTTCGACCGTGTCTATGAACGGCCGGCCGGGTTCGGGGCGCGTTTCGACGCCGATCGCCAGCAGGTGACCCTGTTGGGTCGACACCTCGACGCCGGGGATGCCGATCAATCCGTACTCCGGAGCGAGCTCGGCGGCGCGGAGTGATTCGTCGATCTCGTCGTGGTCAGTGATGACGACGCCGTCGAGTCCAATGTCGTCGGCGTGCTCGAGGATGAGTTCGATCGGTTCGTGTCCGTCGTAGGAGTCGTCGGAGTGGACGTGAAAGTCGATCGCGAACGGAATCTGAGTGGTCATGGGGATGCCAGGTATCAGGTGCGGCGGAAGTCGCTACCACCAATAGCTCGTTGTCGCGCATAAACGCTGTGCTGTTGACCGGCAGTACGCGCGGCCCGGCATTCAATATAGCATTATATGATTTGTTAGCTGACTCGGCCGCTCGTGAGAACCTGCGGCAGAACGCGCCACACAGCGAGACACCGAAAATGAGAGATATTCGATCGATCTGCCGTCGGAACGACGGGGGAGCACTGCCGACGTAGTCGCGATCGGCGATCAGTAGTCAATCGTGAGTCGGTAACAGTGTCTCCGCTCTCAAATCCGATAGTGAACGCAGTCCAAAGCCCGCCATCGAAATCAAGCTCCGCCCCCCAGAGAGGGGGTAGCCTGTGACGGACCGATACTCGTCTGTTCGTCCCGGATTCAATGACCACAAGAAAAACGGGCGACTCGAGCATCGGTCAGAGGGATTCGAGCGCGGTGAGCGGCTGTGAGCGCGGCATGGTGGAAACTGCTCTGCTCTCGAGGAGTTTCGTCGTCGCGGCGCCTCGTAGCTGGAGTCGTATCGCCACTGCATCAGGGGTAGGTATCTCCCGACGACTGCATCGATCACCCGGCGTTCGAGGACGGTTTCGCCGCTTCGTGAGATGCCAGTGGCGAGATGATCTCGCTCGAGCGGTCCGGTCATAGTTCGATAGCCAATTCACAGTTGCACTAACCACGAGACGACATAGCCGACCCTTCCGGCGACCAGCACGTTCGCAAACGGGTACGACACCGAGTGGGTCTTCGCTCGAGTGAACCCAGAAATCGGGGTACTGTCGCAGTTACGGCCCGAAACGTAGGTGAGGTATTTGCACCTGAATCTGCACGCATCGAACAATAAATCGCATTCCGATATACCAAATCGCCGTTCGACGAGAGCGGCAGACCGCCACCACGAATTATTAGGGTAGCCTAAATTTCGATGGACTTATCATGCTTTAGGTTGGCCTAAACAATAACCGATCCGTCGGCGAGCGCGCGGAACGAGCCCCTCGAGGGGTGTCCAGTACACCATTCCATCGAGGGCGAACCGCGCGGACCTGCGACGGAGGCGGACTAGAGGAACCATGGTCGGAACCACACTCAGAGAGATTCGACATCACATCGAACGGCTGGCCAGCGACGACGGGTCGTACTACGTCGTCTGCGCTCGCTCCGGCGAACGGCCGGTCCCGGTCGCCGGCAAGCGATTTTCGACCCGCACCGATGCGGCCGACGCCGCACAGGCCACCGAACAGTACCGCGCCGCGCTGAGACGGTACGATCCGCAGTTACCCTACTACGATCCGGTCGCCTGTCAGGAGCGGCCGGCCGACGCGGCCGACACCGCAGACGAAAAGACCGACGACGACCGCCGGACTGGCGCTCGAGCAGGACCGAAAACCCAAGCACAGTCGTCGAATAATGGAACACAGCAGGGCAGAGACGATCCGATGATCAGTTTCTGCCACGACGTCTCGGGGGCCGTCTTCGAGTCGCTCTCGGCCCGGGAACACGAGGACGCCGAGCGGGCGATCATGGAGACGTATATGGCCGCCGCCGAAGCGACGACCGATCGGAACACGCTCTGTCTGGTTCTCCTCGAGGTGATGGCGTCGGAACTCGAGGCACAGTTGAGCGCGACCGAGCGGACCGAGGTACTGCAGGCGGCAGCGGCGAACCTCTCGCCGGTCGAGCCGGCGGACGATCCGGTCGACGAGAGCCTCGCGTTCCTCGACTCGCTGTCGCTGGTCCGGGAGTACGGTCTCACACGCGATTCGGTCGGCGCGACCGGTGACGTCTGGACCGTCTCCCTACGGGGGTACGCCATCGAGTGCGGCGAACGGCGGTTCCCGACGCTCCCGATCGGGATCGATATCCTCCGTCGCTCGGCGACGTCGACCGCGGCGCTCGGCGTGACCGACGTCACCGCGCTCGGTGACGGCGACTGGCAGTTCGTCCTGACGAGCGACACGGAGGCGACCGGCGGACTCGTCTGTACGCGGGAGGCGGAGCAATGACCGGGTCGACGGCGGCCCACCGGGCGCTCGAGCATCTCGAGATGGAGGAAGACGCCGTTGCGGAGCGCGGAGACGCCTTCGAGGCCTTCGCGGAGCGCGTGCGGGCGGTGCCGGCGAAAACCCCTGCGTCGGCGGGAATTCAACGGGCGACCGCGGCGACACCGGTGGCGACGGCGGGCGTACAGAGATCGACCCCTGAAATGTCCGGAGACCGCTGTGTCACCGTCCGGGAGGCGTTCGCCGAAACGGTCCGGCCACACAGCACCGCCGACCTCGAGGACGAGGAATCGCTCGCCGAGACGATCGCGGCGGAGTTGACCGAGGACATCGCCGTCGCGCTCGCGACCGAAACCGGGTGGACGCCGCCGCTCAAACGGGCCGTGCTCGCGGAGATCGAGGACAGACAACGGGAGGTGACGGCGCTCCAAGAGACCCTACAAACCGAACGGGACACGCTCGAGGCGGCGATCGACGAAATCGACGAGATCGTCGCGTGGCTGCAGTCGACGGCCGAGGAGTCACTCTTACAGTGTGACTTCGAGACGCTGCGGGCGAAACACGAGCGGCTCGCGACCTATCGGGACCGACTCGAGGCGCGGACCGAGACGCGGCAAGCCCAGTTTACCGGGTCGACGAATCGCTACGGGCCGGGCGGGACTCGGTATCGGACGGTGGTAGCATCGCTTTACTCGGCGTGTTCGGTCCGGTATCCGATCCTCTCGAGTGCCACGCGGCTGTACGGGATCTGCGGTGACTGTCAGGAAACCGTTCGAGCGCACCTGACACGGCGCGTGTGACGCGGTTCGGCGTAAACAGGGTATCGAGAATCGAGACGGCGTCGGCTATTTCGGCCGGGACAAGCCGTTCGGAACGAGATCGGAGAGGGAGACGCTGTCGAGCACTTCGCCGACCTCGATCGCGTCGTCGGCCGCCGAGACGGTGTCGTGCACGCGGTGCATACACTCGAGCAAGCCGTCGATGGCAGCCCGCTGGGTCGAGACGCGGCCGATCGACTCGGTGATCGTTCGGTCCGCGAGGAAGTACCGGTAGCGAAGCTCCCAGCACCGGCAGATACCCAGTCCTGGGTGAGAGCGGTCAGCGGCGGTCATCTCCGCGATCAGTTCGATCGGTGGGCGGCTGTGCCGGTAGGTGAACCGATCGGGTCGGAGTTCGGCGAGTCCCCATCTCGGCGGCAGTGCCTCGCGCGGAATGGGGTCCTGATCAGCAGCCATGGCGTCGGTTTCGCCCAGAGCGAGAGTGTCCGTTCCGCTTGCAAGCGCACGCTCCTATATAGGGAGTCCCTACAGCATCAGCGGCGTGTCACGTTTCCGCGCCTCGAGTCGGTTTCGACCACAATACGAGCCTACCGACAGTGTGCCGGTCCGAACGAATCCCCTCCGAGCGGGGGCAATCGTCCGACTTTTAGTGTCGCTACCGTTGGGCTACGGTATGGCCGACTTCGATCCCGACAAGTTCGAGGACAAGTACGCCAACTACTTCCCCGAACTGCAGCAGGCGTACAAGAACGCGTTCAACCGTATGAACGACAACTACGACTCCGAGCTCGTCCACGCGATCGACCAGCAAGTCCTCAACGAGAGCGAACCTTTCTACGAGGGCGACGGCGAGTTCCGCATCGAGCTCCCCGATGATCCCTACGGACGCGTCTCCGGCGTGCTCGTCGAGGAAGACCGGTTCGACACGGTACTCGAGGCCCACATCGAAGAGATCGAGACCGAACTGCAGCGCGTCTTCGGGTTTCAGTAATCCGGACTCCGGCGGTCCGCGCGTCGCGGCCGCCGGCAGCCGAACATGGAGGACGGAAGGTTTAGGGGGGCTGATACCCAATGGATTTCTATGAGCACCGAGACCCAGAACGACGGGGACGACCTCGAGGACCGCGTGACGAACTTCCTGCGACGGAACTTCCCGCAGATTCAGATGCACGGCGGCAGCGCGGCGATTCAGGACATCGATCGCGAGACCGGTGAAGTCAGCATCGCCCTCGGTGGCGCGTGCAGTGGCTGCGGTATCTCGCCGATGACGATTCAGGCGATCAAGAGCCGAATGGTCAAGGAGATTCCGGAAGTCGAGAAAGTCAACGCCTCCACCGGGATGGACGGCGGCGAAGAGGAGATGGGCGGCATGAGTCCCTCCTTCCCCGGCGAGACCGTCGACGACGACGGCGGCGAAGCTGACGAAGGCCCGGAAGCACCGTTCTAACGCCTCGTCCACGCGGTTCCAAACCGACGGTTTTGCTATTTTAGCCGCATAGCATTGGCGCTGGTCGTGATCGGATGCGGACACCCAGTATCTGATCGCCGCGAGAAGCGACGACCGATCACCGCACGTCGCGACCGCGTTCCCACGTCCTGACCAGCGCCGCGAGCGTCCGGTTCGTCGGCACCTCGAGGCCGTGATCGGCCGCGTGATCGACGACGTAGCCGTTGATCGCGTCGATTTCGGTGCGGCGGTCGCCCAGCACGTCTTGGCGCATGGAGGACGTGTTGGCGGCCGTCGCCTCGGCGACTCCTTCCATCGCGGCCAGCGCGTCGCGGTCCGACAGGGCGACGTCGCAGGCGCGAGCGACGCGTGCCGCCTCGCGGGCGGCGTTGCGTGCGAGGTCGGTAGCCGGGTCCGCGAGGATCGCACCGTTTTCGGTCGCGGTCAGGGCCGTCACCGGGTTGATTCCCGCGTTGACCGCGAGTTTCTCCCACAGGCGGCGGGGCATATCCTCGGCGACGGTCGTCTCGAGGCCGGCAGCCGCGAACGCCTCGCCGATCCGATCCGCGGTATCCGAGGGGCCGCCGTCGCGAGCGCCCAGCACGACCTCGCCGACGCCGGTACAGTTGACGACGCCCGGGTCCCGCAAAATTGCGCCGTAGGTCGCCGTGCCGGCGAGAACTGGGACCTCGAGTCGCGCCGCGAGCGTCGCTTCGTTTCCCATCCCGTTCTGTAGCGAGAGCACGGCGTCGAACGATCCCGTCGCGAGCGCGTCCGCCGCCGCGGCGGTGTCGAACGATTTGACCGCGACGATCGCGAGGTCTGCCTCGAGACCCGTTCCGTCGGTCGTCGCCCCCGGAAACACGCGATCGGGATGGGTTTCTCCGACCCCCTCGAGGCGCAGTCCCGACTCGCGAACGGCGGCTGCGTGGGCCCCTCGAGCGACGAGGGTGACCGCGTGATCGCGCGCGAGCAGCCCGCCGACGAGACTGCCGAGACTCCCTGCGCCGAACACGACGATATCCATGGCTCGAGGTGGCACGAGCGGGCTAAAAACGGTTGTCGTCTGGTAGTCGCAGGAGATGGGCACTTAGTCGCAGGTACGAATTACCCGCACGATTCTGTTTGATAGCGGATGATAAATCCTATTACGGTATACAGAATCGGAGGGTGAGCTACACTGGTATCGATCGACGCTGCCGCGAGTCAGTCCTCGGTCCAGTACATCAGATCCTCGCGTTCGGTACCGCAGTTCGGACACTCGTCGGGGAGCCCCCCCTCGATATCGCCCATCTCGCCACACTCCATACAGCGCCACATAAGTTCCGCCTCGCCGAACGACTGCCCCGAGCGGGCGTGCTCGACGCTCATCGCTTCGGCACCCTCGCGGGTGGTGGCGAAGAACCCGCTCTGCTCGAAGCCGCGAATGCGCCCAATCTCGTTTCCGTCCTCGTCGTAGACCGTCTGTCCGAAATTGAGGTGTTCTATTGCCTCGACGGCCTCCTCGTCGCCCTCCTTCGCCGGTGTCTCGCCAGTCTCGACCATGGAAACGTCCACGCCGGCAACGCCGATAAAGACACAGCGCGCATTGTGCGAACGGCCGCTCGAGGACTCGGGGATCGTGATGAGGGGTTTCGCGTCAGTGGGTTAGGTTGCGACAGTCGTGAGCGCGTGCGTGTGACAGGCATCCCCAGTTCGAGGACACAGTAGAGTGACAATACACACCACGGTAATAGAAAACAATATACACCCGTCGGAGAGACACGTGGTATGATAATTCATCTCATCATCGGCGCGCTCGACGAGCGTCGGTCGATCGGCGTGTCCTCCCTCGAGTCGCAGCGAACGGTGGCGGCGATCGGGAACGGAAGACCGTGCGTGGGGAGTTCGGGAACCTCGAGATCGGAAGCCGCGGTCCCGTCGGGGGATTCGGCGATCGCACCCCTCAGACGCAATCCGTGTGCTCATACGAATGGAGCCCCTGCAAACGACGACGTGATTCGATCATGAGCGGGACCGGGATCGCACCCGTCGGCGACTGTCGAATCGCTTACCGGCGCGCGGGGACCAGCGGCCCGCCCGTCGTCCTCTGTCACGGGGCCGGGATCGACGACGCGACCGTCTCGTGGCGACACACGATCGACGCCCTCGCAGACGACTATCGAGTCTACGCGCTGGACTGGCCGGAGTACGGCAACAGCACGGGAGACGTCACGCACACCGTCGAGACGTACATCGACGTCCTCGAGGGATTCCTCGAGACGCTCCCCTTCGAGCGCGTCTCGCTTGCTGGCATCTCGATGGGCGGCGGCGTCGCGCTCGGCTACGCGCTCGAGCACCCGGAGCGAGTCGAGCGGCTCGCGCTCGTCGACAGCTACGGGCTCGGGGGGCGACTCCCCAGCGCCCTCGCGTGGAAGGCCCTGGCGCGAGTGCCCGGAATGACCGAATTCGGGAAGATCGCCGCCAGCACTACGTCGCGAAGCGTCCGCATGGTCCTCGATTCGCTCGTCGCCGACGCCGACGCGTTGCCCGACCGCTTCGTCGACGACGCCAGACGGAAGCTGATGGAACCGGGCTCGATACAGGCCTTCAAGGAATTTCAGGACAACGAACTCTCCTTTAGCGGCCGTGTCGAGACGAACTTCGTCGACGACCTCGAGTCCCTGTCGGTCCCGACGCTGCTCGTCCACGGGAAACAGGACCCGCTGGTCCCCCCCGAGTGGTCGATCCGCGCGGCCGACCGGATTCCGAACAACGAACTGGCCCTGCTCGACGACTGCGGCCACTGGACGCCTCGAGAGCAACCCGAGCAGTTCAACGACCGGCTCCGCGAGTGGCTGCCGGACCCGGAATATTCGCCGACGCCGCAGTACACCAAGGACGGAATGCCCGGCGTGACTCGAGCCAGCGGCGATTAATAAGTGATCGAGTTATAGTGGCCGGGAACGCGCGTTCGCCGCACTCGCGGCGAACCGCGTGACCCGGGGAAAGGCAGGCGGTTACCCGATTCCGACCGCGAGCGACCGCAGGGAGCGAGCGGGCCGACGACTGATGTGAGCGAGCAGCGCGAGCGAACGGAAGGAGGAGTGCTTTTATACTAAATTTTGCCGAGGGCCGCCATAGGCGGCCCGCAGAGCAAAATTTAGGTTTACATGAAGTCTTCAATACCGCTCTGCTTGTTCTTGTCATTTTCGAAGATGCTCTCGAGCGAGCGCTCGAGGACCTCTAACCGCTGTTTCGTGTAGTCGCGACAGTCGTACTCCTCGGCGACCTGGATCGCGGTTTGCATGTACTTGTTCACCGAGCCCTTGTGGACGGTGAGATTGACGCGACCGCCACACTCGCGGCAGTCGCCGGTCAGGGGCATCCGCCGGAACTTCTCGCCGCAGTCGAGACAGCGGGTCTCCTGCCGGGAGAACGCGCGCAGGTTGCCGATCAGGTCCGGCAGGAAGTGGTACTCGATGACTCGCTCGGCCACGTCGGTCTCGTCGACGGCCGCGAGTTTGCGCGAGAGCTCGAGCTGGGCGTCCATCTTGTCCATCATCGAGCCCAGCGTCTTGTACGCCGAGAGGTCGGGGCCCATCGCGATGTCGGTGGTGTCGTGGGTGTGCTCGAAGCCGGTGTACTCGAGATCGGTGCCGAGGTTCTCTTCGGCGATCTCGACGTCGACGTCTTCGGGGTCGGCCTGCTCCCGGGTCGCGAGGTAGAACTCGCGGGGGTACTGCGAGACGACGTCCATGTTGTGGGCCTCGTCGTCGATCTCGGAGGGATCGATGCGCGAGGACATGACTAAGGGTGCGTCCATCTTCCCGCCGCGCTGGTCAGGGAGGAACGACTTGCTAAAGTTAAGAAGTCCATCAAGAAGGAGCATTACGCAGTCCTCGTCACCATCGCATTGCTTTTGCGACATATTGTTCGCGATGAGGGAGTGCGTTTCGGCAACGGTGAGACAGTAGACCGAATCGACGGTCGATTCGGTATACTCGACCGACGAAATCCGTTCGACGAGATACGCGTCGTCGCCACCGTCAAAGACGCGTCGGCCCCGCGGGACGATTTCGTCGATGTGGGACTGCAAGAGATCGTCCTTTCGAGACAGGTGGAATCCCACTGTTTCGGCGAACCGACTCGCGTCTTCGGACGATATCTCGAGGACGTACGATAGCGCAGTCATCGACGGATCGTCTGTTTGGTAGAACTCCGGGAACTTCTCGTGAAGTGGAACCGGATCGGTGATCGTCGCTCGACCACAGATTCCCAGTCGGCTCAGTAACGCGAGCAGGTCTTCTTTGAGTTCGGAGCTGACTGTCGTCGCAGAGACCAGCAGCGCGTTCGCATCGACACCGCCGTCGCCGCTGAAATAGCCGCGGAGATAGGCAGCGACGATCTCGTCCGGTGCGTCGAAAATCGGCTGCGGGACGCGCTTCGTCTCCGCGAAGATTCCGGCTGCGAGCACCGAGTCGAAGAAGACGCGCACGAGTCGTCCCGAAACGGTCACTTTCGCCTCGTTTTCGCGATACGGATCGACCCCGAACTCTTCTCGGAGCACGTCGACGTAGAAATCGCGAGCCTCGGCTTCGGTTCCACAGATCGTTGTCTGGTGGATCTTCCCCTTCGGTGTCTCCTGTTCTCGCGCGAACCCTTCGGCGGCGTAATACCCCAACAGAGTGCCGACACGCTCGTTGAGTTCGACGAATCGATCGATCTCGGTCCGATCACGACGCATACCGAGCTGGACATCGTCCGGGACGAACTCGAGGAGTTCCTGCCGCGAACTAAACAGTTCGAGCAGCAGATCCGCAGGGAAGCTCTCACGGTACAGATAGTTGCTGAACGTCTTCTTGCTCAGATCGAAGTACTCGGCCGTACTCGTGAGGGGATAGAACTGGCCGTCCCACTCGTCACCGAGTCGTTCCTCGAAGAGTTCGTAGAGCCGGTCCTTCTCCAGTCCCTTGATCATCAGCCGGGATTGATCCACAGAGTCGACCTCAAGAAACTCCTCGAGGAGATCGAACGCGTGCGAAGCGTCGTCGGTATCGATGACATCGAGATGCTCGGGAACGACGGCGTGGTCCTCCGTCGTCAGTTGGGCGGCTTGTTTCGACTGGAGGCGGCCGTCTTCGTAGACGTGGACTTCGTGATCCGGCGTCAACGTGATTTCGCGACCGCTCCGCGTCTCGAGCCGAACGAGGTGGTCAGGTGCGGGATGCTTCGAGACGGCCTCGACCGGTTCTCGAGTGAGGTTTCCGTCCTCGTCGATCGATGGGACGGTGACGTCGCCGTCGAGTTCCTGAACAAGTGTCCCGAAATCGTCCGTTACGGGGTCATCGAGGCGTTCTTCGACGAGCGTTTCGATCGGTTCGTGGTGCCACTCATCTCCTTCGTCCCGGAACCAGACCTTCGTCTCGGGATGGAAGCAGTTCCGCCGTTTAGCCGCATGGAAGTACGGATGCGCGTATCCGACCGCCGCGCTCGTGAAACCGATCACCCTCCCGACAGTTGCCGCCGAGGTGTGGGGTGCCATTCCGAAGACGAGTTCGCCGACGAGGTCCTGCCGGTCTTCGAACTCGTAGTAGGGCTCGAGGCCGTAGTACTGCTCTAAGAGGTCGTCGATGAAGGCGGCCGTCTGGAGCATGTGTTCCGCTGCGCCGTTCGAGAGGACGATGTCCTGGACCTTGAGTTCGACCAGTTGGTCCTCGTGGGTCAGTGGCTCGCCGTGGATGTCCGCCTCGTAGCCGAGCGCTTGGAGTTGCCCGACATCGATGTCGAGTTCGCTCGCCCGGACGGAGGTGACCGGCAGGTCGGTCATGTCGTAGCGGACGGTGCCGTCCTTGAACGAGGAAACGTCGTGTTTCGCGCGGAGAATCCCCTTCTCGATGGGTTCGGGGATCTTGGTCGACGACGTGAGTCCCTTGACTCCTTTCAGGATCTCGAAGGCGTTCTCGCGCTCGCCGACTGACTCGAGGGCGTCGCGGTACTCCTCGTGGACGTCGATCTCGCGGGGTTCGACGCAGGTTCCCTCGCGCTCGCAGTGGTCGCACTCGACGCGGCCGGCCTCGTCGGGCTCGAGACGCTGGTCGCAGTCAGGACAGCGGTAGTCCGGCGTCGTCCGGGCGTTGCAGTCCGGACAGCGGTTCTTGAACGTCTCGGTGCCACAGGACTCACAGCGCTGGCGACCGATCTGTAGTTCGACGACGCCGGGAGTATCCGACATCGTCTTGGCGTGTTTGGCGGCGTCGGCGACGTTGCGCTGCGTGCCGCCGGCCTCGCCGATCGGGAACAGCGTATGGACCGCCGGGCTCAGATCGCGGCTCTCGGACTTCTCCGGTCGTCCCATCCGGTTGCCGACGCGCGTCGGGGCGCGTTCGCGGACCCGAAACGGCGCGACTTCGTTGACCGCCTCGATGGCGTTGTCGCCCTCGGTCTCGGTTCCCCACGTTCGGGCGCGCTCGGAGAGGTCGTCGTCGGTCCACGTGCGCTCGAGTTCGACGGCGGGCTCGAGGGCCGCGCCGTCGGCGGCGGTGCGTCGCGGTTCGCAGCCGACCGTGCGGACGAACGGTCGCCAGTCGTCGATTTCGATGCGGTCCTCGTCAGGCCGCTGGCGGTGCTCGAGGACGATCCGCTCGAGGACATCGCGGACGGATTCTGTATAGTCGAGCACGAGCGTCGAGTCGCCGTCGAGGTCGCCCTCGACCCGACCGTCCGCGACGGCCGCGGCGAGAGTTCGGAACGCGTCGACGGAGATATCGTGCCAGAGGGAGGTGTACTCGGGGTGAAGCGGCGCGTCGTACTCGGTGGCCCACTCCAGGGCTTCCGCGGGGTCGGGGAACTCGAGGTCGATACGGGGGTCGTCCTCGAGTGCCTGAACGTCCGCGCCCGCTGCCTCGAGATCCTGTACCCACCACTCGTAGGTGTAGGAGGCGGGCGCGAGCGGGTGGTTGTTCTCGACGAACTCGCCGTAGTTGACAAGGTACTCGCCGAGGTCGAGGATGGCCTCGACGCCGTTTCGGATCTCGAGGGCGTCCTCGGGGTCGTCGATCCGTCGAACGTCGCCGTTGGCGAGTTTGACCGTCGGTCCCTCCAGCGAGTCGACTGGGACGACCCCCGCCGCTTTGCCGGGGCGTTCGGTCTTGATCTGCGTGCCCGTCGCGAGGAAGTCGTCGACCAGGTGCATCGCGGCGGGGTGGACGCCGGCGGTCGCGAAGCCGTGATTTCGCGCCCGGCCGTAGCGGAGCCGGAAGCCGCCCCTCGCACAGGGATGAGAGAAGACGGGGCGGCCGGCGATCAGGTCACGAAGGAATTTCTCCGAGGTTTCGACGCGGGGCGGCCCCTCGGGTTCGTCCGCGTCGCCGTCGTTGTCAGCGGCGTCGTCCGCGACTTCGTCCTCGTGGCTTTCCGCAGACGCCTCGTCCGCGTCGTCACCGTCAGATTCGTCGTCCGCGGTTTCGTCCTCGTCGTCGGAGTAGTTGCCGTCGATGAGGTCCTGCAGCCACGGCCAGTCGACCTCGTCGAGATTGCGGGTGTAGCGCTGGATCTTCGGCGCTTTCAGCGCGATCCCCTCGCCGAGGACGAGACACATCCCGCCGCGGGCGCTGTTGGTGTCGACCCGCTCTAAGTCGCGGAAGCCGGAGACCTCCTCGTCGCCGGTGGCCTCCCCGTCGAGCATGATCGGGAGGTGTTTGGCGATGAACTTGGCCTCCTTTGCCTTGGGACAGTACTGAAGCCCCGTTTCCTTGTCGTAGAGGGCGATCTCCTCGGCGTAGCGTTCGACCTCCTCCTGGCGGATGTTGTACTGTTCGATGCCCACCAGCGCGCGCGTGTAGTCGGCCACGAGCACCGAGAGGGCCTGTGCGGTCCCGCCGGCAGAACGGATCGGGCCGGCGTAGTAGACGTTGACGAACTCGGTGCCGTCGTCGTTCTCGAGGATTTCGACCCTGTCGATCCCCTCGATGGGCGCGGCGACGACGCCTTCGGTCAGGAGCGCGACAGCGGTTCGGACCGCCCCCTCGATCTTGCCGGCTTTCGTCTCGTAGTCGCCGACGCGGCCCTCGGCGAAGTCCTCGGCGAGTTCGAGGGCCGCCTCCTCGCGGCTCATCTGCCCCTCGAGTTCGCGGACCCGCTCGGCGACGCCCGCGATCCCGAGGATGTTCTCGACGCGGTCGGCCATGTCCTTGGCGACCGGGATCTCGACCTCGGGTTTCGGATCGCCGCCCCGTTTCTTGGCTCGCTCGGCGACGTCTAGGGCCTCGTCGAGTTGGTCCTCGAGTCCCTCGAAGTACCGTTCGTCTTCCGGCCGCATGTCAGAGCCAGAGGTCGAGTTCGGTGGTCTCGTCGTACTCGCGCTCGAGGGGCTCCGCGAAGACGCGCATGTAGACCTCGCCGGCCCAGACCGTGGCCGCGTTCAGGTGCCCGGAATAGGTCGTGCCCTCGTCGTCCGAGAGGACGGCGTGCGTGTGAGCGAAGCGCTCGTCGTCGAGCCACGAGACGTTCCCGACGCAGCTGGCGACTTCCAGCGGCTCGTCGAACTCGATCGGGTAGTATTCACACTCGTCCTGATCGTAGAACCATAGTTCGGCGTCTTGGACCGCGCCGAGCGCAGTAAACCATGCGGCGTCGCCCTCGACATCGTCCGCGAGCGACTCGATCTCGGCCCGCCAGTCGGCACCGTGCTCGAGGCTGGCGACGTACTCCTCGGTGGTTTCGACGGCTCGGTAGTTCATACGCATCTACTGTGACGGCCGGCAGAAAAAGCCCACCGGTCGCGAGCGGTCGAGTGCAGCGCGGCCGATTCCCGCAGTGTCGGGGTTGCCCGCCGTTCCGAGCGACTGCGCGCGACGCGAGTTCGGACACGTGTCCGGAGAGATTTCCTCGATATCGCGGACACTAGTCACTAGTACAACCAGTATCCGATTATATAACCGATCACCGGTCGATCGGCCGAGAGGGAAATCGACTGAAATGTACAGTGTGAGCCATTAGTGTACAGAAATCGAACTCACACGAGAGAGTACGAGTCCATTATCGAGCAGTAAAAAGCGATTTGCGCGTGTTACCCTGCTGATACCAAAATAGGTGGGTTGCTACCACACAGCAGGATGGTGCCACAGCAATCAACGACGCGACGGCGACTCCTCGCCTCGGGAGCCGCCGTCTCCGCGGCAGTGGTCGCAGGGTGTATCGGTGGGGGCGGCAGCGGCGACGGCGACGCATTCCACTTCACGCAAGAGCAGTCCCGCGAGGAACAGTTCGACCCCGTCATCTCGAACGACGCCTACAGTTTTCAGGTGATACAGCTCGTCTTCGACGGGCTCTACGAGTTCGGCGAGAGCCTCGAGCTCCAGCCGAAACTCGCGACGGGCGAGCCGACCGTCGAGCGCGACGGCACTCGCTACATCTTCGAGATCGAGGAGGCCGCGGAGTTCCACAACGGCGACGACGTGACCGCCGCCGACGTGGCCCACTCGTTTACCGCGCCCGTCGAGGAGGAGACCGAAAACGCCGCCGAGTACGACATGATCGAGAGCACCGAGGTCATCGACGACTATCAGCTGCAAGTCGACCTCGGCGAGGAGCCGTACGGCCCGTTCGAACTCCAGACGATGGGCGTGACCGTGGTTCCCGAGTCGGTCCGAACCGACGACCGCGACGCGTTCAACACGGACCCCGTGGGGTCGGGGCCGTTCACCTTCGCCGACCTGCAGGAAAACGAGTACGTCGAGATCGAGCGGTGGGACGACTACTGGGGCGACCTGGACCCGAACCTCGAGCGGGTCCGCTTCGAGGCCCACGACGACGAGGCCGGCCGCGTCTCCGATATCCGCTCGGAGAACACTGACGCGATCGCGGGCATTCCCAACGACGACTGGGACGTCCTCGAGGGCGAGGACGGCGTGACCCTCCACTCGGCGGAGAGCCCGACGTTCATGTACATGGCGTTTAACTGCAACGAGGGGCCGACGGCAAACGCCGACGTACGGCGAGGGATCGCCCACTCGTTCTCGATGGGGGATTTCATCGAGTCCAACGGCGCGAACGTGACCTCGCCGATGTACAGCCCGATTCCGCCGGTCGTCAACGAGGTCTGGGGCTTCCCCGCGGACGAGTATCAGGACCTCCTCCCCGACTACGATCCCGACGAGGCCCAGTCGCTGCTCGACGAACACGCGCCCGACGGCTTCGAGCCGACGATCATCACGCCGGAGGGGATCCGGGCGCAACTCGCCGAGCGGATCGCCACCCGGCTGGACGAGATCGGCTACGGGGCGGATGTCCAAGTGCTCGACTTCGCGACGCTGGTCGACACGTACACGACCGGGAGCGCGGACGACTACCAAATGTACCTGCTGGGCTGGACCGGCGGCCCCGACCCCGATTTCTACCTCTACTCGCTCTTCCACGAGAGCCAAGAAGAGATCAATCAGGGTCACTTCTACGAGGGCAGCGACGGCTTCCACGACGCCATCGCACAGGCGCGTAACTCGGCCGATCAGGACGAACGGTACGACCTCTACGAGCCCGTCATCCGGGAGATCGTCGAGCAACTGCCGGCGCTTCCCGCGTTCACGCAGGACAACACGATGGCCTCGAGGGAGTACGTCCAAGACCTGCAAGCGCACCCGGAGGTCACGCGAAATCCGGACCTCATCGCTGATCACGCGAACGTGTCGATGGAGTGAGCACGCCGGCCGTTGGGTCGAGTTCGGCGGTCGGCGAATCGATCCGGCGGCCGGTCCGAAGCGGTCCGAGCGTAGCGACGAAACGACCACCCGACTCGCGAACCGATGAAGCTACTCAAGTACACGATATACAGGCTCCTGCAGGCGATCCCCGTCCTGATCGGGATCTCCGTCATCACGTTCCTGCTGGCGAATCTGGGGCCGGGCGATCCGGTCAGTCTGATGTTGCAGGGACAGGAACACAGCGAGGAACTGGTCCGAACGATCGAGCGCCGATACGGACTCGACAGGCCGCTTCACGAGCGGTACCTGACCTACATGGGCGGCCTGCTACAGGGCGATTTCGGACAGAGCATCCACCACCAGCGACCGGTCGCCGACCTGATGATAAACCGGGTCGGACCGACGCTCCTGTTGGTCCTGTCGGCCTACGCGTTCGCGCTGGCGACGGCGATCCCGCTCGGAATCATCGCCGCCAACCGGCGAAACGAGCCGACCGACCACGTCTCGCGGATCGCCGCGCTCGTCGGCGTCAGCACCCCCTCGTTCTGGATCGGCATCGTCCTGATCCTGATCTTCGCGGTCACGCTCGGCTGGCTCCCCTCGAGCGGGCTCATCTACCCGTGGCGGCCGCCGAGTGCCTACCGGGGGATCGACGGCCACCTCGAGCTCTACTACGAGTCAGTCAGACACCTCCTGTTGCCGATGATCGCGCTGGGGACCTTACAGATGGCGACGATCATGCGCGTCGAGCGGACCCAGATGATCGAGTCGCTACAGGGAGAGTACGTCAAGTTGGCCCGCGCCTACGGCGTGCCCGAGCGGACGATCCTGCGAAAGCACGCGTTCAACGTCGCACAGCTCCCGATCATCACCATCGTCGGGCTGAACCTGTCGACGGCGATCGGCGGCGCGGTGCTGGTCGAGACGGTGTTCAACATCAACGGGATGGGCCGGCTGTTCGTCAACGCGATCTCGACGAACGACTACCAGCTCGTGATGGGGATCACGATGATGCTCGGGTTCCTGTTCGTGATCGGCGTCATCATCACCGACATCTCCTACGCGTACGTCGACCCGCGAGTCACCTACGGTGAGCGAGAGTAACCATGGCAGTCAGTGAATCACAGCTCGAGAGCGGCCGGGAACCGGCGACCGAAGACGAGGAGGAAGTCGAGGCCCGCGTCGGCTGGCGCTACACCGTCGCGCGGATCAAACGGGACACGACGGCCCGCTGGGGGCTGTACGTCGTGACGATCGTGCTGTTCGTCGCGATCTACGCCGTGGTCGACAGCAACCTCTCACTGCTCACGTTCGGGCTCCTGTCGGATTTCACGTTCGCGCGACTACTGCCGATCTTCGATCACCCGACCCACATCCCGCCGCCGGGCGAGGGGACCCAACACATGCCGCCGTACTTCCCGCTCGCCGAGCAGGCGTGGAACCCGCTGCCCGCAGGCGGCACACTCGAGCATCCCCTCGGCACGGACCACACCGGGCGGGACTACTTCACGCGGATCGTCTACGGCACGCAGGTGTCGGTGTTCGTCGGGCTCGTCTCGACGTTCATCGGGCTCGCCGGCGGGACGGTCATCGGTGCCGTCGCCGGCTACTACGGCGGTCGGGCCGACGACATCCTCATGCGGGCCGTCGAGACGGTCTACTCGATCCCGCCGCTGATCCTCATCATCGTCTTCACCGTCTTCGTCGGCGGGGCGAACATCTGGTATGCCGTCCTCGGCGTCGGGATCACGTTCATTCCGGTCTTCGCCCGCATCATCCGGAGCCGGGTCCTGAGCATCCGCGAGATGGACTACATCGAGGCGGCGCGGGCGGCCGGCGTGAAAGACCGCCACATCATCATGCGACACGTCGTGCCGAACAGCTTCGCGCCGGTGCTGGTGTACGCGACGCTCCAGATCGGCGTGACGATCCTCATCGTGGCCGGGCTCTCCTTTTTGGGCTACGGCGCACAGCCGCCGACGCCCGACTGGGGCCAGATGCTCAACATCGCACACGGCTACATGCACTCGAACGTCTGGCTCTCGATCTGGCCGGGTATCGCGATCATGATCACCATCATGGGCTTCAACCTGTTCGGCGACGGCCTGCAGGACGCCCTCGACCCGCGAATCGACGACTAACAATGAGTTCCGAACCACTACTCCGCGTCGAGAACCTCAAGACGCAGTTCTTCACCGAAGCCGGTACAGTACGCGCAGTCGACGGCCTCTCCTTCGAGGTCCGCGAGGGCGAAATCGTCGGCCTCGTCGGCGAGAGCGGAGCCGGGAAATCGGTCGCCTCGATGAGCATCATGGGGCTCGTCGAGGCCCCCGGCGAGATCGTCGCCGGCGAGATCACCTACAAGGGCGAGACGATCTTCGGCCTCGAGGAGGGGCCGGACGGCGAATTACGAAAGCGAGACGACGCCCTCTCCGACGAGGAGATCCGGACCCGCATCCGGGGCAACGAGATCGCGGTGATCTTTCAGGACCCGATGGAGTCGCTCAACCCCGTCTTCACCGTCGGCGGCCAACTGCGGGAGTTCATCGAACTCAACCGCGGGCTGGGCGAAGACGAGGCGAAAGCGGCGGCGATCGACATGCTCCGGGAGGTCGGCATCCCCGATCCCGAGGAGCGCTACGAGGAGTACCCCCACCAGTTCTCCGGCGGGATGCGCCAGCGCGTGCTCATCGCAATGGCGCTGGCCTGCGAGCCCAGCCTCATCATCGCCGACGAGCCGACGACCGCCCTCGATGTCACCGTCGAGGGCCAGATCCTCGATCTGGTCGACGACCTCCAAGCGAAGTACGGAACGAGCTTCATCTGGGTCACCCACGATCTGGGCGTCGTCGCCGAGATCTGCGACCGGGTGAACGTGATGTACCTCGGCGAGATCGTCGAGCAAGCGCCCGTCGACGAACTGTTCTACGACACCAAACATCCCTACACGAACGCCCTGCTGGACTCGATCCCCCGTCCTGATCGAACCGTCACGGAACTCGAGGCGATCGAGGGGGTCATGCCGGAAGCAATCACCCCGCCGTCGGGCTGTCGGTTCCACCCGCGCTGTCCCGACGCGCGGGAGGTCTGCAAGCGGGTCCACCCCGAGGCGAAGGTGGTCGACGACGCCGGCGGTGAACCCCACCGCGCGGCCTGCGTCCAACACGACGCCTTCGACGTGGGCTACGACGAGAGCCCGCCGCTCGAGGGGGTCGCCGGCGGCGTGTCGACCGTGAGAGACGAGGGGAGCGGCGACTCGGGCGCGGACTCGGAACTCGCGGCCAACCCGACCGGCGACGACAGCGGGGGTGGGAGCCGTGAGTAGCGGCATTCGGTTGGACGAGGAGCACACGTACGACCGGGAGGGGCCGCTGCTCGAACTCGAGGGCGTCACGAAGTACTTCTCGCAGGAGTCGGGACTGCTCGCGGGCATGCAGTTCGATCCGGGCACGTTCCCGCCGATCAGCGTCGATCGGGAGCACGTCGAGGCGGTCGACGACGTCTCCCTCGAGGTGCGGCCCGGCGAGACGCTCGGGCTCGTCGGCGAGTCCGGCTGCGGCAAGAGCACGCTCGGGCGGACGATCCTGCGCCTGCTCGAGCCCACCGAGGGGGACATCTACTTCAAGGGAGAGAATCTGGCCGACCTGAGCGGCGAGGAACTCCGGCGGACCCGCTCGGACATGCAGATGATCTTCCAGGACCCCCAGTCCTCGCTCGATCCGCGGATGAAGGTCGGCCAGATCATCGAGGAGCCGATGCGGGCCCACGGGCTGCTCGACGACGAGGGCCGGGAGGCCCGGGCGAAGGACCTCCTCGAGAAGGTGGGGCTCGATCCGCGCCACTACAACCGCCATCCACACGCCTTCTCCGGCGGGCAGCGCCAGCGGATCAACCTCGCGCGAGCGCTGTCGGTCGATCCCGATTTCGTCGTCTGCGACGAGCCCGTCTCCGCGCTGGACGTCTCCATTCAGGCGCAGGTACTGAACACGATGGACGAACTCCAAGACGAGTTCGGACTGACCTACCTCTTCATCGCCCACGACCTCTCCGTGATCCGCCACATCTCCGACCGAGTCGCGGTGATGTACCTCGGTCACATCGTCGAGTTGGCGGAGAAAGAGGAGTTGTTCGAGAACCCACAACACCCCTACACCCGCGCCCTGCTCGAGTCGATCCCCGTCCCCGACCCGCGGGAGGACGGCGCGCGCGGCGTGCTCGAGGGTGAGGTTCCCAGCCCGGTCGATCCGCCCTCGGGCTGTCGGTTCCGAACGCGGTGTCCGCGCCTGATCGCCCCCGACGCGTACGACTGGGCCGACGGGGAGTGGGCCCAGACGCGAGCGTTCATGCGAGCGATCAAACGGCGGTCGTTCGAATCGATGTCGGCCGCGGAGATGCGACGAGAGTTCTTCGACGGCCGCCCGCCAGGCGGCGAGGCGGGCTCGGTCGTCGAGGAAGCGATCGACCTCGTCGCGAACGATGGCGAGACCGACCGCGAGGCCGACGACGAAGCCGACTGCTGGGAAGCGGCGACCGATCTCCTGCTCGACTCTTTCGCCGAGCAAAGCGTCTGTGCACGCGAGCGACCGGCCTACGAACTCGAGCCCGAACGCGGCGACGGGACCCACTTCTCGGCCTGTCATCTGCACCGCTGAGAGCGCGCGAGTGTCGAGGGGGTCCGGTGCCGAGAACGGTTCGATTCTGTCTCGAGGCGCTGCACACGATTCTGGCGGCGTTCGCTCGAGCGATCGCATGACTCAATGGGATCGTGAGAGTCGTTCGCTAATGGTCCGATCGCCGATTATCCAACACGGACTATCATCGCAAAAAGGCTTACAAGGACGACACGATTATTAACTCGTGTATGAGTAAGATACTCGCCATCCTGGCAACGCACACGAAATTCGGCGCGAAGATGCAACGAACGATCGAGCACTCGCCGTCGTTCTCGGGCGTGCAGACGAGCGATGACGGTCGCCCCGCGACGCAGGTCTCTCCGGGCGGGTTCCTCACCGGATAACCCGGTACGGAGCCACTCAGACCGTATCGTCCGGCTCTCACCGGTCGACCGTCGGAATTGGGGCCGAAATCACACGGCGAGTTGCAGACGACACGCAGCGATCGTCCGGAGGCAGTCCGCCCCCGGTTCCGGTCGAGATTCGCTCTTCGTTACGCCTGTCTCTTATACACATCTCTGATGGCGCG